>CAKTNS010000001.1 GCA_934589225.1 uncultured Oscillospiraceae bacterium
AGGAGTAAGTCCGGTTCCGAGGGAGGGTGTAGGAAACCTACCGCCAACGGCGGCAAGGCGCCTTTACCCTACCCTACTACCTTCTGAGCGCACCCCAGGCCCGGTCCATGCTCAGCAACTCCGAATTCATTGTCATGCTCAATCAGGCAGAGAATGACCAGGAACGGCTGTCGGAACTGCTGAACATCTCCCAGGAGCAGATGCGGTATGTAAACGGCTCGGAAGCCGGATGCGGCTTGCTTCGGTATGGCAATGCGCTGATACCCTTTATCAACCGTTTCCCCTCAAATACGGAACTTTATAAGCTCATCACCACCCGTCCAGGTGAGGGCGTATTTGCCAAAGGTCAGGTAGATTTTGATGGCTGAAATCAAAACGAGGGATGTGGTATCCGGCACGATAAAAGTATTGAACCGTAGCACCGTCGCCGGTCAGCGGATGAAGGATGCCTATGTGCAGGCCAGGGAGAAGGCAGAGCATAGCACTTGTTCTTCGGAGAGTAGCGGTGAAGAATCCGCTGCTGATCAGATACAAGACGGCGCTGCTGTCATCGCTCAAGAAACAGTGTATCAAATGGATATTCTAGGACGGCAGCTTCTTCGCAGCCGTAGGCAGACAAATTCGTCCACTCCCATAGACGCACCGCAGCCCCATCAGACACCTGATGGGGCAAATCTGGCCCCTAGGATAGACTTCCCGAAAAAGGAACCAAACCAAATCCGGGAGAGGCAAATTCTCACCACCCACGCTGGACCTATCCAGAAATCTGGCAGTCCAGGCATTCACCTGGTTCCGACTGTAGGAAAAGGAGAAAAATCCGCAAAAATCGCCCGCAATGCGATTAAAACCGCTGACCAGGTGGGAATGGCATCCGTTAAAACGGCAGGTGCAGCCTTTCGTGCCGGACAGAAAGCCGCTGTTGAATCCGCACGGCTCACTCATCGATCCGGAAAGGCGGCAAAGGAAGCCGCTCTGACAGCAAGAAAAACAGCGGAATACTCTGCCAGAGCTGCCAAAGCAATTGCCGAGGCCACGGCAAAGCTCATTTCTTTGTTTGCCGCAGGCGGCTGTACATTGCTGATTCTGATAATCGTCCTCATGGTAATGTGCTTTGCCGGTATCCTGTTCGCCAGGGATGATAACGATTCTGAAATTCTTCCGGTCAGCGAAGAAGTACAAGCCTATGGGCCGGTTATCCAGAAATATGCCAGAGAGTATGGTATCCCGGACTATGTGCTTTTGGTTCAAGCTGTGATGATGCAGGAATCCAAGGGGCAGGGGTGCGATCCAATGCAGTGTTCTGAATGTGGCTTCAATGCCCTTTATCCGCATGCCCCTGGTGGTATTACCGATCCCGAATACTCTATCAATGTAGGCATCCAGAATCTTGCTGATTGCCTGCAACTCGCTCAATGTGACAGTCCGCTGGACATAGCTTCTGTAAAACTGGCAATCCAGGGCTATAACTACGGGCAGGGTTATATCACCTGGGCAAAAAGTAAGTACGGAGAATATACCAAATCCAATGCTATCGAGTTTTCCATTAAAACCGCCGAACGATATGGTTGGGACAGCTATGGTGATATGGATTATGTAACCCATGTGCTGCGGTATTATCCCCTGGGTCAAATTTTCTATGACCCGGACACAACGTCGCTTCTTGTAGGAGTCGCTACTTCTCAAATTGGAAATGTCGGGGGAGAACCTTATTGGCGCTGGTATGGCTATACCGAACGGGTGGAGTGGTGCGCCTGCTTCGTCAGCTGGTGCGCCAACCAGTGCGGATATATCGATGCTGGTATCATCCCCAAATTCTCCAGCTGTGAGTGGGGCGTATCCTGGTTCAAGGAGCATGGTCAGTGGGTAGACAGGAGCATCACTCCAACGCCTGGAATGCTGATTTTCTTCGATTGGGTGGACGAAGAAAGCGGCAGTCAGGATGGCAGAGCCGACCATGTTGGGATTGTTGCAAAGGTTGAAAACGGCAGGGTCCATACTATTGAAGGGAATTCTGGGGATAGCTGCCGAGAACAGAGCTATCCGTTAGAAAATCAATGGATATTAGGATATGGGATGCTGTAAAACAGACAAATAAGAAGTGGGGTGGTGTTAATTGCCCCACCTTCTTTGCAGTGGGGGATTATCGCTTATATTAATGTTTTATTTTAATTGCCGCTTTTCCTTTTCCATGCACTGTGGTATAGTGTAACTGGGGTGATATCACATACGAAAGGCCGTGAAGCAGAGAGGTGGTTATATGAAAAAAAGGTTTGAAGATATGCAAGACCGTAGTCTGATCACATCTGCTAATGGTGAAATAACCTACTGCCAGATAAACTCATCGAATAACAAGCAGGAATCAGATTCTGAACTGCTTTGGAAAGACGCACTTATAGAAAAGGGATTCCAATTGCCGACACAGCAAGCTGATTTTAAGGACCTATTCATCCTTATTAAGAAGGCATTCGAAAATAAATACCACTGTTTACTGGACGAGCAGTTTATTTCCATGTATATTTCATCGTCTGATGGTAAAATCCCAGTGAAACATGATCATGCATCACGTGTGTTTTTTTCTAGTGGAATTGTCTATGTCGATAGACTATTAACACACTATTTATTTGAGTATATTGCAAACTATTATTTGTGGAGTCGATTCCATGAAGAAAAAGAGATATACGGCTTTTGTTTTCAGTATGCTATAAACTCTATAGATAAGTGCTACAGACAAGGAAATCTGAACTCAGATATCAATGTATCTAGCCTTGTTGGGTTGATCAAAGAGAAATGCGATGATAGAGGGATACAATTTATAGCGGACATGTACTGGTCGGTGCTTGCATTTGCGATGTGTCATGAACTTGCACATGCTTATATGAATCGGACAATAGAAACAGATTATAGTCCCCTGGAAGAAGAACTTCATGCTGATAGGATTGGCTATGAAGTTTATTTAAGCATCATCGATAAACAGATACCCGGTCTTTCATCTCCTTTTTTAGATGTATTTCACGATTATCTATACGCAACACCTGTTGTATTGTTCTTGTTCTACGAAGATTTATATTTTATGAGCGACTGGCTCTATGGAGAAAAGGCTTCAGCTGACACACATCCAACTCTCAAGATTAGAAAAGAAAAGTTGTTGCAAATTAGTGAGTCTGATTCTTATATGTTTGATACAACACAAGGCAACAGCGTTTTAAATGCATACTGGGACATAAGTGATGAATTTCGTGAAGAATTGTTTTATAAATTAAAAAATGGAAAGCTTACAAAATTGATTCAGAAAGGATATATGGATATGAGAAATGAGAAGGGATCTGGAAATGCGCTGGCATTTGACCTTCAAGTTCAAGAGAAATTGCGTAGCTATGCAAGCATAAACCACATTGATGAGGACAAATTATTAGGCCTTTACAACATAGCGGTGATGTACACTGTGTTGGGTGAGATAAGCGACCACGATTTGGTCTACATAAAAAAAGATGGAAAAGTTGTCAGTATCAAAGGGTACAACGTACAATTTAGACTTGGACACGCTTTAGCGACTATTATTGAGTTTGGTCTAAGTTTGGCGGATGGGCCTTCGTGGAAAACAATCGCAATTCTCTTGAAGATACTGCTGACAATGGATGATACTGTTGAGATTGAACTGAACAATGAGCATGCAAGGGTGCTGGAAGTTTGCTATAGACTTGGTGCATTGAATGTCGAAATACCAGAGCAAAACATTTTGGCACGATCTGGCTCGAATACACAAATTATTGATGACCTTGTCAGGTTGCATTGTTTAAGCCTTGAGGATGGAAAAATCAAAATAATTGAAAATATCAAATTATAGGTTGGTTTGTTTGTCCTGGAAATGCCCTCCTACAATTATTTGCGGCAGACCCATATGGGCCTGCCGCTTAACATTTTTAGATTAGCATTCTATTGGCTCTGGCATGTTATTCGTGATGTAAAAATATAATTGCCATTTTCGTATGAGGTAACCATTTCTCCCGAATATTTGTCAACACACTTACGAACGTTTTGCAGACCGTAACCGTGGTTTCCACTTCGTTTTCTGGTTGTGTGACCCTCTGTGCACGAATTTTCAATCTTATAAAACAGCGTCTTTTGGTGCTGGCGGAGCTGCAAATGGACTCGGCGCTTATCTTCTGGTACAGAGAGAGCCCCCTCTATTGCGTTGTCCAATGTGTTTCCCAGGAGAATATAGCAATCAACAGCAGAAATTTGAAGCTGTTCCGGAACACTTACGGAAAAAGAAAACTCAATGTTTTTCTGTTGCGCTTTGGCTTTATACTCGTTCAGTATGGCACTTATGATACTGTTTCCAACGTCAACGACATTACCAATATTTTCGTAGAGCTTTTGTGTTTCAGACAGAAGTTCATGCGCTTGTTCAGAACTGTTTTCACGAACTAATTCATTCATTGCGGTCATCCGTTTACTAATGTCATGGAAGAGCGCACGAGTTTCATTTTGTTCATTTTGCAGTTGACTATAGTAAAGCTCCTGCATTTTATAATGATGTTCGGCTATTTCTATCTCTTGACGTGCCTTAGCTGAAATCTTTGCCTGTTGAGCGTAAAAAACCAGAACAATGTTCATATACAGCAGGGCGATGGAAGCGAATAGGAAGGGGAGGGGAAGGTCGCTTCCAGAAGCCTGAAGATACCGGCAAAACGATAATCCCAGGAGAATACTGATAATATATCCAGGCGAAAGAACTAAGATAAAAGAAAAAGTGATAGCATTTGATTTGCTTTTGAAAAAACACAGCACAATGGAAATTGCGGCGAGGAGAATGATATGTGTCGTTGCAATATATATGCATCGAGAAGTCCCTCTTGACATGATCAAATCGCTGTCTATGTGAAGAAGAGAGGCAACTATAAAAACACCAACATCAATCAGCATATATATTGCGCAGAAAGCCATTCCCATAAAAATCGCTTGAATGCCATTTGCGGTATAAAAGAAGGAAACCAGAAGAACGATTCCAAGGCAGCAAAAAACAATACGCAAGACAGCAGCATTGCCGATAAAAGACAGGATCAGAAGGCCTGCTCCATATCCAGCATAAGCAAGCAATAACGCTATTGGAGAGCATTCCTTTTTCGGACAAATACCCTGGATAAAAATATAGATAATAAAAACTTCTGATATAACACCAATCACTTCTGCCAGAATATACATTTGATATTACCTCTCCAGAAAACGAAAAAATGCATCATTAAACTCTTTATATCTATGTCTGCTGATGGGGATGGTTGTGCCGTTATCCATTTGGATTGCGCTTTTTGACGCAGAAAGTACATGCTCAAAATTTACCAATATACTTTTATGTGGGAGAGCGAAATAGCCCTGCGGAAGTTTGTTTTGGATGTCCCTCAATGTACTTCGGACTCGGTATTCAGATGAATATGTATGGATGGTGGCGTAATGCCCATACATCTCGATATAGAGAATCTTACGAAGGGGAAGTGCTACTGTTTTATCGTCAGATGTAAAGTAGAGGCGATGTGCGGTTGCTTCTTGTACAGAGGCATCTAAGGCTTCTTCGAATATGGCCTCGTCCAGCGGTTTCTGCAAGTACCGTAGGGCGATACCATAGCCTTTTAAGGTGTAGGCACTGCTTTTTGTCACAAAGATGATGACAGGCGGAGAGGCCGTGGCGGCAATTTGTCTAGCGACATCATAGCCATTGGGTGCTTTCATTTCAATGTCAAGCAGTAGAATGTCAAACGCTCCTACACTTGTGGTATTCAACAGAGGACTGGCATGCGTGAAGGAAACTATGTCAAATGTTTTGCTCTTATCGTATTTCTCTATCATACTGATAGTATTGTCAAGATCCATCGGATCATCATCACATACCGCAATGCGAAGTTTGCCCATATTTACGGACACCTTCTCTCTGTCTATATTATCTATATTATTATACATTAAATAAAACGGAATAACAAGGGGAGGTAAATGACCACTTATGCCGCTACAAGGACCATTTGTGACAAAAACCGTTTGCTGAAGCTTCTGCAGCTACGCAAACGGTTTTCTTTTTTACATTATCTTGTAAGAACGGACCATTTTTGCAAAATCCAACACCAGCTTACGCTGTGATACTGACATCCGGTGCAAGAGTAAACACAACTCGTCGTATTCGGAAGAGCTGCCTATGTCTCCATCAATGAAAATAAGGCGAGGATCGATGTTCAGCTCATACATGATAAGTGCGAGGGTTTCAACGCTTGGCATAGATTCTCCACGCTCAATTTGACCGGCGAAGCTGAGGGAGATATTCAACCGGTCAGCAAGTTCTTCTTGCGTCATTCCAAGTTGTATTCTCTTTGCTTTAATTAATGGCCCCAAACGGTCCCGAATGCTGTTCAAATTGATTCACCTACAATCCATACTGTATACCCGTATTATACTCCAAATAAATTGCTTTCTTAACGTAATAATACAGGTAAAAAATAACGGTATAAATGTAGAATAATGGAGAATTATTTCCAGTTGTGCCTTTGGACTTGCCACTCATGCCAGATATCTTGAATGGAAAGGATAGTACATATATACTATAGCCAAAGACAGGCGGATAGGAGATGATCGTATCTATAAAGCTGCAACGTGGATTTGTGATAGACTGTGTGAGAATCAGATTATTCCCGCAGAGCGTGAAAAAGCATACATATATGGGTTCGAGTTGCTGATTTCAAGTTTTGTTGGTATTCTTTGTTTAATTCTGCTATCAGCGTTATGTGGGATTAAATATGCCTGGATTCCGTATTTAATTGGATTTATTCCGTTACGGGTGACAGGAGGCGGATACCACGCAAAGACGCATTTTATGTGTATCATCTCTTTTTCTGCTGTATTTCTTTTTTTACTATACTCCAGCCGAATGCTTGCCCTAATTCGAAATGCACACCTCATATTGACGGTTGCTTCTTTGGTAGTAATGTATTCCTTTACGCCAATAGAGGCACAAAATAAACCACTGTCAAAACAAACACGTCATGAAAATCGAAAAAGGTGTATCGCAGTTTCATGGTGTGCTGTTGGCGTGTCAGTGATTTTTATGCTGATGAAAGTGAAAACCAATGTCTACGTTATGATGTATTTTATGGGCGTTTTTGCAGCCAGCATTTCGATATTAGCTGTAGTTCTAACGAGAGAATAGCATTTTTATGTAATTATTCAGCCGAAAAGCTGAATAAAATATAAGAAAGAGGTAGTTACTATGAAAGCAAAAACAAGAAATTTGATTCGGAGAATCATGAGTTGTGCCGCAAGTTTTGCGCTGGTGCTGGCAATTAACAGCGTTTCGAATACATGCTGTTTCTTGTCTTACCAGCCGGATGTTCCGGAGGAATTGCGAGAATAAATCAATGCAATTTTCATTCCTGTGGCCGTCAGCATCCAAGCAAATTCTTGTAGTGATATACAGAACTGCAATCATTTTATGTGTGAATTTGCCTGATCAGCAATTCATAGTATGGCCCCTAATTCAATATACATTGTGCACGGTTATTGAGTTTAAGTGTCGTAAGCTATCAGCGATGACAGGGGGAAAGATGATAGTAAAAAAGATATGGAGGTATTTTTATGAAACGTACAATCTCGTTATTGCTTGCAATCTGCGCAATTATCGGAGTATTCGCAATCCCTGCTTCGGCCGCATCAAATTGGAGCAGCGAAATGAGCACTGAATTCAAGCCGGTTAGTGCTTATTATGCCGGCGTGTATCCGAAATATGTGTGGGCAATTCAGAGATTCTTCTTTGCTTTCTCTGGAACACAGTCTGAAATGGCCGGGAGTACGCACGATGGTGCGTGGGGTAGCAAAACAAGGGCTGCATTGGGCAAATATCAGCGTAACTACATGGGTGAAACCCCCGATTACATTGCCGGTTCAAGGACGTGGACTAGCATTGCAGGGACACTGAAAAGCACACCGGGGCGCTTGGAGGAGATGGACTGTCATAGACTTGTCCTTAAGGAGAGCGGATCGCCTGTATTTATGGCGACATATGGATCCAACCCTACCTTCTTCTACTTTTACGGAACTGGTACAAATGCGCAAGTTAGCGAGCGATATAATTTCCACCCCTTTAACGGTTAATACTTTCTCACGATAAACTGTGGGACTAGGCAGTTTGCCTAGTCCCTTGGAAAGTATAATGGTATAGAATTGGAGGATAGCTTTATGAAGAAAAGAAATGTTTTTCTTTGCATTATACTTCTATTGTCCCTTTTGAATGGATGCCAATCAAGTCCGTCCAAAGTTGTTCAGAATAAAAACGAAGCGGAATTTCTTGAAAAGGCAAGCCAAAAGGCAGATACGGACAATACAGCAGATGCGACCCAACATATTGATTTTTCAGACGTTTTTTTCAGCACAGATAATACGGTTGAATATCATATGCAACTTGATGAACTAATAACAGATACTAATATGCCTGTTATTACTGTCAGCCCTCACTATATTACAGAAAACGAGGCTGAAGTAGCGGCAAAAGCGTTATTTGGTGATGTTTCGTATTACGAATGGCAACATTGGGATGATGCCAAACCATCTAGGTCACAGATTCAGGATAAAATAAATCGATGGTCTGAGTATACAAATCAAGAAGCGCTTACAAAGCTTTTTGGAGATGTATATGAAAATTCCGACCATGTTATAAAGACTTTTATCCAAGAGTACACATCAAAGCTCGAGTCTGCAGATAAAAATGATAACAGGAAAGAATGTGCATGGCATTTTAAGAAGGCTCCTTTTTACTTATTTAGTAGCAATGAAGCGGAGAACTATAAGCAAACAAGGGAGGATAATTTAATAAAAGCCACACTTGACGACGAGGGAATCCCCTTTACTTTTTTGGTAGGAAGTAGAAATGAAGTAGACTATAAGGCTAATTATATCAGAGCCTATATTGAGTCAGACAGTCCGTTTGATTTAGATGTAAGATTTTTTACTGCAAAGCTGTGCCGGACGGATAAACCAACAGATGCCCAGGTGGACTGTGCAGTAAAAAAAGCAGAAACTATTCTCGAAAATATGCATTTAGGTAAATGGACTATTGAGAATTATAAAATAAATACAAATTACTATGGGGATATACCAGAGTATACAATATATATTGAGGCGATTCCCGTCTTAAATGGTGTAGCATCGATTTGTCAAGAAAAAATTGCTAATTTAACTGCAAATGATATTTATGCATCAACCTATCAAATGACATCTTGCGAATTTGTATTTTCTGCCAATAGTGATTTGATAAGTTTTTCGCTAGATTCACCAATAGATATCACTAATGTGATAAATGACAATGTAGCGGTAATTCCTATGGATGAGATTGTAAATCTAGCAAAAAATAATCTGATTTATAGGAGTTTTTATTCTTATGATACGACAATGATGCTTGATGCAAGTAATCAGAACATCAAGTGTGAAGTGAAAATAGATAGAGTAAAATATGCGTTGGGTAGGATTCGAGTCGCCAATGAAGACGATATCTATTATTATGTTCCTGCCGTTGTATTATTGGGCGATGCAGAATTTTACGATAAATCTACAGACGAATATCTTTTTACGACACCAGATTTAACATTGATTTCTATTAATGCAGTGGATGGAACAATAATCAATACAACTAATAGCTAACAAAAAGTACAGAAAAAACTGTGTTGTGAAAATAATAGACTGAGGATTTACTTGTGATTAATGGTTTGTTAGCTGGGATGAAGCAAATCGGGTACAGAAGATGCATTTGTTCTCTCGCTGCTATGGTTGTTGTTTTCTTCTTTGGATCTTCAGAAGAGCTGTTTCGTACGGCAAGTCAAGACGCATTGCCAATAAACTATCATCAGATATTCTTTAAATTGGCAATCGAAACCAAAGCGGTTGCTTCTTTTATACCAATATTAGCGGTACTACCATTTTCTGGGACATACATAGATGATCTGAAAACAAAATTCGCTAGATTTTATCTAGTTCGTAGTGGTTATTTTATATACTACGAAAGTCGCTTGTGTATATGCTTTCTGGTTGGCGGCGTTGTTGTTTCCTTAGGTGGGATAGTAGCATTTTACAGTTCAGTGTTGCTTTATTTGCCAAAAGAGGAAATAGTGGCGTATGAAACAATTATTATGCAACCTCCATTTCAAATCATAATATTGTTATTTATGACAGGTGGTACTTGGGCTGTTATGGGGATGACATTGAGTGCAATTATGGAGAGTAAATACATTGCTTATGTTTCACCATTTGTGATCTACTATCTCCTTGTTATTCTTAGTGAACGATATTTAACAAATATTGTGTTCTTGTATCCACCCAATTGGATAATTCCAGATATATGGCCGTATGGAGCATGTGGGGCAGCTATTTTCTTGCTTGAATTGACGTTGATATTAGGGATTGTTTTTATATTTCTAACTGGAAAGAGGTTGCGTAGATTATGAATAAGGTTAGACAATTGTTGGCTATTGTTGAATATAATTTTCGCTTGTGGCATGGAAATCATCGAATATCCATCACCTTCGCCATCACCTTCATCATGAGTTTCCTCCTGACCGACAAGGCTGTCCGTTTTGCCATCGACCACAACACCACTATGCAGATGGTAGAATCCTTCATCTGGAGCTTCGGTGACAGCAATTCTATCCTTCTATCCTCGGTGCTGCTGGTACTGCTCTTTGCGGACATGCCGTTCCTGTCCTCTGGAACCCCCTTTTACCTGGTGCGGACAGACCGGAGGACCTGGATCACAGGACAAGTTGTGTACATCCTGGCAGCTACTACGATTTACCTAATCTTTGTGCTGGCAAGTACCGTAATACTTTCCATTCAGCAGTCCTTCGCCGCCAACATGTGGAGCCCCACAGCGGCAATTCTCGGCTATACCAACGCTGGAGAACGTGTAGCAATTCCGGCGTTGGTCAAAACTCTGGAAATGAGCTGGCCCTATCAGGGCATGATATCCATCTTTTTCCTGATGCTGGGCTACACTTCCGTCATGGTGCTGCTGATGCTGGCCTGCAACTTGCGGTTCGGTCAGGTTGCAGGGGTGGTCAGTGTGTTGGTGTTCAGTCTGTACGGAATTCTCATGCAGCCGGACACCATCCAGCTCATTCTAAAGCTGCCGGATGAAGCCTACTACATTGCCAATGTCATTATCGGGTGGCTGTCTCCACTGAACCAGGCCACATACCATATGCACAATTTTGGCTACGACAAACTGCCCCGGCTGTGGCAGTCCTATTGTATTTTTATTGGCTTGTCCGTGATCTTGCATTTTGCCTCTATCCGGGCAGCCAAGCGGTACAATTTCAGCTTCACAGGAACGGAGGGGTGAGCTATGGAAAACGTGATTGAAGTATGTGATGTCAATAAATACTTTGGGGAAGAACACGTTCTGAAAAGCGTTTCCCACACCTTTGAAAAGGGGAAAATTCACGGAATTGTAGGCAACAATGGCTCCGGGAAAACTGTCCTGATGAAATGTATCTGCGGATTTTTGAAGCCGGACAGCGGCGTGATCTATGTCAATCACAAGCAGGTGGGGAAGGAAACGGATTTCCCGGAGGATATCGGCATCATCATTGAAACACCGGGATTCCTGCCCCACCTGTCTGGAACCCAGAATCTAAAGATTCTGGCCTCGCTGCAAAAAAAAGCCAATGCCTTAACAATCCGGGCCGTCCTGGAACAGGTAGGGCTTGACCCGGATATGAAGAAGCCAGTGGGAAAGTATTCTCTGGGAATGCGGCAGCGTTTGGGGTTCGCCCAGGCATTGATGGAGGACCCCAGTCTGCTGATCCTGGACGAACCCTTTAACGGCCTGGACAAGCACGGGGTAATACATATCCGAAACGTCATTAAAGGTCTCCGGGAAGAGGGAAAAACCGTGATCCTGGCAAGCCACAACCAGGTGGATATTGACGAACTCTGCGATACGGTCTGCGAAATGGATGCTGGCGTTTTGACGGTGGTGCGGTAATGGGACATTTGATAGAAGCAAGCTTTATCCCGGATTTGCGAAGCGCAGGCAATCTGGAACGGATGCTGACATTTGAAGCCGATGCTGGGGACACCATTTTCATAAACAGCTCCCCCAAGCGGAGTGAACAGTTTTTTGAAGTGCTTTGCGGTCTGCGAGTGCCGGATGCGGGAACAGTCCTTATTGATGGCATTGACCCGTACACATTGACACCGGACCAGGGGGTTGCCTTCCGGCGGGAAAATATTGGGGCAATTCCGCAAGGTCTGGGGTGGATTCCAGAACTGCGGATGATAGAGCAAATCGCATTTCCAATGCGTTTGGCAGACATTGAGAATGCGGAAATTCTAAGGGCGGTAAAGGCACTGACCACGGAGCTTCTGCCGCTGTACGACCTTTACAATACGCCAGGAAGATGCTCTGCCAGGAAGCAGGCCCATGGGGCGATTCTGCGGGCTGTGATATGTAAACCAAAAGTGCTGGTTTTCCAAGGTTTTCTGGATGATTTACCGGACCTGGATACAGATACATTATGGCGCACCCTGTGGAAGCTTCGCCCAGAGGGCAGTGTGTTGATTTATCTCAGCGGTGCCCCGGCCCCAAAGCAAGTACAGTGGACACGAGAACTGCGTGTGTAAGGATGGAGGAAAAGAAATGATTCAGAAGATTTTTGCGGGACTGTTGGCCGTGGTACTGGTACTGACATTGCCGCTTTCCGCTTTGGCGGAGGATACCGCCGATACCACGGCCACCGAGGAAACTGTTGCCGCACAAGAGGAAAGCACACCTGACCAGGAAGAAGAGGATACTTCAACGGAGCCGTCCGATCCCGCACCTACGACACAGCCTACAGAGTCAACTGCGCCCACGACGGAACCGACGACACCAACCGAAACAGACCCGACAGAGCCCGCTACAACTCCTACCTCCCCGACGCAGCCCTCTGACCCTACTGAACCGTCTCAGCCCACGGAGCCTACCCAGCCGACAGAGCCTACCCAGCCGACACAGCCAACCACACCGTCCAAAATCCCAACTGCGGTAGAAATTGATACCGAGCATGTTTACCACGGCATGGACCGGGCCTATGAGGATGGCTACATACCAAGGACCAGCGGGAATACCATGCATTTGGTACTGCCGCTGCGCACCAACGGAAGCCTCTATAAAGACGAGATCAAGGTATCTCTGGGCCTGGGAGCCAGCGCATCCGCCCCTTTTGAAATCGCCAACTACGAGAAGATATTTACACTGGAATCCGTTATTCCCAAGGATACGGAGGAACCCCAGGATGTATTCCTGGTGCAATTTGATGTGGCCCTCTCGGAAAAGCGGTACAACGGTGTTTATCCTGTAACAGTTAATATCTCCGGTTACGATGAAGAGAACAATTCGATTGACTGTATTTACACCATTTATGTGACCATTACGGATGGTCAATCCACAGAAATCAAGCAGACGGCCCCGGAAGTCGCAACTGCCGAGCCAGTTGTATATATTTCCGGCAGTAGGATAGAGCCGGAAAAAGCCATGGCCGGAGAAGAATTCACCCTGACGGTCACGCTGAAAAATTCCCTGACAACGAAATTTGTTCGGAATATGCTGGTGAAGGTAGATACCGGGAACCTGCATATCAACCTGTTGGAGGATAGCGATATTTTCCAGATCGATAAAATCCCAGCCGGTGGAGAAGCGGAACTGACCATTCGCTTCGGAACGGATTCTTCTCTCCCGGCAGGTAAATATCCATTGAACTTCACTTTTAATTATGATAGCAGCAAAACCTTGAACCTATCCTCCTCTGGTACAACGCTGGTGGAAATTCAGCAGCCCGCCAACATGGAATTGGTGATGCCCCGTTTTGCGGACAGTGTAACTGTAGGCGAAACCATCCCTGTAAACTTCCAGGTGATGAATATGGGCAGGGACCCGATGTACAACGTCCGCTGTGTTGTTTCCGGTTTTGGTTTTGCGCCGTCCAACACGGGATATATCGGCACCATGGGGGCGGGAACCTCTGCAACGACCAAAATTGAACTGTACATTATTGCTCTGAATGCCAGCAAGGGAAACGAAAACGGCAACCAGTACGGCGATACAGTTGGTACAGTTACTTTGATATACGAAAACGAGAACGGAGAGGCATTCCAACAGGAAACCACCTTTGAAACAACAGTAAATCGCCCGATTGTCCAGTTACAGCAGACGGATAATACGGAAGAAGAAAAGCAAAAGGCGGCAAGCCAGTGGTGGGTTTCCGTGCTGATTTTAGGGGGTGTGATCCTTGCGGCAGTCATCGGAATTATCCTTGTCAAGAAACGCCAAAAGAATTATGGCGGGGCATATCTGTAAAATTGCGGCAAAGACCATCCCCCGCTGTGGTTGGACTGCTATCGTTATGCTGTGTCTTGGCCTTTATATGCTGTTTCCCGGCTCCCAGACAGCCCAGCAGCTCTACAGGGAAAAGCACACTCCCTTTGAGCTGATCGGCTCCATGGACGGTACGACAATTGATCTGAATACGCTTTCTCAAATTGCTGGTGTAGAGCGAGTTAGCCCAATTCTGCAAGTCAACTGTCAACTGACTTATGGAAAAAAAGACGTAAGCAATCAAATTGATGCGGTGTACGCATCCTATCTGAATGTGCATCTGACAGACGGAACACTCTTCGCGGATAATACCAACATGCCCTACCTTGTGCTGAATAAGGCCGCAACCAGGCTGTTTGCCGAGAAGGACGATGACCCTGGAATTGCGGTCCAGGAAGAACTTCTGCTGAAAAGCGGAGATGTGGAGACAAAAGCACAGGTTTGTGGGATTTATCAGGACGAATCGGAAACGCCCCGTATTTATATGAGCTATGAAGTGGCACACAAACTGTTTGGGGTGCAGTTTACAGGAACAGATGTTGCTTTTCTGCTGACAAACAAAGGCGCTGTGGAAGAAGCGAGTGCGAAGCTGCGGAAGCATAATTTTTCAGTAGGCGCAAATACAGACACCAGTCTTGCATGGAACCTGTTGGAACAGCAGACCTGGCAGAATTTTTTGGTAGGTGCGGTACTTGTCGCTTGCTCTGCAATCCTGACACGGGAAAACTTGCTTCAGGAAAGGTTCAGTTCCAAAGCAGAGTGGGGAATACTTCTTACAAATGGAATGTCTGTAAAGAAGATAGAACAAATGTTACTAGTCCGGATTGCCATAACAGAATTAATCTGCATGTTTGTTTCAATAATTATTTCGGAGACAGTAAATACGTTCTCGTGGATTGCACTGGGTGTAGTTCCTATATTCATACTGATTTACAGCTGTTGCGTTTTTGCTAAATCTTATGAAAAAATCAATCATTTATCCTAGTGAGTATCAGTTTTGTAAAATTCTCTGGAAAAATGAACCAATAGGTTCTACTAATCTTGTGGAATTATGCCGAAAAGAACTTACTTGGTCTAAGTCAACTACTTATACAGTCATTAGACGTTTATCGGCCCGACGGATTATTGCGAATCACCACGCCATGTGTCGCTCTTTGGTTTCTCAAGAGCTAATCAAAAAAATGCTTGTGACAGAATTCGTAAATGTCTATTTTGACAGCGACCTGTCAGTGCTTGAGCATTGCATTCAAGCTTTAAAAAATGAGGAATAAGGTGTTGGGTGATTTAAATGTTGAAATAGTTGTTATAAGGAGATTCCTACCTGCTATGTCAAGTATATAAATACCGAGCCCATACCTTTGCCAAAGTATTATTCGACTGCTATGATTGTACCAGCTCATTCAACAGGAAATCACCTGCGGAGTGAAGAAAAAATATGAGGTTTACATCATGAAGAAAGAACAAAATACCGTAAACAGGGCATCTAGTAGCACTCAAAATATGGCAGTCATTCCATTCCGAAAGAAAAAAGGAGATAGCATGCTCGGTAGAATCATTCGCCGCTTCCTGCTGATACTGATTGCAGTCATCGTCCTACTGCTTGGGGACCTGCTGCTGGTTTTGAATCTTGTATTCAACGGGCCTTCCCCCACGGCACGGAATCAGCTCACTATGGCGCTCATTGAGGCCAGCGCCACCAAATGGGTACCGGCACTATTCATTGGAGAAGATACCGTTGCGGAGATTCGGGCCGATGTTGACACAGGGCTGGAAGATAATCTGACCGATACCAGCGCTGTGATTATCAATCGTGGAAATCAGGCGGGGAGTGACAGCAAATGGGCTGATTGCCCAGACGGAATTCGTATTGAGGATGTTCACGGAAGAACATACAACGCCAAAGTGATGCTGGTCCGTGACCCTGCCCAGGTTTATTTGGGGATTTCCACCCACAACGGCTTTAGCACCAGCATCCCTGGAAAACGCTTGACGGCTGCGATGGCGGATGAAGGTGCTATTGCGGGCATCAATGGTGGAGCGTTTAACGATGATGGCACTACCGGATCTTATGTAGGCACGCTCCCTGCAGGTTTGGTTTACTCTGATGGGGAATGTGTCTGGACTTCTGGGAAACCCTCGGAAACCAGCGGGTTTGCGGGCTTTACAAAGGACAATATTCTTGTTGTTTCTACGGATAATCTCTCCAAGGCCCAAGCGGAAGAATTGAATATCCGAGATGGCTGCTGCTTTGGGCCGGTTCTGATCATGAACGGCGAAATCAATATGGAAGCCTACAATAAGGTGTCCGGTTTGAATCCCAGAACAGCCATTGGACAGCGAGCGGACGGTACGGTGATATTCGTTTGTATCGACGGCAGACAGCCCAGTTCCATGGGCGGTGAATATAAGGATGCCATCGACATCATGGTAGAGTATGGAGCTGTGAACGCCTGCAATATGGACGGCGGTTCCTCCACGGTCATGATGTATCGGGATACCTATGGTCGCTATGGTGACAGCGGAGAGGTTCGAATCATGAACAGCTACTCTTTGCTTCAGTCGGAGCCGAGAAAGATGCCGGATTTCTGGATGGTTCGGCCCGCTGGGGAGGAATGAGTTATGTATCAGGGAAAATTTGAGCGTAAAAGCAAATCATCTGTAAGCATAGCGCCTGCTTCATCCAAATACCGGACTACGGTTTCTCGCAGCAGGGGGTCTCATACCGGAAGCATCGTATTCTATACAATATTCTTCCTCTGCGTCCTCCTGTTCTGCGGAGCATCCTTTTTCGGGTTGAACGAACTAGAAAGGTGGTTGACCCGCTACGAATTGGCCCAGCCGTCGGCAAAAGCCTCGGAGGTATTTATCCAGTTGTTTGCTGCCCACGACTGGGGAACGCTGTACGATCTGGCACAGGATTCCTCTTATGGGAGCAGGGACGCTTTTGTAAACAGTATGGAGGGCACCGTTGGAAGCTCTGCACTTACCTTCATGGAAACCTCTACCGGACTATCCGGAGATAAAAAATATCTGATACGTCTGGGAAAAGAAAAAATTGCAGAATTTACCCTGGTGAATCAAAGTCAGGGAATTGCCCAAACAGACATCCCGGACTGGGAACTGGGCACAGTGATGTTCTTTTTGAAGCAGGAAGAAATCAGCTATCGGATTCAAAAATTGGATGGACATACGGCTTATGTGAACGGAACTGCTTTGGACGACAGTGCCACCATCCAGATTAGCACCATGCAGGCAGAGGATTACTTGCCCGTTGGTGTGACAGGTATCCGCATCTGCACCCAGGAAATCATCGGTAGCTCTACCGTGCCTAGCGTTCGGATCGTTGACGGAAACGGAAATGATATGGATGTCGTCTACGATGAAGCTACCCATACTTTTACGGAGCAGACGACTGAGCGCACTATGGTTGATACTCAGCGCAGCACCGCCCTCAATGCAATCAAAACCTATGCCCTGTATATGATGAAGCAGGCCAGCCGGAAGGATGTTACCGAGTACTTTGTAAAAGGTTCGGATGCCTACAACGCCATCACCGGCACGGAACTGGGCTTCGTCCAGGGGGCTGCAAGCTTTGACTTTACCAATGAGACTGTTTCGGATTTCTGCCGGTATTCGGATACACTGTTTTCTGTCCGGGTATCTGTGACCCTGAACCAGCATCGGAAGGATGGCAGCGTCAAGGAAAGCATTATTGACCAAAGTCTGTTCTTTGAAAGGCAGTCCTCTGACAAATGGCTCTGCTATGCCATGACCACAGAGGATGTGATGAAAGAAAACCAGCAGGTCCGCCTTACCTTCAAAAATGGAGATACCGTCCTGCAAACTGACTTTTATGATACCTCCATTACCCAATTGATGTGTCCTGTTGTGACCGCCCCGGAGGGAAAACGCTTCTCCGGATGGGTAACGGAGGGAAGAAATGAGGAAGGAGAAACCGTTATGAATTTGGTGTTCCAGCCGGATGAAAGTGGGAAAGTGTTCCTCTCTGCTGGAAATACGCTAGAGCCAATGACGCTGTTTCCATTATTTGAATAATTCAAACCGCTAAAACAATTGCCCCATAAAGGCCGGACGACCATACGCAGAGCTGGGGCGTAGTTGGAGGAGTTTATGTGAGTGACAGACAAATGGGTTCACGATGGATTCGGTGCCCAATTTGCAGGGGAAAATCACGGACCAAAGTCTACGAAGATACTATCCTGGTTCGATTTCCATTGTACTGTCCAAAGTGCAAAACCGAAATTCGGATAGATGTCATACAATTTAAGATGCTGGAAAGCAAAATGAGCCGCTTGTAAAAAGCAAAGAGCCTGCTTTAACCCTATTTTGTAGGGAAGCAGGCTCTTATTTTATTCTTCTATCATTGATCCTTTTTGGGTGCGAAGTACTCTGGTGACGGATTCGCAAACCGGGATCAAAGCAGCGACTTCTTCTTCCGTACATTCTTCAATGAACTGTTTTAATTGGAAGTGAAGCTGGGATTCCTGTTTCTTTTCAGGGCAAAACACTACACGGGAATCAATCTTTAGCGTGTTCATCAAACGGTATAAAACGTGCAAAGTCGTATTGCTTTCATAATTTTCGATGTTTGTGATTGTACGCACATCGACATCGATCATATCTGCAAGCTGCTTTTTAGAAAGACCCTGTTGAATACGGGCACGCTTAACCGCATCTCCCAGAGCACGAGAATACTCAGGCATTCCAAATTCACCTCGTGAATATTCTACAATACGACATCTTTTCTTTGAATACAACAAAATGTATCCGAAACGGAAATATATTCCAAGTGTAAAAGGAGTATGTTTATGGTCATTCGATGTCGCCAATGTCATAAATTGCATTTCAATATAGACGACAAACCCATTGCGCCCTAAAGCCGGAAATATGTTCCAACAGGGAACGTTCCTATAAAAATGCAGCGGTAATTCATTGCCGCTCACCTCCAATCAATCTGAATCTTCAAAATTCAGATTGATTGGAGGAAGCCAATATGGATGGGAACCATCCGAAAAGAAAGAAGGATAAAGACAACCCATATGTACTCTCCGTAGAAAATGGCAGATGCTTTATCTCGTTTTCAGACGGTCGAGGGGTTTATCATAAAGAACAGGTCGATGAAAAGCTCTACGCCGTGTTTGACAAATACGAATTGGAGGATATATCGCACCTAAATGTGGTCAGCCGACATTATGAGCATTCTGATTTAACGGAAGGAACTCTGAACCAGCGATCCGCAGCAGCTCCGGAACCGCTGGAAGATCAGGTTTACCGAAAGCTCCTATATCAGAAGCTACATAAGGCAATCCTGACACTACCGGAGATTCAGCGCCGTCGGTTGCTGCTGTATTACTTCGACGGATACACCTTTGAGCAGATTGCGGAAATGGAAGGCTGCACCAAACGAGCTGTCAAATTCAGCGTGGATATCGCACTGAATAAGCTCAAAGAATTTTTCTAAAAAATTGGTTTTTAAGACTACACTTTTAGCCGATAAGTGAGCAAACAGGTGAAGGGGTTAAATCCTTCACCTGTTTCTCTGTCTGAGGAGCGGATTTGCAGCTTGAAAAAAGAATACCCATTCGTCAAACACATTCCCATTGCTATTGCGATGAGCATAAGCCACCTTAGAAACTGCGCCGGGATGTGCAGGGAAAATATCAGGACACAGCGTTTTTTCTGACCTGTTCAGCTTTCCCCAGCACGGAGCGAGAAACTGTTTCTAAGACTGTCGGGCAGCTCCCGGCAGGGCGATAACAGGCAGTGGGGACAATGATACTCCCGTCCAGTCACAGCTAGGAACGCAATGAGGGCGGTCACATGAGAACCATGTGAGGGCGCAGAACATCCCGTGGAGCTGGTACGCTGCCAGCCGTTTGGCGACTTCCCAAAGAGCCGGGGTGTCGAGGACAAATTGGCTTCTACATAGGCAGAAAGCCTATAAACTAAGGAGGTCAATCAACATATGAACGAAACATATCTTCGTGGAGAACTGTATTATGCGGACCTGGGGACGGGCATTGGCTCTGAACAGAACGGCTATCGCCCGGTGGTCATCATCCAGAATGATGTAGGCAACCGGCACAGCCCCACAACCATTGTTGCGGCTATTTCCACTAGAATCGGCACGAAAGCAAAGCTCCCGACCCACTATCATTTAGGCTCTGAGAATGGGCTTTCCCAGCCGTCTATGGTGATGCTGGAACAGATTCGTACCATCGACAAGAAACGTCTGGTACAGTACATCGGGAAACTCTCTGAAGGGGAATGCAGAGGGCTGAACCATGCGTTGGCTATTAGCGTTGGTCTGATTCCTGTCGCCTCGGAAAAACTGACACTCTGTCTTTGCAGTGCCTGTGCCGATAATTTCTATGGCTCAGGCGCTTATTTTTTGAGACGGGTGAACCCTGTCAGCAACGAGAAAGAGCTTTGTACCTATTGTAGTCAACGGATGGGGGTGGAATATGAAATTACGAAGCGGAAGGGGCATTAAGCAAGGTATGAATTTTGAGGTGCCGCAATAGAATAGGGCAGGGGAGGTCTGCCCTGTTGAAGCCGAAAGAGTATGTCTATGTAGGAGAAGCAGTTCCTGATTTGATGGAGCCGCAATACTCGGAATTCTTGCTTCATTTGCAGCAATCCATTCTTTACTCCCTGGAAAAGCGAAATCTCCTGACCCATGCGCAAAAGGAGCGCTGTATAGCGGAGATTGAAAAGCAGTATACGAAGGAGCGTAGCAAGCACCGGGCCTAGGCTCGGTGCTTTTACATACAGAGGATTGGCACCTTCGACTTTTTGAAAAGGCTGCCGTAAAATTGCAGTATTTCCAAAAAGGAGGGGCATTTCATGTCTATTGATCGCTATGAATTGATGAATCAGGAGCGCCGATTCCAGCAGACGAAAAAGCGGGTCGCCGCATACTGCCGTGTTTCTACGGACAATGAGGATCAGGCCAATTCCTTTGAGAGCCAGCAGCGCTATTTCCGCCAGTACATCCAGTGCCACCAGGAATGGGAGCTTTTCGAGGTGTTTGCAGATGAAGGGCTGTCCGGAACTACCACGAAAAAGCGGAAAGCCTTTAATCGGATGATTGCTTGCGCCAAAAACGGGGAACTGGATCTGATTGTGACCAAGGAAATATCCCGTTTCGCCCGAAATACACTGGACAGCATCTCCTATACCCGGGAGCTGAAGAAGCTGGGTGTAGGTGTTATCTTTATGAATGACAACATCAACACTCTGGACGGTGATGCGGAGCTGCGGCTGGCCATCATGTCCTCCATTGCCCAGGAAGAGAGTCGAAGGACCTCTGAGCGGGTCAAATGGGGCCAGAAGCGACAGATGGAGCAGGGCGTTGTATTCGGGAGAAGTATGCTGGGCTATGATGTTGCCGACGGGAAAATGACCATCAACCCGGATGGCGCAGAGGTAGTGCGGTTGATTTTCCAGAAATTTGTCCAAGAGGGGAAGGGCACTCATGTAATTGCCAGGGAACTGCGGGAGGCCGGAATTAACCCGATGCGGGTCAAGGAATGGTCTAATACTGTTATCCTACGGCTGCTCCGTAATGAAAAATACTGCGGTGATCTGGTTCAAAAGAAAACATATACTCCTGAT
This sequence comes from uncultured Oscillospiraceae bacterium, assembly GCA_934589225.1. Taxonomy (GTDB): domain Bacteria; phylum Bacillota; class Clostridia; order Oscillospirales; family Oscillospiraceae; genus Faecousia. Next base: position 22,019 of record CAKTNS010000001.1, read on the forward strand.
TATCTGTCCCATGATAAGAAATACAACAAAGGGCAAGAGGAATTTGTGATTCTCAAGGATCATCACGAACCTATCATTTCCAGAGAGCTGTTCAATGAAGCCAATCGGATTCTGGATGAGCGATCCGATTCTATGAAAGGGAAATCCAAGCACTCAAACCGCTATCCCTTTTCAGGGAAGATTAAATGCGGATGCTGCGGTTCCAGCTATGTCGCCAGATATAAAACCAGAAAGGACGGGAGCCGCTATAAAGGGTGGCGCTGCTACGAGGCCAGCCAGAACGGACGACCCCATATTGATGCTGCCGGAAACCAAGTGGGCTGTACCAGCCCGGGGATTCGCAATGAGGATGCAATCCATATCATGTGCTTGGTTATGCGACAGCTTCGGCTTGACAAAGGTAAGGTTACAGACAATCTCTTGAAGGTTATTCAGTTGGTCATCCAGCAGGATATGTCTGGCGTTGACACCGAGGCCGCCCAGCGGTTGATTGCGGGCTGCGAGGCGAAGAAGGAGAAGCTGCTGGATTTATACCTCTCTGGGGAGATGCCCAAAGAGAAGTACCTTGCGGAGCGGGAAAAACAGGATGCGGCCATCGAAGCCCAGCAGTCGCTCCTGACCAGTGTGTCCCAGCAGGAGGAGCTTCGTCATAGGGAAGAGGAGCTGATGATTTCCATCAAAAACGCAGTCAATGAAATTCTCTCCGGCGTAGAAGCGGAGGACGAGGCCTATACCCAGCTGCTCGATAAAATGGTGATTGAGAACAGCGAACATATCAGCGTGTACCTTCATCTATTGCCTTTTCAGTGGGCTTACGCAATGAAGGAATTGATTCCAGATGCGAATACACCGGAGTGGAACAGTTTCGATGCTTCGGTCCCAATATCCGTCAGCAGCCCCTTCAGCTCATCAAATGGCATGGAGTAACGCTGGGACAAATAGCGCAGACTGGCCCCCAACTCTCCATCGGGGCCACCGTACTGGGAAATGATGATCCTTGCAAGATACGGATTGGGCTGACGGATTTTCACTGGATATTGGAGCTTCTTTTCATATTGAAACATAATTTATTCCCCCTTATTTGCGGCAAATTCCCAGGGCCAAGGATCATCCAGCCAAGCATAGGTGCCGTGTTGACTTGGTGACGTGTGATTCAAAGGACGAATTTGTTGCTGGTAGGTTGTTGCGCATTTTTGATACATTTCTTGGTATTGCTTGTAAAGCTCCAGAGCTTCCGCATCTTCCGGATGGGTGTCCAGGTAAAGCGCAAGTTCCTGCACCGCAAACGCCAGCACCTGTAATTCGGATAGCGGTGTGACGGGCAGATTGTTTTTGTTGACAATTCCAAGCAAAGGCAGGTCCAGCCCCGGGTAAAGGGTCCCTCGAACGATTGCTTTCCTTGGCTCATAGCGAACCGGACCTTCCAATTGGAAGGGAACATAGGGGTTCGCCAACGGCGCTGCACCAGGTAGACGGCCCTCTGCGCAAGAGGACTGGTTCATTTTGGAAATCAAAGTAACTCCCCCTCGAAATTCATTTAGAAAAGTGATTCCGAGTCATACTATGCTGTTTTCCCGCTTCTGTGTGCATAGGCGTGGGCGCGGAACGTATATTGAAGATGGGGTGGTTTATGTGGAAAGAAAGCAGGAGCTGTACCGACTGTTCCTATGCTATGCGGTTGTTTTTGTGCTGGCATCCATAGGAATATGGGGCGGGTCGCAGACGGTTTCCTTTATTCAAGAACAGATACCGGTCCGGCGAAAATACACGGTCATTATTGATCCGGGACACGGTGGGGAGGATGGCGGCGCGATCAGCTGCACGGGACGACCGGAGAGCACCTATAATTTGGAGATTGCGCTGCGCCTGGAGGAAGTGATGCGGTTTCTGGGCTACCGGACCTATATGATCCGGACAACAGATACGGCGATATATCAAAAAGGGGAGACGCTGGCACAAAAAAAGATCAATGACTTGAAAAATCGTGTTCAAATCGTCAATAAAACAGAAGACGCGATACTTTTGAGCATTCACCAAAACTATTTTCCACAGGAAAAATTCTCCGGTGCCCAGGTATTTTATGCGGGCAATGAGGAGAGCAGACAACTGGCAGAAGTTATTCAGAATTCCTTTTTAAGCACATTAAATCCCGGAAGCCATCGAAAAATAAAATCTGGGAAAGGAATATATCTGCTTGAAAAATGCGAAAAAACAGGCGTTTTAATAGAATGCGGCTTCTTATCAAACATGCAGGAGGAAAAGAAATTATCGCAGCCGGAATACCAAAAAGCAATCGCTGCGGTTATAGGGACATCTGTCAGCAGGAAACTGTCTTGACCGCGTCAACTCCATTTGCTATAATCAGAGCATCGAAAAGAAGAATGGAGATTTGCTATGGCAAAGACAAAAACCGTCTTTTTCTGTACAAACTGCGGCAACGAAAGCCCTAAATGGCAGGGCAGGTGTCCTGCTTGCGGGGCGTGGAATACCTTTGAAGAGCATATTGAAAAGCCCCTGATGCCCGGGAAAACAAAGTCAAATCCGGTCGGGCAGGGGAAAAAGCCCCAGAAGATTCAAAATGTGGATACGGATGCTGAAATCCGTTTCTCCACCGGCATGAAGGAACTGGACCGGGTTTTGGGCGGCGGTGCAGTGGCGGGATCCTTGGTTCTGGTAGGCGGTGCGCCCGGAATCGGCAAATCAACGCTGCTATTGCAGATCTGCAACAGCCTGTGTGCGGACAGAAGCGTCCTATACGTATCTGGCGAAGAAAGCGAGCGACAGCTAAAACTCCGCGCACAGCGCCTGGAGGTTGCTCCTGAGAAGCTATATATTCTTTCGGAGACACGGTTATCAGACATTTTGGAAGCTGTTGAGGAACTCAAGCCGGATGTCCTGATCATTGACTCGATTCAGACTCTGTACCGGGAGGATAACGATTCTTCTCCGGGCAGCGTATCCCAGGTGAAAGACTGCACGATGGCCATGATGCAGCTAAGCAAATCTGAGGACATTACGATTTTTGTGGTTGGGCATATCAATAAGGATGGGAATATTGCCGGTCCCAAGGTGCTGGAGCATATGGTGGACTGTGTGCTGTATTTTGAAGGAGATTCCAATACTTCCTACCGCCTGCTCCGTGCCGCAAAAAACCGTTTTGGCTCTACCAATGAAATCGGTGTCTTCGAAATGATGGAGCATGGCTTGGAGGAAGTGCCAAGCCCCTCCCAGATGCTCTTGGAAGGTCGTCCCAAGGGGGCCAGCGGCACCTGTGTTGCCTGTGTGATGGAAGGTACAAGGCCTGTACTTGCAGAGGTGCAGGCACTTGTGGCGAAAACCATGGCAAATGTTCCCAGAAGGGCCGCTGATGGATTTGATTTCAATCGAATGATGCTCCTATTAGCCGTGGCGGACAAGCGTGCAGGGCTAAAAACAGCAGCTTTTGACGCATATATCAATGTGATCGGCGGACTTCGCCTAGATGAACCTGGTGCGGATTTGCCGGTGGCACTGTCCATAGCATCTTCCTACCGGGACCGGCCAATTGCGGACGATTTGGTGGCCATTGGTGAGATTGGCTTGACGGGAGAGATTCGTACAGTCTCCCACATGCACCAACGACTAGAAGAAGCGAAGCGGCTGGGATTTCAAAAGTGCATCATACCGTATGGACGATCAGAAAGGCTGGAAATTCCGGATGGAATGACCGCTTACAAGGTGCGTAATCTCCGGGAAGCGATTGAAATAGCGCTATAAAATAATGAGGAACCGTTTTTTTGATGGTTCCTCATTATTTTATAGCACGAATATTCCTGCATTATAGCAGCAATCCAAGGATCAGCCCTAAGACCAAGCCAAGCGCAGCCGCAAGGATCAATAGAAATGGATCATTTCGATAACGAACATGAACAACTTTTTTCAGAACTGGCTTTTCAATCACCTTTTCCACGATCCGCTCGACTGGAACCTCCTTGGTGATCACTTTGGGAGGCGCTGGTGAAGACTCTTTTTCAATATAGACCGGTTTCTCAATGACTTTTTCGATGTAAACAGGGCGCTCCTCCACCTGGCGCAGGACAATTGGAGGGGAGGGGAGCTGGGCGTGTTTTCCGCTGGCCAGATACTCACTATCGGTATTTAACGCCTCGGCCAATTGAATCAGGCGCAATGGGTCCGGCGTAGATAAGTCATTTTCCCATTTACTGACAGCCTGGCGGCTTACGTCCATACGCTCCGCAAGCTGGCCTTGGGAGAGAGAAGCTGCTTTCCGAAGCTCCGTGATGCGTTCTCCAATTGACATTAATACACCTCGAATTATGTAAACTATTAGTTGCTTTTTCTATATTATACGATTTATTTCGAAAAATCAAGTTTGGAAAGCGGATTTGCTTCAGAGGCAATTTTGAGTTCCGTATTTTCGATATGCGTATAGATTTGGGTGGTGTTTAAATTTTCATGGCCAAGGACTTCCTGGACGGTTTTTACATCGACACCACCGGAGAGCATCATGGTCGCTGCGGTATGGCGTAGCTTATGGGCAGAAAACTGGGAGCTGTCCAATCCAGCCTTTAGCAGGGCTTTCTTTACCAACCGGTGGACGGCCGTCACACTGATCCGATTCTTGTCACGAGAGCCAAACAAGGCTCGGTTATCCGTCAGTTCCATTTTGCTGCGTTCCTCCAAATAAGCATCGATGGCCTTCCTGCAAGAGGAGCCAAAGTAGACAAAGCGTTCTTTATTTCCCTTGCCGACAACGCGGATCCTGTCTTCGTATACATCTGTCAGGTTCAGGCCGACCAACTCACTTCGCCGTATACCGCAATTCAAAAAAAGCATCAATATAGCGTAATCCCGCTTTTCGTTTGTTCCGGACACAGCCTGGAGCAGGGCAGAGGACTCCTCAAAAGTAAGATATTTTGGCAAGCTTTTTCGTAACTTCGGATATTCCAGGTCCGCTACGGGATTCTCTGTCAGCTGTTTTGTTCTAACGGTTAGATACTTATAAAAGGACTTGATGGCGGACAATTTTCTTGCACGAGAGGCAGCTTCAATGCCATGCTCCGGAACCGCCATATCCGGCCGGGCGACACGGTCATTAGCCAGATAGGAAAGAAAATCAAAAATCTCCGATTGCGTAATGCTGCCAATAAAATCCAGATCAATGTCACGAATATCAATGCTCTCCAAATCCGTATCAATGGGCATTTCGTTTCGCATCAACTTCATGAATCGAAAGAACATCCGAAGATCCAGATAGTATTCCCGAATCGTTAATTGAGACTGACCTTTGATATTTTCGTGATACGTCAAAAAATCCCGCAAAACCTGCGGACAGTCACGATATTGCTGCATAATGTTTTTCATCAGGAAACGGTGCCGGAACGTATGAGAGGACAATTGTTTGATAATTCATCTATCGAACGCAACAAAATTTTTATTTTGTTGCGTTCGCATCTTTTGGCCCTCCAGGCTTTCGGCTGCCGTTCTCCTGATGCCTCCATTTCTTTTGTTTTTTTGGTCCCTTTATGGGTTTCCCCTTTCTTTTGCTCCTAGAATAACGCTATTTCCCCGGTTTGTCAATCTTGCTTTTTTCTGCGGCATTTTTCTTAAAACGTATCGTTATAAGGTGGCTCAAATCCTTCCTTTTGTTGCGTTGGATTTTTCGGCTGCTTGGAATGTGCCTTTATTCGCTTGTTTACTGAGTTTTCTAAACTATTTCAGCCGGGTTGATTGCGCTGTTTTGTTCAAATACATGTTTTGCACTATAAGTATTTCCCTATCGTTCATTTTGGGGTGAAATGTTATGATTTCTCGGTTTTTCTCAAATATTCATTTTCGCCGGGTGTTATGCTGCCTGCTGGCGCTTCTGACCTTTGGCTGCTGCCTGTCCCCTGCTCTTGTTCAGCCGGCGGAGGCTGTCGCTGTAGCGGATGATGTTCTGATTGCTTCTCTGGCGCTACTGGCAACGTCCTGGGCGGGGGTCACTTTTGCGACCAATGCCGGAGCCAATACGGCTATTTCTCGTCTTTTAACGTCAAAGCCTGCGGTGAAGTTGTCATTGGCTGGGCTTCTTACAAAGAAGCTTATTGTGGATGGTACAAAGCTGTTGCTAACTTCAGATGTCCGTGATGTTTTCAATGCTATTTTGCCGGATATTAAGTCTACTTTTCCGTCTGATTCGTCTACCTTGATTGATTCAGATTTTAAAGGTTCTATTTATAAAAATATCCCTATTGGTGTTCCTTTGAATGCACCGGATGATTTTTTTACTGAAGAAAATGCTAAGTTTGCTTTTCATCAACCCTCCTCTTGTGGATTGTTTTATGGGCCGGATTTTGTTTCTTGCCGTGCGTATATAGATGGCATTCCTGCTATTCTTTCAGCTTCCCATCCTCCTTATTCGAATCGCTATTATTTTTCGGCGTCTAGTTTAGATGATCATTCTAAACTTTTTGATTTTACATTTAATTTTTCATCTTTTCTTTTTCATAGTGAAGGTGGTACTCTGTTTGTTTATTATCCTGATTTAATTTCTTCTTCTGGTCCAGATCTTTACGTATGGAAAAGTGTTCAGATGCCTTTTTCATCTATCGTCATTTATCAGCCCTTTGGTGCCCCTTCCTTTGAGTACAATCAATCCAAAGAAGTTGACGGCACCTCTGCCCTGGAGATCCTCAAGCCTGCGCCGCTGTATGTTGTGAATCCTGATGGTAATGAAGGTGGCGATGGTTCATCGAAGCCGGAGATCAATTTTAAGTACGGGATGCTTGCTTTGGAAGGTCTCATCGGTGCAATTACGCTAGGTGGACAGGAGGCCCAGAAGGACAAGGATCCGGGGCTCAAGCCTGATGAGATGGTCAATGATTTGCAGCAGGCTATGAATAGCGCCGGTCAGAACCCGAATCCGAATCCAAACCCAGAGCCGCAGCCGAACCCTGACCCGAATCCTGATCCTAATCCGGATGAAACAGAGGTTCCTGGTGGAGGTGGTCCTCCTGATTTCAATCAGATGATGACCCCTATGATTAAAGACTTCTTTCCGTTCTGTATTCCTGGGGACATTAAGAAAATGATAGATGCTCTCTGTGCTGCTCCGGAAGCTCCCAAGTTTACGTTTGCAACGTCTTTCATGGGTCAGGTCTACTCGGTCAATATAGATTTGTCTCCCTGGAACGGTGTGGCTGCATCCGTGCGGTATATGGTTGTTGCCGTGTACATTGCCGCTCTGGCGGTGGCTACTCGGAAATTCATCAAGTGGTAAAGGAGTGCTTTTATGGACATATTGAAAACCATGTGGACGAACTTCGGGAAGCTGGTCATGGATGCCCTGCCCCTCTCCCCTTTCCGGGACTGGATTTCCTATCTCTCCGGTGTTCCCTACCTGGGCTATATCAATTGGTTTATCCCGATGGGTACTGTAGCGAAAATCACGGCGGCCTGGGTCAATGCGATTTTCCTGTACTATGCTTATTCCGCTATTCTCCGCTGGCTCAAGATGGTGGAATGATATGATTCGACTGTATTCCGGTACACCCGGCTCGGGGAAGTCGCTGCACAATGCCCGGGATGTGATCAACCGGTCTCGGATGGGGAAGCCGGTGATCGGGAACTTCCCTGTTGACCTGTCCCGCTTCAAAAGGGCCAATTACACCTATGTTCCCAACTACGAACTGAATCCAGAGTATCTGATCAACTACTCCCGGAAGTTCTTTCAGGGAAAGAAAATCAAGGAGGGGGCCATTCTCCTGGTCATTGACGAGTGTCAGCTGATGTTCAACTCCCGGGACTGGCAGCAGAAGGGCCGCTCTGATTGGCTGTCGTTTTTCTCCCAGCATCGGAAGTATGGCTATGACGTGACTCTGATTGCTCAGTTTGACCGGATGATCGACCGCCAGATCAGGGGCGTTATCGAATATGAGTTCATTCACCGGAAGCTCAGCAACTACGGCCTGGGTGGTAAGATCATGTCGATTCTCTTTGGCGGTAACACATTCGTCGTGGTTGAAATGTGGTATCCCCTGAAGCTGAAGATTTCAAGTGAGTTCGTTCATGCCCGGAAGTATTACTATTCCATCTATGACACCTTCGGAACCTTTGCGGTGGAAGCTCCGGCACTGGAGGAGAAGCCGTCCGGCGAGAGCGTGTCCTTGCCAGAGGAACAAATTCCGGTAAAAACCGCTGGCGCCTTGGTAGATCACCAGCAGCTGAAGCTGAAATTGTCTTCCCAGGGCAAACAGGTAATGAAGAAACTGACCCAACCGGTTCATACGCTGCGGATCGGCCGCTGGCTTATTTACTCCGGAGCTGGGAAACATCTTTCTAAGTTCCCGGATGGCCGGAATGAACTTGGATGGAAGCTATAAATAGCAAGGCAGAGGGCTTTTTCTGGTCCTCTGCCTTCATTCTTCAACTTTATGCCCTTTTCGGTGCTCCCCTTTTGGACTACCATAAAAATTTGAAAAAATATTGCACAAATTTTAAATGTACCTATTGACAAAAAGTAACTTAACAATAAGTTGCAAATACATTTATTATAGTACAACACATGGAAAATACAATTAGATATAGTTTGTGATTAATTACTTTTTAATTGTCTGTTCACAATTATGCTGATTTATACAATATGACGAATGCTTTCCACGCACCCGTGTGTACTTGACCGGAGGCTGCCCAATGCCTGGGGCTGCTTCAGGCCTGCCGGGTCACCATAGCGCAGCTGGAAGCGCACGGTGAGGCCTTTTTCATGGGCAGACCGTTTCTCTGTGCGTAGCGAACCTCGCCGGTGATATTGCGCCGCCTGGGGGCGTTGGTCTCAGCTGACGGTCAGACCGCGGGCAGCTGCCTGCCGGTCCCCTGCCCTCCCCTATTCGCGCCCTTGTCAAAGTGGCCCCCGGCCTGGCCTTCCGATACGGTATTCACCCGGGACAAAAACGGTAGACCTAAAGCGCAGCCCTGGCGCACCGGCACAGAATCCGCTCCCAGGGAATGGCAGCGGGAAGGCTGTTACTCTAAATTCTACCTTTTTTCTTCTCAGGTGGGCAGCAGCTCCCGCTGGAACGGGAGAAAAGGAATGTTTTGCTATAAGTTATATCCGACCGGTTCGGTTTAGAACCCTGCGCAGCACCTCAAATCAGGGACAGAAAAGCCGGAGAGACTGTATCTTCCGTGGGGATGGTGTCAAGCTGCTGAAAGACTGAAAAAAGGACATTTCAAAAATGGCTTTGCCTGGGTGATGCTTGCATCACCCAAATTTTCTGTAGCGACTTTTCCTGGAGCTTAAGAAAATTATTTTTGAAATGTTCTTTTTTCTGTCGGAAATCAGATGGACAGCATCCTTACGGCAGATACAGTCCCTTTGGCTTCTGTTCCTGATTTTGGTGCAAGCAGGGAAGCAACCTTTGCCCATATCGTGCAGCCTTCCGGATACTTTGCCAGATTTATTTTTCTCTATTATGCGCCCACAAAAAAGTTAGAATAAAAGCGTTCCCCTCTGGATGAACCGGAGGGGAGCTTTTTGGAAGCGCCAGGGCTGCGCTATTCTTCCTGTTTTTGCTTGAACAGATCTATCCAAATCCCTTTGTCTGGATCCCAGACCCATCTTTCGCTTGCTTCCGCTATCAGGAAGTCAGGAGGTTCCCATAGTTTTGTTTTCTCGTTGAATGTCCAGCCGGTTGGATACCAGTTCTGTCCCAATACTTTAGGGCCTGCTCGCTTCTTTGGTGTTTTGTGTACAATCAATGTACCGCTGATTTTCTGTGGTTGCTGTGGTTCTGTTTTTTTCGCTCTTTGTGGCTGTCTGAAAATCAGGCAAAGACTGCACATGAAAAGAATGATATATTGCTCTTTTGTAATTGTAAATTTGCTCGGGATGCTTTCGTAAACTTCTTTTATTCCTTGTGTCAGTGTTGGAAATTGCTCGGCTACTTTGTAAAAGTGGTTTTTCACGATTTCAAAGTACTCCGTGATGTACTCTACTAGTTTAAGTGCTATTTCTCTTAGCTGCGCCTCCACGATGCTTCCCTACTCCCCTTTTATTTTACCTCATCATTTTATATTTTTTCTTCTTCGCAGTCCATCCGGTAGGCCAAGTAAATAATCTGATGATACCCTGAAGAATAGACATATTGTTTTGAGGTGCCTAATCGGTATTTCTGTTTCACCTGTTTCATATCTTCGGTACATGGTTCTTCCGATTTTTAACATATCAGCCATTTCCTGCTGTGTCATGTCGCAATCTTCTCGTAAGCCTCGAATGATCTCATACGTTTCCAATGTCTTCACCTCTTGCTTATGGTAGCAAAAGGCACATATTTGTGTTGACAAAGACACATATTTGTGCCATTATATTAGTGACACATTTTTGTGCCATAATAATCTACCTAGTTAGGAGGTAACAACCAATGTTTGAACTCGTTGGCTACAGGTTCGTAGACATGAAGACAGCGGACGGTGGAAGCGTAAGGGGTTATTCCTGCTTCTTCCTGAACCATGAAGACCAGGAGGGCCTGGAGGGTGCCGAAGCGATGAAGCAATTTTTCTCCTCCGAAAAATTCCCTGACTTTAAGCCCAAGCTTTCCGCATCCTATGACTTGCGTTTCAATCAGAAAGGCAAACTCATGGGTTATGAAGAACTGGCGTAACCGGAATGGTTACCAAGCCGAAACGGGTCCCACGGGCTGTCAAAGCACCTTTTGACCCGCAAGTACTGATTCCCTATTCCCAGCTGGTGGACCTCCTGGAGGCCTCTGACAGGCTGGAAACGATAGAGGATGATGTAAAGTACATTCGCAAGACACAAGAGCAGCTCCGGTCACAGTTCACGGAAATGATGATCGCATTCGGTGACCTGAAACGCTTTGTGTCAGATTAGCAACTTTCTGGGCTGGTCGTGAGACGTACCCCATCTAGTAAATTTCATGGTTGCCGGAACTTTTTCGAGGGTTGACGATGGGTTCCGGTGACCCCCCTCCCACTAACAGGGGGGTAGAAAATACAAGGGGCGAACAAAATGACTGAAAATTGCATTCTCTATGACTGGCTCACTTTTACAACAAAATGTGACAGTATCGGCTCCCTGATCTCCCTTCTGGGGCTGGCCTCTGTCACCTTTGAGGATATGCCAAAAGGCCGGAACGGTTACCGGTCCATGATGACCTTTGAGGGGATCTCCATTCTCTACGATGGCCGGGAGGATATGGGTGTTTGTGTGGACATGTCCGGTAAAGGCTGCCGGACTTTTGAGTCCTATTCCTCCACGTCCTGGGATGATTTGTTTTCTGTCCTGCTGTGGGAAGATTACAATATCACCCGCCTGGACGTTGCCATGGATGACCATACCGGCCTTTTGGATATTGACGTTCTGCGGGATGCCACGGATGACCACCACTATATCAGCAAGGCCCGGAAGTGGATGGTTCAGTACGGCTCTGATGGCTGCACCATCTATCACGGCTCCCAGCAATCCAACATGCTGATTCGTATTTACGATAAAGCGGCGGAAAAGTGCGTGGAAGGTCAGCACTGGATTCGTGTTGAAATGCAGATGCGTGATGAGATCGCAACCGGCTTCCTCGCCGGTATGCCTGGGTCTGACAGCTCCTTGACCTTTGGTGACCACGCCTGTGGTGTCCTGGTCAATTATCTCCGGTATGTAGAACCGGCAAGCGGTGTGAATATGAGCCGGTGGCCTACGGCTCCTTATTGGTCCGATTTTACCCGGGCCATGTCCTCTATTCGCTGCTGGTCAGCTCCGGGGGTGGATTATGACCTATCCCATTTGACCAATTACATTATCAATCAGTGCGGGAATGCCCTGGACTGTTACCTTAAAATATTCGGTACTGCTGACCTGGTGCGGGAACTCGGGCAACGGGCTATTCGGCCTAGTCCTAAATATCTACGACTACAGAGGGAATATGAGAAACTAAAAAAGCAACTGTCAGATCTGAATCAGGAGGGCGTGAACAATGAATGATTTTGAACTTGATAAAACCTTGTGTGCTGCCGTTCCTGCGACGGCTTGCCTTGATGACGATTCGATTCCTGATACATCTGTACCGATAGACCCGGATTTTCCTTTGTCCTATGTAATTGTAAATCTTCTGACACTTGATTTTCTTGCATGTGATTCTTCTGAGCTTTCTTGGACTCCGGATTTATCCGATGTAATGTTCTTTGACACTTTTGAAGCTGCCAATGATTTTATTCAGGAGCATGCTATTCCCGATTCTGCCGTTTTCCTTTATACCTGATTGACCGGTGTTTTACGTTTGGAGTTGATACTGATGCACTATGAATCTTTCCTTGCTCTTCTGCTGGTCACCCTGATCATACTGCTGCTCTCCCCTCTGGCCTGGGCCGATGCGCTTCCTGATGAGCTGCCTGATCCGCTGTCCTCTGAACCGGAAGCAACTGAAACGACTCCGGATACAACGCAGCCTACCGGTTCCACGACGATCATTTACATGACCGAAGCGCCCACCGAGCCGACAGCCCCTGTCTATATGGACATTATCCAGCGCAATAGCATGTCAACTTTTCAGTCTGTGATATTCGTGGGCTTCCTGATCTGCGGGACACTTGTGGGCCTGAACGTTTTAAGGGGGCGCTATGGCACCTGACTTTGTGGTCTTCCTGGACCAAACTATCATGTTATCCGGCTTTGCCTTGGGGCTCTTTATAGGGCTTCTGACAAGCTTGATAAATAAAACTATATCAGCTTTTGCCCGCTGGGTTTCTAGCTGGTAGGAAAGGAGAAATCGTCATGAATGGCATTATGCTTGCTGACGAGGGTGTTACTGCTGTGGATACTGTAACTTCTGCTCTGACCGGTGCTATGACCACTACTGCCAACAACATCACTTCCGCAATTGGCTCTATCCTGCCCATTGCCCTGGGTGTTGCCGGTACGATCCTGGTGATCACTATTGGCTGGCGTCTGTTCCGGAACTTTACCCACGGCTAAGCGTTTCGACCTCTATCGCTTTACCTTCGGTTATTCCTAACTGTTCACCAGCGCACGCAAAAAGACCGCTGTCCGCCTGGATAGCCGGATGGAGGGGGCGGGGGTTCCCTCATCCGGCTGTTCGGGTGGTCAGCGGTTTATTTTTAAGAAAGCACAGCGCAACAAACCATCTATTTTGTTGCGTTCGATACTTTAGGCCCTATGGCCTCCCCAGGCCCTCCGGCTTTGTCCTGATTCCTCCTTTGTTCCTTGTTTCGGCTCCCTTTACGGGGTTTACCGTTCTTTTTTGCCCCTAGAATAGCTCAATTTCCGTAGTTTGTCAATTGTCCTTTTTGGTTTCTGGGTTTGGTGGTGTTCAAATGAATAATATTCATAAGCGTTTTGTCAAGAAAACAGTATCCTACATGGCCAATCTGACCGCCGAAACGGTTGTCATTTTGGCCGGGGCCGCTGCGATCTCTGGCCTGTGGTATCTGGGTTTCATCGTCAAGATTTTTTGAATCTCAATATTCAAATGTCCGAACATAAAAAAACCGGGGTTCCCATTGCTGGGTTCCCCGGTATGTCTTATTTCTTTATATAAAATGTTTAAGATTCGTATGGAACATAGATAACGCCTTCGTTAACATCTAAAACAATATTTTGGAGGTCAGTTCTCTCCACGACCCTAAATTCAATTTCTGTTTTGGTGGTAGAGTGATCTGCGTTTTCAGCTATAATTCGAACGGAAGGGAGCCAATCAAATGTTGGTTCCACCGTTATGCTTAAAATTTTCTTACCTTCACTCGCCAAATAATACTCAATATCCGGCGTGTATTTATCGCTAGGCTTATAAATATCAGTAAGCCAGGACGTGAATACTTTGTGTGTCGCTATCAGAATGCAGCCAGTAAAAACAACCGCAATGGCCCAACTAGCCATTTTCGTTGCTATTAACAAAATAGCCCCAAAAACTGCTAAGCAAATTCCGGTAATGGTATCTCTTTTTTCATCTTTTTGTATTTTTGCCTTGTAGGCCGCAACGGCATCGTCCATTTCTTGCTTGTGTTGCAACGCTTTTTTTGCGTTATATATGATGTTAATTTCAACGGTTTCATTTGTTTTCATTTTCTTCATTCTCTTTACCTCCTGTGGGGAGAGGTCTCCCCCCTCCCCTTTTGAATCTTAATCTTCAATGGTTTTATTTGTTTTCTTTTTCTTCATCCTCCCAAGGTAGAATTTCTTCATCCCGGTCTGTCCGGGAAATCCAGTCAACCATTTCTTCAAAGGTCATGTTTGACCGTCTGGCCAATTCGCCGATTTCTTCAATGATTTTGCTGATACACATATTTACCTCCTGTGGGGAGAGGTCTCCCCTCTCCCCTTTTGAATCTTAATCTTCAATTTCCATGTTGACGTTGCACCCACCGCAAATCAGCGGGATTTCTCTGGTCGTTCGTGCAATTGCTTTGCACTTCGGACAGACGTGTTTCCAGCTTGTTTTCTTGGGCTTTTGCTGGTCGCCGTCTGGGGCCTGTGTGTCCCCTCCTTTCTTCTTTTCGCCCCCTGGGCCTCTGATTCCGGAGAACGGAAAACGGCTCATTTGGAACTCCTCCCAGCCCTTGGAAAGAATGTACTCTAGCAATTCATCCGTTGGCGTGGTTATCGTCCATCCGTACTTGTCATCCTTTTCAATGTGAATCATGTGTTTCTCGGCTTCCTCCTTGAACTTGCGGTTGTGGTAGGAGCCGCCCCGGCTGCAATCCTGGATTCCTTTTTTGATGTTGTACAGGTGAACCATTTCGTGAATCAGTGTTGCCGTGACATTCTCAATGGGCCTTTCCAGCCAGTCAGCAGCCATGTTCAACTCGTGTCTCCAGTCATCCTTCCTTTTCCAGGTCTTCCCTACTGTGACGTGTCCATAGGCTCCTGGTGTGCTCTGAATCGTGATAATGGGTTCCTCCAGCTCTCCTCCGAAGCTGTCCTGATTGATTGCTCTGAACATCTTTTCGAGCTGTCCTGCGGTCCTGCTGGTCTTTACTGTCTCTTTCATGGTTGACTTTCCTTTCTGGGCATGGTATATTGTGTATGCGGGGTTTTGACTTTCCCCCCGCAAAACCGGTACAGTGGATTTGTACCGGTTCCTTTTTTGGCCTGCCCTAGCCACTCATTTCTAAGCGAAAATAGCCCAGTGTGCACACTGGGCGGTTCTGATAGGAAATCGTGTTTGCGAAAGCAAATACTCTTGCAGCTGCAATGCAGCGGGATTTCCGGTCTGTCAAGGCTGATTGAAAAATATTCCAGTGCGCACACTGGTATATTTTTCAATCATTCACTTGGCCTTGACGGAATCAGAAATTTTGCTAGAATGAGAGGTGCTAGGGCAATAAAAAATGAATTGACACGCTGAATACTTTGGATTTGCACCAACGTAAGAGCGTGTCAACTCATTTTTTTCCAAGAATACGGCATAGTCCGTATTCCGGCCCCCGGCCCAGCGTTCCGGTTTTGGGGACGTAAAGAAATAACCCCGCTGCCCTGGGAGTGCATTCCCATAGGCAGCGGGGTTTGAATCTTATTATTCAAAAGGTTATTTCATGTAATCCGGGGGTTCCCATAGACCTGTTTCCTGGTTTAGTGTCCAGCCGGATGGATACCAGGTTTCGCCCTCCCCTTTTCGTTTGAAACGTTTTTTCTTCTTGGGCTGCTGCTTTGGAAGCAATGGAGGAAGTGCGTTTTGAAAACGGATTTCCTGCTTGGCCTGCGCCCTGGTTAGCCAATTATCGGAATGCAAAGGATCTCTTTCTTTGCCCCTGTAGAAAAGCAAAGTCCATATTCCTTTCAGAAGCCTGATAAAAAAGCGAACTATTCCCCGTAAAATCCAGAGTATGACAATAATTACTATCAATTCGATAGCATTCCATAGTAATTGGTTCCCGAATGCGGCTGGATTTGGCTGGAATCCCCCTGCAATCATTTCTCTATCCCCTTTTGAATCTTATTTTTCAATTTTAAGGTATTCTTCAAGGATACGGTTGATAATGTAACTTACGGTTCGGTCTTCTGCTTCTGCAATTTTTTCAAGTGCCTGTTTGATTTCAGGTGTTGTTTTGAAACCAATCATTTCGCTTTTCTTTGCCATAATAACCGCTCCTTTCATTTGCTCTCATTTTACCATATTAACTAAATTAACGCTCGCTTTTTTAACTATGTTAACCAAATTTTATCAGGTTAGCATTTTCTTCTTGACTTTTTGGGTTAACTAGGTTAACCTTAGTATATCGCAATTGCAAATGTTGCGCAACACTATTTCATTAAGGAGGACAACCCTATGAGAACAAAAATCAAAGTGGTCGGTATCGGAAGCCGCATGAGTGGTATCAGCAAAAAGAATGGGAAAGCGTATGACTTCCTCCCCGTTTCTTTCGTCTATGAGGACTCCAGCTTTTCCGGATTCCGTGCCGCAACCGCCAACATTGACGGTCCTATGCTGGATGCCGCCGGTATGGTCAAGGTAGATGACCAGCGAGAAATCTTCTACCATACCTGGAACAACTCTCTGATCGTTGACGGTATCCTGTGATGGCCGATAAGCCGTCAGATTGGAAGGTTACATTACCAATCAAAGACCTTTTATCGCTCCTGAACTTTTCGGAAGACCTGGAGAAGATGAAAGAAGAAAATAAGCAGCTCCGCCGAGAATTGGAAGGGCTGCGTAGTATGTTCTCCGAGGTCTGCCAGCAGTTCGGAGACGTCAAGAGGGAACTCAAGAGAAGATAAGCCCTTCTCACCTCTTGACACGGGCGGCGCCACTACGACATAGCGCCGCTTGTGCCAGGTGTCAAAATGACACTCTAATAAAAATAACACATAGCACTTGGTTGTGTCATGTGTCAATATTAGGAGGTTTATTATGAGTGATTCCCCAAAATTCCGTGACCGGAAATTCGTTATGGTTCTTTACCCGGAGGACGCTTCTCACGCTGCCGCTATTGAGAAGATGAAGGCCGGGGGCTACAACTTCGCCGCCATTCTCCATGACAAGGACGTGACGGAGGACAACCAGCCCAAAAAGCCCCATTGGCATGTAGTCGTTCGTTTTAAGAATGCCTGCTGGAATACGGCCATTGCTAAAGACCTGGGCATTACCCCCAACTACCTGGAAGCCTGCAAGGACGTGGACAGTGCGCTTCTCTATCTGGTTCACTTTGGCAATGAGGACAAATACCAATATGAGTATGAAGCCGTCTTTGGCCCCCTGAAAGTCCGGCTTGCAACGCTTCTTGCTGAACCGGATGAAGGTGCAAGGGTTCTGACCCTGGTTGACATTATTGAAAGCTCCCCCGGGTATATGAGCTATTCGGAACTTCTTAAAAAGTCGGTTGCCGCTGGTGTCTACTCTGACCTGCGCCGGATGGGCTCCCTGGGCGTGGCCCTGGTTCGTGAACATAACGATTCCTTCTATAAGGATTGTCTCCCGGCTGAATCCGAGGATACCCGCCGATTCCGGGACTTTGAGGAGTTCACTTCTAATAAATCCGACAACATTAAGCCCTTGTGAGGTGCTTTCTATGTCCCTTAAAACCCTACTCCCCCTGATTCTTGTCTTGTTCCTGCTCGTTCCCACCTTCGCTTTTGCCGATGAAGCGGCCCCTCCTCCTTCAGAGGACGGGGCCGTGGAGGAAACGACCGAGATCATTACGGAACCGACCGAGACCGCTACGGAACCCTCCGAGATTCCGGAGGAGCCCTCTGACCCCTACACCAGCTTTGACGGCTCTGATACGGAACCGCTTGAAACTGTTCCCCCAGCTACGGAAGAAAATACCCCTATTGAATCTCAAGATTCAAATACTCCTACACAAGAATCTACTGAACCCACCCAGGTAATTGAAGTAATAGACCATGATTACAATGGGCCATTGACGGCAATCCTGCAAGAGATACAGGGCTTTTCCTATACGGCCCAGCTGATTGCAAGCTTCCTGCTGTTCTTCGTTGTGGTCATTCTCTGCTACTTTAGTTATAAATTTTTCAAAATATTTTTTTAGGAGGTTTCCACATGGAAAATGCTGCCGCAACTGTGACCCAGCTGTCTACCATTGTCACCGGTGAAATGATGCAGGGTGTTCTCACCCAGATTACCGGTCTGCTGCCCGTGGTCATTCCCGTGATGGTCGGTTTCATCGGCCTTCGCAAGGGCATTGCATTCTTGCAGAGCGTCCTGCACTCTGCCTGATTCCTGCCCCCGCCCACCGGCTTCCCCCGGTGGGCATTTTTTGAATCTTAATCTTCAAACCGAAAAGAGGGTTTCTATGGATATAAGTTCTTGGGTTGTCGGCTCCTTGTTGCTTGCGGCCCTGTTTGTGTGGATTGCCTACAAATCAGAGGGGGCCACGGTATGAAAGACTTTCACTGGCCGTTTTGTCTGCTGCTGATTCTGATTGCCCTGGTGGAGCAATTCATTGTATTTGCGCTTCTTAGCTATCTGATGTTTGGAGGGTTTCCTGGATGGACCGTTTGAAACGAATATTTTGCTTATTCCTGGCCCTGGCCTTCCTGCTGACCGCCCCGGGGGTCGTGCCGGTTAAGACGGAAGCTGACGCAGTTGTCGCCGGTCTTACTGCTCTTGGTGCTGCTGGCGTTGTCGGTGCTACCCTCCTCGGTCTTGGGGTCAAGCCTGGCACAAGTTCTACTGACTGGGATTCAACGGTTTCTAATACGGTAGATCACTTAAAAACCCTGGGCTATGTTACCGCTGATGGTCTGATGCAGGTTTTAAAATTCGCCAATAATGGCAGTACGGTCGATGAATTTAAGACGGCTATTACTACTGATGTTGTTACTGCTTGCGCACAGTTTTTGAGTTCTTCGAATGTGGTTGTTTCGCAATCTTCGCAATCGTCTGCTATGGATTTTTCTGTTAATCCTTTTGGAGACTATGAATTTTCAATAAAGCCTAATGTTGGTTTTCCTGTCTCTATTTTTTATTGCGAAATAATTCATAGACCTTCTTCAGACTGGTCTGGGTGGAATGATCGTTTTATTTCTCACTATGTTTGTTGTCTCGCATATTCTTTTGCTTCTTTTAGGGTTAACAGTAATCCAAGTAAATCTTTCAGTTCTTCTGGCTCTACTATCTATTTTTCTGGTTTAGGATCTAAAGAAGTTCGTAAAGATTATGGCTTTCCTAAGGCTGTTGTTACCCATTCTTCTGGTTTTTCTGGAGACGAACTCGCACAATTTGCTTTTGAACACTTTGGTTTAATTTCCGGGCTTCCTGTTGGTTCTTCATCTACTTTGGATTTGAACGTTTCCGCTGTTCCTGCTGGATTTACAAACGTTACAACCGCATACCCTTCTTGGGTATCCTCTGCTGTTACTGATAATAGTGTTACATATTTACCAATTTCTATTACGCTTCCAGGTACTGGCGTTATTCCTACCACCCCTCAGCCTACCACAGCTGAACCAGAACCCACCACGGCAACCCCGGACGAAGATAAAGTAATTCCTATAACTCCTGACATTCTGAGTGGTATGTTTGAAGGCCTGAAGGGCTGGCTTCAATCTCTTTTGAACTCCATTCTTGAAGCGATTCAGGCAATCCCTGAAAAAATAGATTCTTTGTGGGAATCTATGAAGGCTTGGTGGACACAAACCATTGCTGATGTGAAAGCATGGATTGAAGTTAAGATTCAAAGTATTAGTGATTGGTGGACGACATTCTGGGCAGAAACAAAAGCTACAATTGCAAGTATTGCCGCTTCTATAACAGAGTTCTTTACCGTAACATTCCCGGCCTGGATAACGGATGTAAAGGAATGGGCCCTTGCGCTGCCGAAAACGCTGGTGGATGCAATCGTTCTTGCGCTGACTGCGGTTTTTGTGCCGGCTGTCGGTTACTGGGATGCGAAAGTAGCCGCATTGCAAGCAAAATTCCCGTTGTTTAACTCTATCCTGACCACCGGTAAAGGTTTCTCTGGCTTCTTCTCCGGCCTGGGCACTCGCCCGCCGGTTATTTATATTGACCTGGGTAGTTCCGCTTCCTGGGCCATGGGTGGCCGAACGATCTTCTTAGATTTGACCTGGTATTCCCAATACAAGCCAACGATGGATTTGGTAATTGCCGGTTTCCTGTGGCTGCTTTTCGCCTGGCGGTTCTTCCTGCGTCTGCCCGGTCTGCTCCGTGGAGAAGTCGGAACCATTGACCGCCTGGATTCCTATTTGAGCGAAAAGCGAAAGAAAAATGGGGGCTAAAGATGGTAACGGAAAAACTGATTGATATATTGTTTGGTGTTACCTCTGGCCTTTTCTCCCTGCTGCCGGATGTAACATGGGATGTGAACACGTCCGCTTTTGAATACCTGCGAAGTGCCCTGGAAATGATTTGCTATCTGCTCCCTCTGGGGCATATCAAAACCATTATTTCCCTGATCATCGGCATTGCCGTGTTCCGTGCCATGGTGTCCTTTTTCTGGGTTATCCGTGATTTACTGCCCTTTGTCTGATAGGAGGTTTCTATGTTCCGTCAAGGCTTTTCTATAGCGTTCAAAATCGTCAAGTTTCTGTCATTCCTGATTATCCCTGTGGCGGTCGTCGCTGGTGTCTTTGCCCTTTTGTGCCTGTCCTGGTATCTGGTGTTCCGGTATTATTTCAAGCTGGAATTAAAGCCCTCTGGGGTCGTGCGGCTGAAGAAGCGCAGCTTCTGGAAGCAGATTTTCCACGATGTGCCCCGCCGATATATCCTAGACCTCTATGAACGGGAACCGGGCTTTTTCCAGCCTAAAGGTATCCATATGTTTTGCGGCGAACAGGGTGCCGGAAAAACCATTGCCTGTGTTGAATTGATGTTAAGACTTCAAAAAATGTATCCTAAAGCTAAGATGATAACGAATTTTGGCGTTGCTTCTGAAAATGACGAATTGACTGAATGGCAGCAACTCCTTGAATATACCAACGGTCACAAGGGTGTAATTGTCGGCATTGATGAAATTCAGAACTGGTTTCAATCTGGCCGGAATCAGCTTCCCGAAGGAATGCTGGAGGTCGCAACCCAGAACCGGAAGAATAACCGGATCCTCTGTTGTACGGCCCAGGTGTTCACTCGGGTCAATAAAGGTCTCCGGGAACAAGTCACGATGGTCTATAACCCCCATACTTTCCTCGGCTGCTTTACCGTAGTAGTCAAGCGAAAGCCTATCTTTGACAGTGAGGGAAATGTCATCGAAAGTAAATACCGTGGTATGTATTCCTTTGTCCATACCGAAGAGCTCCGCAATGCTTACGATACTTACAAGGTCATTCACACACTGGCGAAAGAGGGCTTTAAGGACGCTCCTAATACAAACGTTACAAATGTTTATGTCGCCGCTCCCAGCCGGAAGCGGTAGCGGAACCTCCGCCCGCTCCGGCTGGGAAGGCTGCTTACATCTGTAAATTTGCCTATGGTAGGCCGATAAGCCCCCTTGAATATTTATTTTCAAATTGATGTATATTTTAACATTATTTTGTTAAAATGGTTGCAATTCAGGATTTAAGCACCTTGAACGCAATAAAACTTTCTATTTTGTTGCGTTCATACATTTAGAACCTCCAGGCGTTCAACTGCCGTTCTCCTGATGCCTCCATTTCTTTTGGTTTTCGGGTCCCTTTAGGGGTTTCCCCTTTCTTTTGCTCCTAGAATAACGCTATTTTTCCGGTTTGTCAATCTTGCTTTTTTCTGCGCCATTTTCTTAAAAACGTATTGTTATAAGGTGGTCCAAATTCATCCTTTTGTTGCGTTGGCTTTTTCAGCTGCTGGAAATGCGTTCTTATTCGCTTGTTTACGGTGTTTTCAAAACTTTTCAAACTGTGTTGATTGCGCTATTTTGTTCAAATACATGTTTTGCACTATAAGTATTTCCCTATCATTCATTTTGGGGTGAAATGTTATGATTTCTCGGTTTTTCACAAATATTCATTTTCGCCGGGTGTTGTGCTGCCTTTTGGCGCTTCTGACATAATGCAGTTTCAAGTCCGGGATGTAATCCTGGTATTACTTATATTTTAATATCACTTTGCACAGGTCTCCAGGAACCATATTTATTTTTGGAATCTCTTCTATCGTAACAAGAACCGGATTATACTGCCCGCGTTCTATTTTCCTGATTGGATCATTATATTCAGGACCCGTACCAGTTCCAAAACGCCCCTCCATATATTTGCATAGTATGAAAAAATCAATACTGGTGGCATTTTCACGCCTTTCTACGATTTCCAAGGCCTTGCATTTTATGCCTAATTCTTCGCACATCTCCCTTTCAACAGTTTGAAAAACAGTCTCATTACCTTCAACGCCGCCTCCTGGCACTACATAATACTCTGGTTGATTAGACCTGATTCTTTTGATCAAGGCAATACATTTTTCACCACGACTATTATGCATGAACAAAATGCCTCGTGCCGTTGTTCGTTTGACCATTGATAATCACCTCCTAAGACTTGATTTCCTTGCACGGAATTCTTATGGGCCCTTTTGAATTTCGTATTGACCAGATGTCATCGTTTACCGTAGTCGAGAAACATGTGACCTGGAGCTTTTTGGGCCATTAGCAACTTTAACATCACGTCAAAAATTCAACTCCATAATGATTTCATCCTCGTCACGACCCGTTTCTGAAAAGCCGATTTTTTCATAAAGATGCTTGGCAGCCTGGTTTCCTTGGATATAGCAAAGCACGACCTTGTTGTATTTGCCATCGGCTTTCATTGCATCCAGAACCGTTCTGGCCGCTTCTTCGCCGTACCCTTTGCCTTGATATTGCGCATCAATGAAGAATTCGCTGAAAATATAGGCATTGAATTGAGGCTCATCGTGGTACAATCCCATGCCGATAGGCGTATCTTCATTATAAATGATATATGCGCGGCTTCTTGCGTTGCGGTACGCATATGCGCGGGCAAGGAGCGTTGTGCTGTTTGCGACATATTGCTTTTGCTCATCCGTAACAGCGAATGGAATACGCCAATTCTTCTCGTTTACGTTTTCTAATCGAATCATTGCTTTTCTTCACCTTCGTACTGCATTTACTACAACTTTTGGCTTTAGTATAATGCACCGCACGACCCGATGTCAACAATTGTGGTGAATAATGCGTTTTTTCTTGCATTATTCAAAGAGCGGGGTCAGCGTCATTGGCTCTAGCATATTTCCGGCAGAGAGAAACACGTTCCCACTTTCATCCGGCTGAAACACCAAATTCATGACGGTTTCTCCGTCCCCGTTTTTCCCCTCCGTCACCCATCCGGAGAAGCGCTTCCCTTCAGGGGCGGTTACAACCGGACACACCAGCTGGGTCATGGAGGTATCGTAAAAATCAGATTGCAGGACAGTATCTCCGTTTTTGAAGGTAAGCCGGACCTGCCGGTTTTCTTTCATCACGTCCTCTGCGGTCATGGCGTAGCAAAGCCATTTGTCCGAGGGCTGCTTTTCAAAGAACAGGCTTTGGTCGATGACGCTTTCTTTGACGCTGCCATCCTTTCGGTGTTGATTCAGGGTCACGGATACCCGGACGGAGAACAGCGCATCCGAATACCGGCAGAAGTCGGATACGGTCTCATTGGTAAAGTCAAAGTTTGCGGCTCCCTGAACGAAGCCCAATTCTGTGCCTGTGATGGCGTTATAGGCGTCCGAACCTTTTACAAAGTACTGGGTAACATCCTTCCGGCTGGCCTGCTTCATCATGTACAGGGCGTAGGTTTTGATGGCATCGAGGGCGGTATTGCGCTGCGTGTCACTGATGGTGTCCGCCATGGTCTGCTCTATAAAGGTATTGGTATCTTCATCATAGGCAACACCCATCTCATTCCCGTTTTCATCTACGATCCGGACGCTGGGCACAGCGGAGGTACCGACGGTTTCCTGGGTGCAGATGCGAACACCCTTGGTCCCCACAGGCAGGTAAGCCTCCGCCTGCATGGTGCTGATCTGGATGGTAGCACGATCATCCAAAGCTGTTCCGTTTACATAGGCCGTATGCCCATCCAGCTTTTGAATCCGATAGTGGACCTTTTCCTGCTTTACAAAAAATGTTACCGTGCCAAGGGCCCAGTCCGGAATGTCCGTTTGGGCAGTCCCCTGCTGGTTGTTCACCAAAGTAAAGGCTGCGATTTTTTCTTTTCCAAGACGCACAATGTACTTCTTATCCCCGGACAGTCCGGTAGAGGTTTCCATGAAGGTAAGCGCAGAGCTTCCGACGGTTTCTTCCATACTGTTTACGAAAGCGTCTCTGCTTCCATAAGAGGAATCCTGCGCCAGGTCGTACAGTGTTCCCCAGTCAGGGGCGGCAAACAACTGGGCAAATACCTCTGAGGCCTTTGTGGACGGCTGGGCCAATTCGTAGCGGGTCAGCCAGCCTTTGAGCGTTTCTAGCCCCCAAAAGGATGCCCCGCAGAACAGGAGAACGCACAGGGAGAAGACCGTATAGAATAGGGCACTTCCCTTCCGTGAACTCCTGCACGGAGAAACGCTGGTTGGACGTTTAGAAATGGTGGGGGCGGTGCTGACAGACCGTCTGCTTTTCTGCTCAAAATTTCCATGATACATGTTATTTTCCTCCGGCGGGCCGAACCATCCAGAAATCCGGCATCTTTCTCGGCTCCGACTGAAGCAAGGAGTAGCTGTTCATGATTCGAACCTCTCCGCTGTCGCCATAACGGCCATAGGTATCCCGGTACATCATGACCGTGGAGGAACCGCCGTCCATATTGCAGGCGTTCACGGCGCCGTATTCTACCATGATGTCGATGGCATCTTTGTATTCCCCGCCCATGGAGCTGGGCTGTCTGCCATCAATGCAGACGAAAATCACGGTTCCGTCGGCGCGCTGGCCAATGGCTGTCCTGGGATTGAGGCCGGATACCTTGTTATATTCTTCCATATTGATTTGGCCATTCATGATCAAAACGGGGCCAAAGCAGCAGCCATCCCGGATGTTTAGGTTTTCCGCCTGGGCCTTGGAGAGATTCTCCGTAGAAACAACCAGGATGTTGTCCTTTGTAAAGCCCGCAAAGCCGCTGGTTTCCGTGGGTTTGCCGGAGGTCCAGACGCATGCCCCTTCCGAATAGACGAGACCGGCAGGCAAAGAACCCACATAGGCACCGGCAGTGCCGTCATCATTAAATGCTCCACCGTTGATGCCCGCAATAGCGCCTTCGTCTTCCATTGCGGCGGTCAGGCGTTTGCCGGGAATGTTGGTGCTAAAGCCGTTGTTGGTGGAAATCCCCAAATAAACCTGGGCCGGGTCACGGATCAGCATTACTTTGGCGTTGTATGTTTTGCCGTGAACATCCTCGATACGGACCCCGTCAGGGAAATCATCCCATTCGCTGCCACTTCCCGCCTGATTTCCCCGGTTGATCACCACGGCGCTGGTATCGGTCAGCGCATCCTCCAATTCCGCATGAACACCGGCCCGAATCTCCGCAACGGTATCCTCTCCAATGAACAGTGCCGGTACCCATTTGGTGGCGCTGGCCTCGATGAGCGCCATCGTCAGCTGATTCCGTGCCGTGGGGGAAGGCCCGTTGAATACCAGGTTCAGAATTAGTAAGAAGTCCCCCAACAGCAGGAGAATGGCAACAACCAGAACCAGCAAGGAGCGCCGGAGAAGCCTTCCAAGCAGTCCATTCCCCTTTTCCTTTCGAATTGGGACGGCGGCCACGTTGCGCGGTTTTGCGGGAGCTTTTTTGAAAGTTGTGTTTTCTTTCTTCATGGAAATTACCTCTTTTGTGAAGAAAAATTTTCTAAAAAGTGCAAAAGGGGCCTGAGACCTGTTTTTTGCAGATCTCAGGCCCCTGCCATCGTTCTTTATGGAAATTCATTTATTGGCCGCATGGATAAATCGGCCTGTACATATCGGGAAAGGATAGACTGTACCTCATCTTCTGATATTTCTCGGATAGCATGATTGTTTTTGGGGGAGGAATACCACTTGCCCGAATCCTGATCCTGTTCAACCGTTTCTATACGTTCGATACAGTAGGAGTTTAACCTATAAAAGCTGAAATATCTTGCCTCGTGGCTGATCCAATCGTAGTCCGTATATTGGATGACTCCGTTCTGGCAAAGCGTATAGTGGCCCATGCCCATGCCAATGGAAACATCTGTGACTGCACCGTCAAATAATGTGTAGATTTTTCTGATATTGTCCGGTTCATCTGATGCAAGAAGTTCATCAATGCCGTCGTTGTCCAAATCGCAGAATGCAAAGTATTGCAATTCCGGAAAAATACTTCTGTCTTTCTCCATAGCATCACGATATGCAGATCGTTGTGCATCTTTGCTCAATGCCATCGTTTGCGCCCGTTCATATGTTCCAAGCGTTGTTCCAGCATCGTCCATTGGAAAATCCAAGATGGGGTGGAGCGTAATCGGAACAACATTGTATTGCGATTGGATTTCTTCGGCTTTTTCCTTACTGATGGGAACCAAACGCCCTGGCCCTTCGCTGTAGGCCCACGAATCTGCGGCCGCATTATATTCCAGGATTGCCTTTTCCGAGATGAGAGAATCCTGATTTGGAGCATAGGGGACAAAGTCGTAATACACGATTTTTTGTGTATCATAACCCCCTGCCCATTTTCCGCAAAGCCGCATACCTTCACAAAGCTGTGCCTGGTTTAGTCCAGGAAGATACTCCGCAACGGAACCGTTTTCCTGCGTCAGAACAAAATCAAATGTCTCCGGGTCTCTGCCGAGAAGCAGTTCTTCCACACCGTTTCCGTCTATATCATAGAGTGCATAATAGAAGAACGGCTTCCATAGGCGCAGCGTGTCGGAGTGAAAATAATTCAGTAAAAAATCCTGATATCCGGCGTATTGGCCGTAGTCCTCCTTTTCGGGTTCCTGCTGTGTTTTTGCCTCTTCCGCATCGGCAATGTCCAGCAGCGGTTGTATCGTTCCCAGGTCAAATGGTTTTGGGTGCATTTCCAGATTCAAACCATCCGCCACAAGTTCAATATCCTGTTTTGTGAAGAAAGCATTTTCGTCCAGAGGCCTTCCCAAGGCATCACTCAGGAGGACGGCGATATAGGCATCATCCAGGTCTGCAAAAATGATGGCGTCCAGATTGCTTCTTGCAAGAAGGACCTCAGAACCATAGGATGTAGTATAGGTCCACTGTTCAAAGTCATCCATTGCAATTTTCAGATATCCGGGATTAAAATAATCCTTTCTGGTGTAAAAAAAAGTCGTCCAAATTGGATGCTGCCATGCACCGGATTCGTTCAGCGTTAATTCGCAGGAATAGTGGAAGTCTCCTTCCGGGTAGAATATGCCGCTGCCCATAGATTCCTGAACCTTGGCGTTTTCACGGCAAATGCCGGGGATACCCATAGATTCAAAGTATATTTCCGCTTGCCACCTTTGCACTACCGCTTCTACTCCCAATAATTGAAGACCATAGGTTTTAGTGATTTCTTTCAGCTTGTTTGCCTGTTCTATTGTTTTGCACTGATAGGTGTAATAGAGATTATCTGGAATCAATGGGTCCTTTTCCATTCCAATCCAGTCTTCGTCCAATTCAGAAGCGGTCACATACTCCCACCATTCCTTTGCGGCCAATTGGTTCGGACTGCCGGGAGCCCCTTGGATTGAAAGAACGTCAAAGGCTGTAGGCGTTTTTGGGGTCCGTTTTCCGTCTTTATCATACCACCGATAACCGTTCGAGGCAGCGATTTTGAAATCTTCCAGATTCAAAACGTAAATCACTGTACAGCCAACCAATAACAGCATCATCACAATAGCCGCCGCTATTAGCCATGTCCTTTTCAGTGAGAGCTGCTTTGCTGTTTTGCTGTTTCCGTTGCGGCTTTCCAGCGCCGACAGAACATATTCCTCCCTGGCCTCCCCTATTGCTTCGAGCAATTTTTCCGATTTCACACAAAGCCCTCCTTTTCAAGCTGCTTGCGAAGCTTCCCCCGCATTCTGTGCAGCATGGATGTGACCTTACTCTGGGTAAAACCATAGCTTTCCGCAATGGCCGCAATGGGATCAAAGAACCAATATCTGCGCAAAAAGATGTCCCTTTCGGCTTTGGGCAAAGAATCCAGGAACCGGTTCAGGCACGCAGATAGTTCCCGGGCATCAGAGCTTGCTTCAAGATCCTGTGTTCCGTCAACGCAGCTGTCCAGTTCTTCCAGAGCAAGGGTGATT
The DNA here is from genome assembly GCA_934589225.1 of uncultured Oscillospiraceae bacterium. Lineage (GTDB taxonomy): Bacteria > Bacillota > Clostridia > Oscillospirales > Oscillospiraceae > Faecousia. The sequence continues at coordinate 50,158 of CAKTNS010000001.1, forward strand.
TGCCCGCCGCCGCGCTTTGCGGTGCTTTTCGCCTTCCAGCGGTTAATGGAGATACGGCGGGTGATTTTTCCAAGGAATGTTGCAAGGACCGAAGGACGATGGGGTGGAAGCCGGTTCCATGCGGCCATATATGTATCGCTGACACTTTCCTCGGCATCTTCGTTGTTTGCCAGGGCATGATAAGCAATGCTGTAGCAATAGGCACCATATTTGCGGTCTGTTTCGGCAATGGCCTGCTCCGAGCGGTCCCAGTAAAGCGCAACGATGCTTTGATCGTCCATACAAACACCTCCTTTGATTTTCGTTGAAAGGCCCTTCACTTATATACTCAGGAAAAACTCTCTGATATTGCATGATTATTTACCAAAATTTTTGCAAAAACGCAAGTTTATGACTTTACCATCCAGAAAGTTGGCGTTCGCCTTGTAGTTGTCATCCCCGTAGGCCACTGATTCAGCATTTGAACAGCACCTTTTTCACCATACCGTCCTTCTGTATCCCGGTACAGCATATTGCAGGCGGAGCCGTGGTTTATAGCACAGGCGTTTACTGCATTGTATTCCGTCATGATGTGGATCAGATCGGCGTAGGTCGCTCCAAGAGACTGGGGTGTTCTTCCGTCCGCACTGATGAAAATCACCGTTCCGTCTTCACGCTGGCCGATGGCCGTCCGGGGTGCGTAACCGGAGGGCGTATCGTATACGGTCATATTTGGTTTACCGTTGATCATCAGGACGGGACTGCCCTCATAGCCATCCCGGATTTCCAAATCGGCTGCCTCCTCCGCGGTGATGGAATTGCCAACGATCAAAATATTGTCCTTATTGAAGCCCATAAATCCATCTTCATAAATGTGGTCATGAAGACTGTCCCATACAACATGCTCGTTGGCCAATACCAATCCACAAGGGACACTTCCTACGGCAAGACTGCTTGTTCCGTCATCGTAGAATATGCCGGCGTTGATTGCCGTAATTGCGTTTTCCTGCTCTATTGCTTTATCGATGCCAATTCCCGGTGTGTCCAGGGAGAGCGCATCAGAAGACGTTGCCAGATAGACCTTTGAAGGATCGCGAACCAGCATCACATGGGCGGTAAAGGTTTGTCCGGTGTAAGTGTCAATTTGAATACCATCCGGGAAATCTGCCCACGCATCATTCTGGTTTGCTTCCTCCGTGGGTGTGGTAGACACTGTGGTCGGCTGCGTTGGTGCTGTAGGCGTGGTGGTGCTGGGCGCATCCTGAACAGGCTTGGTTTCTTGTAAATCCGGGGCTGCTTGCTTTTTGGGGACAGTCAAAAATCCAAGTGCCGTTGCCAATATAGCAACAACCGAAACGAGAACGACCCAGAAGCGGGGCTTCTTGTAATTCAGAATATTGCGTACCCGCTGGACAACTGCCGTTTCTCCAAAAGCCACGGGACAGGCCAGCACCAGCCGCTTTCCACCACTGCAATCCAAAAGTGCCGCGGAATAGGCTTTCTTTTCAGCCAGGCCAAAGTGAGAGATGACCATTTCGTCGCAGGCGAACTCAATATCCCGGCATACAAGAAAGTAGGCGATCCATACAAAGGGGTCAAACCAATAAACAGATAAAAGGACATAGGCCAGCGGCTTCCACCAATGGTCTTTCCGGGACAGATGGCTCCGCTCGTGGGCAATCACATGGGCCTTGGCCGGTCCACGCAGGCCGGAGGGCAGGTAGATTCTGGGCCGAATAAAGCCGAGAATAAACGGGGTCGTCACAGCATCGCAAATCCAGATACCGTCCCTTTCCGGAATGGCTTCCATTACAAGGTGCCGCATTCTGATGTAACTGAATAGAAAATAGCCCAGCATGCAGCATAGACCAATGCACCATACGATCGGAAACGCCGAGACCTGTGGCTGGCTGCTTTCTGTGATGGATTTTTGATCTTCCGGAATCCGCGCTTGGGCAGCGCCGGAGGGAACAGGTTCCGGGTGAATCAAGTTCGTATTGACGGTTTCCTGAATGACAGAAGTAGTCTGGGGGACCATGCTGACGGGACTTTCAATGGAGAACGGAAAGACCAACCGCAGAGCAACAATGGCCCAGAGCATACAGACGATCCGCCTTGGCGCCTTTCTCAAAAGTATACGAAGAAGGATCACTGCAACAACCAGCCAATTTGCCAGAAGGCTGAGACTGACGAGTTTCGCGAATACGGTTCCTATCATTACCCCTCCCCTGCTTCATCGATCATCTTCCGGACCAGCGCCCGTTCTTCATCCGATAAGGGGCGGCTTCTGGAAAATGCCGCCAGAAACGCCGGAAAGGAGCCTTGGAAGGTGTTGTCTACGAACTGCTCACTTTGCATGGAATAGAACCGCTCTCTGGAAATAAGGGATGTGACCGTTCCGTTGCTGTTCTGAAACAGGCCCTTGTCGCAAAGCCTGCGAAGGACGGTATGCACCGTCGTCCGTTTCCATTGCAGCTCCTCCCCTGCCAGTTTCACAAGGGTGGAGGAAGATACCGGCTCGTTCTTCCAAATCATATCCGCAAAACGGGATTCAACCACTCCGAGCTGTATTTCACTCATATTGTTCAAACCTCCTTTGCGACTACATGCAGTAGTCTCTGCTTAAAGACTACACTATGTAGTCGCAAAAGTCAATAGCTTTTTTAAAAAACCTATAAAGCCGGGGAAGAAAACAAAAGCGTTTTCCTCCCCGGCTTTGAGCCTTGGGCTGTTTCATGATTAGTCCCGTTGAACGCTTCCCCCAAGAATTGCGCTGCATTGATTCAAATCGGGAATCAGAACCTTGTGCGGACGGCCAAACAGGTCGATTTCCTGTTCTTTTGAGGAGGTCCGATCCGGGCATTGGGCAACGGTAATCCTATAGGAAGAGAATACATCCAGCCATTGCTCCCGGTAGTCTTCCAATTTTTGTTTTTCAAGATTTGTTTCCAAAAGTGGGAGTACGGCATCCAGCAATTGAGAAAACTGCTCCTGGGAAAGCTTCTGACAGGCGTCTAAAACCGTGGCGATGACCCTGGCGTTTCGCTCGGAACGACAGTACAGGCTCTCTTCCGGAATGACAAGATATCGGTAGGCATAGGCTGCATTTCCGTTCAGGTGATATTTCCCATCGGCTTGCTGGCCCAGTGGGATCTGCTTCTCGGACAGAAGGTTTATTTCGCTGTTTTCCAATGGCAAATCGATACCGCCAAGTGCGTCAACAATACCCATGAACACATCAGGGCCTGCTTCAGCGCTTCCGTCTATGGATATGTCGAAGCTTTCCGCGATGCCTTTAGTCAAAAATGGGCCGCCCTGCTTTTCTTCATTCCAGACCTGCCCCAATGCATGGGCAATATTCAAAGTCGTTTGCCCAACGACATGGGTGGTTTTGGGGTCAGCGTAGTCTCCGAATTCCAGGTATGTCCAGGCAGGAAGTACGTAAAAATTCCATTCTTTTGCTTTTTCGTCTATGGATGTCAGAACAATGGAGCCTGCGTTTCTTAGTTCAGTACCATCTTTTAACGCAGAAGTATATTGTCCGATGACAAGTAATCTGGGGGGTTGCCCGGTATCTGTCGGTACCGCCTGGACAGGGGCGGTCAAGAAGCCAACGCTGATGGCCGTAATAGCGAAAATGCTTAGCCCGGTGAACCATACTGTTGGCCTTTTATAGCGTACAATGCTGGTAATGCGGTGCTTTACGTTCTTCTCTCCAAAAGCCAGCAGCGAGGCTGTCAAATTTTTCGGGCCGCTATAGCGCAAAAGGACCCTGGAATAGGCCATTTTCTGCGAAACGGTCATATTTTGAATAACCGTTTCATCACACGCAACCTCAATATCACGGCAAAAAATGATATATGCGATCCATATCATAGGATGAAACCAATAAAGGGACAGCAGAAAGAACCCAAATGGTTTCCATAGATGGTCCCTTCGCCTCAGATGGGCCTGCTCGTGGGCAAGAATATAGGGCAATTCCACGGGCTTCAGGCCGGAAGGAAGATATATTTTGGGATGGAGCAGACCGAAAACGAGGGGCTCTTCTATATAATCGCAGGAATAGATTTTTGGCTCGACAGCAATTGAAGCGGATAGCTTTCTCTTTACGGCAATACTCCCTCCGACGGCATAAGCAGACATTCCGGCAAATCCAATGAGCCAGAAAACCGAAAAAGCACCAAGCAAATCTAACGGCGCCTCGGTAGGGGCCTGCGGCTCCAGCCGCAGATTTTGCAGGACCGTCAAATCAGCTACAGCAGCCGATGCTCCTTTCTGGGGAGCGGATTGGACGGTTGTTTCCGGAGCCGGATAGAAAACCTCCTGCTCAATAGGAATAGATTTCGGCAGAATGCAGAGGGGACTTTCGATACGGAATGGGATGATCAGGTGCGCCGCAAGAAGGAGCCACAAAAAGCAGGAAACGGTTCTGGATCCTCGTGAAAGGAACAGGCGCATGACCAGGATCACCGGCAGCAGCCATGTGGCGGAAATGCTGTTATTCAGTAACCATAAAAACAGTTCTTTCATAGTGGTCCTTTCTCAAAATCACCAATTGTTTTGTAGAACTGGTCCGGTGCCTCTTTTTCGAAAGTTCTTTTGGAGAACAAAATCGTTCAAAAGGCGGGCAATGAACCAATGTGGCATTTTTGTTGTATATAAGTGGGACATTTTCAGTTTATAACAGATAAAATGAACTGTCAAGCAATTTTTGAGAAATACTAAAAATATTAAAAATTAGAATTTAACTTATATTAACGTTTGCTTCTGAATTATCTTGACAAAAGTGTCTGCTGAATATAGAATATACTTGTCTATAAAAGATAGACGAAAGGAGCGATAAAAATGGAAGAGTATCGTCTTGGAGAAGTGGAGTCAAAATTTGCGGAGATCATCTGGGCCAATGAGCCCCTATCCTCCCGGCGTCTGGCGGAACTGGCACTTGAAAAACTGAACTGGAAGCGTACAACGACCTATACTGTTTTGAAGCGGCTGTGTGAACGGGGACTGTTTCAGAACCAGGGCGGCACGGTGTCCGCACTGGTCACTCGGGAAGAATTTATGGCCCATCGAAGTGAGCAGTTTCTGGACGAAGCCTTTCAAGGGTCCCTTCCTGCCTTTATGGCGGCATTCAGCAGCCGGAAAAGGCTATCCGAGGCGGAAATCAAGGAACTGGAACAGATCATTGATGGGATGCGGGAATAAGATGCGGCATGAGAAGCGTTCGATGCGGAATTGTGATGTCTACGGGAGGATGACTTTATGAGTAAAGGCGGCCGTTTCCTGGCACAGCGAGATTCAAAGAAACCGTCGTGGGTAAAGGTACTGACAGCGGTTCTGCTTGGGACCATCCTATTAGGCTTATTGGGTGCCGGTTTTGTGTACTCAAAAATGAACAAAATCCAAAGGGCACAGGCCAGCTCCAATCAGCTGACCGACGATGTATTGGCGGACTTATTGGCAGAGGACCCTACCGCATCCTATATGGAAGAACCCGAGCCGGAAGAGACTGACGCAACCGTCCCGAAGGAAACATCACCGGGCTATGGGAAAATGGGGAAAGTGATCAACATCCTGCTGATCGGCCAGGACGCCCGTGAGGGCGAGGAGAGCAAAAACGCGGATACGGTGATTTTGGTGACGATCAACAAGGAAACAAAGAAAATCACCATGACTTCCTTCCTGCGGGATTCCTATGTCTCTTTAAACGGCGTGAAGGACATTGAAGGAAAGCCACGTTACGGTGCTACAAAGCTGACATTGGTCTACGCGATCGGCCATCAGTATGGCGGCGATCTGGGGGCCATGTATCTGATGGACCGTGTTATTGAGAAAAATTTTGGTCCTGTGGTGGATCATAATATCGAAGTGAGTATGGAGGCTTTTGATGCCTGCATCAATGCGCTGGGCGGCGTTACCGTTACCTTGGATGAGGATGAAGCAAAATACATGAACAACTACTTTAAGAACTACGATGATCGCGTCTATGAAGTAGGCGAAAACCTGGTAGACGGTTGGGCTGCGGAGGTCTATGTCAGGACCCGTCACGCAAACTACGGTGACAACGACTTTAACCGGACGGACCGCCAACGGGCCGTGGTGGCGCAGGTGCTGGAGAAGGTCAAAAATAAAAGTCTTCTGGAAATCAATAAGCTGGTGGATTCCTTGCTTCCTATGGTTCTGACGGATATGACGAATGGAGACATGACCAACTATATTTTGGAAGTTTTGCCCCTGCTGCCGGAAATGACCCTGGAATCCGTCCAGTGCCCCAATGCGGATATGGACCGCTGGGGCGAGGTCCGGGATATTTTCAATAACGGGCAGCCACAGAGCATTTTGAATTTCGACTCCAATAAGGCAAAGGCGATCCTGATTCCAATTACCGAATGCGATTAAAAAACAGAGGGCTACTCTGCAGGGCATGAAAAAGGAGTGGCGGGCATGGAATTGGGCACAGAAGCGAAAATGATACAAAAAAACACGAGATTTCCGATTTTTTTATCTTTACATTATGGGCCTTTTTCTGTAGAATAGGAGTATGGCTATAAGACCATAAATAGGAGGTTCTATTATGAGCGTTAGAAGAATCGGTGTTCTGACCAGCGGCGGCGATGCCCCCGGTATGAATCCTTGCGTTCGAGCAGTTGTGCGTACCGCGCTTTACCATGGCGTGGAGTGCTACGGCATTCGCAGAGGCTGGAACGGCCTGATCGCCGGCGACATCATTCGCCTGGATGAAAAAAGCGTTGCCCACACCATCAATCGTGGCGGTACGATTCTCTATACTGCCCGCAGTGAGGAATTCATGACGGAAGCAGGTCAGCGCCGGGCTGTTTCTACCTGCAAGTTCCTGGGATTGGACAGCATTATTGCCATCGGCGGCGACGGCACCTTCCGGGGCGCTTTGGCATTGAGCAAATACGGCATCAATGTCATCGGTATTCCCGGCACCATCGACAATGACATCAGCTGCACCAATTACTGCATTGGCTTTGATACTGCCGCCAACACCGCCATTGAGTGCATCGATAAGCTGCGGGACACCATGCAGTCTCACGAGCGCTGCTCTGTTGTAGAGGTCATGGGTCGAAACGCCGGTTATCTGGCGATGTACGTGGGCTTGGCCTGCGGCGCTACAGCGGTCCTTGTTCCTGAAGAACCCATTGATTTTGAAAGAGACGTTATTGAAAAGATCCGTCAGGCTCGGTTCAACGGCTTTACCCACTATATGATCGTCGTAGCCGAGGGTGCCGGAAAGGCCACGGACATTGCCAAGCAGATCAAGGAAGCCATCGATCTGGACCCCCGTGTGACGGTTTTGGGCCACATTCAGCGTGGCGGCTCCCCCTCCGGCCGTGACAGAGTCAATGCCACTAAGATGGGCTATCTGGCTGTGGAGCTCCTGCTGCAGGGCAAGACCAACCGGATCGTATGCACCCATGACGGCAGCTTCTCCGATGTGGACATTGATGAGGGTCTGGCCATGAAGAAGAGCATCCAGCAAATGGAAGTGGATGTTCTGGCCGCTATGACCGGTACGTGATCCGAAATTCCAGCGAATTTTACAGTAAAAAAGAGCTTACGGTTTTGAAGGCCGTAAGCTCTTTTTATGCTTTTGGATGACACTTTTGGTAGACGCTTTTAAGACGCTGGTTGATCATGTGGGCGTATACCTGGGTAGAGGAAATATCGCTGTGACCCATCAGCTCCTGCAAGGAGCCCAGGTCCGCGCCGTTTTCCAGCAAATGGACTGCAAAGCTGTGCCGCAGAGTGTGGGGGGTGATTTCTTTTTCGATACCGGCCTTGGCCTGGTAGTGCTTGAGAATTTTCCAGAACCCCTGACGGCTCATACGGGTGCCGCCGACGTTGACAAACAGGGCCTGCTCGGTGGCATCTAACACCATGGTGGAACGGACATCCGTCAGATAGACACCGAGTGCCTTCTGGGCAGCGGGATACAGCGGGATCGCACGGGACTTTTTCTCACTGTGGCATTTTACCATGCCAAGCTCCAAGCTCACATCTTCTACATTCAGGCTGATGAGCTCCGTGACCCGCATGCCGGTGGCATACATCAACTCCAGCATTGCCTTGTCTCTGTAGCCCTTTGCGTCTACACAGACCGGCTGGGCCAGGAGCAGCTCGACTTCCTTGCCAGTGAGGATCTGGGGCATTTTCTTTTCCCCCCGCTCCACTCGAATATCCGCGCTTACCGGGGATGCGGAGAGAAAGCCGTTGGAGACGGCGAAGGAATAAAAGTTTTTCAGACTGGCCAGGGACCTGGAAACCGTGGCTCCGGATTTTCCCTGCTCCAACAAATAGGCAAGGTAGTCCTGAATATTCACTTGTGTTGCGTTCACAGCGTCAGAAATACCTCCCTCCTGCAGCCAATCAAGGAACTGCCGAATATCTCGCATATACGACGAGACGGTATTCTCCGACGCCTGCCTCACCCGGACGAGATAATTCTCGTAGGCTCGAATAAGATCCAGCATGAACCGAAGTACCTATCCTTATTTAGAATCTATCAGAAATGCCGCAAAGGGCATCACTAACCAATAATCTGTAAGGCTAACCATAGCGGCAACAGTCAAGCATAGAAATAAATCCAAGCGTCCCCATTGCTCAGACAAAAGTCGGAGCCAAAACAAGAAAAGAAACGGAAAAAAGAAAAATTCCGAAAACAACAGCATCGGCCACAACAGCCAGCCGGCAGAGCCAAAACACAGCCGAAGGCCCACGGCCACCCAAGTGAACGCGGCAGACCGCACAAAGGCGAAGCCTGGTAAGGCCCAGGAAGGAAGCCCCCAGAACAGTGCGGCTGAGAGAAGCACATCCAAAATCGGAACGAAGCAAACCAGCCGTGAACCGGATGAAAAAGCGGAGGCCCATGGAATATGGGCGCGAACAAAACAGCGGCCCAGAGCTCCCGATAAGGACCCTAGAAGCCAGAAAAAAATCAGCGCACAATACAGATGCCGTCTGTGAAAGTCAATGTACAGCAGGCTGTCTTTGCTCATAGGTGATTTCCCCACGGACCTGCCTGCTGAAATGGATACATCTTCAACGTTTTTGATATAGACATACTATACTCCGTTTTTTGCAAAAATTCAAGTATTATTAGCCAAAATAGATTTTTTTGTAGATTTCGCCAATTTTTATGTCAATATTGTTATGTCAACATGATTGATAATCGAACAAAAGTTTTTACCAATATCGATTATTTGAGCCATATGTTAGAGAAATGCCCTGTATTTGTATGAAAAATTGCGGCCGCACTTTTTCTTGCAAAATCCCCCGGAGGGTAAGCTAAATTTACTCTTAGGGGGATTTTGTGCAATTTAACGAAAATGCTTCGATTTTTTATGGGGTTTCCATCCCCTGCCCCCGGCTGCCGAGCGAAGAAAAGCCACGCCGGTGCCCCCAATTATCAGCATTGCCGTAGGGAAAATTCCTTCATACTGTCCGCCAAAAAAGAGTGCTGTAACTCCCGTCAGAGTGACGAGATAGCATATTCCGGAAAGGATAAACACCATCAGCCGCCGGTGACGGATCCGCTTGTAGGCCACGGTGCTCCCTATGGCCGAGGATACAAACAGCACTGCCATTACCCCATATCCCACGTTCTCTTCCGGAAGCATCTCCCGGCCGATCAGCATCGCCAGAAGGCACCCCAATAAGACAGTCAGCACCATTGCGGCCAGCACGCCCAGCGCCAGTCCACCGGGCATACCGGAGGACATTCCGGTTGGTTTTTGATTAGTCAGCATACGCCCCTCCCCTTTCAGTAAACTCTATGCACTCGGAGGAAAAAGAGAAGCGGAGAATGTTTTGAACGCGCCGTCGGCCCGATTGACGGTAAAAAATCCTCCTACCCACAAATCTTGGGGTAGGAGGTTCATCGGTATTCAATGATTGCCGCGCCTGCAAAAGAGGCTTCTTACATTTCAACATCCACGTTTGCGGAAGCCTTACGCTGCTGCTCCTGGGCTTCGGTGACGGTGCGGAACTTCATGCGGGTATCCCGAACCTCGCTGAGCGCCTTGGAAATGGTCTCCTCGGTCTCCTTCAGCGCGGAATCCATATATTCGTTACCGGCTCTGCGCAGCTGCTCAATGCGGTTCTGGGTCTGGGCCACCAGCTCTTCGCTGCGCTTCTTGGCCTCTTCATAAATGGCTTCCTTGGTAACGAGCTGCTGGGCCTGCTCCTGGGCCTGACGCAGAATGCCCTCTGCCTCACGGCGGGCCTGGTTGATCAGCTCATTTCTGGACTCTACAATGGTACGGGATTGCTTCAGCTCACCGGGCATCTGGGCAATGACTTCATCCAGCATGTCCAGTACACGGTCCCGCTCCAGAATGCACTTGTCGGCAGCCAGAGGCATGGTCCGCGCGTCCTGAACCATATCATAAAGGGAGCCGATAATGTCTTCAATATTGCTGCTCATAGTATTCCTCCTAAATTGGCTTTTCTCACTTCATCAGGGCACGTTCCTGCAAGCGTCGACGGAAATCCCCGATGATCTCTTCCGGGATAAAGTCGGTCAGGTCAGCGCCATAGGAGCCCAGTTCTTTTACAAGGCTGGAGCTCAGATACATGTACTGGCTGTCGGCGGTCAGAAACATGGTATCCAGATCCGGGTTGATTTTTCGGTTAATGAGGGCCATCTGGAATTCATTCTCAAAATCCGAACCGGCCCGCAGACCCTTTACTACCACGCAGCTGCCCCGGCGTCGGGCGTATTCCGCAAGAAGTTCACTGGAACCGTCAACCTCTACATTCGGCAGGTCCCTGGTGACCCGGCGGATCAGCTCCACCCGCTCTTCCAAAGAAAACATGGGGTGCTTGCCTGCATTGACCATCACGCAGACGGTCAGCTTATCAAAAATATTGGCAGCCCGGCGAATAATATTCAGGTGGCCGCTGGTGACCGGGTCAAAGCTCCCGGGATAAATCGCTGTTTTCATATATTCTCGGCATCCTCTTTGCGATAGATCGTAAGGAGTGTCTTTCCATACTTGTAGTCTTTGGAACGAGTGTATCCTGCCGGGGCTAAAGACAGTTCCTTTCCCAGAGGACGTTCCGCTACTATTATACCACCGGAACGCAAAATGTCAATTTCTGTTATGCGCTTCAATGCGGTTTCCAGAAAAACTTCCGCATAGGGCGGGTCCAAAAAGATGATGTCAAAGGTCTCCCGGCAGCGGTTGAGATACTCCAGATAATCACAGCGGACAACGCGGGCCTCCGCGGTCAATTTGGTGCGGCGAAGGTTTTCCTCTATGAGCTTGCAGGCCTCCTGCCGCGCGTCTGTAAAAACGGCATGCTCCGCGCCTTGGCTCAAGGCCTCAATGCCCAGCTGCCCGGTTCCGCCAAACAGGTCCAGGACCCTGGCACCGGGCACATCAAAGCGGATAATGCTGAATAGCGCCTCCTTCACCCGGTCCGCTGTGGGGCGAGTAAGCAGGCCGTCAGGGGTTTTTAATTGGATGCCCCGTGCTTTTCCTGTAATGACGCGCATATACTTTTCTCCTAATGATTTCCTTATTTTGAAAAATTATTCCTGTTCGGCCTGCTGCTCCTTGTCACGAAAATGCCGGAAAACAGCCATAGCGGCATCCTTTGGAAGCAGCGCTTCCAGCTCCGGCAGTGTGGCCTTGGACATGGCGGTCAGGGACTGGAACTTTCGCAGTAGATCCTGCTTGCGCTTGGGGCCGATGCCAGGGATGCCGTCTAGCTCCGAGTATTGCAGGCGCTTACTGCGGAGCTTTCGGTGATAGGTGATGGCGAAGCGGTGGGTCTCCTCCTGGATGTTTCCAATCAAAGAGAAGATGGCCTGGTTTCCGTCAATGCGTATTTCCTGGCCCTCAGGGGTCACCAGCGCCCGGGTGCGGTGCCGGTCGTCCTTTACCATACCGAATACCGGGAAAGAAAGGCCGAGCTCTTCCAAGGCCCTGACCGCCACGGCAGCGTGTTGAATGCCGCCGTCGATCAGCAGCAGGTCCGGGGCCTGATCAAAGCCCTTATCCCCTGCTTTGAAATGAGAGAAGCGGCGTTTGACTACTTGGTGCATGGAAGCGTAGTCATCCTGATTGGTCAGCCCCTCCAGCTTGAAGTGCTTATAATCGCTCTTGCGCGGCTTTCCGCCCTGAAATACCACCATGCTGGCAACAATATCCGTTCCGGAAATGTTGGAAATATCAAAGGATTCCATGCGGTTTGGGGTGGGGATCGAAAGCATTTTTCCCAGGGTGACCAGGGTGGCATTGAGACGATCCTCTTTGTCCGTCAGCCGCTGGGCTTCCTCCAGGGCGTTTTTGTTTGCCAGCTCGACAAGACGCATATTATCCCCTTTTTGAGGGACACGGATTTTGCCGCGGCGGCCGTACTGCTGCTCCATGAGCTGGGAGAACAGCTCGCTGTCCTCAATTTCGAATGGCAGCAAAACGATTTTTGGGGCCAGGCCCCGGCTGAGATAATACTGCTTCATCAGGCTGGAAACCGCTTCCTTCGGGTCCTCCGGTACGGGAAACACGTCGTAATCCTTATCCAGCAGGTTTCCTCCGCTGAAGTGAAGCACGGCAAAGCAAGCTTTGACTTCAGTCTGCCCGTAGCCGACCACGTCCGTATCTGCCAGGGAACCGGCGGTGACCAGCTGCTTTTGCCCCAAGGACTCTACGGCGTTCAGCCGGTCTCGCAGAGCCGCGGCCACTTCAAATTCCAGGTTGTCCGCTGCCGCAAGCATGGCGGTTTTGATTTCATCGGCAACGGATTTGTAATTGCCCTTCAAAAGCTGCCGGGCCTGTTCCATGCGCTGGCGGTAGAGCGTGCAGCTGACATGCTCCTGGCACCAGCCCTCGCACTGGTTCATATGGTAATTCAGGCAGGGGCGGTCCTTTCCGATGTCCCTGGGAAAAACCTTGCTGCAGCCCGGAAGCTTTAAAGTCAGCCGTATGGTCTCCAGCAGGTTGTGGGTCATGCTTCTGCTGCCGTATGGCCCAAAGTATTCCGCCTGATCGTCCGCAATTTTATTGACGATGGTAATGGTAGGATAGATTTCTTTGCGGTCAAGCCGCAAATAAGGATAGCCCTTGTCGTCCTTTAGAAGAATGTTGTACTTGGGCATATAGCGCTTGATCAGGGAGCATTCCAGAACCAGCGCCTCAAACTCATTGGCGGCAACGATGGTATCAAAATGGTGGATCTTGCTGACCATCATCTTGGTTTTTGGCGTATGGGAGGCAGTGTCCTGAAAGTATTGGCTGACCCTGTTTTTGAGCTTTTTGGCCTTGCCGACGTAGATGACCTTGTCATTTTTATCCCGCATGATATACACCCCGGGGGCATAGGGCAGGGACAGGGCTTTTTTCTTCAATTCATCAAAAGTCATCGGATCCTCCCAAAGAAGAGCCGCCTCTGCGTACACGGACAGAGGCGGCCAGTGATGTTACCAGGAAATCAATAAACGTCGCGCTGGAGCAGGGCATCCAGAGCTGTTACCGCGGCTTCCTCGTCAGCCCCAATGGCGCTAAGAGTCACGGTGGAGCCGGAAATAATGCCCAGGGACATGATGCCGAGCAAACTCTTGGCATTCATCTTCCGATTGCCGGATTCCAGCCAGATGCTGCTCTCAAATTCATTGGCCTTCTGAACGAAGAACGTAGCCTGCTTGTTGTGCAGACCGGACTCACAGCGAACAACAACTTCCTTGCTATACATAACAAACACTCCTTTTCATTACACCCGAAGGGGCGCAACGGGTCTAGCCACATGATACCCTTTTTTTCGGAAAATGTCAACCGATTCCTTTGAAAGGTACGATAATTCCAACATGGAAAACACGGAAAATCAGGCAAATTCCGCAATGGTAACGCCGTCTTCACCCTCACCATATTGACCTAATCGGAACTTTTTAATAAATTTGTTCTTTTTCAGTTCCTGCTGCACCGCAGCCCGCAGGGCACCGGTGCCCTTGCCATGAATGATGCGCACCGTCGAGAGCTTGGCCCGCATGGCCTCATCCAGGTACCGGTCCAGAACACAGATGGCCTCGACGCAGTCCATTCCCCGCAAATCTACTTCTGTGGGCATGGAGGTCATTTTCATTTCCCGGCCGGAGTGCTTCGGGCGGCCGCCCTTGGCAACATAGGGGTCCTCATGCTCCAGCAGGTATACTTCCTCCGGCTTGGCGGTCATTTTCAGAATACCGGCCTGAAGCTGATAGGTGCCGTCCTTGTTGATGGCAAGAACGCTTGCTTTTGTGCCCAGTTTCAAAAGCTCTACGGTATCTCCCACCAGGATGCCGCGGGTCGCCTTGGGCCGCTGCTTTTTGGGGGCCTGGGCACGAATCTGGTCCTCGGTCTCGTTGAGCATCCGCCGCAGTTCGGTTTGGCGCTGGTTGATACCTGTGGTATCGGCGGTGGATTCCAGCTGCTTGCGCAGGGCTTTCAGCTCTTCGGAGGCGGCATTGGCAGCAGTTCTTGCTTCTTCAATGATGGCCTGGGCTTCCCGACGGGCGGATTCCATAGCCTTTTCTTTTTCCCGTTGCAGCTGGAGATTATATTCTTCGCTTTGCTGTTTGATTTTGGCGGTCTCCTGCTTCAGCCGTTCTGCTTCCAACCGGGCAGATTCCATCTGCTGCCGCTGCTGTTCCAGCTGGGTCAGCACGTCCTCAAAGTCCTTATCGCTCTTTCCAACCAGGTCTCCCGCTTCTTTCAGGATGTCCTCAGAGAGGCCCAGGCGGCGGCAGATGGCAAAGGCGTTGGATTTACCGGGGATGCCGATCAAAAGCCGGTAGGTGGGCTGCAGCGTCTCCACATCAAATTCGCAGGAGGCATTGATGACTCCCTTGGTCCGCATTGCGTACAGCTTTAACTCCGCATAGTGGGTGGTGGCCACCACCCGGGAGCCCATTTTCCGGCTGAACTCGATCAGGGCAATGGCCAAGGCCGCACCCTCAGCAGGGTCCGTTCCCGCACCAAGTTCGTCATACAAAACCAAGGTCCTGGAATCGCATTGGGCCACCACATCCACAATGGTTTTCATATGCCCCGAGAAGGTGGACAGGCTCTGGGCAATGGATTGCTCATCGCCAATATCCGCCAGGATGGCATCAAAGGTGGAGAGTACGCTGCCGTCACCGGCAGGAACATGAAGGCCGCACTCGGCCATGAGCGTCAACAGTCCGATGGTTTTCAAGGTGACGGTTTTGCCGCCGGTATTGGGGCCTGTGATGATCATGGTATCAAAATCAGAGCCCAGCCGAAGAGAAATGGGAACAACCTTTTTGGGATCGATCAGCGGATGCCGGGCATTGCGCAGCTCTACCCTGCCCTGGTCATTCATGATCGGGGCCCAGGCCCGCATTTGATAGCCCAGCTTGGCCTTTGCGAAAATCACATCCAGCTTGATGAGCATTTCCACATCCATGCGGATGTTTTCCCCATAGGCTGCGGCCTCTGCGGAGAGTTCTGCCAGAATGCGCTCGATTTCTTTTTTCTCCTTCAGCTCCAGCTCCCGCAGGGCGTTATTGGCATTTACGGCAGACATGGGCTCCACAAAGTATGTAGACCCTGTGGCGGAAACATCATGCACCAGTCCGGGCACATCGTTTTTGCACTCGGATTTCACGGGTACCACATAACGGCCCTGGCGAATGGTGATGATGGGCTCCCGCAGAAATTTGCTGTAAGCCGGGGAGGAAATGACCTTTTGAAGGCTGTCCCGAATTTTTCCCGCCTGGACGCGCATATGGCGGCGGATGTCCGCCAAGGCAGAGGAGGCGGTATCGGCGATCTCGTCCTCGGAGAGGATCGCCCCAAAAATCCGGTCTTCTAAGTATTTATTGGGGATCAACGCGTCAAACATGGGATCCAGCACCGTTTTGGGGTCGTCCTCGGACACGTATCCTTTGATGTTTCTTGTACAACGCAAAACCCCGGCGATCCGTAACAGTTCCACGGGCTGCAGGCTGCCCCCCCGGTCCGCCCGCTCCAGGCTGGCGGATACATCGGTCACATCACCGAAGGTCGGATTTCCCTTTCTGGTGCAGAAATTCGAGGCGGCGGTGGTCTGTGCCAGCAGCTCCTGCACCGTGTCCAAATCGGAATCGGGCTGAAGACATAGGCATTGGGCCTTGCCCCCCTCGCTTCCGGCACATTGGGAAAGCATTGTAAGAACCTGCCCCAGCTCCAGCTTGGACAGGGATTTTTCATACAATTCCGTCATGTTTTTCTCCTAAAAAAGCTTCCCTGACAAACAGGGATTTGTAAAAATCCAAAGCCGAAAACCCGCGCTCCAGCTGGGTTTGCAGGTACCCTTCCGTCAGCTGACTCAGCGCCTGGGTGGCCTCTTCTCCCAAACGGAAGGAAAAAAGCCGCTTTGGAGCACACAGGCAGATATACCGCATGGCTTCCAGCATCTCCGGGGTCACAGGCACCCGAATCCCGGCAGACTGGGGGTCCCGGCAGCCTTTGCATTCCAGCTGTCCCAGGCTCAAGTCAAACCGTTCCGGGGTCTGACAGCCGCAGATATGGCAGCCGAACAGCTCCGGCGTGTAGCCTGCCAGGCAGGCAGCCCGGAGTTCGAAAACGGCCTTGACCTGGGCCTCCGGAAGCTCCAGCTTGGACAGGGCGTACAGGCAGTTGAGCAGCAGGGATTGAAGCTCCGGGTTCGGCATATCCTCCTGAGAGATCAGCTCTGTGACCTGGGCAAAATAGCTGCCCAGGGACAGCTGGGTCAGCTCCCGGCGCAGGCCGGAAAACAGCTCCAGACAGTGGGCTTCGTTAATGGTATATTTTCCGTTGTATTCAAACAGCGTAAATTCTCCGAAGCTTAAAAGTTGGCACGGGGCAGCCAGTGGGCTGTTTTTC
The DNA here is from genome assembly GCA_934589225.1 of uncultured Oscillospiraceae bacterium. Lineage (GTDB taxonomy): Bacteria > Bacillota > Clostridia > Oscillospirales > Oscillospiraceae > Faecousia. The sequence continues at coordinate 67,011 of CAKTNS010000001.1, forward strand.
CGCCGGAGGCCCCGGGCTTTCACGGACAATTTTCCGTAATTCTGGGTCAGCAGCGTCAGCATGGCATCCCGGTCATTGAATTCCGAAACCCGCAGGACGATGGCCCGGACAGTCAGATACATGATGCGCCTCCTGTTGCAGGGTTTGGGTATAAAGCAGATAAGCCTCCGGCGAACCTGTTTCGAGAAATAATTTCCAATAGGCTTGTGACAGCATAGACCTTCCCTCCCGGGTTAGTCTTTGCAGTGGAGGCCGGTGCTAGTCTGGGAATTGCTGGCGGTTCGGCTTAGTCCCGATACCCAAAATTGCGGACCAGGAAGTCGCTGTCCCGCCAGTTCTCCTTTACCTTGACCCAGGTGGTCAGGTAGACCCGGGTGCCCATGAATTTTTCGCAGTCATGGCGGGCCAGAGTGGAGATTTTCTTCAGCATTTCGCCGTTTTTGCCGATGATGATCCCCTTATGGCTGGCCTTTTCACAGTAAATCGTGGCATCCAGGTCGATGACGCCGTTGTCACGCTCGGAGAACTTGGTGATCTCCACGGCGGTGCCGTGGGGGATCTCTTTATCCAGGCACCACAGCAGCTTTTCCCGAATGATCTCCGCCATGACCTGCCGCTCCGGCTGGTCCGTGGTGGTATCCGACGGGAACAGGAAGGGGCCCTCCTGGCCGTAATTTCCGCACAGCTTCAACAGCTCCTCTACTCCGTCGCCGGTTTTTGCGGAGATAGGGACGATGGCATCAAAGTTGGCGGCCTGAGAATACTTGGCAATGACCTCCAGAAGGGTGTCCTTTTCAACGGTGTCGATTTTATTGATGACCAGAATGGCGGGACAGCGGCTGGACTGGATCTTCTGGATCAGGCCCTCTTCCTGGGGGCCGATGGAAGCGATGGGCTCCACCACCAACAGCGTCAAATCTACATCCGCAATGGATTCCTGGGCGATATTGACCATATAGTCACCCAGCTTGGTTCTGGGCCGGTGGAAGCCGGGGGTATCCACAAAAACATACTGGATGTCCTCTCTGGTCACGATTCCGCAAATCCGGTTCCGGGTCGTCTGGGGCTTGTTGGAAACAATGGCGATCTTCTCGCCTACCAGGTAATTGGTCAGGGTGGACTTGCCCACATTGGGCCGTCCACAAATGGTGATCATGGCGGTTTTTGTCTTCATAAATTCTCCTTTAAGTACGGCTCATGCCGGGGATGCCCGCGGCGATGTCCTCTTCTCTGGCACGCATCTGGCGCTTCTGGGGGCCTTCATCCAAGTGGTCGTAGCCCAGCAGATGGAGCATGGAATGGATGGTAAGATACCCCACCTCCCGCCGGGTGGTGTGGCCGAATTCCTGGGCCTGGGCAATGGCCCGCTCCAGGGAAATGCACATATCCCCCAGAGGCACAAGGCCCGTATCGGGGTCCATGTAAGAGCTCCAGTCCTCCGGAAGCTGGCCGGGGGAAAGCTCAAACATCGGGAAGCTCAGCACATCGGTGGGCTGATCCAGATTCCGGGCGGTACGGTTGATTTCCTGGATGCCCTTGTCATCGGTGACCAGAACGTTGATCTCACATTTCACAGGCACACCCTCGGCTTTCAGCACGGCATTGATGCAGGTGCGGATGTTGGCGGAGATCACCAGATGCTGCAATCCCCGCTTCTGGAATACCAGATTCACTTTATTTTTCATTTACTCTCTTCCTTTGGTATCTCCCCTGGAATTTCTGGGGGGATTTATAGTTTTGCTCCGGCTTTGCCGCCTGCTCGTAGGCATTGATGATTTTCTGGACCAGTGCGTGGCGGACAACGTCGGCAGAAGTCAGCCGACAAATGGCGATGTCCTCCACGCCCTGAAGCACCCGAACAGCGTCCTTCAACCCGGAAACCTTATCATCCGGCAGATCGATCTGTGTGACGTCACCGGTGATCACGATTTTGGAGCCGAAGCCCAGGCGGGTCAGGAACATTTTCATCTGCTCCCGGGTGGTGTTTTGCGCCTCATCCAGAATAATAAAACTGTCATCCAGGGTACGGCCGCGCATGTAGGCCAGGGGCGCTACTTCAATGGAACCCCGCTCCTGGTATTTTTGAAAGGTCTCTGCACCCAGCATATCATACAGCGCATCATATAGAGGCCGAAGGTATGGGTCTACCTTGTTTTGCAGGTCCCCCGGAAGAAAACCCAGCCGCTCTCCGGCTTCGACCGCGGGCCGGGTCAGGATGATGCGGTTGACGGTCCGCTCCCGAAAGGCCGACACGGCAGCCGCCACGGCCAGGTAGGTTTTGCCGGTACCGGCGGGGCCTACGCCGATGGTGACGGTATTCTTCTGAATGGCCTTCATGTAGGTTTGCTGGCCTACGGTTTTTGCCTTGATGGGCTTTCCCTTGGCGGTGATGCAGACCACATCCTGTGCCATTTTTGCGATCTGCTCCCCGTTTCCCTCGCTGACCAGGGTGATGAGATAACGGACCCGCTGCTCATCGATGACCTCTCCTTTGGCTGCAAGAGACAGCAGAGCCTCCAGAGTGCGAACGGCCTTGTCCGCGCTTTCCTCATCGCCGGTGATTTTTAAATCGTCTCCCCGGCTTACGATACGCACCCCCAAGGCTTCCTCGATTCTGCGCACGTTTTCATCGAAGGAGCCGAAGACGGCGATCAGATCCTCCACCCGTTCGGCATTTACAACTCTTTCTATTTCCTTACTCATTGGTTTCTCCTATCTGTTCCTGCCGACTTCTCCCGATGGACTCCAGGCAGCTATACTGGCCCCGGAGCGTATAGGTATCCTCTGACAGGAATACGGTTTCCGCGGCGGTCCGAAGGGTCCCGGCCACCATGGCCGTTGGAAGATAGTCCCTTGCAAAGTCCTTGAGCTCCGCGGCAGCTTCCTCTTGGGGAAGGGATTCGGGAGTCAAAAGGACTTGGGTAATATCTTCTTTTGTTAGGCCCAGGGGAAGCACAAAGCCTCCGGGAAGCGTCAGCGGATACTCCTGATACATTCTACCACATTCTCCATCTAAAATTCCACTACCAAACCACAATTTTATACGTTTTTTTCCGAAAATCAAGTACCAGCGGCGAATGATTTTTTCTGTATCCCCTTTTTGAAGCCGTTTTTCCGGAAGGAAGGCCTGTAAAGAGCGTTTGGTAAAAGCCATCGCCTCCCCTTGGGCCGCTTGAGACAGGACACACAGACCGCAATCGGTATAGCCGGAAATCAGGATCTGGCCCTTGGTAACGCTCTGCCCCGGGGCGCAAAGGGCGGTGCCCCGGGTGACGGTCAGGCTGTGAAGAACGCCATCCCGTGTTGCCACAATGCTGGAAACCGCAGAAGCTTCCAGCTCCCGGAAGGGCTGGGGCTGCTTTTCCGCAACACGGATCAGGGCTACACAGCCCTTGGTATTGACCCCCGCCCATTTGAGCTGGGGAAGCAGCGACAGCAAGTTGTTCTTGATTTTCTCGCTGCGAATGCTGCGGCGGCTGACACCAAAGAACAATCCGCTTTCTTCCGCCGCCGCAAGAATCTCACCGGTGGGCACGGTACTGTTTCCCTCTACCCGGAAAAAGAAGACCCTGGTGGGGAGCCAAAGCGTCAGGCTTACAAGTAGGGCCATGCCAAGAACCAGAACCGGATGGGCTTTCAGCTTTAAAAATTTCCAGAAGAGCCCTCTGCGGCGAAGCACCTGCAGACGTTCTCCCCGCTTTTCGGCCAGGGCGGCAGCCCGCCTGTGGTCCTGCCTTCGAACCTGGAAGCAGAGCAGCAGTTTCCCGTCTGTTGTGATGTTCCGCAGCGGGATCGACGAAAAAGCATCCAGGGCTTGGGCCGGGTCTGCCGTAAGAAGCTCCAAATCCAGCTGTCCTTCCAGAGACTGCCACAGGTTCATAGGCACCTCCTGCGAATTTCCAGGGAGCGGATATTTCCGGTGATCACCAAATGCTCCCGGGTCATTCGGGCCAGTTCCAAACATTGGCCGCAGATATGCAATTCCCCGAAGCTCAACCGAATACCGATGTGCTCCCGGTTATATGCCGTAACGCCCCGGTGGTTTTCAATGAAGATTTGTCTGTCCCCCGTCAATTCTACAAGGCTTTGTCCCGGCAGTATTTCTCCCGGCAGATCGCCCGCCAGCCAGGATAGAAGCGTTTCCTTTCGGTTCACGGCGTCCACCTCCCTGGAAGAATCTATGTATCCGGGCCCCGGAAATTGCATACCATCTTCTGAGGTGATGCTCCGTGGTGATATTGCTGGCCCTTGGAATGCTGGGGCTGATTCTGGATAGCCGAAGGGCCATGTTCGGTGCGGCCGAAGGGGTGGAGCTGTGCCTGACGGCGGTGATCCCCTCCCTCCTGCCCTTTTTGTTTTTGTCCATGCTGTTGACGGATAGACTGTGGGGGCGGAAAAATCGGCTTCTCAGGCCATTGGGGCGGCTCTTTCGACTGCCTGACGGGTCGGAAGCCCTGCTGATTCCGGGGCTTCTGGGGGGCTATCCCGCCGGGGCTGCCTGTGTGGGCCGGGCCTGGGCCCAGGGGAAAATCACAAAGCGGGATGCCCAACGGCTCTTGGGTTTTTGCAGCAATCCGGGACCGGCCTTTATATTTGGAATCATCGGAACGCAGTTCTCTTCGCTGCTGGCACCCTGGGCACTGTGGGGGCTGGTGCTGCTGGGGGCTGTGACCGCGGCTCGGTTGCTGCCCTCTTGCGAAAAAGAAATCAGGGTCACAGGCGGTGGCGGGGATATTCCGGCGCAGGTGGCACAGGTATTGGGGAATATCTGCGTGTTGGTGATTTTATTTCGGACAGGCCTTTATTTTTTAGCATCTTATTTCCATTTGGACGGTACAGCCCTTGTGGTTCTGCAAGGACTGCTGGAATTGACCAACGGCTGCTGCGGGCTGCTGAATATAACCTCCGAGGAAACGCGTTTTTTGCTGGCGGCGGCATTTTTATCCATGGGCGGTCTATGTATCGGTTTGCAAACCAGGCAGGTCACCCGGGGGCTGTCCTTAAAATACTATTGCCTCGGGAAGCTTATTCAGACTGTGACCGCTGTCTTTTGGAGCTGGGTGCTGCTGAATCGGAGCTGGGGCTGGCCGGCTCTAGTGGGAGGAGTATTGCTGCTATGGAAAAAGTTTGGAAAGAAGGTAGCTTTTTTGAAGGAACCGTTGTATACTGTTGGTAAAAAAGATTCCAGGAGGAGAGTATGCTTTTCCGAAAGAAAATAGAGCGGGCCTGCGCCTATTGCAGCCATGGAGTGGCCTTGTGTGACGATCAGATTTTATGTGTCAAAAAAGGGATCCGTAGTCCGGAGGGCAGCTGCCGCCGGTTTCAGTATGATCCCTTTAAGCGGATCCCCTCCAAGCCCAAGGCCATGGATTTTAAAAAATATGACGAGGATGACTATTCCCTGTAAAAGCGAAGGGTTTAGCCGGAATGTAAAAGCATTCAAAAACACCCTGCCTGGGCAAGGAAGCCTGAGCAGGGTGCTTTGTTCACATTATTCGGAAATCAATTCAAGAAATTCATCTTCTGTGAGAATGGGGATCCCCAGTTCCTGGGCCTTCCGGGCCTTGGAGCCCGCATTTTCACCGGCTACCACGAAACTGGTCTTCTTGGAAACGGAGCCTGCGGCCTTTCCGCCGAAACGTTCAATTTGCTCTGTGGCCTCCTCCCGGGTAAAACGGGAAAGGCTGCCGGTCAGAACAATGGTTTTCCCGGAGAACCGGGTGTCCTGTATGGTTTGGGTGGATTCAAAATTCACACCGGCTTCCTTCAGGCGGCGGATCATGTGCCGGGATTGAGGCTGCTCAAACCATTCGTGAATGCTTTCGGCGGTAACAGCACCGACATCGGCCACATTGGTCAATTCTTCCACAGAGGCATTCATCAGGTTTTCCAGATTGCCGAAGGCCGATGCCAGGGTTTTTCCGGTTTTGGCGCCAACCTGACGGATACCCAGGGCGAAAATCAGCTTGGAAACATCCTGGTGCTTGCTGGCCTCAATGGCATTCAGCAGCTTCTGGGCGGCCTTGGTCCCGGATTTCCAGAGTCCGGAGAGTTCCTCCAGGGTCAGATAATAGATGTCTGCCGGTGCGTGAATGGCCCCTTTGGCAATGAGGCTGTCCACAATGGCGCTGCCCAGGCCTTCAATATCCATGGCATCCCGGCTGACAAAATGGGCGATGTTCCGGCTCAACTGGGCAGGGCATTCCGCACCGGTGCAGCGCAAGAATGCCCCATCCTCGTCCCGCTGGACAGGGGCACCGCAGACCGGACAATTTTTCGGCAGAAAATAGGGCACGGCATCCGCCGGGCGGCGGGACAGGTCAACCTCCAGAATTTCGGGGATGATCTCCCCTGCCTTGCGGATTTTCACCGTATCGCCGATGCGGACATCCAGCCGGGAGATAAAGTCCTGATTGTGCAAGGTGGCATTGGTCACGGTGGTTCCCGCCAGCTGAATGGGACGGACCACGGCCTTGGGGGTCAAAACACCGGTACGCCCCACCTGAATGACAACATCCTCTACCACCGTCAACTTTTCTTCCGGAGGGTACTTATAGGCAACGGCCCACCGGGGGAATTTGGCGGTGGCCCCTAAGACTTCCCGGGCGGCCAGATCATCCAGCTTGATCACCGCCCCGTCAATATCGCAGGTGTATTTTTCCCGTTCCAAATTGATGCGGCTGACTTCCTTTTGAATTTCGGAGGCATCGGACAGGCACTGATAGGGAATCACCTTAAAGTGCAGCTGTTTCAGATATTCCAGAGATTCCCGGTGGCTTTGGAAGGACATGCCCTCTGCCAGCTGGATATTAAAAATCAGAATATCCAGCTTCCGCTTGGCGGTGATTTTGGAGTCCTTCTGGCGCAGGGAACCGGCGGCGGCATTTCGGGGATTAGCAAAGGTTTTTTCGCCGTTTTCTTCCAATGCTTCGTTCAGGCTTCGGAAGGTTTTCTTGGGCATGAACACCTCGCCCCGGACGATCAAACGCTCCGGCGCGTTTTGAAGAGTCATGGGGATGGAGCGAATGGTCCGCAGATTCTCGGTCACATCCTCACCCACGACTCCGTCGCCTCGGGTCGCCCCCTGGACAAACTGGCCGTTTACATACTCCAAGGCCACGGACAGCCCGTCAATTTTGGGTTCCACCGAGAATTGGGCACCCGGTACGGCCTCCCGGACACGGCTTAAAAAGTCGTCCAGTTCTTCCGTGCTGAATACATCCTGCAAACTCATAAGGGGCACCGCATGGGGGATTTCCGCAAAAGTATTCACGGCCTGCCCCCCCACCCGCTTGGTGGGAGAGTCTGGCAGCGCAAGCTCCGGGTGGGCCTTTTCCAGGTCCTCCAGCTCCCGCAGCAGCCGGTCGTATTCAAAATCCTGCATGGTGGGATCGTCCAGTACATAATAGCGGTAACCTGCTTCGTTAAGAAGCGTTGTCAGCTCCCGGATTCTCTCTTTCGGTTCCATATAGACCTCCTGTGGTCAAAAAAGTGTTTGGGACTTCCCCAACGATCACGGTTTCCGCAACGACCACCTGACTGGAAACAGAAAAGTGCTCGGCCTGTCCCAAAACCAGAATACTAACATCGACCGTGATCTCCATGATCAGTCGGTGGAGGGTCTGATTGATGCCCGCTTGCTGGAATTGGCTGTCAAAGGCCGCCTCGGAATTTCGGACGGCCAGCACATGGACCGGAATACAGAAGCCTTTTCCGGCAAAAAGCTCCGGAAGGAGCAGGCTTCCGATGGGGATGCCGATTTTGGAGGTGTCGAGAGACAGAATTTCCTGATTCAATAGGGTCAGAAGTTCTGTTTTCAGTCGGTTGACCTCCAGGATATTTGTTTTCATGGCGGTGATCCTGCCGTTTAAGTCCTTCTCGAAATAAACGATCCGGTCATAGGCTACATTGTTTTGTGCCAACTGGCTGGTCAGTGCGTCATTGGCAAGATCGGAGGTAGAGTTTTTTACTTGGGTCTGGGCCAATTCCCGCAGCAGCGGGCGATAGTGGGTCCGAAACAGTAAGAACAGGCCCAATAGCACCGCAGACAACAGAAGAAGCTTTATGCCCAAACGGACAAGACAGACCTTCAACCGGCGCAAACCACCACCCCCATTGAATAGGCTATGGCTCCAAAGGGCGGATCATTCCTGCCCGGTCATAGTTTTTTCATATGGGTGCCCGCGGCCTTGGCCATGAGCTTTTTGGTGCCGATGTCATCAAAGGCAACTTCCAGCAAGGCGTCGCCGCCCATTGTCAGCACGGACAATACCATGCCCTTGCCAAAAGCGGCGTGCATGACCATGTCGCCTTTGCGGAACTCCGGAATGGGGGCTGCGGGAGCCGCCTGGGCCCGAAGGGCCGAAGACAGATACCCGCTTCCACGGGCCACATGCCGCTCGTAGCTCTCCCGTCTTCCCTCCTGTACCTGGGGGTGATAGCCGCCGCGCTTGACGATACAGCTCTCAGGAATTTCCTTTAAAAACCGGGAAGGCAGCGCCGAGGAGGTGCGGCCGTAGATCATGCGCTGTCTGGCGTGGCTGACAGTCAGGGTTTTCTTTGCCCGGGTGATGGCCACATAGCAAAGGCGGCGCTCCTCCTCCATCTCCTCCTGGTCACCGATGGCCCGCAAGCCGGGGAACAGGCCGTCTTCAAAGCCTACCAGGAATACATGGGGAAATTCCAGGCCCTTGGCAGAGTGGATGGTCATCATCACTACCGCGTCGTCCCCTTCGTTGTACTGCTCTAAGTCCGTATAGAGGGAGATTTCTTCCAGGAAACCGGCCAGGCTGGGTTCGGTGGTATTGGCCAGGTAAGACTGGATGCTGGATTTTAATTCCTTGACGTTTTCCAGCCGGGTCTTGTTCTCCTCCGTAGGCTTGTTCGTCAGCATTTCGGCATAGCCTGTGCGGACCAGCAGCTCGTCATAGAATTCCGGCAGACTCATACCGCTCTCCAAAAGCCCCGCCAGGTCCTCAATCAAGGCGGAGAACCGCAGAAGCTTTTCGGCGGATTTTTCCAAAGGCCCGTAATTGTAAGGGTCACAGACCACGTCGTAGACGCTCTTCCCTTCCGCCTCGGCCAGCTTTTGGACGGCTTCGATGGTTTTTGTTCCCAGTCCTCTGGGCGGGTTATTGATGATCCGCTCCAAACGGAGGTCATCCGAGCGGTTGTTGATGACACACAGATAGGACAGCATGTCCTTGATTTCCGAGCGCTCAAAGAAGCGCATACCGCCGATGACCCGGTAGGGAATGCCGTTCCGTTTCAGGGCATATTCCATGGAGTTGGACTGGGCGTTGGTCCGGTACAAAATGGCATAGTCTTTAAAATCGTGGCCCTTGGACTTGGAAAGGATTTGGCTGGCGACGAAATTGCCCTCCGCCCCTTCTGTTTCGGCTTCGTAGACCAGAATCGGTTCCCCGCTGCCGTTGGAGGTCCAAAGATGCTTTCCCTTCCGCCCCTGATTGTGGGCGATCACCGCATTGGCCGCATCCAGAATGGACTGGGTGGAACGGTAATTCTGCTCCAGGCGAATGGCTCTGGCACCAGGGTACTGCTCCTCAAAATTCAGAATATTCTCAATGGTTGCCCCCCGGAACCGGTAAATACTCTGGTCATCGTCACCGACGACGCAGATGTTGCGGCGTTTTCCGGCGAGAAGTTCTGTCAGAAGATACTGCACGTGGTTGGTATCCTGATACTCGTCAACCAAAACATAATGGAATTTTCTTTGGTAAAACTCCCGGACTTCCTCATCCTGCTGGAGAAGCTTTACGGTCACACAGAGGATGTCGTCAAAGTCCAGGGCGTTGTTGTCCTTCAGACGCTTCTGATAAATGCCGTAAACCTTGGCGATCTGCACAATGCGAAGATCCGAGGCTCCCCGGCTGTCCTCCAGCATCTGCTCCGGGGAAATGAGCCGGTCTTTCTGCCTGCCGATGATGCTCAAGACATAGCGGGGAGGAAAGGTTTTATCATCCAGGCCCAGGTCCTTGAGGATCTCTTTCATCAGACGCTCGGAGTCGGAGGTATCGTAAATGGTAAAGCTGGAGGTATACCCCATGCGGTCAATGTATTTCCGCAAGATCCGGCAGCAGGCGGCATGGAAGGTCATAGCCCAGATGTCTTCCGCCCCTTCCCCCAGCATGGCGGTCAGACGCTCCTTCAGCTCTCCGGCGGCCTTGTTGGTAAAGGTGATGGCAATAACATTCCAGGGATTTGCAGGCTCCAGGGTACACAGCCGGTCTGCACGGTCCAGCTGCTCCTGGGTGGGCTCGGCGGGCAGGTTTTCCAGAAAATAGACATCCTCGTCTTGGACCTCTCCCGGGATCTCCCGACCGTCAGAAGCCCGGCCATAGCGCAGGATGTTGGCAATTCGGTTGATGAGCACGGTGGTCTTGCCGCTTCCGGCGCCGGCCAGCAGCAGCAAGGGCCCTTCCGTGGTCAATACAGCTTCCCGCTGCATATCGTTCAGGAACGCAAAACGGGAAGCAATATAATTTCGGCGGGCGGTCAAAAATCGGGAATCCAATTCATCATTCATAGAAGCACCTATCATTTCTTTCTAAGGAACCTCAAATTTGATTGGCCAGCGCCGTTTCTTCAAAGGTCCCCTCATTCGTGGCTTCTATTTTACCGCAGAAGGGTAAAAATTGCAAGCGGTTTACAGTTCCTCTGTCAGCTTCCCCCGAAGAAGGCCCAGGGCCTTTCGCTCCACACGGGAGACCTGGACCTGGCTGATGCCCAGGACCTGGGCGGTGCGCTGCTGGGTCAGTCCATGGAAATAGCGCAGCGAAACCACCCGGCGCTCCCGCTCCGGCAGGGCTTGGATCGCCTGACGCAAGGCGATTTTTTCCACCATCCGTTCTTCGGATTCCGTGTCCGTCAGCACATTTTCCAGCGTAAACCCTTCCTCGCCGGTTTCCCGATAGATGGACTCCGTGGCGGCGGTAGCGGTTTCGGCCATGGCAATTTCTTCCGGAGCCAGGCCGGTCTCACAGGAAAGCTCTGACAGTCCCGGCTCCCGGCCCAGCTGCAAGGTCAGCCGACTGCGGGCGGCTTTGATGGCGGCAGACTGTTCTTTAAGACCCCTGGATACTTTTACGGCGCCGTCATCCCGGAGGAATCTTCGAATCTCTCCGGAGATTTTCGGTACGGCGTAGGTGGAAAACTGGGTGCCGAAAGCCGGGTCAAAACGTTCCACCGCTTTGAGAAACCCCAGGCAGCCCAATTGGTACAGGTCTTCCAGCTCCGTTCCCCGGCCCTGGAACCGCCGGGCCACCGCCCAGATCAGTCCGGCGTTTTCACTGACCAGCTGCTCTGCTGCGGAAGGGTCTCCCGATTGTGCCCGGGCGATCAGCTCCTCCGGGACACTCATTGCCGCCGTTGGAGCTTCCGGCGCATATGTACGGAGGTGCCCCGCCCTTCCACGGAGGTGATTTCCAAGCTGGACATAAAGCTTTCCATAATGGTAAAGCCCATACCGCTGCGTTCCGCGCCTCCGGTGGTGAAGCTGGGCCGCCGGGCCTGCTCTACGTCCGGAATACCCACGCCTTTGTCCTTGATGACAATATCCAAAACGTTGTCTTTGAGGATCCGGCAGCGAAGGGTGATGATGCCTAACTCCTTGGGGTAGGCGTGGACGATGCAGTTTGTGACCGCTTCGGAAACCGCTGTGCGAATATCCCCCAGCTCTTCCAGGGTGGGGTCCAGCTGCGCTGCAAAACAGGCCACGGCGCTTCTGGCAAAGGCCTCATTGCAGGATTTGCTGGGAAACTCCAAAATCATATAATTGCCGAATTTCATGATACCGCCTCCCGAATTTCTACAAGCTTGTCCAGGCCGGAGGCCCGGAATACCCGCATAGGCTGGGGAGAAATGCCGGTAAGCAGCAGCTTTCCCTCAATTTGACTCATGCTGCGCAAAGCGTTGATGACCACCGCAATACCGGAAGAATCCACAAAGGTCACGTCCCGAAAATCCAGAACGCAAACCTCCGGCATATAGGTTTCGATTTTTGCGGCGATCACCTGAATATAAGCCTTGGCACAGTGGTGGTCAATTTCTCCGGTCAGAGCAATGGTCAGTTTTCCACTGTCCAGAAAACTGGTGAAATGCATGATAAGTTCCTCCTTTGTGTGTGGTGCTATTCAGTATAGCTTTTGACAACCGCACTTCCTGTCGGAATGGCCTCCGGGAATAAAAAAAGCCGGAAAGAGGCAGGCGCTCTTTCCGGACAAAAGGATTGTTCAGGTGATTTTCAACAACTACAAAGTGGGAACAGCCCGAAGACCGTTCCCACTTTGTATCGATTGATCCAGAGTTTCCCAAATTAAAGAGACTGAAGCGCAGCCAGGCTTTCTTCCAGGGCAGCGATCAGATCGGCGGCCTTCTTGGCCTTTTCCCGCTCGGCATTGACCACCGCCTCGGGGGCACGGGAGATGAAGTTCTCGTTGGAAAGCTTGCCGTTGAGGCTTGCCAGGTTCTTTCTGGCCTTTTCCAGTTCCTTTCCGATACGCTCCTGCTCCTTGGCAATGTCAACCAGCTGGCCCATGGGGATATAGAGCTTGGCATCCGCGGTGGCGCAGGTCACAAGGCCCTTCAGGTTCTCGGGCTCCTTCTCCAGCAGCTCCACCTTGTCGGCGTAAGCCAGGCGCTGGATGAAGCCCTCGCCCTGGGCAAAGACCTGGGGGGTGGAGGTGAGCACATACAGCGTTGCCTTCTTGGAGGGGGGCACGTTCATTTCGGCTCTGCGGTTACGAATGGCCCGGATGGCGTTCATAACAGACTCCATATGGGCTTCTTCCGTGGCAAAATTCAGTTCCTCGGAAGAAACCGGCCACTGGGCAACGATCAGAGCGGTCTGGCGCTGGGGCAGGCTCTGCCAGATCTCTTCGGTAATGAAGGGCATGAAGGGGTGCAGCAGACGAAGGGTCTGATCCAGCACATATACCAGCACCTGCAGGGCGGTATTCTTGCGGGAAGCATCCTCGCTGTACAGCCGGGCCTTGGTCAGCTCAATATACCAGTCGCAGTAGGTATCCCAGATGAAATCGTAAATCTTCTGGACCGCAATGCCCAGTTCGTACCGCTCCATGTTGTCGGTGACTTCCGCAATGAGGGTATTCAGCTTGGAAAGCACCCACTTATCCGCAATTTCCAGTTCCTGGGGAAGCTGGGGTACAAAGTCCTCCCCCAGATTCATGAGGACGTAACGGGAGGCGTTCCAGAGCTTATTGGCAAAGTTCCGCATGGCCTCGCAGCGCTCCACATAGAAACGCATATCGTTTCCGGGAGAGTTGCCGGTGATCATGTTCATACGCAGGGCATCGCAGCCGTATTTAGAAATCATTTCCAGGGGATCAATGCCGTTGCCCAAAGACTTAGACATTTTCCGCCCCTTATCGTCACGCACCAGGCCATGGATCAATACGGTGTGGAAAGGCGTTTTGCCGGTGTGCTCACAGCCGGAGAAGATCATCCGGGCGACCCAGAAGAAGATGATGTCATAGCCGGTGACCAGAACATCCGTGGGATAGAAGTAATCCAGGTCCGGGTTCTTGTCCGGCCAGCCCAGGGTCTCAAAGGGCCAAAGAGCGGAGCTGAACCAGGTATCCAGGACATCCGGGTCCCGCTCAATATGGGTGGAGCCGCAGTGCTCGCACTTGCAGGCATCCTCCCGGGAAACCGTCATATGGCCGCAGTCGGCGCAGGTCCAGGCAGGAATCTGATGGCCCCACCACAGCTGACGGGAAATACACCAGTCACGGACGTTCTCCATCCAGTTCAGATAGGTTTTGGTAAAACGCTCCGGGACGAACTTGGTTTCGCCGTCTTTGACCACCCGAATGGCTTCCTCGGCCAGGGGCTTCATCTTTACAAACCACTGGGCGGAGATGATGGGCTCCACATCATTGTGGCAGCGATAGCAGGTGCCCACATTGTGGGAATAGTCCTCCACCTTCACCAGGTAACCCTGGGCTTCCAGGTCGGCGACGATCTGCTTTCTCGCCTCATAACGGTCAAGACCCTGGTATTTGCCACCCAGCTCATTGACCTTGCCCTCATCGTCCAACACCCGGATCACTTCCAGGTTGTGCCGCAGGCCGACCTCAAAGTCGTTGGGGTCGTGGGCGGGGGTCATTTTGACGCAGCCGGTACCAAATTCCATTTCCGCATAGGCATCGGCGACCACAGGAATGGGCTTATTCAGCAGAGGCAGAATCACGTTCTTTCCGACAATAGAGCGGTAGCGCTCATCCTCGGGGTTGACGCAGACACCGGAGTCACCCAGCATGGTTTCCGGACGGGTGGTGGCGACGACGACCTCGCCAGAGCCGTCTTCCAGAGGATAGCGGATGTGCCACAGGTGGCCGGGCTTATCCACATATTCCACTTCCGCGTCACTGAGCGCAGTCACACAGTGGGGGCACCAGTTAATAATACGGCTGCCCTTGTAAATCAGGCCCTTTTCGTACAGGGAGACGAACACCTCCCGAACGGCCTTGGAGCAGCCCTCGTCCATGGTGAACCGGGCGCGGTCCCAATCACAGCTGGCACCCAGCTTCTTCTGCTGCTCTACGATCCGGTTGCCGAAGCGGTTCTTCCAGTCCCAAACCCGCTCCAGGAACTTTTCACGTCCCAAATCGTATCGGGTCAGGCCTTCCTTCCGCAGCTCTTCTTCCACCTTGATTTGGGTTGCAATGCCGGCGTGGTCCACACCGGGGATCCAAAGGGCATTATAGCCCTGCATCCGCTTGAAACGGATGATGCTGTCCTGCAAGGTCGCGTCCATTGCGTGGCCCATGTGCAGCTGACCGGTGACATTGGGAGGGGGCATAACGATGGTAAAGGGCTTTTTGTGCTCATCCCGCTCTGCGTGGAAGTAGCCACCCTCCTGCCACATGTTGTAAATCTCGGTCTCAACAGCCTGGGGCTCATAGACCTTGTTTAATTCTTTTGCCATTACGATCTCCTTTCAACAAAAAAGCCCCGGGTGAAAAACACCCAGGGCGAAAAATCCGCGGTACCACCTGAATTTCCGGTTTTCCGGACACTCTTGCGCTGTAACGGGCTGACCCGTACTGCCCTACTTTCCTTCAGACAGTCCGCTCCCGGGCGACCATTCCCCTGCCGTTTTAAGCGTTTTCACCAGCCACGCTCTCTCTGAAATCCGGCACAATGGGAAACCTCCCGATCCATGCGTTTGCATTTGAGCACATTTTACTCAAGAATGCCCCGATTGTCAAGGCTTAATTCCAAATGGCTTCGTTTTTTCTTGACGGGTGGTGTGTTTCTGATTATAATAGGACGTATTATCGAATCAGGAGTGTAGTGCATGCTCAAGCTTTCCTTAGTGGTCCCCTGCTATAACGAAGGGGAAAATGTGATCCCCTTTCATGAGGCGGTGCTGGATGCCTTTCAGGACTGCGGTTATTCCATTGAAATTATTTATGTAGATGACGGCAGCCGGGACGCAACGCTTCATAATCTGAAAAAAATATATGCCCGGCAGGATTGTCAGGTCAAAATCGTTTCCTTCTCCCGCAATTTTGGCAAAGAGGCCGGCATTTACGCGGGGATGCAGCATGCTTCCGGAGCATATATCAGCCTGATCGACGCGGATTTGCAGCAGCGGCCCGAAATCGTGCGGGACATGGTCCAAATGTTGGAAGAACAGCCGGAATACGATATTGTTGCCGCCTTTCAGGATAGGCGCAGAGAAGGAAAAGTCTTGTCCTTCTTCAAAAAGAGCTTCTATGCGATCATCAATCGGCTCTCCAAGGTCCCCCTGCAGCCGGACGCCAGCGATTTCCGCACCTTCCGCAGAAGCGTTCGTGACAGCATTCTGGAACTATCCGAATACCACCGCTTTTCCAAGGGGATTTTTGCCTGGGTCGGTTATAAAACCATGTTTATTCCCTATACTGCCTGTCCCCGGCAGAGTGGAGTTACAAAATGGAGCTTTTGGAAGCTCTTTAACTACGCCATGGAGGGCATCATCGGCTTCTCTACAGCCCCTCTGCGCTTGGCGACCCTGCTGGGCTCTGTTACAGGGGTTGCGGCACTGATTTATTTGGTTTGCGTGATTTTGGAAAAGCTTATCAAGGGAATCGCCGTTCCCGGATACGCAACGCTTATTGTATTGCTCCTGTTCTTTTCCAGTATGCAGCTGTTTTGCATTGGCATTATCGGAGAATATGTAGGCCGGACCTTTGAGCAAAGCAAGAACCGGCCAATCTATATTGCCAAGGAGGTCATTGGGGAAGATGATTCCCTGTGATTCCGCAAAAAACCCGACCTGAAAAGGCCGGGTTTTTGTGAATCCAATAAGGTCTTTTAATGGTAATAAACACCCATCAGTGGGCCTTGTCCTCCTCTTCCCAGGTGCGCTCACTGATAATATACCTGGGCCGGTGTTTGGTTTCCATGTAGATTTTTCCGATGTACTCACCGATCACCCCAAGGCAAATCAGCTGAACACCACCCATAAAGCAGACGATGCAGACGGTGGAGGCCCAGCCGCTGACGGTGCTGCCTACGAAATGGGCAATTAAAGCCCAGATCACGGCAATAAAGCTCAGCAGCGATACCACGCAGCCAAAACCGGTGATCATCCGGATGGGCTTTACGGAAAGGCTGGTGATGCCGTCGAAGGCCAAAGCCAGCATTTTCTTCAAGGGATAGTGGCTTTCCCCGGCAATCCGCTCGGCCCGTTCATAGTAAACACTGGTGCTCTTGAAGCCCACCAGAGGGACCATACCCCGCAGGAAAATATTGACCTCCTTGAAGTTGGCAAACTCCTGCAGCACCCTGCTGGAAATCAGGCGGTAGTCCGCATGGTTGAAAACCACTTCGGCCCCCATCCAGTTCATGAGCTTGTAGAAGCCCTCGGCGGTGAAACGCTTGAAGAAGGTGTCGGTGTCCCGCTTGCTGCGCACGCCGTAGACGACCTCGCAGCCATCCAGATAGGCATCCACCATTTTATCCATGGCGTTGATGTCGTCCTGGCCGTCACAATCAATGGAGATGGTGATGTCGCAGCGGTCCTTGGCTTCCATGAGGCCTGCAAGGACCGCGTTCTGATGTCCACGGTTGCGGCTTTGGCTAATGCCAAGATAATGGGGATCTTTTTTGGAAAGGTCTTCAATAATGTTCCAGGTATCATCCTTGGAGCCGTCATTTACAAAAAGAACACGGCTATCCGGAGATACTTTCCCAGCGGTTTCCAAATCCTGAATTTTCTTCAGAAACATGGGGGCAGTAATGGGAAGAACCTTTTCCTCATTATAGCAGGGAATAACGATGTACAGAACAGGGCGCATAATTTACTCCTTTCGACCCGCTTCCGGCGATACATAGACGTCGGCGCAGGGATATTCCAAATGTTGGTACTTTTTTTCTTGCATCTGCTCCCAAAGCCAACCGGAACGGTGGTTCTCATTGGGAAACGGGTTTGTGGAATGATCGCCGATTTCCGGATGCAGTACCACCACAATATCCGGAAAATCATGGGTTTCGCCGTAGCTTTCCAGCCGCGGACTGTCAAGTGGGGTTCGCCAAGCGGTGGGAACACCGCAGGGAAAATCCACGGCCAAATAGCCCCAGGGCAGGATGTTGGAAAAGAAAACCGTATTATCCGCTGTATAAGAGCTGTTTATGTCAGATGCCATGTCAAGGATCTCTTCGTATTGCCGGGCGTGAAGGGCAGTGGTGCGGATGCCTTTGGCGGGGCCCGCAGTCATGGTTACCGTCAGCGTTTCGATGGGCCCATCCCGGAACACACTGGTGATTCGGCTAAACATGGTCATTCCCAGGGTGACGCAGACCAAAATGACGCCGAAACGGCACAAATACTTCTGCGTATCGGGCAAAGAGGCAAACTGGAGCACCACGCCCATGGCGTATACCGGCAGGCCTACGGTAAAGGCGATGGCCTCCGTGTTTGAGCTGAGGGCCATAGAAATACCCATGGCGGCCCCCAGCAGCCGCAGGGACAAAGCCTGTATGGAGATTTGCCGACGAAGCCAGCACAGACTCAGCCCGGGCAGGCAGAACAGCGCGAAGGTGTAGGCCGCAAACCCGGTTTCCGCCAGCCGATAGCGCCAAAAGGACACCGCCGCCCCGGCCAGGGCAATCAGCAGCCCCGGAAGGGTCCCGAAGGAATCCGGGAGGAACTTTGCCCCCAGCAGAAGGACCAGACAGGACAGCATGGTCAATCCCGCCTCGTAATAATAGAGCATTTTGACGTCCCGAATGGCAGATACCAGGTTGGTGATGGGCCCTCCCACATGCTCCGGGTCCGTAAAAATCTGTTTTAGATTTGTAATCATCCCGGCAATATCCCGGGGAAGGAATGCAAGGATAAACAGGGCCGCCGCAATGCAGATGCCCAAAAGCCCCCACCGCCCCGCTTCTCGGCCGGGCCGATACAACAGGGCTGCTATGACCCCCGGAATCACAAACAGCGCAAAATACGGCACGCATAGAACGGCCCAGCTCAAAAACACACCGGTTAAAAGAAAGAAGATTTTCCGGTTCCTGCCCTGGCTTTCCTGCCCACGCAGGAGCATGCACCAGGCCGAGACGCACAGCAGGAGAAACAGATTATAGTAGCTGAGGCCCCAGATATTTCCCCGGGAATAGCTTAGAACCAGCCCGGCGCACAGGAAGGAAATAAGTGGCTTTTCTTTTTTACAAAGGGTAAAATAGAGCAGCAAGGAAGCCCCCAGCGCCAAAAGCGTATAGAGAACTCTGGCGAAGAGATAGATCCCCTCCGTTCCGAACAGGCTGTAATAGATACTGAGCACAGGATAAAACAAGGCGGAATAGAACTGGACCGGATGCCATTCATCCAAAATCAATTGCTGACCGTTCCACATTCGCTGGGCAAAGGTCAGATAGAAGCTTTCATCAGACCAGCAAAACCCATACCGCCCACGCTCTAACAGCACCAGTCCGATAGCCGCAAGGGCCCAGCCAAACAGGGCACGGCTTCTATTGGTTTTGTTCAAAATCGAGCCCTCCAGATATTTTTCTCCTATTATACACCAGGAATGAAGATTATTCAACCCAAAGAACCGGTCCTTTCAATGGATAAAAGTGTTTTCGGGAAACGCAGACGCATCTTTGTACAGTAATTCCCTTTTGACAGTTGACAGAATGCTGTCAATCTTATACAATTGACGCAGAAAGAAAAGGCTTGTACTATGGAAAATTAACAAGTCTTTTGAGAGGAGCTACAATTATGTATCGTATTTTGGAACTGAATCCCCAACTAAAGGACTTCGCCGGTGATATTGACCTACGAATGCATTTATATCAGGACACCCAAAACAGAATCCTTTCAAAGGGCCAGAGCCTCAGCGATTTTTCCAACGCATATGAATATTTCGGTTTTCATCATGTGCCCGGAGGCTGGTATTATCGGGAGTGGGCACCCAGCGCCTATCAGCTGTATTTGTCCGGTGAATTCAACAACTGGGACCCGACCTCCCATCCCCTGACCAACATCGGCAACGGTAATTGGGAGCTGTATCTTCCCGGCGATGACGCTCTATGGGAAGGCTGCAAGGTCAAAACGGTTGTTGAGGCCTTTATGCAGCGCACATGGCACATTCCCCTTTATGCCCGCCGTGTGATCCAGCAGGAGGGCAGCGTAGAATGGGTCTGCGAGGTAACGGACGACCAGAAAAAATTCCCCTGGACGGATCGGAATTTCCGCCGGGAGGATTCCCTGTTCATTTATGAGGCCCATGTGGGTATGGCCCAGGAGGAAGGGAAAATCGGCACCTATCGGGAATTTGCCGATCTGATCCTGCCCAGGATCAAGCGGGCCGGGTACAATACGGTCCAGCTCATGGCCATTATGGAGCACCCCTATTATGGCAGTTTCGGCTATCAGGTGGCCAATTTCTATGCGGCTTCCAGCTGGTTTGGCAAACCGGAGGACCTCAAATACCTGGTGAACAAAGCCCACGAAATGGGTCTGTGCGTGATCATGGACGTGGTGCATTCCCATGCGGTGAAAAACACCACGGAAGGCATCAACATGTTCGACGGCACCACCTGGCAATTCTTCCATGACGGCAGCAAGGGCGACCATCCCGCCTGGGATACCAAATGCTTTGACTACGGAAAAACCGGCGTGATCCATTTCCTCCTCAGCAACCTGAAATTCTGGATGACCGAATACCATTTTGACGGCTTCCGCTTTGACGGTGTGACATCCATGCTTTACCATGATCACGGTCTGGGCACCGATTTTAATACCAACGACAAATACTTCTCCTATAACACCCACACGGAGGCCATTACCTATTTGCAGCTGGCAAACCAGATGATCCGCCAGGTAAACCCCATGGCTGTGACCATTGCGGAGGACATGTCCGGTATGCCCGGCATGTGCCTGCCGATTGCTGACGGCGGTATCGGTTTTGACTACCGGCTGGGCATGGGCCTTCCCGACATGTGGGTCCGCACCGTCAGAGATGTGCGGGATGAGGACTGGGATATTTTCCAGATGTGGTGCAGCATGTGCATGCGCCGTCCCGGCGAGAACACCGTTGCCTATGTGGAGAGCCACGACCAGGCCCTGGTTGGGGACAAAACCCTGATTTTCCGGCTTGCAGACGCCGCCATGTACACAGATATGGACAAGGCGACCCACAATCCGGTTATTGACAGAGCCATCGCCCTGCACAAAATGGCCCGACTCTTTACCTTGGCCGGCGGCGGTGAGGCATATCTGAACTTTATGGGCAACGAATTCGGCCACCCGGAGTGGATCGACTTCCCCCGGGAGGGCAACGGCTGGAGCTTCCACTACTGCCGCCGCCAGTGGAGTCTGCGGGACAACGGCTACCTCAAGTACCAGTGGCTGGGTGAATTTGACCAGGATATGATCGAGCTGGCCAAGCGTGTAGACCTGTTTAAAATGCACTTTGGCGACCTGAGACTGAATGACAGTGAGAAGAAGGTCCTGGTGTTCTACCGTCAGGGACTGATGTTCGCATTCAACTTCCACCCGACCAAGTCCTTTACGGATATCCGGGTGAGCCTGCCCCATATGGCCGACTACAAGGTCGTCCTCAATACGGATGACAGCAAATATGGCGGCAACGATCTGGTCACCCGTTCTTCCTATCCCGCCATCGTAGACAAGAAGGGAAATTCCGTTATTTCGCTCTACCTCCCTGCCCGCAGCGCCTTGGTGCTGGAAG
Source organism: uncultured Oscillospiraceae bacterium (assembly GCA_934589225.1). Lineage (GTDB taxonomy): Bacteria > Bacillota > Clostridia > Oscillospirales > Oscillospiraceae > Faecousia. The sequence goes on from CAKTNS010000001.1 coordinate 88,235, forward strand.
AAGGAAAAATTCGGGTTATGCCCATGGATACCCGGAAGAAAAATCATAAAAAGTAAAAATCAGAGCGCTAACCGATTTCCTTTCCGGTTAGCGCTCCTTCATTTTGTGCTTCAGAGTTTCCTTAGTAGAACAGAAGGTCAGAATAGGTGGGATAGGGCCAGTAGGACTTTGCGGTATTCTTTTCCAGAATATCCGCCTGCTTGCGGAGCTCTTCCATCAGCGGAACGATCACGCTGTGGCAGTGATCCGCGGCAGCCTCGTCTTCGGCAGGCGTATGGTCCAGAGCGCTTTTCAGCTGCTCGACCGTATCGTAGGCAGCGTCACAGGCGGCAGACAGCCTTTGAATCAGGGCCATCTCTCCCCTGCAGCTGACCCCCAGCCCCTTTTTGGAGGCCACGCCGCCGCACAAGGCATCGGTGTAGCCCATGGCCGCTGGAAGAATTTGCTGGACGGTCATATCCACCATGGTTCTGGCTTCGATCTTGATTTTCTTGCGGTAGTCATCCAGGTAAATGGCGTGCCGGGCCCGGAATTCGTTTTCTGTAAAGACACCGTGTCTGGTGACCAAATCAATATTCTTAGGAGACAGATAGGCCCGCATGGCCTCTGCTGTAGAGGGCAAATTGCTTAGCCCACGGCGGGCAGCCTCCTGCCGCCACTCCTCGGAATAGCCGTTGCCGTCAAAAATGATCCGGCTGTGGTCCTTCAGTGCCTGATAGACCAGCTTTTGCAGGGCCTTGTCAAAATCCTCGGCGTTTTCCAAAACGTCCGCAAATCGGCCCAGTTCCTCTGCCATAATGGTGTTCAGGGCAATGTTGGGTCCGGCGATGGACTGGGAGGAGCCCAGCATCCGCAGCTCAAATTTATTGCCGGTAAAGGCCAGGGGGCTGGTGCGGTTTCTGTCGGTGGTATCTTTGGGAATGGCGGGCATCACGTCTACGCCGATGCGCAGCAGGCTCTTTTCCGGCTCCGTGTAGTTGGTGCCGTCAATAATGGACTGCACCACTGCGTTCAGTTCGTCTCCCAGGAAAATGGATACAATGGCAGGAGGCGCTTCGTTGGCACCCAGCCGGGTGTCATTGCTGGCGGAGGCCACGGTGCAGCGCAGGAACTCCTGATATTCGTCCACACCCTGAATGAAGGCCGCCAAAAATACCAGGAACTGGGCGTTCTGCCGAGGGGTTTTTCCGGGGCTGAAAAGGTTCTTCCCCATATCCGTGGACAGGGACCAGTTGTTGTGCTTGCCGCTGCCGTTGACGCCGGCAAAGGGCTTTTCATGGAGCAGACACACCAGATTGTGCTTGGCGGCACATTTTTTCATAATGCGCATGATAAGCTGGTTGTCGTCGCAGGCCTTGTTGGCGTCGGTATAGATGGGGGCCAGCTCATGCTGACAGGGGGCGCCCTCATTGTGCTTGGTTTTGGAAAGGATACCCAGCCGCCACAGCTGTTCATCCAGGTCCTGCATGAATTCGGAGACACGGGTACGGATGGCCGCAAAATAGTGATCATCCAGCTCCTGTCCCTTGGGCGCAAGGGCACCGAAGAGCGTTCGTCCCGTCAGCCGCAGGTCCTCCCGCTGGGCGTACAGATCCTTGGGCAGCAGAAAATACTCCTGCTCCGCACCGACGCAGGTAATGATCCGGTGGGTCTGGGTGTCGCCAAAGAGCCTGAGGATGCGGATGGCTTCCCGGGATACCTCCTCCAGAGAGCGGAGCAAGGGGGTCTTTTTATCCAGGGAGTCTCCCGTATAGGAGAAGAACATGGTGGGAATGTAGAGGCTGCCGTCCTTTACAAAGGCACAGGCCGTAGGGTCCCAGGCGGTATAGCCCCGGGCCTCGAAGGTCGCCCGGAGGCCGCCGGAGGGGAAAGAACTGGCATCCGGTTCACCACGGACCAGCTCTTTGCCGGAAAACTCCATAATGACACGGCCGTCACCGGTAGGTGTGATAAAGGAATCGTGCTTCTCCGCGGTAATGCCGGTCATGGGCTGGAACCAGTGGGTGTAATGGGTGGCACCCTTTTCAAGAGCCCAGATCTTCATGGCCTCCGCAATTTCGTTGGCCACATCCAGTGGCAGCGTGGAACCGGTTTGGATACAATTCTCCCATGCGCGGTAAATCTCTACCGGCAGGCGCTGTTTCATAACGGCCTCGTTAAAAACATCACTGCCAAAAATCTCAGGGACATTCAGGATTTCTGCCATAATCGGGAAACATTCCTTTCAATTGAGGTTTATACACATTTCTATGCTGATTTTAAAGCAGACGGAAGGAAAAAGCAAGAGTCGATTCTGTCCAAATCCACCAATTTTCTACCGCTATCTTTGTGAAAGGCGACAGAATCCAACCTCTTACGAAGACTGCTGTCTCGCCTCCCGGGCGGCCTTCAAAAGACTGTTGATATCCGCCGTCAGGTATTTCCGAAGCTCTTCGGAATTTCTGAGCCTGGTAATATAGCCCATCAGGCTCTTGGGCTGGAGAATATCCTCCATGACCTCCACATCCCCGGAGGTCAAAAGATCATACAAGGTGTTGACCATGCGGATGCGGTCCTCCCGCCCCATGCCCGCAAGCCAGTTTTCCAGGGTCCGCTGTAAAAACAGGCTGCCGGAAGTCAGGGATTGCATCCGAAGCATCTGGGTGCCGCAGATTTCCCAGCTGAAGGGGTCGTGCTGCATGATCCCGGTTTGATTGCTTTTGACGATGATGATCGGCTCTAACCTGTATAAAATCATGCCGATCATGGAGCCCTGGGGCACATAGGTTTTGATTTTGGGCACGATGCTGACATATCCCGGGTCGGATAGAAATTCCTGGGAAAATCCGGGCCCTTCCTGGTTGTAAACCTCCAGCACCCGGTTCCGGATCATCGGGGCGCTTTGAGATACGGCGTAAACGGCGATATTCCCGCCCTTGGAGTGGCCGCTGACCCGGACCGGCCCGGGATAGACCATGAGCACATCCTGGAGATACTGCTTGGCCAGGGCCTGGGAAGGGATCACCTGACGAAAGCACATGCTGAAATCCTCTTTCCAGCCTACAAGAGTATTGTCTGTACCCCGAAAGGATACAAAAAGGCTTCCGTCATCCAGCCGAAAGGTGACGCCGGCAAACTGCGTATCCCGTTCTTTGATAAATTTGGTCCGGTATTCCAGAACCTCGATTTCCCCAAAGCGCCGGCTCTCCCCTGCCAGGCGCAATAGATCCAGGTCGTTTTTGGCACGAACATAGTCAGGAGGCTCCGGAAAGGAGAAAAATTCAGCAACGGCCTGACGCAGAAGGATGGGCTTCTCCGGATGCAGCTCCGCCATGCCCCGGAAGGGAATATAGCTCAAGGTAGAGAAAATAACTGCGTCTACTTCATTGGGCGGCGATGCTGAAAATGACAGATCTCCCCGCCAGCGAATATAATCGATCATATCCCCCATGGTGAAGCCCCCTTTATAAGCAGAAGTTTGAGTTCAGTATAACAGAAAAAAATCACCTTTGCAAGTTGACAAGGGCCTTTCGGAAAACTACAATGTAGAGCATCCCCTCCGGAAACCCGGAGGAGCAAACACCGGAAGGAATGATCAGAAATGCATACAAATATTACAAGAAATCAAGCCCTGGAGCTGCTGCGAAAATACAACCAGGAGCCGTTTCATATTCTTCATGGTCTGACGGTAGAGGGATGTATGGCCTATTTTGCCCAGGAACTGGGAGAAGATGTTCACTTTTGGAGCCTGGTGGGATTGCTCCATGATGTGGATTTTGAAAAATATCCCCAGGAGCATTGCCTGAAAGCACCGGAGCTGCTGGAGGAAATTCACGCTGAACCAGAGTTTATCCATGGGGTCTGCTCCCACGGCTATGGGCTGTGCTGTGACGTGGAGCCGGTGCTTCCCATGGAGAAGGTGCTTTTTGCCGTGGATGAATTGACGGGCCTGATCGGCGCGGCGGCACGGATGCGGCCCAGCAAAAGCGTCATGGACCTGGAGGTATCCAGCCTGAAAAAGAAATTTAAGGACAAAAAGTTTGCCGCGGGCTGCTCCCGGGATGTCATCACCCAGGGTGCGGAGCGCCTGGGCTGGCCTCTGGATACGCTGATGGAAAAGACGATCCTTGCCATGCGCAGCTGCGAAGCATCGGTTCAGGAAGAAATGCAGACGCTTTGTGAAGGGTAAGTCCTATTAGGGTCTATCTAAAAAATGCAGGAACTTTTTTGCCGTTCCTGCATTTTTCTTTATTCTCCAAATTGCTTGGCAATATCCCGGGCCACGATTTCCTCACCGGAATAGTCTTTGAGCTGCTCCTGGGAGGCCTGGCTCAAGCCGTTGGAGGCATCGCAGCTTAAATCACAGGTGCTGCATTTGTCCAGGGTTTCCTTGTTGACCTTGCCGTCACGGTAGTCCCGGCAGATTTTCAGCTCATACATGGAGTAAGGATGCTTCGTGAACAGGGACTTGGCCTTGTGCCACAGGACCCAGGCAGCGGGCTTCCAGATATACTTGTGCATGGCTGGGCTCACAGAGCCGATCATCCAGCAATTCCGGTCACAGCAGCGTACCTTTTTCCGCACAGCCTCGGCCTGGGGGCTGTGCCACAGATTCTCCCAGCTCTGGGTATTCAGGTTGCCCATGACCTCCTTGTCCTTGGTACCGTTGCAGGGCATCACATCTCCGTAGGGGTCAATGAAGAAGGTGTCGAAGCTCATATCACAGGGCAGCAGTCTGGGCTGGGAATAGAGATAGTTGATAAGGCCATGGTTAAAATAGGCCCGGAACCACTTCTTGGGGCTGGAGCTCCGCAAAAGCGCGTTGGTCAGGTCTTCAAAGTTTTTGGCGACCATGGGCCGGTCGTGGATGATGTTTTTGGACTCCACGAAATAGAAGCTGTTGTGCAGGGTGGCTGTGGCAAATTCCATGCCCATTTCATCGGAAATGTTATAAAGAGGCACCAGGTCCTTGGCGTTTTGATCCTGGACCGTCATGCCGAAGCCCACGTCCTTCATGCCCATTTCCCGCAGGGTTTTCAGGGTCTCATAGCCTCTCTGATAGCCGTTGGGCAGGCCCCGGATGGCGTTGTTGGTCTCTTCCAGGCCTTCAATGGAAATGCGGATGCCGATTTGGGGAAATTCCTTGCACAGCTCCACGATCCGGTCCGTAAAGAAGCCATTGGTGGAGATGACGATGCGGTCGCTCTTCTTGTACAGCTCCCGGACAATGTCCGGCAGGTCCTTGCGAATGAAGGGCTCGCCGCCGGTGATGTTGGTGAAGTACATGGGGGGCAGCTTGCGGATGGTATCCAGTGTCAGCTCCTCCTCCGGCTTGGAGGGGGCCTTATAGCGGTTGCACATGGAGCATCTTGCGTTGCAGCGGTAGGTCACAATGACGGTACCGTTGAGTTTCTTCTGATTAGCCATGAATGTTCTCCTCCTGGGAAGGCTTGTCGGTGCTTCCCCGGTATAGTTTCATGAGTTTCCGGTAATAAACGGGCAGGGTGTCAAAAGGAAGGTCCCGGCAGTTTTCACTCATCCGGTCCAGAACCGCGGGAGACTCCCACAGCCCCAGGATCGTTTGCCGGAGCTGGTCTACATTGCCGCTTTCAAACAGCAGCCCTGTCTTCCCTTCCTGGATAAGCTCCGGAATGCCCCCAATGCGGGCACCCACCACCGGAGTACCGTATTGCTGGCTTTCCATAACGGAAAAAGGACAGTTTTCGTACCACTCCGAGGGGCAAACAGAGAACCGGGCCTGACGCACCACCGTTTCCAGGGCACTTCCCTGCAAAAAGCCCATGTTCTGGATATTGGGTGCCTGGGAAACCAGGCCTTCCAGAGGGCCGGTCCCCGCAAACACAAAGGGGATCTGGGGCAGGGCCTTGCAGGCTTCGATCAGCGTTTCAACACCCTTTTCCTGGCTGAATCTGCCAAAATACAGCACATAGTCCTTCTTTTGGGCTTCTTTCCAGGGAATATCCTCCACAAAATTGTGGAGGGCAACGGTTTTGGAGGCCAGCACCGGGTTGGTATCCAGCTTCGTCTTCATAAATTCGGAACAGCACAGGATGGTATCGATGTTTTCATACACCCGGTTTCCGTTCCAAATCCGGGCCTCCAGCATGCCAATGAGGCTTTTGGCCCGGGAGCCGTGAATGCACCGGCCCTTGAGACAATTCTCAAAATGTCCGCCCAGGCATTTTTCACAGTTCTCCCCGGTTACGGGATTTCGGCACTGATGGTCCGGGCAAACCAGCTGATAGTCGTGGGCGGTATAGATCACCTGGCAGGGATGCCCTCCCTTCTTCCAATTTCGCAACTCCAGAAGGATGCTGGGTGTCAACTGGAAGTTGAAGTTGTTCAGATGGCAAACATCCGGCTGAAAATCCTCCAGCACCAGCCGCAGCTTTTTGCGGGCATCGGAGGAATAAATGGTCTTCACGGGATAAAGAAGTTTTGCAAGCTTAGAACCGCCGTGAAAGTCCATGTCCTCTGTATAAGCATCGACACGGTTGCCCACGCAACGGCCGGCATGCTCCATGCCGAAATACTGGACCTCATGGCCCTGTGACTGTAAGTAGGCACCCAGCCGGAAAATATAGGTTTCCGACCCTCCATTGGGGTGCAGAAACTTGTTGATCATGAGAATTTTCATAGATTCTCCTTAATACAGGGCCAGTGTTTGCTGAACCACATCGTCCCAATTGTATTTCTCAAGAATGTATTCGCAGGCACCTTTCTTGAACCGGGCCACGGTATCTGGGGAATCGCAGAGCATTTGAAGCTTTTCCCGCAGGTCCTCTCGGTCCCCTTTTCGGAAGGTCACGGCATGGTCTTTGACTACTTCGGTGCATTCCGGAATATCAGAAACCAGGCAGGCGTTGCCATAACTCATTGCCTCCAAAAGGCTCAAAGGCATGCCCTCCAGATCCGAGGGCAGGGTGTAAAAATAGGCGTTGCTGTAGAGCTCTTCCAGGGGCCGTCCCTGGACAAAATCCGTAAACAAGATCCGGTCATCTCCGTCAGCCAGGGCGATGAGCTCCCGCTTAAAGACGCCGGAATCGGAACTGCCTCCGGCAATCACCAGTTTTTTATCGGTTTTTACCTGCCGGAAGGCCTGAACTAGGTTCGCAAGGCCCTTTTCCGGCACCAAACGGCCCAGAAACAGGATGTATTCGTTTTTCTGTAGACCATAGAGGGCGGTGATCTCCTCCGGATTGCAGCACACGGGGCGGCCGATGCCGTTGGGAATAAAGACGGTTTTCCGGCCGTAGGTATCCTGGAAGTAATTCTGCACATTCTGGGACAGAACAATGATCTCATCGGCGCAATGGACCGCCACCCATTCACCAAACTTAATATAACGGCTGGCAAGTCCCCCCCACTTGGCCCGCTGCCAGTCAATGCCGTGGATGGTGGCAACGCAGCGCTTCCCAAAAAGCTTTGGCAGCCACAGCATGGCGCAGGGACCTTCCGCATGGAAATGCACCACATCATAGGGTGAAAAAGCGCAAAAAAGCGCCCCGAATACAGAGGAGGTCATGGCGGCAAAGCCCTTCCGGTTGACCGTCGGTACGGTTTTCAGCCGGATGCCCTTATAGGTTTTCAAGGTCTCGGTGTCAAATTCCTTGCCGCTGATATGATGGCCGGAACGATTGTAGCAGGTGACCCGATGGCCCAAGGCCACCATCCGGGTGGAAAGCTCCTCCACCACCACCTCTACGCCTCCCTCCCGGGAGGGAACCCGTTTCTGGCCCAGCATGGCAATATTCAGTTGTTCTTTTCTGTGTCTGCCCATGGGCAACGGCTCCTTTACTTGCCGGTGAGAAAAAAGCCCCGAAACCAGCATAATAAGACATATGAACGTACCTTATTATACAATGGTTTCGGGTAAATTACAAGAGGCGTTATTGGAAACTGATTTTGGAAGCGTCGGAAAAGGTTCTTGGGGTCACAATGGTGTCAAATTGAACGATCAGCCCCTGGCCGTCCCGAGGGACACCGATCACATTCCCCGCTCCAAACACCGGATGACTGACCCGGCGGCCAATCAGGTCAGAGGGCACCGGCTGCTGCGGCCCCAGGTCCTCTGTCTGTCGGATCTGTTCCATGGTTTTTTCTTCCAGTCCCGGCTCTAAGGGAACGGCATAGTCCACGTTTTCCTTCTCCGCGTTAAAGAGAAACCGGCTGGGATACCGGAAGGAGCCGTCATAGCCCTGCCCTGCCGCATCGGACAAAAACAGCCGGTCCCGGGACCTGGTAAAGGCCACATAGCAAAGCCGCCGTTCTTCCTCGAGTTTTTCCCGGGTGTTGGCCCGCTTTCCCGGGAAAATGCCCTCTGATAGCCCACAGAGAAACACCACGGGAAACTCCAGTCCCTTGGCGGAGTGGATGGTCATGAGCTTCACCGCCTGGGCCCGCTCTTCCGTATCCATGTTCGTAAACAGTGCTGCGTGGTCCAGGTAATTGCCCAGGGTCACGGTTTCCCCCGCCTTCCGGGTGAACTCAAAAATGGCCTGCTTTAGTTCCGCCAGATTGTCAAGCCGTTCCTCCTCCCCTGCCGCCCGCAGGGTGTTTTCGTAGCCGCTGTCCTGAAGCACCCCTGCCAGCAGGTCGGTCAGGTCCATGGTTTCAAAAATGGCCCGATATTTTTCAATCAGCCGGGCATATTCCCCCGCACGGCTTCTGCGGAAGGAATCCGAATCCAGGTTGGCAAGCAGGGCCTCATACAAAGTTCCCCCGTGCTGGGCGGCGTAGGCTTTCAGAGCCGCGATCCGTGTGCGGCCGACGCCTCTGCGAGGTTCATTGACGGTCCGCAGGAAACTGATGTCGTCAGGATGATACACCATGCGCAGATAGCTCAGCACATCCTTGATTTCCTTGCGCTTGTAGAACTCCACGCCGGAATAGAGGACATAGGGAATTTTATTCTTAAAAAGGGATTCTTCCAGGGCCCGGGACACATAATGGGCCCGGTAAAGCACGGCCATATCCGAATACGACAGGGCGTCCTCCCCTTCATGCAGCGCACGCATATTGGCCGTGACCCAGTCTGCTTCCAGGGCGCTGGTCTTGGCGTGGAAATACAGAGGCTTGCGGTCATCCTTCCGGACGGAGGTAAGCTGCTTTTCCAGACGGTCCCGGTTTTTGCCGATCAGGGCGTTGGAGGCCGCCAATATCTGGGGAGTAGAGCGGTAGTTTTCATTGAGGTAAATGGTTGCGGCTCCGGGATGGCGGCTGGGAAACTCCAAAATGAAATTCACATTGGCACCCCGCCAGGTGTAAATGGTCTGGTCCGGGTCCCCTACAACAAAGAGATTTTTATGATAGCCGGAAAGCAGCTCCGCCAGGGCATACTGGTCTTTGTCAATGTCCTGAAATTCGTCTACCATGATGTACTCCAGCCGCTTCTGCCATTTTTCCAGCACTTCCCGGCTGCTGTTCAGAATATGCAGCGCAAAATAGACCAGGTCGTCAAAATCCAGGGCGAAGCACTTGCGCTGCTCATAAAAATACCGGTAGAGGATCTTATCCTTCAGGGTGGAAGCACTTTTGGTCAGCTCCAAAAGATGGTCAAGATCAGGGTCAACCAGAGTCGTGACATATCCCCTGCCGCCCTTTCGCCAACCGATGTGGTCAATGGCCTCCTGAATGGTAATGTCCCGGCCGGTAATGCCCAGGTCTTCAAAAACCGTTGCCAGCATGGCCTTTTTGTCTTCCTCGTCCATAATGAGGAAGGCTTTTGGATACCCCACCACATGGCTGTCCTCTTTCAGAAGGCTGACGCAGAAACCGTGAAAAGTGGTGATTCGGGCCAGGTCCCGGTCCGGAAGCTGTCTGCGGATCCGCTTTTTCATTTCCGCCGCGGCCTTGTTGGTAAAGGTAACGCAAAGAATATTGGCAGTGGAGATGCCCAGAACATCCACCAGGTACAAATACCGGGCGGTCAGCGTCTTGGTCTTCCCGGAACCGGCACCGGCCACCACGCGGATATACCCTTCCGTTGTCGTAGCGGCCTGCCGCTGGGCGGGATTCAGCTGTGAAAGATACTCCATTGGAAACCTCCTTGCACCATTCCTAAGGATATTATCTTCATTATAAAACATACTATCGGAAATGTCCACTGTCTTTTCTATGAAAACAAAAATTCATTTCCTAAAAACATTTTTGGGGATACCTCTTGCATTTTGTTCTTTTCGGTGGTATACTCTGATTATCTCATTTTGGAGGGCAACTCAAATGCAGAGCCTGTTCGCAGCCAACTTCTATTACTACTATTACTTTTTTACCCGAAAAAAGTAATAGAAATTTGTGCTGCGATTCTTTTGGGATCGAAATAGGAAGCTTTACGCCGCACGAATTTCCGTGCGGCGTTTTATTTTTACAAGGAGATGGAGAAATGATCGCGATTTTAAAAAACAATACCACCCGGGAGCAGAAGGAACAGCTGATTTCCTGGCTGAAAAATCAGAATCTGGATGTGCATGTATCCGAAGGAAAGCAGGTGACCATCCTTGGCCTGGTGGGCGACACCAGCCGGGTGGACATCGAGCTTCTGGCATCCCTGGAAATGGTGGAGTCTGTCAAGCGGGTGTCGGAGCCCTTCAAGCAGGCAAACCGGAAATTCCACCCCAAGGACACCATTGTGGAAGTCGGCAACACCCGCATCGGCGGCGGCTATTTCGGCATCATTGCCGGGCCCTGCTCTGTGGAATCCGAGGAGCAGCTGGTGGGCATTGCCAAGGCAGTAAAAGAAAGCGGTGCGACCATGCTCCGGGGCGGGGCCTTTAAGCCCAGAACCTCTCCCTACGCCTTCCAGGGCCTGGGTGCGGAAGGTCTTCGGCTTCTGGAAATCGCCAAGCAGGAAACGGGGCTGCCCATTGTTACGGAGATCATGAACATCAACACCCTGGAGCTGTTCGAAAACGTAGATCTTATTCAGGTGGGAGCCCGGAATATGCAGAATTTTGACCTTTTAAAGGAGCTGGGCAAAACGAAGAAGCCCATCCTTCTGAAGCGTGGCCTGGCCAACACCCTGCAGGAGCTGCTCATGAGTGCGGAATACATTATGAGCGAGGGCAACGAAAACGTCATCCTCTGCGAGCGGGGCATTCGCACCTTTGAAACCTACACCCGCAATACCATGGACATTTCCGCCATTCCCGTTCTGCACGAGTTAAGCCATCTCCCCGTGATCGCGGACCCCAGCCACGCCACAGGCAAGGCCCGGCTGGTATCCAGCATGTCCTGCGCTGCCGTGGCTGCCGGTGCCGACGGCCTGATGATCGAAGTCCACAACGCACCGGAAAAAGCCCTGTGTGACGGGGCACAGTCTTTGACCCCTGCCCAGTTCCAGGAGGTCAGCCGCCGGGTCCATACCCTTCGGGAGGTGCTGGCATGACCGTCGGAATATTGGGACTGGGCCTCATCGGAGGCTCTCTGGCAAGAGCCTATGCTCTGGCCGGTCATACGGTCTACGCAAAAGACAATGACGAAAAAACACTGTCCTTTGCCATTCTCTCCGGCGCGGTCCGGGGAAAGCTGGATGAAACCACCGCTTGCAAGTGCGACCTGATTTTCCTTGCTGTCTACCCCGGGGACTGCGCCGGATGGCTGGAGGAAAACGGCCGGTACCTTCGGAGGGATGCGCTGGTTTTGGACTGCTGCGGCATCAAAAAGGAAGTCTGCGCCCGGTGCTTCCCGGTGGCCAAGGAATACGGCTTTACCTTTGTGGGTGGACATCCCATGGCAGGCTCCCAGTTTTCCGGCTTTAAATACAGCCGGGCGGACCTGTTTCAGGGCGCCCCCATGGTATTGGTGCCTCCCCGGTATGATGACATTGAACTGCTGCAACGGATCAAGGATGCCCTGGCCCCCTGCGGGTTTGGCATGTTTTCCGTAACCAGTGCGGAGGATCATGACCAAATGATCGCCTTTACCTCTCAAATGCCCCATGTTTTGAGCAATGCCTTTATCAAGTCCCCTACCGCCCAACGGCACAAGGGCTTCTCCGCGGGAAGCTACAAGGACCTGACCCGGGTGGCCTGGCTCAACGCCCCCATGTGGAGTGAGCTGTTTTTGGAAAATCGGGAAAATCTCCTTTTTGAGCTGGATACCTACATGCGTGCCTTGCAGGCTTACCGGGATGCTCTGGCAAACCGGGATGCGGACGCCCTGACCGCGCTGCTGGAGGCCGGGAAAAAAGCAAAGGAGGATGTGGACGGATGAGAACAGTGACAGTTTCGGCTTCCCGCCGGTATGACATTCTGATCGGTCCGGGGCTATTGCGCCAGCTGGGAAAAAGCGTCAGCGCCCTGGGAAAAATCCAGACGGTGTGTCTCGTCAGTGACAGCACCGTAGATCCTCTTTATGGCAATCAGGCGGAGGAAAGCCTGCGCTCGGCAGGGCTCAACGTTCTGCGCTTTGTGTTTCCCACCGGAGAGGCCAGCAAGTGCGGCGAAACCTATTGGAAGCTTCAGACCTTTTTGGTAGACAACCACCTGACCCGGACGGATGCTCTGGTGGCCTTGGGCGGCGGTGTGGTCGGTGATCTGACAGGATTTGCGGCGGCGACGTTCCAGCGCGGCATTCGCTTTATTCAGGTACCCACCACCCTTCTGGCGGCGGTGGATTCCTCTGTAGGGGGAAAAACGGCTATTGATGTTCCCGGAGGAAAAAACATGGTAGGGGCCTTCTGGCAGCCCAGCCTGGTACTGTGCGATACGGATACCCTGGATACCCTCCCCCGGGACATTTTCCGGGACGGCTGCGCGGAGGTTTTAAAATACGGTGTTATTTTTGACCGGGCGTTTTTTGATTATCTGGCCAAAACCGGCCCTGACTTTGACCGGGAGGCGGTTATTGAGCGCTGCGTGATTCTGAAGCGGGATGTGGTCGCTCAGGACGAATATGACAACGGAGCCCGGATGCTTTTGAACCTGGGCCATACCTTTGGCCACGGTGTGGAGGCCCAGAGCGACTTCCGTCTGTCCCACGGAAAGTCTGTGGCCATCGGCCTTGCCATGATTTCCAGAGCGGCGGTGAAAAAAGGCATCCTGGGGGAAGCAGACTGCGCCAGCATTCTCCGGGCCTTGGCACTCTATAATCTGCCCACTTCCACGGATATTTCTCCGGACCGCATTGCCCAGACGGCTCTGTCGGATAAGAAACGGGCCGGTTCCAGTGTCAGTCTGATCGTCCCCCGGGCCATTGGAAGCTGCGAAATCGTGCCCGTGCCTGTGGAAGAGGTACCGGGCTGGGTTCAGGCGGGGATGTGACTATGAACTTGACCATCATGCCCGGGAAGCTTCATGGGACGGTCCGGGCCATTCCCTCCAAATCCCAGGCCCACAGAATGCTGATATGCGCCGCCTTTGCGGATGGGCCAACCTTTTTAAACTGCCCGGAAACCAACCGGGATATTGACGCGACGGCCCAGTGCCTTTCTGCCTTGGGTGCCCAAATTACCCGCAGCCCGGAGGGTTTCGGGGTGACGCCCATACAGGAAGTCCCCAAAAGTGCGGTGCTTCCCTGTCAGGACAGCGGCTCTACCCTTCGCTTTCTGCTGCCGGTAGCCGGTGCCCTGGGGTGTGACGCCACCTTTCTTTTGACCGGTCGCCTCCCCCAGCGGCCCCTCAGTCCTTTGTGGGAGGAACTGGAGCGGATGGGCTGTCATCTGTCCCGCCCAACAGAAAATACGGTGCGCTGCCAAGGAAGGCTGCAAGCGGGTGTTTATACAATTGACGGCGGTGTTTCCAGCCAGTTTATTACGGGACTTTTGCTGGCGCTGGCTCTGGTGCCGGGAGAAAGTCGGCTGACGGTGCTGGGAAAGCTGGAATCCGCCCCCTATGTGACCATGACACAGCAGGTCATGGCCCTGTTCGGTAAAAATACGGCGGGACTGGCGGTTTCCGGCGGCCGTTTCCATTCCCCGGGAAAACAATGGGTGGAAGGCGACTGGAGCAACGCTGCCTTCTTCCTGGCGGCCAAGGCACTTGGAAGCGACGTTCAGGTGGAAAACCTGGATTTGGAGTCCGCCCAGGGAGACCGGGCCTGCTTTACGCTGTTGCCAGAGCTTGTAAAAGGAACGCAAAGCATTTGCGCCGCCGATATTCCGGACCTTGTGCCGATTTTATCGGTGGTGGCGGCAGCCGCTCACGGTGCGGAGTTTACAAACATCCACCGGCTGCGGCTGAAGGAATCCGACCGGGTGGAAGCGGTGATCCACATGCTCACAGCCCTGGGAGGCAAGGCAGAGGCCGTAGGTGATACCTTGCGGGTCTACGGCACCGGCCTTACCGGCGGCACGGTGGACAGCCGCAATGACCACCGCATTGCCATGTCCGCGGCCATTGCTTCCACGGTGTGCAGCCGGAGCGTAACCATTCTTGGGGCGGAGTGTACCGAAAAATCCTATCCCAGCTTCTTTAGGGAATTCAAAAAATTGGGAGGCAGCTATGAGCAGCACTTACGGTGAACATTTAAAGCTATCGATTTTCGGCCAATCCCACGGCCCTGCCATCGGAATGGTGCTGGACGGCATTCCCGGGGGCTTGCCCGTGGATCAGAATGTACTCTCGGACTTTCTCCGCCGCCGGGCCCCGGGGCAAAACGCCTATTCGACCCCCAGAAAAGAGGGGGATGTGCCGGAATTTTTAAGCGGACTGGTAAACGATGTGACCTGCGGCGCACCCATTGCCGCTCAAATCCGCAACACCAATACGCGGTCCGGAGACTATGAAAACCTGAAGGACTGCCCCCGGCCGGGCCATGCGGATTATACCGCTCAAATCAAATACGGCGGCTTTCAGGACAGCGCCGGAGGCGGCCACTTTTCCGGCCGTCTGACGGCCCCCATGTGCATTGCGGGGGGGCTTTGCAAACAGTGGCTGGAACAAAAATCCATCCGTATCGGCGCCCACATTGGGGCCATCGGCGGCATCTGGGATCGCCCCTTTGATGCTTTGGTGCCGCAATTGGATGCTGTATCGCAGGATTTTCCCACCCTGGATGCCGAAAAGGGTCTTGCCATGCAGGAAAAAATACAGGAAGTCAAGGGCCGCGGAGACAGCGTCGGCGGGGTCGTGGAGTGCGCCGTCACCGGGCTTCCCGCAGGACTGGGAGACCCCATGTTCGGCGGTATGGAAGGACGGCTGGCCCAAATGCTCTATGGCATCCCCGCGGTGAAGGGCGTGGAGTTTGGAGCGGGCTTCGGTGTTGCGGAGATGCTTGGAAGCGAAAACAACGACCCCTTCCGGGTCGTAAATGGGAAGGTCCTGACGGAAACAAACCATTGCGGCGGCATCTTAGGCGGCATCACCGACGGAATGCCCCTGGTTTTCCGCATCGCCCTAAAACCAACGCCCTCTATTTCCCTGCCCCAAAAAAGCGTCAGTCTTTCCAATATGGAAAATCGGGAGCTTACGGTCCAGGGCCGCCACGATCCCTGCATCGTGCCCCGGGCCGTGCCTGTGGTGGAAGCGGCGGCGGCCATTGTCTTAATGGATGTATTACTGGGTGAAGGCTACTTTCGCCCATGAGGAGAACGAGTATGGACTTAAAAGAACTTCGGGCACAAATTGATGATATTGACGATGAACTGGTGAAGCTGTTCTGTAAAAGAATGGACATTGCGGCCCAGGTGGCGGATTATAAAAAAGAAAACTGTCTGCCTATTTTTGTACCGGCCCGGGAGCGGGAAAAGCTTCAGGACGTCTCCCAAAAAGCAGGCCCGGAAATGGCTGCCTACACACGGACCCTGTATTCCATGCTTTTTGAGCTCAGCCGCAGCTATCAGAAAAAGCGGAACGGCGGAAATCCGGGACTATATGAAAAAATATCCCAGGCCATCCGGGAAACCCCGGCACTTTTCCCCCAGGAGGCCATGGTGGCCTGCCAGGGTGTGGAGGGGGCCTATTCCCAGCTGGCCTGTGAAAAGATATTTAAAAGCCCCATGATCCGGTATTTTGAAACCTTTGACCAGGTCTTTAATGCCATCGATCAGGGCCTTTGCAAATACGGCGTTCTCCCCATCGAAAATTCCACCGCCGGATCTGTTACCAAGGTCTATGATTTGATGCTGCAGCATGATTTCTACATTGTCCGGAGCTTCCGCTTGAAAATCGACCACAATCTGTTGGCGGCTCCCGGGACAAAGCTGGAGGACATCCGGGAAATCTATTCCCACGAGCAGGCCATCAGCCAGTGCGGCGGCTTCCTGCACAGCCTGAAAAACGTCCATGTGGTGGCAGTGGCCAATACGGCGGTGGCCGCCCAAATGGTGGCATCCTCCGGGCGGCGGGATGTGGCGGCCATCAGCAGCCGCTCTTGTATGGAGCTCTATGGACTGCAAAATCTGGCTTCCTCCATTCAGGATAAGGGGAACAACCGCACACGGTTCATCTGCATCAGCAAAAACATGGAAATTTACCCCGGGGCGGACAAGACCAGCATTATGATGGTTTTGAATCACAAGCCCGGCGCGCTCTACAAGGTCCTGGCCCGAATTTATGCCCTGGGCATCAACGTCACCAAGCTGGAATCCCGGCCGATCCCGGAGCGGGACTTTGAGTTTATGTTCTATTTTGATTTGGAGACCTCCATCTATTCCCAGGAATTTCAGGAGCTTATGGGGGAATTGGAGGATTTCTGCGAGGAATTTAAGTATTTGGGAAGCTTCTCGGAGGTGGTCTGAATGAAATGCGGTTTGCTCGGCAGAACCCTGGGCCATAGCTACTCCCCCCAGATCCACCAAAAGCTGGGGTCCTACAGCTACAGTCTGTTTGAAAAGGAGCCCCAGGAACTGGAACATTTTCTTCGGCATGGAGATTTTAAAGGCCTGAATGTGACCATTCCCTATAAAAAAGAGGTCATTCCCTATCTGGATGCCCTCTCCCCTACGGCAAAAAAGCTCGGTGCCGTCAACACCGTTCTCCGGCAGCCGGACGGAAAACTGATTGGCCATAATACGGATTACTTCGGTTTTCAGACCATGCTGAAAGCCAGCGGCATTCCGGTTGCCGGAAAGAAGGTTCTGGTCTGCGGCAGCGGCGGTGCCTCCAATACGGCCCAGGCGGTGCTGCGGGAGGCCGGGGCGAAGGTGGTGGTTCTGTCCCGCTCCGGGCCTGACAACTATCAGAATCTGAGCAAGCACTGGGACGCCGCTTTGATCGTCAACACCACCCCTCTGGGCATGTATCCCAATGTGGAGGAAGCAGCCATTGAGAATCTGGATCAGTTTCCAAAGCTGGAAGGGGTTCTGGATGTGATCTACAATCCCGCCAGGACCAAGCTTCTTCTGGAAGCGGAAAAGCGAGGCCTTCCAGCCGTCAATGGATTGCTGATGCTGGTGGCCCAGGCCAAGGAGAGCGCGGAATGGTTTACGGGTGCACCCATTGATGACGGCTGCATCGGGACCATTTATCAGGAACTGCGGCGGCAAATGGAAAATATTGTTCTGATCGGTATGCCCGGCTCCGGGAAGACCACCGTGGGTAAAATGCTTGCCCGGGAACTGGGCCGGGAATTTGTGGATGCCGATGCGGTTTTGGAGCAGCGGGCTGGACGCCCCATCACCCAGATCATCCCCTTGGAGGGGGAAGCTGTATTCAGAGCCATGGAAACAGAGGTTCTCCAGGACCTGGGGAAGCGTTCCGGGCTGGTCCTTGCCACCGGAGGCGGCTGTGTCACAAGGCCGGAAAACTATGATGCGCTTCACCGTAACGGCACCATTGTTTGGCTGCGGCGCCCAACGGCCCTTCTGCCTACAGAAGGAAGGCCGCTGTCCCAGGCCGGACGGTTGGAAGAGCTTTACCAAAAGCGGGCGCCGCTCTATACGGCCTTTGGGGACCTTACCGCCGAAAACGGCGGCACGCCCCAGGAAACCGTGGAGGAAATTCTAAGTAAGTTTAAAATGGGAGGCACACAATGAAGCTGCTTGTCTTAAATGGCCCAAGCATCAACATGCTGGGTGTCCGGGAGCCGGGAATTTACGGAACGCAAACCTTTTCTGATCTGCTGCGCTTGCTGGAGGACACCGGTAAGGAATTGGGTGTAGAGGTGGAGCAATACCAGTCCAACCACGAAGGGTGTCTCGTGGACAAGATTCAGCAAGCCCTCGGCCACGCAGACGGCATTGTCATCAATCCAGCCGCCTATACCCATACCAGCGTGGCCATTCTGGATGCCTTAAAGGCGGTTTCCATCCCCGCGGTGGAGGTCCATATTTCCGATGTAGACGGCCGGGAGGCCTTCCGGAAGATCTCCTATCCGGGTATGTACTGCGAAAAGACCATCAAGGGCCATGGATTAGAGGGCTATGCCATGGCCATGCGGTACCTCTGGGAGAAGTACGGACAAATCCATTGACATTGTTTTTGGTTTTTGGTATTCTTGACATAAATCTCATGCAAGAGGTGCGGCTATGAACGAAACGATTTGTCTTCTGAACGATTCCTTTCCCCCGGTGATCGACGGTGTTGCCAACGCCGTGGTGAATTACGCCCAAAATCTCTACCGGATGGAAGAAAACCCGGTGGTGATCACGCCGGAGTATCCCGGTGCGGATGACACTCCCTTCCCCTACCCGATCCTTCGGTATCCGGCCCTGGATCTGCGGAATCGCACCGCCGGATATATGGCGGGCATCCCCTTTGCCCCGGAGCTGCTGCGGCAGCTGGAGGGCAAACAGGTAGGGCTGCTGCACAGCCACTGCCCCATCGTTTCCAATATGCTGGGAAGAGAACTGCGACAGGTGCTGGACGTCCCCCTGGTCATGACTTACCACACCAAATTTGACGTGGATATTGCAAACCTCATTCGAAGCAAGGCTTTGCAGGAGGGCAGCAAACGGGCACTTCTGGAGAATATCAACGCCTGCGATGAGGTCTGGGCCGTGAGTGAGGGCGCCGCGGATAATCTGCGGGCCCTGGGCTACGAGGGGGACTGCGTGATCATGCGCAACGGCGTAGATCTGCCCCGAGGAAGAGTCCGTCAGGAACTGATTGCGGAAGTCACCGCCGGGTTTGATCTGCCGGAAGAGGTCCCGCTGTATCTCTTCGTAGGCCGCATCATGTGGTATAAGGGTCTTCGAATCACCCTGGACGCACTGGCAATGCTGAAGGCCAAAGGAAAGGACTTTCGCATGGTATTTGTAGGCGGCGGCGGAGATTTTGATGCCGTCAAGGCCTACGCCCAGGAGCTGGGGCTGACAGACAAATGCTTTTTCGCCGGGCCCCAGGCGGACCGGGAAAAGCTGCGGGCCTGGTACTGCCGGGCAGATCTGTTTTTGTTCCCCTCCACCTTCGACACCAACGGGCTGGTTGTCCGGGAAGCGGCGGCCTGCGGCCTGGGGGCCGTGCTGATCAGGGGCAGCTGTGCGGCAGAAGGAATCACAGATGGCCGCAACGGACTGTTGATCGAAGAAAACGCCCAGAGCATGGCGGCCTGTCTGGAAGACCTTCACAAACCCGCCATGGCCTCCATCGGTCTGAAGGCCCAGCAGGAGCTCTACATCAGCTGGGAAGAGGCGGTGAATGTGGCCCGGGAGCGGTACCGGGTCGTCATGGAGCAATATAAAAGCGGAAAATACACCCGCCGCCGGAAAGCGCTGGAACCCATGTTCAAAGCCAACGGGGAACTGATGGAGGGTCTGGCACGGCTGGAAGAACGGCGGGATATGCTGCACAAGCGGCTATCCAATGCGGTAGAAGAATCCAAAGAGCATTTGAAGGAACTATTTTAATCAATGAACGGCCCTTTCTACAAAGCAAAGGGCAAAATTAGAAAGAAAGCGGCGAAAACTATGCGCACCATCATGATCCCGGAGCACTACTCCCCCGCCCTGGATGCCTATGACACCCAGCGGGCCATTGCCTATATCAAACAAACCTTTCAGCAGGAGTTTTCCAGCGCCTTGAACCTGAAGCGGGTCTCCGCGCCTCTGTTCGTCACGGAGGATTCCGGACTGAACGACAACCTGAACGGCTACGAGCGGCCGGTCAGCTTTGACATTCCTGCCGTTCAAAAAGATGCCCAGGTGGTCCACTCCCTGGCCAAGTGGAAGCGGCTGGCCCTGAAGCGGTACCACTTTACCGTTGGAAACGGCCTTTATACGGATATGAACGCCATTCGCCGGGATGAGGAGCTGGACAACATCCACTCCATTTACGTGGATCAATGGGACTGGGAAAAGGTCATTACCCGGGAAAACCGGAATCTGGACTACCTGAAGCTCATTGTGGAGGCCATTGTCCGGGCCATCTGCGACACCAATGACCGGCTGCACGTCCGTTATCCCCAGCTTCGAATCGCTTTGAGCCGGGATGTCAGTTTTATCACCACCCAGGAGCTGGAGGATCTGTATCCGGAGCTGTCCCCTTCCCAGCGGGAAAATGTCTATGTGAAAGAGCACCCCACCGCCTGCATTATGCAGATCGGCGGGGCCCTGCGCTCCGGAAAGCCCCATGACGGCCGCGCGCCGGACTATGACGACTGGGGGCTCAACTGCGACATTTTCTTCTGGGACGCGGTGCTGAACCGTGCCCTGGAGATCTCCTCCATGGGCATCCGGGTGGATGCGGCATCTCTTGACCGGCAGCTGCGCCTGGCAAACTGTGACGACCGCAGGGCCCTGCCCTTCCATCAGATGCTTTTAAAGGATGAGCTGCCGCTGACCATTGGCGGCGGTATCGGCCAATCCCGGCTTTCCATGCTGCTGATGGGCTGTGCCCACATCGGGGAGGTCCAGTCCAGCATTTGGGACAAGGAGACTTTGGACATCTGCGAAAAGGCCGGGATCCCTCTGCTGTAAAAAACGACAAAATATGGGGCGGCATTTTTGCCGCCCCTGCTTTATGAAAGGATGGGTATTATGAAGCGATTTCGGAAGGTTTATCTGGAAATCTCCAATAAATGCAACCTTTCCTGCTCCTTTTGCCCAGGCACCCGGCGGGAAAAAGGAGCCATGACGGAGGACCGCTTTCTGCTGGCTCTGGAAGAACTGCGGCCCTATACAGACTTTTTGTATTTCCACCTGATGGGAGAGCCTCTGTGCCACCCGAAGCTGGAGCGGTATCTGGCACTGGCCGGAGAAATGGGCTTTCGGGTCATTATAACCACCAACGGAACGCTGCTTCGCAGCCGGCAGGAGGTGCTGTTGGGGGCTTCCGGGCTCCACAAAATCAATGTGTCCCTCCACGCCTTTGAGGCCAATGATTTATCCGTTCCCTTTGAATGCTATTTGCAAGACTGCCTGGCCTTCGGGCAGGCGGCCCAGGGAAAGAAAATCGTGGTGTACCGGCTTTGGAACAGCGGCGGCGCGGATCAAAGAAACGAAGAGATTCTTTCCGCCCTGCACCAAGCCTTTCCGGGCCCATGGCCCCCCGGCCGCAGAGGTACAGCTATAGGGGACCGGATTTTCCTGGAGCCGGGAGACAAATTCGACTGGCCGGAACTGGCAGCCCCGGAAACCCCGGGTCCTTACTTCTGCTACGGACTCCGGGACCAGCTGGGGGTTCTGTGGGACGGTACGGTCGTTCCCTGCTGCCTGGACCACGACGGGGACATTGCCCTGGGAAATCTATTCCGGGAGAATTTGGGGGACATTCTGGGCTCCCCCCGAGCCAGAACCATTTTTGACGGTTTTTCAAACAATCAGGCTGCGGAGTCCCTTTGCCGTCGGTGCGGCTATGCCACCCGATTCCGGAAATAGCATTCCGTCACGGTGCCAAAAAACGATCCAACCCCATAAACTGCTGTGCGGCATCCCGGCGCAGCTCCGCAATGTCCAGCCGTCCGGCATCCAGCAGGCAGTCTTCCAGCAGGGCTTGACCGTCCTTGGTTTCCCCTGCCAGTGCATTCCACACAGGCCCTCCAAAACCCACGTCCTCCAGGATGTGGGTTTGTTTTTCATTGTAAATGATCGGCACAACGTTTTTACCCAGGACCCAGCCCAGGATCATGGCGTGGAACCGGGTGGCGAGAACGGCTTCGCATTTGTTGAGCTCATAGAGCATCCGTTCAGGGTTTCCTTCATAGAGAATGGATTGGATTAAGTCCGGATGGGTCGTTCTTCCTGCAATGGCTTTCAGTGCCTCTCCATCCCCTTCTACGGCGCAGAAGCCCAAAAGCCGTACGGGAATGCCCCGGGAAATGCAAAGGTCGCACAGACCGGCAATGGCCCTGTAGTACCCTTCTCTTACCTGCTCTTCCCGGAAGCAGCCCTTTACGCCTACGACGCTGATGCCAATGCCCTCTCCCTTTTGCAGCACCTGCCGGGGCCGCCAGCCGTAAAGAACGTCCGGTGCGCAGCGAACGGAGGAGACATCTGCAAAAAGCGCTCCGGAAAAGCGGTCCCGGAAGCAGCAGTCGGAAACCGCCGAAAGGGCCTTGCGCAGCCGATTGGAAAACTCCGCAGAGTATCCTGTTTCACAGTTGGCCCCGATGATGTAGCAAGGGCCATTCTCCTGGCCAAAGGAGAGGTCGGCTCCCTCCCAGAAAATGGAGCCTCCGATGACCACCGTCCCGTCCAGGCCCTGGCCGTCGAAGGGTTCCTTCCGGGAAAGATGCAGCATGTGGGTCAGTTTCCGAAGGACCCGGTCCCCGGAGGTAGGCAGGATGATGTTCTGCTGGCCTAAAAAGGCCCGTTGGTGGTCCCCCAGGGCGTAGACGTAAAAGTTGGTATCCGGATACCGTTTCGCCAGCTGCAAAACGAACAGGTCATCTCCTAAATTGGACTGGCAAAAGGCACGAACATATATTTTTTTCATTCGGAACGAAATCCTCCCGGTTTGAATGTTTCTTCTGCCCATCATAGCACAGAAACCCCGAAGCTTCAACCCGGAACATTCTTGCGAAGCCGGAAGAATTATGCTATCATAGGAAGCAGAAAGGATGATGTTATGAAAGCAGTGCTTTTTGACCTGGACGGGACCCTGACGGATTCCGGAGAAGGTATTATCAATTGTGCCCAATATGCCTTTGCGCAAATGGGCTACCCCGTCCCTCCCCGGGAAAAAATGGGAGTGTTTATCGGACCGCCCCTGTGGGATACCTTTGAGCAGTTCGGCATTCCAAAGGAGCGGACAGAGGAAGCGGTCCAGGTTTTTCGCAGCCGTTATATCCCCATCGGGAAATTTGAAAACACGCCCTACCCCGGCATTCGGGAGCTTCTGGCCCAGCTGAAACAGCGGGGGTACCTGCTCTATGTTGCCACCTCCAAGCCGGAGGAAACCGCCATTGAAGTGCTGGAGCACTTCGATTTGGCCCGGTATTTTGATAAGATCTGCGGTGCCGCCATGGAGGGTGGACGAAACAGCAAGGAAGCCGTGATCGAATATCTCCTGGACCAAGTAGGACGGGACATGGAAAAAGTTATGGTGGGAGATACAAAGTACGATGTTTTGGGGGCAAAGGCCCACGGTATTCCAACCATCGCTGTCAGCTGGGGCTACGGCGACCTTCAGGAAATCCGCCAGGCAGGGCCTATGGCCATTGTGGATACGCCGGAGGAACTCTTGCAGCTGCTGAAATAGCCGCTGCTTCAAAGACCAATGCAAAACAGGGACAGCTGTATGGGCCGTCCCTGTTTTTTATGCGCCTAAGTTACTGCGCAGACAGTGCAGCGCTTCTGGGCCGGTAAGGCCCAGTACCACCTCTAATTCTCCGGAGAGCATCTTTTCCGCATCACGCAAAAAATTCTCGTCACACATGTGCAGCCGCTTGCCCTGGGCCTTTTGGTTTGCCCGATGGGAATAGAGGGTACACACCGTCTGGAACAGACACTCCCGGCTGGCACCGCTGAGGGTCCTGTAAAACTGCTTCCGCTTGTTCTCTTCCGGAATCCAGTTGCTGATCCGGATCTCCGGAGCGGTCAGCAGACGCTCCAGCTTCTCCCGGCAGGCCAGAGGGCACAGCTTTGACATGGCTGCCTCATTTTCCATCGGCACCAAATACTGACTGCCGCTCCGGCCAACCGGCTTCAGCACCAAATACCGTCGGGTCGCCTTGTCAACGATCCGTTCCTGAATGTCCGTTACCTGGCATACCCCATGGGTCCCGTACACCGCCATCTCGCCCACCTGAAACATGGAAGATCCTCCTCTTGACAAAATATATCTATGGTGATATAATATCATATTTTTCAGTCTATTTCAAATGGTGGTTTTCACGAATTTCGTGCACTTCTTTTTGGCAGTTTTCACAATTTCTTTCTATTTTTCAGAATATTCTCCCTGGAAAAGCGGTGGTAAAAACCGAGCCCGTGGGGCCTTGTTTCCAAATCCCACGGGCTTTTTTTAATTTCGGCGCTCCGTCAGGCTGATGGCAAGACTACGCATGTATTGGGTGTCGGAAAATCCGTCCAGGCAGTCCAGCGCCTTCTGGGTATACTCCTTGACCAGTTCTTCGCACTTGTCAACGCCATAGAGCCTGACAAAGGTATTTTTCCCCGTATCCACACCGGTGGCCTTTCCAAGCTCTGCCGCGTCACCGATTACATCCAGAATATCATCCCGAATCTGGAAGGCCAGACCCAGAAGTGCCGCAAAACTGACGGCGCTTTGCAGCTGCTCCTCACTGCCGTTTCCGGCGATCACGCCCAGGGCGCAGGCACAGCGAATAAGGGCCCCGGTTTTTCTGGACTGAATATCCAGCACCTCCTGTTCGGAGCACTGCCGCTCTTCACTGAGAATGTCCAGCACCTGTCCCCCGATCATACCCAGGGAACCGGCGCACTCACTGAGGACCCCAATGGCCATGGCAAGCTGCTTCTGCTCCCTGAGATTTGCCCGGGTCGCCACCGCAAAAGCGTCTGTCAGCAAGGCATCTCCTGCCAGAACGGCCATGCCCTCTCCGTAGACCTTGTGATTAGTCAGACGGCCCCGGCGGTAATCATCATTGTCCATACAGGGCAGGTCATCGTGGATGAGGCTGTAGGTGTGGATCATTTCCGTTGCCGCCGCCAGGGGCAGCGCATCCTGGGGGTCTCCCCCGCACATCTTACAGAAATCCAGGGTAAAGATCGGACGAAGCCGTTTTCCCCCTGCCAGGAGGCTGTAATTGGCCGCCTCAAAAATCAGCTTTTGAGGCTCCTGGCTGTAGGGGGCGTAAATCGATTCCAGATAGGCTTCGATTTGCTTTCGGTAGTCCAGGGATACTTCTTCAATTGTCTTCATCAAAAGGCACCTCCGTGGGTTCTCCCTCGGCTCCGGCCGTGATCTGCTGCACCTGGAGCTTTGCGTTTTCCAGCAGCTTTTCACAGCTGCGAACCAGCTCTGTCCCCTCCTGGAACAGCTTGAGGGATTCGTCCAAGGCCACATCACCCCGCTCCATGGCCCGAACGATTTGCTCCAGGCGTTCCATGTTCTGCTCAAACGTTTGGTTCTTCTGATTCATCGCCAGTCTCCTTTGTACTTAAAACCGAGGCGGCAACGGTACCGTCACCGACCATGATTGAAATTTCCGCACCTTTCGTGACCTGCTTCACAGACCGCAGGACCGTTCCGTCCTGGGTCAGGGCCATGGCATAGCCCCGACTTAAAACCTTCAGGGGGCTCATGGCATCCAGCTTTGAAACAGAGGCTGCAAATTGGATATTCCGGGCGGATAGAATTCGCTCCTGGGCTGCCGCCATTCTGTTTTTCAGGAGCAGCAGTTCTTTTTCCTTGCCTTCCATATAGGCCAAGGGGCTCCGCAGCGCCGGGTTGGAAGACAGGGCATGAAGTCTGGTGGTTTCCAGCTTCAGCTGGCGGTTCAGCGCTCCTGCCACGGCAGCATACAAAGCATCCAGGTTTTGTGCCAGGGCATCCCGGTCGGGAACTGCCAATTCCGCACCGTTAGACGGTGTGGCCGCCCGAAGGTCTGCCACATAGTCCGCAATGGTCACATCCGGTTCGTGGCCGACGGCGGAGATCACCGGGATCACCGACTCATAAATGGCATAGGCCACCCGCTCGTCGTTAAAGGCCCACAGGTCCTCCAAGGACCCGCCGCCCCGTCCGACGATCAGCAAGTCTGCAAGCTTCCAGGCGTTGGCATAGCGAATGGCCGCGGCGATCTCCTCCGGGGCAGCTGTTCCCTGGACCCGTACCGGAAGAAGCTTGACCTGGGTCAGGGGGTAACGTTTCCGAAGGATCCGTAAAATGTCATGGACCGCCGCACCGGCAGAGCTGGTCACAACGCCGATGGTGCCGGGGTATTTGGGGAGCTTCTTCTTTTTCTCCGGATCAAAAAGGCCCTGCTCCGCCAGTTTCTTTTTGGTCTGCTCGAAGGCCGCATACAAGTCGCCCACGCCGTCTACGGTCATGGCGGAGCAGTACAGCTGATACTGCCCGTCTCTTGGGTACACCGTCACCCGGCCCAGGGCGATGACCTTCATGCCGTTGGCAGGCCGAAACCGCAGCCCCATGGCGCTTCCTTTAAACATCACACACTTTAAGGCCGAGGATTCATCCTTCAGCGTGAAATAGTGGTGACCGGAGGGATAGCATTTATAGTTGCTGATCTCACCCCGGACAGCCACCTGGCTCAGGCGGGGGTCTGCGTTCATCATGCCCTGAATGTATTCATTGATTTGGGTAATGGAATAGATTTGCGGCATGTTATCCCTCCGTCAAACGCTTTGCCAGCACCGCAACGCCCATGGCGTTGTCCGTAGAATACTGGGGCTCCGCAAAAATCGGCTTTAAAGGGGCCATCCACTGCCGCAGTAGGCTGTTGGAGGCCACGCCCCCGGAGAATACCACGGGAAGCCCCGGGTAAGCCTCCAAGGCCTGCTGGCTAGCCTGAAATACGGCTCCGGCCACACAGCGCAGGGCAAAGGCTGCCGTTTCGGCAGGAGCGTGTCCCTGCTCATAATACTGCTGCACCTTATTCTGCATCCCGGACAAAGAAAAGCTCCGCTGGATGCATTGCACACGGAACCGATCCTGCCCTTTTGCTTCGGCACTTAACCGGTCCAGATATTTTCCGGCGGGAAACGGCAGACCCAGGAACTGGCCGGTCCGGTCGATCAGCTGACCGGCAGAAATATCCGTGGTGCCGCCGATTTTTTCGCACGTTACATTCCTGCCATCCGGTGAAACCAGCAGCAGCTCCGTGGTGCCGCCGGATAGGTGCCAGGATAGAAAGGGCACGTCCATCAAGTCCATCCGTCCCGCACTCCACAGGGCCGCCGCAATATGGCCCTGCTGATGGGAAACCTCCACCAGAGGGACCCCCAGCACCTGGGAAAGAAGGGCTGCATGGGATACTCCTACCAAAAAGCAGGGCATATAACTGCCTTCCACTGCTCTCGGCCGGGTGCTGACGCCGATTGCCGTTATTTTTTTCTCGGGAATATGGGAAAACAGCCTGCCAGACAGCTCCGGCAGGCTTTTCGTATGTGCAAAAACGGCATCGGATTGGCGCAGCCCCAGCGCCCCCTGTTTTACAGGAAGCAGCTTTCCGCAATTCTCCCCCAGCCGGTCATCCAGATAGGCAATGGAGGTGGTATAATTGCTGGTATCAATGCCAATCACACCCATATCAGTTTTCCTCTTTCTGCTCGGTGAGGCTTCTGGCAAAAGCGCCCAGAATGCCGTTTGCGAAAGCGCCAGTATCGTCACCGTCGTAACGCTTGGCCAGGCGCACGGCCTCGGCAATGGCGGCACCGGTGGGCACATCATCGACGTACAGAATTTCAAAAATTGCCAGCTGCATGACGCAGCGGGTCAGCCGGGAAATACGGCTGATGTCCCAGCCGATGGAATACTGCTGGATCACGGCGTTTAATTCTTCGCTGCGATTGGCAACGCCGGAGACCACCGTATCGATATAGCGCAGCTGGGCGTTGCTGGGACGGTCTGTATAAACGGCATTCTCCTGGGACAGTGTGGGATAATACTCTTTGTTAAACCGGGTGGCGACCACGCTTTCCGGCTCTTCACCGGTAAATTCCCGGGCGTAAATCAAATGGACGGCCAGTTCTCTTGCATCAGATCTTGTCATGACAGCTCCTCTTACTTCCGGGAGATCCCGCAGACATTGACATTGACTGCGTTGACCTTTACACCGGTCATGGATTCCACGGCAGAGGCCACCGCGGTCTGCACGCTGTCAGCCACATCGACCACGCTGTAGCCATAGCAAATCAGGATATCCGCGTCAATGGTCACGGAATTGTCCTCGGCGATCATGATTTTCAGGCCCTTGCCCCAATTCTTCACGCCAACGAACTCCGCGACCTCATTGCCGGGCTTGGCGTAAATGCCGGCCGCACCTTCCACCTCGGAAACCGCATGCTCCGCAATCACTTCTACAACATCTTCAGAAATCAAAACATTCCCGTTTTCTTCAGCCTGGGTAATGTACTGCTTATATTCAGCCATAATAATTCCCTCCTAAACATCTGCATGCTTTGGCACTGCATACTTTCGTTCATTGTATCACAAATCCAGAAAAATACAATGTTTTTTTCTCAAGACACACCGCACAATTCGGCAAGAGACAGCGGCGAGAGATTTTGCCCCAGGATAAAGTTTGAAAAACCCAGGAATACTTTGTGTATTTCAAGTTTTTCAAACTGCAATATTGGGGCAAAATATCCGCTGATGTCCGCAGACGAAATTGTGCGGTGTTGCCTTAAATTATCCCCCTGCCGGAAAACTTGCGGCAGGGGGAATGAAGATTACTTTTCTTGCTTTCGCTTATCAATCATACGGTGCAGGCAGCTCAGGGCATCATTCAGGCCTCCGAGACGGTCAATGAGGCCCGATGAAACCGCCTCTTTGCCATAAAGAATGGTTCCAACATCCGTGGCCATTTCTCCTGTGGCCATCATATAGCGCTCAAATTCTTTCTTGGAGATTTTAGAATTGGCAGTAACAAATTCCGTGATCTGCTCCTGGATTCTTTGAAAATACCGGAATGTCTGGGGCGCACCCACCACCAGGCCTGTCATACGAACGGGATGGACCGTCATACTGGCTGTTGGTGTTATGAAGGAGCGCTTGGTACACACGGCCAAGGGGATGCCGATGGAGTGACCACCGCCTAAGACCAGAGATACCGTGGGCTTTTTCATGCCGGAGATCATTTCCGCAATAGCAAGACCCGCTTCTATATCTCCGCCCACGGTATTGAGCAGAAGCAGCAGCCCGTCTACATCGTCACTTTCCTCAAGACCCGCCAGAAGGGGCAGGATGTGCTCATATTTTGTCGTTTTCACCGTTTCCGGCGCCACCTGGTGGCCTTCAATCTGGCCGATGATGGTCAGGGTATAGATATTCCCCTGCTGCGAGCGGGTCATGTCGGAGCCCAATTCCAGAATTTGGTTTCGTTCTTCCTTTTTAAAATCCGCGTCTTTTTCCATTTTTCACCCTCCATTGTTTTTTATAGCATAACCCCATTTGATAATTTCATTCTTGCCAAAACGGAGAAAAGGGGGTATAATACGGGCGGTGATCAATATGTCGGCAAAAACAAATGCTGTTCGTCTTGTAGAACGGGCGGGGATTCCCTGCTTCGAAAGGTTCTACGATTACGATGAAAACGATTTAAGCGGTGTCCATGCCGCCCAGGCCATCGGAATGCCGGAGGAACAGGTGTTCAAAACCCTGGTGGCCCGGGGCGAACGGACCGGAATCAATGTGTTCTGCATTCCTGTGTGTGAGGAGCTGGATCTTAAAAAGGCAGCCAAGGCGGCAGGCGACAAAAATATGGAGCTTGTCCACGTCAAGGAGCTGCTGAATCTCACGGGCTACATTCGCGGCGGGTGCAGTCCCATCGGTATGAAAAAGAAATACCCCACCTTTTTTGACGAACTGTGCCTTCTGTGTGAGGAGATTGCCTTGTCCGCCGGAGAGCGGGGCCATCAAATCATCGTACCGCCGGAGCCCGTCATGCAACTCACCGGGGCAAAAGCGGTGGATTTAACAAAATAAAAATAGAGAGGATTTTTACAATGCATTACGAGTATACCACAAAGGGCACCTGCTCCCGGACGATTTTCTTCGACCTGGAGGACGGAAAGGTCCACAATGTGCAGTTTATCGGCGGCTGCAACGGCAACCTGAAGGGCATTGGCTCCCTGGTCGAGGGTATGAACGCCCAGGACGTGATTGAAAAAGTTGCGGGCATCCAGTGCGGCTCCAAGCCCACCTCCTGCCCCGATCAGCTGGCCGCAGCCCTGAAGCAGGCCATTGCGGAAGGAAAGTAAAGAACAAAAACAAAACAGCGCTCTGTTTCCCTTGGAACGTCCAAAAGACGCATTGGGAAACGGAGCGCTGTTTTTATAGAATCAATGGAAATGCTGTGACTCGTGGGAATTAAAGCCCGGTGATCACATTTTAACTGCCCGGAGGATCTGCTTGACCAGCTCATCCCGGCCGTCCCCCTTCTCTGCGGAGAAGGGAATGACGAGGCAGTTTTCCGGCAGCTCCAAATCCTGACGGATGACAGCAAGATTGGGCTCCAACTCGCTTTTCTTCAGCTTGTCCTTTTTATTGGCCAGAACCACAAAGGGGCATCCGGAATCCAGGAACCATTTTGCCATGGTAATATCATTATTCGTGGGGGGATGGCGGTAATCCACGATCAGCACACCCAGGGTAATGCGGTTGGCGGCAAAATAATCCTCCATCAGTTTGGCCCAGCGGTCTTTTTCCGCCTGGGGGACCTTGGCAAAGCCGTAGCCGGGAAGATCCACCAGATAGCACTGCTTGTCCAGGAGAAAATAGTTCACATGAACCGTCTTCCCTGGCTTGTCCCCCACCTTGGCCATGCTCTTTCTTTGCAGCAGGCGGTTGATGACAGAGGATTTTCCGACGTTGGATTTTCCGGCGAAGGCGATCTCCGGCAGCCGCTTTGCCGGAAAGTCCTTGGGGGCGGCAGCGGAAATCAAAAACTCTACATTCTGAAAATTCATGGTTCCTCCTTACTGCCGGATCTCCGGTCTGCGGACCTTCCCGGAGACCTCTTCGGGAAGCGACCCCAGAATGGCCGGATTCATCTCTGTGGTCCGGTTCAGGGCGGCATCCAGGACAGTGTCTACCGTGGAAGCACTGATAAAGTTAAGCTGCTTGCGGACAACAGGGTCGATTTCTTCCAGGTCTCGCTCATTGTCCTTGGGAATGATCACCGTGCGGACCCCGTGACGCAGGGCCGCCATGGTCTTTTCCTTCAGGCCGCCGATCCGCATGACCCGGCCACGGAGGGAAATCTCACCGGTCATGGCAATGTCCCGCCGCACCGTGGTATTGGTCAAGGCAGAGACCATGGCCGTGCAGACCGTTACACCGGCCGAAGGGCCGTCCTTGGGAACCGCGCCCTCCGGGAAGTGGACGTGGATGTCTTTGGTCTTGTAAAAGTCCCCGGGAACGCCCAGTTTGGAAGCATTGGCCCGAATGTAGCTCAGTGCTGCATGGGCAGACTCCTTCATCACGTCACCCAGATTGCCGGTGAGCTCCAGCTTGCCGGAGCCGTCCATAACGTTGACTTCGACCTCCAGGGTCTCGCCGCCTACGCTGGTCCAGGCCAGGCCGGTCACAAGACCTACCTGATCCGTTCCGGGCAGCCGGTCCGGCAGGAACTTCCGGACACCTAAGAATTCTTCCAGATTCCCACCGGTGACCGTGACCTTTTTGACATCCTCCTGGGACAGCAGCTGCATGTCGGTCTTGCGACAGATTTGGCCGATGTAACGCTCCAGATTTCGGACGCCGGACTCCCGGGTATAGCAGCAGATGATTTCCCGAATGGCGTCATCCGTCATTTTCAGCTGGGACTTTTTAAGGCCGTGCTTTTTGAGCTGCTTGGGAATCAGGTGGTTCTTGGCGATCATCAGCTTTTCTTCATCGGAATAGGAGCCCAGCTCGATGATTTCCATCCGGTCCAACAGAGGTCTCGGCACCGTATCCAGGGTGTTGGCCGTGGTGATGAACATCACATCGGAGAGGTCAAAGGGAATCTCAATGTAATGGTCCCGATAGGTACTGTTCTGTTCTCCGTCCAGGACTTCCAGAAGCGCCGCACTGGGGTCACCCCGGTAGTCAGAGCCCATTTTATCAATTTCGTCCAGAAGCAGCACCGGGTTGCAGGTCCCGGCCTGGGTCATGGCGGTCATGATCCGCCCGGGCATGGCACCGACATAGGTCTTCCGATGGCCCCGGATGTCTGCCTCGTCATGGACACCACCCAGAGAAATGCGCACCATCTTCCGGTTCATGCTCCGGGCAATGGAATACGCAATGGAGGTTTTGCCCACACCGGGAGGGCCCACCAGGCACAGAATCTGGTGCTGGCTTTCAGGGGCCATTTCTTTTACGGCCATAGCTTCCAGAATCCGCTCTTTCACCTTTTCCATGCCAAAATGGTCTTTGTCAAGGATTTTTCGTGCGGCGGCCACATCGACCCTGTCTTTGGTTTTTACATTCCAGGGAAGGTCCAGCACCGTATCCAGATAATTGCGCAGGACAGAGGCTTCAGAGGAGCCAAAGGGCTGCTTTTTGAGCTTTTCGGCATCCTTCACCAGCTTTTTCTCCTGCTCCTCCGGCAGGTGCAGAGCCTTGATGCGGGCGAGGTCTTCATCCAGCTCCTGGTCTTCGTCCCCTTCTCCCAGCTCTTCCCGAATGGCCTTGATCTGCTCCCGCAGATAATAATCCCGCTGATTCTGGTCCATGTTGGTCCGGGTCCGGTCGTGGATCTCGGATTCCAGCTTCAAGACCTCAATTTCCTGCCGAAGCATGGAAATGGCCATCTCCAGCCGCTTATTGGGGTTCAACTGGCAAAGAAGCGCCGCCTTGTCATCGATATCCAGGCCGGAATTTTGCCCGATGGAGTCGGCCAGGAAGCCGTTATCATCGCTGGTGAACATCTTCATCTGGATCATCTGACTGGGATGCTCGGTGATTTCCGTATAGGTGGCGTATAGGGAATTGGCTTCACGCCGCATGGCCTGGCTTTTAAGAGAGGCCGTGGTCTCCCCGGAAGAAACAGACTCCACCATTCCCATGAGATAGGGGCTGGTCTGCTTGACCTCCGTAATCCGACCACGGGACAGGCCGGTCACAAGCACCCGCAGATTTTCATCCTGAGCCTTCAGCACCTGCTTTACCTGGGCAATGGTGCCGATGGGATAAAGGTCAGAAAGGTTTGGGTCGTCTACCATGAAGTCCTTCTGGGGAACCAGGAAAATGGTCTGGTTTTCCTTCATGGCCGCCTCCAGGGCATAGACGGATTTGGGCCGGCCAACATCAAAGTGGACGGTCTGGTCCGGAAAAATCGCCAGACCCCGCAGGGCCAAAATCGGCATATTCCCGGCATAAATTATTTCGCTCATTGGTTATCCCTCCTTATTTGGAGTTATGAAAACAAAAGGGGGTAGAAAGCTCTACCCCCTGAAATGGGCGGAAAACCGCCCTATTATTTTTTCCCGTTCAGGGGTTTTCTGGGATGGGTGGCATCCCGAATAATGGTGGGCTCTCCGCCCTCCACGCACTCAGGCGTCAGAATGACCTTCTGAATGGACAGGTCCGACGGGATCTGGAACATGATCCCGGTCATGATCTTTTCCATAATGGCCCGCAGGCCTCTGGCGCCAATCTGACGGTCAATGGCCTTCTTGGCAATGGCCTTGAGAGCATCGTCGGTGATCTCCAGGGTAACGCCGTCCATTTCCAGAAGTTTCTGATACTGCCGGGCAATGGCGTTTTTGGGCTCCACCATGATCCGGACCAGGTCTTCCTGGGTCAGGCTCTCCAGGCATGAAATCATGGGCATCCGGCCGATGAGCTCCGGGATAATACCGAACTTCATCAAATCGTGGGGCTCTACCTGGGCCAGCAGCTTTCCCACATCCCGGCTCTTCCGGCTCTCTACAGGGGCGTCAAAGCCGATGCTGCTCCGGTCCGTCCGGGCCTCGATGATCTTATCCAGACCGTCAAAGGCACCGCCGCAGATAAAGAGAATGTTGGTGGTATCCACCTGGATCATTTCCTGCTGGGGGTGCTTCCGTCCGCCCTGGGGGGGCACGTTGGCAACGGTACCCTCCAGAATTTTCAGCAGGGCCTGCTGGACACCTTCGCCGGAAACATCCCGGGTAATGGACGTATTCTCGCTCTTTCTGGCGATTTTATCCATTTCGTCAATGTAAATGATGCCGCGCTGGGCCAGCTCCACATCAAAATCAGCAGCCTGCAGCAGACGCAGCAGAATATTCTCTACATCGTCGCCTACATAACCCGCCTCTGTCAATGTGGTGGCATCCGCAATGGCAAAGGGCACATTCAAAATTTTCGCCAGCGTCTGGGCAAAGAGGGTCTTGCCGCAGCCTGTGGGTCCAATCAGAAGAATGTTGCTCTTTTGCAGATCTACGTCGGAATAATCCGGAAACGCGATCCGCTTATAGTGGTTATACACCGCCACAGCAAGGGCCGTTTTGGCCTCCTCCTGTCCAATGATATAATGGTCCATGAAGGCCTTCATTTCCATGGGGGTAGGCAGCTTCTCCATCTGAGGAAGAGTGCTGCCGGTGTCCATGTCCATTTCGTCCCGCAGCAATTCACTGCAGGCCTGCACGCAATCGCTGCAAATATATACACCAGGGCCGGCGATCAGCCGGCCGGCCTGAGCTTCCCGCTTCCCGCAGAAACTGCACCGAACCGGCGGCTCATTTGTTCTTGCCATATACCCGGCACCTCGTTTCTTTCAAAAAATCAATGATGCTCCAAAATCCGGTCAATGAGACCAAATTCCTTGGCTTCCTCGGCGCTCATGAAGTTGTCCCGCTCGCAGGCGGCAGTTACTTCCTCCAAGGTCCTTCCGGTATTCTCGGACATGATGCGGTTCATCCGGGCCTTGATGGTTTCCAGGCGCTTCAGGTGAATAGCCATATCCGTGATCTGGCCCTGGGTACCGGCAGAGGGCTGGTGGATCATAATTTCGGAATTGGGCAGAGCCATCCGCTTCCCCTTGGTACCGGCGCTCAACAGGAACGCACCCATGGAAGCCGCCATGCCCACGCAGATCGTCGCCACATCGCACTTGATGTACTGCATGGTGTCATAAATGGCCATACCGGCTGTAACGCTGCCGCCGGGGGAATTGATATAGAACTGAATGTCCTTATCCGGGTCCTGGGCCTCCAGGTACAGCAGCTGGGCAACCACCAGACTGGCGGTGGTGTCGTTGACTTCCTCAGACAGGAAAATAATGCGGTCATTCAGCAGACGGGAAAAAATATCATAGCTGCGCTCACCGCGGCTGGTCTGCTCAACAACATAGGGTACTAAACTCATGGTGATGTCTCCTTTCAGATAGCGGCCCAAGAATTCCACCGGACGGGAAGAAACCGAAGTTTCTCCCCATCCCGGTAAATTTCTTAAATCACTGTATTGGTTATGCCGTGAAACATTCTAACCATTTGGGAAAAAGCTTATTCCTCGGTCTTTTCTTCTGCCTTGGGAGCGACGGCCACAGCGCTGTCAACGATGATCTTCACAGCCTTCCGGGTCTTCAGGGACTCGGTCAGTTCCTCGGTGGGAACCAGCTCCTTGATCTTCTCCACGTCCATCTCATACTGCTTGGCCATGTTCTCCAGCTCCTCGGTGATGTCCTCCTCGGTAACGGAGATGTTCTCAACCTCGGCGATCTTCTCCAGGGTCACGGAAATCTTGGCCTGCTTCTCGGCAGTGGGACGGAAGGCATTGCGCATGGTGTTCACGTCGCCGCCCATCATCTTGGCGTACTGCTCCATGGAGTAGCCGCTCATCTGCAGCTGGTAGCCGAAGCGCTCCATCTGGATGTCCAGCTCCTTCTCTACCAGGGCGTTGGGCATATCCACAGTGGTGTTCTCGGCAGCCTTCTCAATGGCAGCGTTCTCAAAAGTGGACTCCAGCTGCTTGGTAGCCTTCTCCAGGGCCTTGGCCTTGATATCAGCCTTCAGCTCTTCCAGTGTGTCGAACTCGGAAACGTCCTTGGCAAACTCGTCGTCCTGCTGGGGAACGATGGTCACGGTCAGGTTGTTCAGCTTCACATGGAACACAACAGCCTTACCGGCCAGCTCCTTGTGGTAGTCCTCGGGGAAGGTGATGTCGATGTCCTTCTCCTCGCCCACGTTCATGCCCACGATCTGCTCCTCAAAGCCGGGAACAAAGGAGTGGCTGCCCAGCTTCAGGTCAAAGCCTTCGCCCTTGCCGCCCTCGAAGGGAACGCCGTTGTCGAAGCCCTCAAAGTCGATGTTGGCAGTGTCGCCCATTTCGGCGGCCCGCTCCACGTTCTCGGTGGAAGCAACGTTCTGAGCCATGTTATCCAGCTCTGCCTGAACCTGTGCGTCGGTAACCACGGGCTCAGCCTTCTCGACCTCCAGGCCCTTGTACTGGCCCAGGGTGACTTCGGGGTAAACATCGGTAGTCAGGGTCAGGGTCACGGTGTTGTCGTCAGCGATCTGCATATCGGTCAGGCTGGGACGGCCGATGGCCTTGAAGCTCTCCTGCTTGGCAACGGCGAAATCATAGATTTCGGGGAAGATCTCTTCCAGGCCGTCTTCATAAAAAACGTGGGCACCGTACATGGCCTCAATCATCTTCCGGGGTGCCTTGCCCTTCCGGAAGCCGGGGATCATGATGCTCTTGCGAGCCTTCATGTAAGCCTTGTTGATGCCGGTCTCCATCAGTTCCTTGTCGATCTCGACAACGATGGTGGCCTGATTGCCGTTTCTTTCTACGTTCTTTACGTTCATGTAAATATACCTCCTGATAGGTGCCGAAAACCGCACCCTTTATTTATATTTTTACATAGCCGATATATTCTATCAAATAAAGCAAGCGTTGTCCATACTTTTCTTAAAAACTTTTCAATTTTTTACTTTGTAGGGCCGGAAATTCAGGTAGTCCGCAGACAGAAGCCGGTATTCGACCCCATCCCACAGCCCTTCCATGGCAAGACGGTGGCTGGCCCCGTGGAGATGGCCGTAAAAGCACTGCCGCACTTCGTATTTTTTTAGAAGCTCCAATATCTCCATGCAGGTGTAGCCCTTATATCTGGGGGGATAATGCAGGAACACCAGCTTCTGCCGCTCCCCTGCCGCCTTTAAGGAGGCTTCCAGGCGCATCAGCTCCCGCCGAAACACCTTTTCGTCGTGGGCTCCGGACCGTTCTTCCTCAAAAAACCAGCCTCTGGTGCCGCAAATGGCCACATCTTCATAAAAGAAGCAGTTGTTATTCAAAAGGTGCATCTGGGTAAACCCCTGTTCCAGGCAGAATTTTTCAAATTTTGCCTGGGTGCTCCACCAGTAATCATGGTTTCCTTTTAAAATGATCTTTTCTCCGGGAATCTCCTGCAGCCAGGCAAAGTCCTCTCGGGCACCGGGCAGGTCCAGGGCCCAGCTCAGATCCCCCATCAGGACCGTTGTGTCCTCCGGGCCGATCACCGACATACCCTGCCGGAGCTTTTCCATATACCCGACCCAGGCTCCGCCGAATACATCCATGGGCTTCGGCGCTCCCAGGCACAGATGCAGATCTCCAATGGCATACAGCGCCACAGCACTCACCTCCCCAGATTCAGATAGTCCCGCACCGCATTGTGGGAAAAGCCCAAAAGGGTTTCCAGGGTCTGGGCATCCAGAGCCGGATTCCGGTCCGACAGCATCAGGCACAGCCGATTCTCTCCGCTTTTTGCCCGATAGTCCTGGGCCCCCGCGTATGCCATGGCCCCATAGGGAGAAATCAGGCAGCCGTAGTTTTTGAGAACCCCGGTCAGGGTCAGTTCCAGCCGCTCCCGGCTCACGACACCTACAAACAAAATGGTTTGCAGCTTCGCAAGCAGATTTTCATCCGGTGCATAGCTTATCCCCATATAGGCACACCGGGCATATTCCAGTGCCGTTTTTTCACCGCCGAGGCAACACAACAGATGCTCCAGCCCCTGGGGAAGCAGCGTATCTGCTGCCGGGGTCAGGGTTTGCTGACAAATCCCATCTGTCCGCAGCTGGCCCAAATGCACCAGCTCCCAAACGCTGTTGTTTTCG
Source organism: uncultured Oscillospiraceae bacterium (assembly GCA_934589225.1). Classification (GTDB taxonomy): domain Bacteria; phylum Bacillota; class Clostridia; order Oscillospirales; family Oscillospiraceae; genus Faecousia. The sequence continues at coordinate 126,219 of CAKTNS010000001.1, forward strand.
TTGCAGCAGCAAACCAATTTTCCGACGGGAAAGCCCATGGCTTTCAAATACATTCCTGCCAGAATGCCGGAAAAATCACCGGAAATCACGGCAAACTCCGCCGGTTCTTCCCAACAGGCCCGCTTCTCCGCGGCCATTCCGGCGATCATCGTTCCGGCGGCCGCCATGCGGACCACGGTTTTTCCCCAGAAGCCCAGGGGCTTTCCAAGCCGCTCCGAGAGGAACCGGAAGAGATAGTCGATTTCTCCCTCCGGATTGTGCCAGCATTCCAAAAGAACGTTCTTTCTGTCCAATTCCTTCCGGCGGACCCAGCGGCGGCCAACGGAAAAATCCAGATCCCAGGAAGAGATCCGGTCTCCCAGATACAACGCCATGAGCTTTGCGGCGGCGGCGTTTTCCGTCAAACGTCCCAGTTTCAGAATCTCCTCCCTGGAAAATTTCGGAATCTGTTCCGGCACATAAAGCCCGCCGTCCGGGCTTCGGTCCTCTCGGAAGGCCTGCAGCTCTTCATAGCTGCTTTCGGGGGTTCTAGTTGTTCTGTACCGCAGCGTCCATCACTCCCAATGCATTATTCCAGTAGAGGTTCATGACCATGTCCTCGGTGAGGCCCCGTTCCAGCAGCCGGTCTGCCAGCGCCTCATAGCTCTCGATGCCCCGGAAGCCCTCGGCCAAGGCGGAACAGCCGTCCAAATCACCACCCAGAGCAACGTGTGTCCCCTCCGGGTCCAGTTCCAGAAAATGAAAAATGTGGTCACAGATGGTATCCAGGGTGGGGTTCTCCCCCAGGAACTCCGCGAACTGATTGATGCCTGCCACGCCGCCGGTTTCCCGGATGGCCCGGAACATCTCATCCGTCAGATTTCTGCTGTGGCCGCAAAGGGCACGGCTGTTAGAATGGGTAGCAATCACCGGGGCCTGGGTAATCTCCATAATATCCCAGAAACCCTTGTCGCTGATATGGCTCACATCCACCAGAATGCCCAGCTCCTGGCATCTGCGCACATAGGCTTTGCCCAGCTCCGTCAGGCCCTCTCCGGTCTGATGGGAGCCGGTCAGAACGTTTTGCTCATTCCAACCAAGGGTAGAAATCCGGAAGCCGATTTGGTAAAGGTTTTCCAGCAGCTCCGGGTCAAACCCAAAGCCCGCCGGTCCCTCAATGGTCAAAAGCGCGGACATCTTCCCTTTTTCCAGGTTTTCCCGAATCTCCTGGGGGCTGTAGACCAGACCGATCGTTCTTTTATTCTTATCGATTTCCCGCTGAACGGTAGCGATTTCCCGCTCGAACATCACCACCGGGGAAACGCCGTACCAGTCTTTTTGAACCATGCTGGGCGTTGTAAAACAGGCAAAGCACTGGCAATATCCGGGAAGCGCCTTGGCCCGGGTCAAATCGATATGTCCTTGGTTGGTTTTGAGACTGCCCGCCTGGTTGCCGTCATCACCCAGCAGCCGCAGGGCCGTGTCACAGTGCAGGTCAAATACAGGGAACTTCATTGAAACGCATCCTCCAAATGATTGATGACCGGCTTCGCCGTTTCCATGCCCTGGGGGGCGTAGACCTCGATCACGTCAAATCTTGGCTGCAAGGTCGCGGGGTACCGGGATAAGTAAAGAGAAGCCGTTGTACGCAGACGCTGCTGCTTTTTATAATCTACAAATTCCCGGGCCTGGGCGAAACTGGCGTTTTTGCGCAGCTTCACTTCCACGAACACCAGGAATTTTCGGTTGCGGACGATCAGATCAATTTCCCCGAAGCGGCAGCGGAAATTGGTGGTCACAATGCTGTAGCCCTTTCGCCGCAGATATTCCGCTGCCTGGGCCTCTCCCCAGTTACCCAGCAGATTCGCCATAGAACTTTTTAAGGAAGGTTTTCCGGTGAATGGGGCAGGGGCCCAGCTCCCGCAGAGCGGCATAATGGGCCTTGGTGCCATAGCCCTTGTGAATTTCAAAGCCATAACCCGGATAAGTTTCCGCCATTTTGATCATATAGTCATCCCGGGTGACCTTTGCCAGAACGGAGGCCGCCGCAATATTGGCGCTGAGGCTGTCCCCCTGGACCACGGTCCTGCAGGGAACGCCAAAGTCCGTCTGCCGGTTTCCGTCAATCAGGGCCAACTCCGCCTTGGGCTCCAGCTGCTCCAGGGCCCTGCCCATGGCCAAAAAGGTGGCCTGCAAAATGTTCAGTTCATCGATTTCTTCCTGACTGGCAAAGGCAATGCCATAGGCCAGCGACTGCTCCTGAATCAAGGGGAACAGTTCCCGGCGGCGTTTGTCTGACAGCTTCTTGCTGTCATTGAGTCCGGGAATCTCCAGATTCTTGGGCAAAATCACCGCCGCGGCACATACAGGCCCGGCCAGCGGTCCCCTGCCCGCTTCATCCACGCCGCAAATCAGCCGAATGTCCGGGTACTCTTTTTCAATGGCCCAAAGATCGATTTCAGACATGGACTTCCTCCTTCGGCTGTTCCAGGGTAAATTTTCCCAGTTTTCCGCTACGGAATTCATCCAGCAGCACCTTTGCCATTCGCTCCGTATGGATTTCTCCCCGGGATAACAGATACCCCCGATTCTTTCCGGCCATTTCCAGAAGCTCATAACCGGGCGTTCCCTGAGGGGCTTCTACCTTATAGCGATCTGCCAGGGTCTGGGGATAAAAGGCCAGCAGCAGCTCCAGCAGGCGGCAGGCCAGCTCCTCTACGTCAATAACGCCCTCCTTCACCGCACCGGTAAAGGCCAGCATCATGCCGACCTCCGGGTCCTCAAACTTGGGCCAGAGGATTCCCGGGGTGTCCAGCAGCTGCAAACCGGCATCCACCGTGACCCACTGTTTGCCTCTGGTGACACCGGGGCGGTTTTCAGCCTTGGCACCCTTTCTGCCGGAAATCTGATTGATCAGGGTGGATTTTCCCACGTTGGGAATGCCCACTACCATGACCCGCAGGGGGCGATTCATGCCCTTTGCCGCGTCCCTGGCCAGCTTCTCCGCACAGGCCGTCCGGGCTGCGGGCGTAAAACCGGAAATGCCCCGCTTTGTTTTGCAGTCCGTGGCAATGACCGCCATGCCCTTTTTTTCAAAATAAGCCTTCCACCGATTGGTGGCCGCCGGGTCTGCCAAATCCATACGGTTCAGGACGATCATTCTGGGCTTATTGCCGCAAATAGCATCAATATCCGGGTTCCGGCTGGACATGGGGATCCGGGCATCAACGATCTCACAAACCGCGTCTACCTGCTTCAGGTCTGCCTCGATCTGCCGCCGGGTTTTGGTCATATGGCCCGGATACCATTGAATATTCATATTCTCCATTTTATTGCACCGTCCCTATCCTCTGCATATTTCTTTCCTGATTGCCTCCGTCAGTTCCCGGGAACAGCAGCAGGGCCACCTTTCCCAAAACCTCCCGGGTATCGACCTGCCCGATCTCCGGGCTGCGGCTGTCCTTGGAATTGTTGCGGTTGTCTCCCATGACGAACACGCAGCCTTCTTCCACGATTTGAGGAAACACATTGCCTTCGTCCAGGTTGGTGGGGGTATTGACATAGTCCTCTTCCAAAGGAAGGCCGTCTACATAGACAATACCGTTTTCAAAATCCATATCCACGATCTGCCCCTGGGTGGCAATGACCCGCTTTACAATGGGCTTTCCGTCATCATAGCTCTGCTTGCTGACAACCACCACATCCCCGGCCTGGGGGTCCCGATAGAAAAGGTTGCTGACAAGCAGCAGATAGTCTCCATCCAGCAGGGTCTGCCGCATAGAAGGCCCGGAGACCACAATGATCCTAAAAAACACCAAGAAGGCGAAAAGGATCACCGCCAGCATCCACAGCAAATCATGAAGGTACATGGCAACACTTTGGCCTGGGGTCAGCTTCTTTTCTTCCTCTTTATGCGCTTGTTTCTTCATTCTGGCCAACTGTATTTCCTCCCAGCGTTATGGCGATACCGGTATACGATTTTTCTATTGTACCACAGCTTTCCAGGCATTTCCAGAAATAAAAACAAAAATTCCGGAAAAGTTCCTGCGGCGTATAAAAAAAGAGGGCCAAGCCCTCTCTTTTTATGAAAAGCAAATTATACCTTCTCCTTGACCTTGGCAGCCTTGCCGAAGCGGTCACGCAGGTAGTACAGCTTCGCACGGCGAACCTGGCCCTTACGGACGGTCTCGATCATGGCAACGTTGGGAGAATGCAGGGGGAAGACCTTCTCGCAGCCTACGCCGTAGGACACACGACGAACGGTGATGGTCTCACCGATGCCGCCATGCTTCCGGGCAATAATGGTGCCTTCGAAAACCTGGATACGCTCACGAGCGCCTTCCTTGATGCGAACGTGCACACGAACGGTGTCGCCCACCCGAACTTCGGGCAGCTCTTCCTTCATGTACTGGCTGTTCAATGCTTTTACCAAATCCATAACAATTGTCCTCCTTAAATATTAGGCGTTCATACCCACAGTTCTTGTGGCAGAGGACACACCTTGATTTCAGACCGATTTATTTTAGCACAGGCATTGGGAAAATGCAAGCCCTTTTTCACTATTTTTTCAACAAATAATTCAGGATTAGGATGAGGCGGTCGCCGACCGGAAAAACCGCCGCAACCGGCCTTTTCGCAAAAAGAAAAAGCCACCAGCTAAGATACCTCTGTACCAAAACCGATGTCTTTCTATGGTGGGCGAGGCGGGACTTGAACCCGCACGTCCGTAATGGACACTAGAACCTGAATCTAGCGAGTCTACCAATTCCACCACTCGCCCATAGATATGAAGGAAAAAGAAAAAGCTGGTGGGCGAGGCGGGACTTGAACCCGCACGTCCGCAATGAACACTAGAACCTGAATCTAGCGAGTCTACCAATTCCACCACTCGCCCGTATCAGCTTTTTCATTGAGGAAAGAAATTGGTGGGCGAGGCGGGACTTGAACCCGCACGTCCGCAATGAACACTAGAACCTGAATCTAGCGAGTCTACCAATTCCACCACTCGCCCATTTCTTCACTCAAACGTGAGCTGTCGCTCAACGCTTGGACATAATATCATGCCAGGAAGCATTTGTCAATAGTTTTTTCACAAAGCAGCGAAAAATTTTATTCCATGCCAGATCCTGTCGCATGTACGCCGTCCGGTATTCCCTACTAAAAGGAATCCACGCCCCAGAGCACATAGCCCAGAGCGTGGAACGCATGGCGGAGAGAGTGGGATTCGAACCCACGGCGCGTTGCCGCGTCACTGGTTTTCAAGACCAGCTCCTTAAACCACTCGGACATCTCTCCAAAAAATGCCTGTTCTACAAAAATGTAAAACAGGCAAATGGCGGAGTGAGAGGGATTTGAACCCTCGCGCGCTTTTTAGACGCCTACTCCCTTAGCAGGGGAGCCCCTTCGGCCTCTTGGGTATCACTCCGAATCAATAGCTATTCAGCTGACTGCCTGGATATACTAGCATATCCGGTAAGAAATGTCAAGGGGAATTTTTGGGGCAGCGTTTCCCCGCTGCCCCGGTGTGTTTACTGCTTGTTGCGGAACACCAAGAGCTTGCTGCCTACATAGTTGATGACGATGACCAGGACCTGGGTAATGAGCTTCCAGATGTTTCCGTTTCCCCCCAGGGTATCTACGGCAATGAATAAGATGGCGGTTTCCAACACGCCGGAGGAAATGCGGGTGGCGACGAATTTGCCAAACTCCGGAATCACCGTAGCCATGGACCAATCATGGCTCTGGAATACAAAAGGTTTATTGGTCACATAGGCGAACAGCACGGCCACCACCCAGGCGATGCAATTGCTGACGGCTGCGGACAGATGCAGCAGATTCAGGCACGGCAGGTAAACAATATAATTGACCACCGTTGTCAGAACGCCAAAGAAGAGGTAAGAGATGATATCCCAGTGGGCTTTGATGAGATCACGGATTTTATCGAGCATTTCAAGATGTCTCCTGTCTTTATTATGAAAGACATTATACTCTTTTTCCCAAAAAACGCAACCGCTGTTCTTCTATCCGTGATTATTCACAAAAAGCTAATCTTATTCTTGTATAGTTTTCCCTATTGCGTCAAAAATAAATATAGGCGTAAAATACTATTGACAAAGCAGGATGCATTCGTTATTATTATATCGATAAATGAATACCGATGGAGGTAAACACAATGAAAGTTGCATTTTTTGATACCAAGCCCTATGACATTCCTGGTTTCGACCACTATGCCGCCGATTCTGATTTAGAGATCAAGTATTTTGAGACCCGTTTGAATGAAGATACTGTTTCTCTGGCCCAGGGCTATGATGCCGTGTGCGTGTTTGTAAACGACACGATTTCCGCTGCCGTGGTGGACAAGCTCTGCGAAATGGGCGTAAAGGTCCTGGCTCTGCGGTGCGCCGGCTTTAACAATGTGGATATCCGGGCCTGCCAGGGGAAGCTCCCCGTTTACCGGGTGCCCGCCTACTCCCCCTATGCTGTGGCCGAGCACGCCATGGCACTGCTGCTGACCATCAACCGCCGGACCCACAAGGCCTATATCCGCACCCGGGACTTCAATTTCAGCCTCCAGGGCCTGGCAGGTTTTGATCTCCACGGAAAAACCGTGGGCATCATCGGCACCGGTAAAATCGGCCGGGTCTTTGCCGACATTTGCAGAGGCTTTGGCATGAACATTCTGGCCTATGACAAGTTCCCCGCCAAGGACAGCGGCTTGCACTATGTAGAGCTGCCGGAGCTCTTTGAAAAGTCCGACATCATTTCCCTCCACTGCCCTCTGACCGAGGAGACCCGGCATATCATTGACGCGGAGTCCATCGCCAGAATGAAGAAGGGCGTGACCATTATCAACACCTCCCGTGGCGCTCTGGTCAATACGGAGGATCTGATCAACGGCATCAAGGACAAAAAGGTAGGGGCCGCCTGCCTGGACGTTTATGAGGAAGAAGGCGACTTCTTCTATGAGGACTTCTCCGGCCACATCGTGCAGGATGACAAGCTGGTGCGGCTCATTGCCATGCCCAATGTGATCGTCACCTCCCACCAGGCCTTCCTGACCCAGGAGGCGCTGGACAGCATTGCCCACACCACCATTGACAATCTGACCCGGTTCTTCCAGGGAAATTCCAACGAAACCACCGAGGTCCGCTACAATTCCTAACAAGATTTTTTCCGGATTCGACAGGTTCCCCTTGTAAAAAAGCAGTCTGATTCGCTACTCTAGTCGATGGCAGACTTCCCCCAATTTTTATGCGACAGGTTTGCCAGAAGCGCCGCCCCGGCTCTCCCCCGGGACGGCGCTTTTTTCATGAAAGAGGGATCAACAGCATTTGTCCTTTGGCTGGCTCCTCCGTGAGGCCGTTTGCCTGGGCGATGGCCTCCATGGTAGAGCCGCTTGCTTTTGCCAGCTCCCACAGTCCTGCGTCCCCAGCCCGACGCAGAATCAGACTGGGACGTTCCAAGTCTTTGGCCGCCGGTTCCCCCAGTTCCATGGAGGAAACCACACTCAAGCCGTCCTTGGACAGCATGGCCAGATGAACGGAAAAATCCATGGTAATCTTCCCTGCCCCGGGGTTTAATTGGAGGGCTCCGGGGGACATGCCTGTAACAGCCAGCCGGACATCCTCCCCTGTTTTTACTTTGGCTTGCCCCTGCCAATGAAGCGTAAAGCCTTCTGTTTCCCGCTCCTGCTGGGAGAGGAGCCCAACGGTTCCCGAGCTCTCCAGACTGTATCCCTGAGGGATAGGGTCCCAGACAGGAAGCTCCCAGAGTGCCGAGAGGTCTGCCGCACTGTGAATCTCTTCGGGAAGCGCCGCCTCCCCTGCCAAGGTTTCCCATCGATGGTCTAAAAGGGCTGTCACAGGAACATCCTGCCGGTTCAGCTTCAGAGGCCGCAGGGTGCTGTAGCCATCCTCCACGATTTGAAGCGGCGTCACATCACTGACGGCATACTGGGCCGTAAAGGCGGCTTTTACCGTTTTGCTGCCGTCGCCCCCTTCCTCCAGCTCTAAATTGGTCACGCAGACCTGAATATCCGCCTCTGCCTCGGAGCCGCAGGCCCGGTCCAGCTCTGCCAACTGGGAAAAGGGAAATGTGAAATCCCGGCCTTCCAGCTCTCCCTCCGGGCCGCAGAACAAGGCATGCAGATTGACAGCACCTCGGAAAGCGATTTTATCCCCCAGGACCTTCTGCTCTGTCAGCACCGGCTGTACGGTACTATAGAATACTTTTTGTTCCGTCAGATCCATGCCCGGTGCGGAAAGCGTCTCCTCCAGGGCAAAGCTTTTTTCTCCCGCCTGGTCAAACAGCCGAAGGGGCACCGTCTTTTTGAGAAGCTGCACATCCTCCGGCACGGTTTCCGGCTCCGGAATGGACAGGCGCTCCGGTGCCAGCGCCAGAAGATTCAGGCTGATGCCGCAGCGAATCAATAGCTTTCTGGGAGACAGAGAACGGGCATCCAGGAACCGAAGCAGAGGCTGCACCAAAATGCTGCCGTCCCGGGTATCTCCGGGAAGCTCCCATTTGGCCTGGAAGGGCACCCAGCTATCCAGCATCCGTGGAGTCCCCTCCCCCTCCGGCCCATACAAGACCCGAAGCATCAGCCCGCCGGAAACCGTAACGGTATCCGTTCTCCATTCCTTGCTCCGGAGAATGGGCTGCCCCCAGCAGCCTAAAATACGCTCTACATCCGGAAGCCCCTCCGGCAAACGGACCTCCTGGGTCTGCTCCAAATTCCTGCACTCCAAAATCACAGGCTCCAGATAGGAAATTTCCCTATTCTTTAATTGCAGCTCCATGGAACTCACTCCTTCATCATCACAGTTCGATTCTGAATCACTTTATGCGTCCTCAAGGATGTTTATGCCATTATCGCCGCCGAACAAGGCAGCAGCCCAACACCAGCAGCGCCAGGCCTGCCAGCACACAAAGGAAAACGGAGTCCACACACTGCCCTGCCAATATTCCCAAGCCAAAGCAGACCATACATCCCCCACGCATCTGGTTTTTTCGGCACACGTAAAAAACACCCCCTGCCTAAATCTATGCAGGGAGTGTTTGACTATGAAGGTTATCCGCCCAAGTAGGCCTTGCGCACCGCATCGGACTTGGCAAGCTCCGGGCCGGTGCCGCTGAGGGTAATGGAGCCGGTTTCCAAAACATAAGCCCGGTCCGCAATTTGCAGGGCCTTTCTGGCGTTCTGCTCCACCAAAAGGATGGTGGTGCCGGATTTGTGAAGCTCTTTGATGATTCCAAAGACCTGATCCACGATGATGGGCGCCAGGCCCATGGAGGGCTCATCCAGCATCATGAGCTTGGGATGGGACATCAGGGCCCGGGACATGGCAAGCATCTGCTGCTCGCCGCCGGAGAGGGTCCCGGCGATCTGCTTCCGGCGTTCCTTCAGCCTGGGGAAGTAGTTAAAGACCATCTCCAGGTCCTCCTGGGATACGGATTTCTTGATGTACGCACCCATTTCCAGATTTTCCTGTACGGTCATTTCCAGGAAAATGCGGCGTCCTTCCGGCACATGGGCAAGACCCGTCCGCAGAAGCTTATAGGCCTCTGTATGGGTGATATTCTGATCGCAGAAGGTGATGCTGCCGCTTCTGGGGTGCATGAGTCCGGATATGGTTTTCAGAATTGTGCTCTTTCCCGCGCCGTTGGCACCGATCAGGGCAACGATCTCCCCTTCTCCCACCTGAAAGGACACATTCTTGACGGCGTGAATGGCACCGTAATATACATCAATGTTTTCAATTTTAAGCATGGTCCGCACCGTCCTCCTTGCCAAGATAGGCCTCAATGACCGCAGGGTCCGACCGGATCTCATCCGGCGTTCCCTTGGCGATGATCCGCCCGTAGTTGACCACGGCGATGGCCTCGCAAACATTCATTACCAAATTCATATCATGCTCGATCAGGAAAATCGCCACATGGAAGGTGTCCCGGATGCGGCGGATCTGGTGCATCAGGTCCGTGGTCTCACTGGGATTCATACCGGCGGCAGGTTCGTCCAGCAAAATCACAGAGGGGTTGGTTGCCAGTGCCCGAACGATCTCCAGCCGGCGCTGCACACCGTAGGGCAGGCTTCCGGCCTTGGTGTCAGCATATTCCGCAAGGCCCATGAAATCCAGCAGCTCCATGGCTTTGTCATTGGCCATATGCTCGGACTTGTAGTAGCCGGGCAGGTGCAAGACGCTTGAAAAGAAGCCGCACTTGATGTCATTGTGCATGCCCACCTTGACGTTGTCCAGCACGGACATATCCGTAAACAGGCGGATATTCTGGAAGGTTCGGGCAATGCCCAGTTTGTTGACCTTATGAACGGGCATTCCTTTGATATCAATGCCATTGACCAGCACACTTCCACGGGTGGGCTGATACACACCGGTGAGCAGATTGAAAATGGTGGTCTTACCGGCACCGTTGGGACCGATCAGGCCGGAAATCTCGGTGGGGCCGATGGTGATATTAAAGCTGTCTACTGCCGTAAGGCCGCCGAAATCAATGCCCAGATTCCGTACATCCAGAACCGGCTGCTTGCCCTGGTCCTGCTCCCGGACGAAGGTGACGGTAGGCACCTTCAGAATTTTTTTGGAATAATCATTCATTGGAAGCTGCCTCCTTTCCATTCTTTCTAAACACGCACTTGACTTTGTCCGAAACTACGGACAGCAGATCCTTGGCCTTGGGGGACCAGGTAAAGAGCATGACCAGGATCAAAACCACCGCATAGATGATCATCCGGTAATCCTGTAGCCCACGCATGGCCTCCGGCAGGATATACAGCACCGTAGCGGAGATCATGGAGCCCAGGATGTTGCCCATGCCGCCCAGAACCACGAACACCAGAATATTGATAGAGGTATTGAAGTTGAACTTAGAGGCAGTAATGGAGCCATAGTTCATGGCGTACAGGGCGCCGGCCATACCGGCAAGAAATGCGGATACGACGAATGCCTTCATGCGGAAGGCCGTTACATTGATGCCCACGGATTCCGCGGCGATCCGGTTGTCCCGGACAGCCTTGATGGCCCGGCCTTCTTTGGAATTGATGAGATTCTGCACCACAAACAGCGTAAAGAGGATCAGAACGAAACCCACCGCAAAGGTAGAGAGCTTGGTGATGCCCGTGGCCCCCCGGGGGCCGGAGATGATCATCTTTCCGCCCTCGGCCAGCGTCAGGCCATCGGAAGCGATGGTTGCGTGAAGTCCGTTTTCGTCAACACCCAGATACAGATTGCCAAAGATGTTTTTCATGATCTCGCCAAAGGCCAGGGTCACAATGGCCAGATAGTCGCCCCGCAGGCGCAGTACCGGAATGCCTACCAAAAAAGCGATGGCACCGGCCAGAATGCCGCCAACCATCATTCCGATGGTCAGGCGCGCAACGCCGTTGGGCACGGCCTGGGCAAGAAGGGCCGTTACAATAATGCCCGTAAAGGCACCAATGCCCATAAATCCCGCATGGCCCAGGCTCAGCTCTCCGCAGATGCCTACCAATAGGTTCAGGGATACCGCCAGCACAATATAGGCACAGGCAGGGACCAGGAAGCCCTTGGTGGTACTGTTGAGTTTCCCTTGAGAGGCCATCAGCTGGAGGACCACAAAGGCAACGGTCACCAGAATGTATGTAGACGCGTCTTTGATCTTATTGCGATTTGGCTTTTTCATTGCACTCACCTCAAACCTTTTCCTGGACCTGCTTGCCAAGGAGTCCTGCCGGCTTCACCAGAAGAATCAGGATCAGAACCAAAAATACGATGGCATCACTGAACTGGGGGCTCAAATAGGCCTTGCTGAAGGTTTCAATAATGCCCAACAGGATGCCGCCCAGCATGGCACCGGGAATGGAGCCGATGCCTCCGAGGACTGCTGCCGTAAAGGCGCGGATGCCGGGCATAGAGCCGGTGGTGGGCTGCAAGGTGGGAACGGTGGAGCACAGCAAGACACCGGCAATGGCCGCCAGAGCGGAACCAATGGCAAAGGTGGTGGAAATGGTTCTGTTTACATTGATGCCCATGAGCTCCGCCGCCTCCCGGTCTTCAGAAACCGCCCGCATGGCCTTGCCGGTACGGGTGCTGCCGGTAAACCAGGTCAGGCCCAGCATAATGACCACCGAAGCGATAATGGTGACGATGACCTCACCGGTGATGACCAGCTGACCGTCCAACAGCCGAATGGGCTGGAAGGTCACGATGCTGGTATAGTTCTTGGGGCTGGAGGACCAGATCAGCTGGGCAGCATTTTGCAGGAAATAGCTGACACCGATGGCGGTGATCAAAACCGCCAGGCTGGGAGTCCCCCGCAAGGGCTTATAGGCCAAGGCCTCAATAAGCATACCCAAAACGGTACACACCGCCATAGCGGCCAGAATGGACACCGTTACCGGCAGCCCCAGGTAATTGGTCACGCAGAAGGAAATATAAGCGCCTACCATAATAATATCGCCGTGGGCGAAGTTCAGCATTTTGGCGATGCCGTAAACCATGGTATAGCCCAGAGCGATAATGGCGTAGACGGAACCGATACTGACTCCGTTGATCAGATACTGAATGATTTTCATAAAAACCCCTCTTTCTCAACCTCAACAGCCTATGACAGCGCCAATGCCTTGCCGCTCTCATAGACTGCTGATTTCGTTTTCAGGGATGAAGGGCGGAACGCCCTCCATCCCAATGATAGAAACGTTTTTGAATTAAGCCATGGGGACGTACACGCCGTTTTCGATGACCACAGCTGCGGGAGCCTTGGAAATCATGCCGTTCTCATCCCAATGCATGCCGGTGCCGGTGAGGCCATCCACGGTCATGGTGGTGAACTGTGCCTTCAGAGCGTCGCAGATTTCGGAAGCGGACTCGTTACCGGTGACACCGGCGGCGGTCAGAGCGTTGTAGATGGCGTAAATCACGTCGTAGCCGTCAGCGGCAAACTGGTTGGGAACCAGGCCGTTCATTCTCTCCTTGAACTTGGTCACAAAGGACTGGGTAGCTTCGTCGGAAGCATTGGCATCGAAGGGGGTCATCAGAGCCAGGCCCTCGGCCAGAGCGGTGTCAAAGCCTTCCACGGTCAGGATGCCGTCCATGCCGTCACAACCAAAGAACTTGGGAGCGTAGCCGATCCGGTTGGCGTAGCTCAGAATCTGGGCAGCCTCGGTGTAGTAGATGGGCAGGAACACCAGGTCCGCACCGGCCTCCTGGCACTTGGTCACCTGGGTGGACAGGTCCGCCTTGTTGTCGGCGGTGAAGGAAGTGGTGGCAACGATCTCAACGCCCATGGTAGCGGCGTTTGCGGAGAAGCCCTTGTACAGGCCGCTGGAGTAGTCGTCAGAGGAATCGTAGATGATGCCGACCTTGGAGCCTGCGTACTTGGTGGAAACCAGTTCCGCGGCGCTGGCGCCCTGGTTGGGGTCGGTGAAGCACATCTGGAAGATGTTGTCACCGGTGGTGGCCAGAGACTCGGCGGAAGCGGAGGGGGTCAGATTGAACATGTTGTCGGACACGGATTCGGGAGCCACGGCCAGAGCGGCACCGGTGGTGACCTGACCGGCCATGACCTGCATGCCCCAGTCCTTCAGAACGTTGTAAGCGGAAACGGCCTTCTCGCCGTCGGCCTCATCGTCCTGGGCGTTGAACTCCAGCTGCAGGCCGTCCTTGGCGTTGATCTCCTCAACGGCGATCTCCATGCCGGCCTTCACAGCCAGGCCATAGGCGGAGGCACCGCCGGTCAGGGGGCCGGACATGCCGATCTTTACGGTACCGGTGCCCTGTACGGCAGCGGTGGTTTCACCGGCAGCAGCTGTGGTCGCAGCAGCGTCGGTAGAGGAACTGTTGCCACAACCTGCGAAGGAAGCGGCTACCATAGCCAAAGCCATGGTGAATGCAAGTACCTTTTTCATTTTTCTTTTCTCCTTTACATAGAAACTTTGAAGACTATAAAAAAGCGGCTGCATCAGCAGCCGCTTCTTCATACTACATGAAGTCCCGACTGCGCAACTACCCCATAATTCGCAGGCTCAGCACGCATACCTCAACGATCCGCAGACCGGCTAGTAGGAAAACGGGAATTATCAAGCAAGCGGCAACGGACCGGGGCTGCCGACGCTCCATTTTTTCACTGTGGATTTTCTGAAACATTTCCGTTACCTCCTTGTTGAATGTGAACATATTGTATCTCTCACAAGGACATTTGTCAACAAGGTAAACACCACTAATGTTATTTTATAATTCCTTCATTTTTTGTACAAAAATCACAATGTGTCATCTGTCAGCCCTTCTCGGACACCTGTCCGCCCACTGTAGCAAAAATCCCGGAGCATCGAAAAGCTCCGGGATTTTCATCATCTTTGTTGGTCCAATTCCGCCCTGCACACGGGAAGAATCTGGGAAAGCACCGGCACACAGGCCGCGCTGCCGTAGCCGCCGTTTTCCACGACGACAATAAAGGCCAGAGGGTAAGCTTCGTCTGCCAGGAACCCGGCGAACATGGCGTTGGACTTCTGTCCCCCGCCCAGCTGGCTGGTGCCGGATTTGGCGCAGACAGAGAGACCTGGGAAATGGCCGTCACCGTAAATGGTCTGAACATTGTTGCGCAGATAGCCCTTCAGCTTTTCCGCGGTCTGTTCGCTCATGATCCGCCCGGTGGACTTGGCCTGGGCTTCATATACGGTCTCTCCGTTTCGCTCCACGGAAGCTACAAGATAGGGCTCCACCCCTTTTCCCCCGGCGGCAACGGTTCCCAGGAAGGTCATAAACCGTGCCGGGTTAATAAGGTCCGAGTGCTGGCCGATGCAGCTCCAGGCAAAGGACGCGCCGCCGGTATTGGAAATATCGTAATTTCCCCGGGCGCTGGTCACACCGTCAAAGGACACCGGGTCTGTGATGCCGTATTTTGCAACGTACTTTTCCATGTTCTTTCTGCCCACCAGCTTGGCGATCTGAGCGAAGCTGCAATTGCAGGAATGGGCCAGGGCGCCTTTCAAGTCCAGGGTGCCGTGGGCAGTCTCACAGGTAACGGCCTCAGTTCCGTATTCATAGGCCCCGTCACAGTAGAAGGTCATGCCTTCAATTCCGGGCACGCATTCCAGTGCGGCCGCCGCGGTGACGATTTTATAGATGGACCCGGGCACATAGGTGGACTGCAAAAACCGGTTCAGATAAACGCCTTCATACTTTCCGGAGGTATCCCCGGCTACATCCGGCACATTGTCCGGGTCATAGGTCGGGGACGTTACGGCGCAGAGGATCTGGCCGGTTTGATAGTTGTAGATGCCGACGGTGCCCTTGCGCCCATTGAGGGCTTCCAGAGCGGCATTCTGTACGGCGGCAGAAAGCCCCAGGCGAATTACACCGTCGCTTCCGTTGTAATCATACAGGCCGCTGACCTTGTCGTAGCCCGCCATCATGGCGGCGTAATTTGTAACGGCCCCTGCCTGGATGCTGCCGTTCCGGTCCCCCAGCCAGTGCATGGTCGAGGCCCGGGTCTGGGCGTTGTCGGAATAGGCCCTGCCGTTGGTCATGTCCAGCAGCAGCACCCCGTCCCGGTCCACCACGGTACCTCTGCCCAGATTGCTGTTTTTGTAGATATGGGGGGAACCCGTAGAAACGATCCACCGGTCGGCCTGCAGCACGTACTCCCCTACAAAAAAGCCCATACCTCCCAGAAGCAGCCCCACAAAAAGGAACATCATCCAGGTTCTTTTGGTTACTCTGTTCATTGGTATACTCCTATTTGTTAAATCGCACGGCGAAGCTGGCGTTCTGCCGGGTATCTGCCGCTTTTACAAAAGCCAGCAGCCCCCAGGCGCCGATCATGCTGGTTCCGCCATTGGAAAGGAATGGAAAGGTCACACCGGTAAAGGGCAGAACATCCACGGTGCCCAGGCAGTTGAGAGATGCCTGGATCAGCAAAATCCCCGCCGCGGTACATCCGCCGATGCAGTAAAAGCTGCTGCGGGAAACCCGGGAGGTGCGCATGGAAAACAGCCCCAGCACGGAAATGGCCAGTACCGCCTGCAGCGCCATCAGCAGGCCCCATTCCTCGGAAATGGTGGCAAATACAATATCCGAATCCGCCGCAAATACCTTTTGCAGGTACCCGTTCCCCGGCCCCAGGCCATAGAGGCCGCCGGAGGCAATGCACATGATGGCCTGGGTCTGCTGATAGCCGGAGGTATAGGGGCTTTCCCAGATGTGCCGCCAGCTGGCGAACCGATTCATGGCATGGGGGGCGATCTGGATGGCCAAGACCCCCGCAAAAGCCAGAGCCGTACAGGCCAGAGCAATGGTGCCCACGCTGCCCGAACGAAGATAGGCGATGATCAGGAAGGCACAGAAGAAAATCATGGCCGTTCCAAAGTCATTCATAATGGCAAGCAGCCCGCAGATCACAATGGAATAGGCAATAAACAGGATCAGATTCCGTTTATTCATGATCCGGTCCATGGTAGAAGCTCCGGCGTAAACAAAGCACACCTTGGAAAGCTCCGAGGGCTGCAAGGACATGCCGCCGATCACCAGCCAGTTTTTGGCCCCGTAGTACTCCTTGCCGAACAGCAAGGTCACCACCAGGAAGCCTACACCTGCCAAAACCGCCAGATACCGCACCCGCTTGGCCCGCTCCAGATCCCGCAGGGACCAGCCGATCACCAAGAACATGATGACCCCTAAAAACATGGCCGCGGACTGTTTTCCCAGTTCTCCGGGCTTTACCGTGGCAATGGCCGCCACACCGATGGAGCACAGGAAAAAGGCCAGGGTCTCCACCTCGAAGGAGCTTCTTCGGATCATCAGATAGAAAAAGAACAGCATCCACTGACAGACCGTCACGCTGCCGAAGCCCAGAAGGTACTGCCGGCATTCCTCTGCCGGTCCGTTCAGCAGGAAACCGATCACCATCGTCATTTGCAGCAGCGTCAAAATCAGCAGCCCTAACAGGCCGCTCCACCCGCTGGAGCCCTTGGTCCGCAGCTGGGACTGGAGCTGCTCCTGCCGCTTGGTAATAGGCTGCAGGGTCATGTCCACGCCACCAATGGACACCGTATCTCCCTCGTGAAGGGCGCAGATGTCCACCCGGTCCCCGTTGACCCAGGTTCCGGTTTTGGAGCTGGCATCGGAGATGGTCCAGCTGCCGTCGTCATAGCGGGTCAAGACCGCATGATTCCGGGATACCGTAGAAAGAGCAATGGTAATATCGCTGCTTTTGCTTCTGCCAATGACATTTTCCCAGTGGGTCACCGCCACCTGGGAGCCGTCGGAAAACTTCAGCCACGCCCAGATTTCCGGCTCCCGGCGGAAGGAAATCAAAGGCCTCGCACAGTGCAGCAGCAGCCACAGGCCCAGAGCCGGTACCAAATACCGGGAAATGGCTAAAAAAACCGCCGCATATGTATCTCTGGACGCTAAGACCAGATCAAAAACCTCGTGTAATTGGTTCAAAATGTCGTCTCCTTGTAAATGCTCCCCATCCTGCGCAGCATTTTGATTTCTCGTTCGTAGCCGTCCAGGTTGTTGGGGGTCTCCAAAATCATGGGCTTCCCGGCAAGGGACGGATGGTCCACAATGCGCTGAAAGGCCTCTATTCCGATTTTTCCCTGGCCGATGCGCTCATGCCGGTCCTTGTGGCTGCCGCAGGGGCTCATAGAGTCATTCAGGTGCAGAGCCATCAGTCGGTCCAGCCCTACCACCCGGTCAAATTCCTCCAGGACCCCATCCAGGTTCCCGGCCAGATCATATCCGGCATCGAATACATGGCAGGTATCCATGCAGATGCCCACCTTGGGGCTGCCCACGGCATCTAAAATCAGGCGCATCTCTTCGAAGCTTCTCCCCATCTCGCTTCCCTTCCCTGCCATGGTTTCAAGCAAAACGGTAACGGGATAGTCCGGCTCCAGGGCCTTCCGCAGCGCCTGGGCAATGTAGTCGATCCCCTGCTCCACCCCCTGGCCCACATGGCTTCCCGGGTGAATATTGTAGAAATTTCCGGGGAACACCGACAGCCGCCGCAGATCATCCTCCAAAACCTCCCTGGAGAATCCCCGGACCTCCTCATTTCTGCCGCAAAGATTCATGATATAAGGGCCATGGACTACAAAGGGACCGACGCAGTAGTGCCGCATCAGCTGGGCCGCATTTGAAACATCAATGGGGTCCTGGGGCTTGCAGCGGCCGCTCCGGGGATTTCTCGTAAAGAACGCCAATGTATTGGCATCCATGACCTTGCATTGACGGACCATTGTAGAATAACCGCTGACAGAGGACATATGGCATCCCAGCACCAGCATCTCGGGTTCCCCCTTTCAAGAACTTTTGCCATATGGTATCATATTTTTTCAAAAAAATCAAATTATCGTTTTTTTAATCCCGATCTTATGCTATAATAGAAGGGAAAAACCGGGAGAGGAAGTGGCATCCATGGCAAAATCCGATAAACAGCGGCTGATCATCCTGTATATTTGGGACTATCTGCAAAAAAACTCCCACCAGAATCATCCGGTGAGAGCCATAGAGTTGCAGCAAATGCTGGAACAAAAGGGGATCCTGTGCGACAGGAAAACCATCTATTCCAACATCGCCGTCCTGCAGGAATTCGGCGTAGATATTTTGATCTATCGGGGAAAAAACGGCGGCTATTACATCGGTGAACGGGAATTCCAGCTGCCGGAACTGAAGCTGCTGATTTCCGCGGTCCAGTCCAGCCGGTTCCTTACAGAGGAAAAATCCCTGGAGCTCATCCAGAAACTCTGCAAGCTCACCAGCCAGCAGGAGGCGGAACAGGTCTGCCGGAATGTAGTCGTGGCCGGGCGCATCAAAAGCATGAACCAATCCATCTACTACGAAGTGGATACCATTCAGGAGGCCATTGTCAACAATTGCCAGATCTCCTTCCGGTATTTTGACTGGGGGCTGGACGGCAGGCCCCGGTTCCGGGACAAGGACTATACCGCCAGTCCCTACGGCATTTATCAGGACAATGAGAACTGTTACCTTCTGGCCCTGTCTCCCCGCCACGGCGTGACCAACTACCGGGTGGACCGAATGAGTCAGATCACCCTTTTGCCCCAGCAGCGGGAACCCTGCCCGGAGCTGACGGGTCAGGCCCTGAACGACTACGCCCAGAAACAGTTCCATATGTTTAACGGCAAAAGGGTCCAGGTAAAAATGCGTTTTCACAAAAGCCTGACCAACGTGGTGGTAGACCGGTTCGGCTCCAGTGTGATGCTGTTTCCCGACGGGGAAGACCATTTTGTCTTTACCGCCGATGTGGCCCAGAGTCCCATGTTTTTAAGCTGGGTCATCGGCTTTGGGGACAAGGCAAAGATTCTCTACCCCGCCAGCGTCCAAAAAGCCTGTCAAGACCTCTGCCGCCAGGTCATTGCCCAGTATCAGACCAGTGAAAAGGACGAGAAAACCTGACTCCAAACGATTTGGGCATCTCCGGTGCCCTCTGCCGGGCGCTGGACCGTCAGGCAGTAATGGTAATTCCCATCGTCCAAAACGGTCCCCCGGCCCAGCCGGTCACCGGTCTCTCCCGTGGCTGCCCATACAAACTCATAGCGCTTGATTCCATCGGCTGCCGTCTCCATAACGGTCAGGTCCTCCCGCCTGCGGCCGCAAAGGGCTTTGAAGGTGGCGTCCAGGTCTCCCGCTTCCAGCACCTCTACCCCGATTTCATAGTCTTCCGTAAGGTAAAACTGCCCCGTAGGCGTTTCCAGCACCTCCTGCCCTTCTTCCCCGGGAAGATCCACCAAGATTTCCCGGGGCTGGGCCGCCGCCGGTACGTCCAGGACATCCGCCACGGTTTCAAATGTCTCCTGACTGCCGCATCCGGCCAAAAGCAGCAGAAGCATTCCCAACAGCATGCTCTTTTTCAAAAACATCCCTCCTGAAAGGTCCATTCCATGAAAGAAATACTGATTCTGTATCTGCTATTAATCAATGCCGCTGCCTTCCTGCTTATGCTGATTGACAAGTGGAAGGCCAAGAAAAATCTATGGCGCATCTCCGAGGCGACCTTGATGTCCACCGCACTCCTGGGGGGCGGAATCGGGGCCTTGCTTGGAATGTACACCGTTCGGCACAAAACCCGGCACCCCAAATTTACCGTGGGCATCCCCCTGATTTTGGCGGCGCAGATTGGCATCTTCCTGTTTCTCTTCGGAAAATACAAAGGTTTCTTCTGAACCACGCAGCAGCCTTGATCAAAACATCCCGAATCTTCACAAAGTGGAAGATTCGGGACTTTTCTGTTCTATGTTACATCTGTTCCAAAATTGCCTCGGCGGTCTGGATGCCGTCAATGGCGGCGGACATAATGCCCCCTGCGTAGCCCGCCCCTTCGCCGGTGGGATAAAGTCCACGAACGGTGGATTGCCGGGTCTCGTCCCGCAGAATCCGCACGGGCGAGGAGCTTCTGGTCTCCGGGGCCGTCAAAACCGCATCCGGGTCCCCAAAGCCTTGCAGCTTCCGGTCCAGCTCCGGCAGGGCCTCCTCCAGAGCCTTTGTGATTTTCTCGGGCAGGCATCGGTGAAGGTCTGTCCAAACCACCCCCGGACGATAGGTGGGGGTCACGCTGCCGGGGCCCTCGCTGGGTCTGCCTGCCAAAAAGTCCTCCACTCTTTGGGCCGGGGCCCGGTAGCCGCCGGTCAGGCGGTAGGCCGCATCTTCGATTTTCCGCTGCCAGGCCATGCCCCCCAGAGGGCCGGGTTCCGGAAACTCCTGGGGGTTTACCGTAACCAGCAGCGCCGCATTGGCGTTTTCGCCATCCCGGGCGCAATAGCTCATGCCGTTGGTAACGGTTCTGCCCTTTTCGGAGGCCGCCGCCACCACATAGCCGCCGGGACACATGCAGAAGGTATAGACCGTGCTGTCCTGCAAATGCTGCACCAGCTTATAATCCGCCGGAGGCAAATGGACATTCTGCATTCCATATTGAGACAGGTTTATTTTTTCCTGAAGCTGCTCAATGCGAACCCCCATGGCAAAGGGCTTGGGCTCCATGGGTACGCCCTGGGACAGCAGGGATTCAAAAGTGTCTCTGGCGCTGTGGCCAATGGCCAACACCGCATGGTCACAGGGAATCATCTCGCCGCTTTCCAACTCCACGCCGGTAAGCCGGTCCCCATCCAAACGGAGCTTTGTAACTCGGCTGCAAAAACGCACCTCGCCACCCAGTGCCTGAATCCTGCCCCGGAGGTTCTGAACCACCTCCAGAAGCACATCCGTTCCCACATGGGGCTTGGCATCATACAGAATATCCTCCTTGGCACCGGCGGAGACGAACTGCTGTAAAATCCACTGGATTCTGGGATTGTTGACGCCGGTATTCAGTTTTCCGTCGGAAAAGGTACCGGCACCCCCTTCTCCGAACTGCACGTTGCTCCGAGTGTCCAAGGTCCCTGTTTTCCAGAAAGCCTCCACCTTTTCATGGCGGGTCGCCGCATCCTCGCCACGCTCCAGAACAATGGGCCGCTGACCGGCCATGGCCAGAACCAGGGCCGCAAAAATACCGGCAGGGCCGAAGCCAATAACCACAGGCCGTTTTTCTCCTGCCGGCCGGAACTTGGGAGGCCGATACCCCTGGACAGGGGCCGGGGACACCCGCCTGTTCCCGCATTTTTTGAGAACCCGTCCTTCCCCGCTTTTGAGGGTCACATCCACCGTATAAATGATTCTGACATCCGGCTTTTTCCGTGCGTCTACCGAACGGCGGGCAATTTGAAGGGCGCGGATTTCCGAAGCAGAGATGCGTAATGCCTTTGCCGCCTCATACACCAGGGCCCCCTCATCCTGGCCCGGATACATGGAAATATCTCGTATTCTAAGCATTGTTTTCTTCCTTCCCGGCACTTTGCCCAGCCAATCTTCCGGAGCTCCAGGCCCACTGAAGATTATAACCGCCGCAGTCCCCGTCTACATCCAGCACCTCGCCGCAGGCATAAAGCCCGGGAACCAGTTTGCTTTCCAGGGTGTTGCTATAAAACTCTTCTGTTACAATGCCTCCGGCTGTGACCTGGGCACTGTCCATGCCCAAGGCTTCCGTTAAATGGACCGGAAAGCACTTCGCCGTCTTTGCCGCCAGTTTCAGGTCTTCCCCGGAAAGCCCGGCAATTTCCCGATTGGCGGTGATACCGCATTCCTGGGTCAGGACTCTTCCCAGACGGTTGTGGAGGATGCCTGTAAACAACTCGGAGGCAGGAAGATTGGTCTTCCGGCGGGCTTCCAGCAAAGAAACCAGTGTTTCTTCCTCTATCTGGGGCAGTAAATCCAGCGTGCAGACCCAATTCCCTTTCTTCTGGCATACGTCTCTGGAAATTTCGAACATGACAGGCCCGGAAAGGCCCCATTCCGTAAACTGGATCTCTCCGACGCTACCGGACCAGAACGCACCGTCACAGGTGATTTCCGCCTTGCACTGGGCCCGGACACCTTTCAGCGCCGTGATCCCGGGCCAGTCCGTTTTGATTTGAACCAGTGTAGGCCGCAGACGGGTGCAGCGGTGGCCGAAGCTTCGCAGCAGCTTGTAACCGGACATGGAGCCCCCCAGCTTGGTACCCGCCAGGCCCCCACAGGCCACGATCAGCCGTTGGCAGAAAAACGCACCCTGGGTGGTTTCCAGCCGAAAGCCCGCTTCCTCCGGCTTTACTTTTTGAACCTCCACACCGGTTTCCAGCCGGATATTGGGCTTGTCCAAAGCAAAACGCAGAATATCCACCACGGAATTTGCCTGATCTGAAAACGGATACACCCGACCGGAGGCCTCTGCCACCGTTACAAGGCCAAAATGTTCAAACCATTTTAGCGTTTCCGCAGGGGAAAACCGTTCCAGGGCGTATCGGGAGAATTCTCTGTCCTCTCCGTGATAGCCCCCCTCCAGGGCATGAAGGTTCGTCAAATTGCAGCGGCCGTTTCCCGTTGCTTGCAGCTTTCGGCCGACTCTTTGCTGCCGCTCTAATAACAGTACCTGATTTTGAGGGCTTTCCGCCGCCGCCAGCGCCGCCGCCATACCGGAGGCACCGCCGCCAATGATTCCGATGACCATATCGATTCCCTTTCTCCGTTTTTTCGTATTATACACGACTACGCCCCTTGGCACAAGAAAAACTTCTTTTCACAAGGGATAAGATGTGCTATAATGGAGCTTGGTGATGCTATGGACCGCAATCAAATCAATAAAATTGCGAAAACCGGAGAGGACAAGCTTTTGCTTGCCAAGCTCTGGGATAAAATCAACGCCGGAGTCCTGAAAAACATTCCGGCAAATACTTGTTTTTTGACTCCTAGGGAGCTGGAGCTTTCTAGTTTCCTGTTTGGCGATCTTCCGGGGCTGTACCGCTTCGGCGGCTACGAGGACGCGGAGCGGAAAATGCTTCTGTATCTGCCGGACTATATGGATGCGGATGCTCTTTACTGGCCCGATGGGCCTCTGGTGTGTCTGGAGGCAAGTTTTTTTGAGGAAGACACCCTGACCCACCGGGATATTCTGGGGGCGCTGATGGGGGCCGGCATCGGTCGGGAAACCGTTGGAGATATTTGTATGGAACCGGGGCGGTGCCTGTTTTTTGTGACGGCGGAAATCGCCCCCTATGTGCTGGATAATCTGCGCTCCGCCGGGCGCACCGCACTGCATCTGCGCTCCATCCCTTTGACGGAGCTTCAGATGCCGGAGCCAAAGTTTCAGGAAATACGGGATACCCTGGCTTCCCTGCGCCTCGACAGCGTGATCTCCTCCGGCTTCCGCATTGGCAGGTCTCTGGCCGCCAGCTATGTGACCACCGGCAAGGCTGCCATCGATGGGCTTCCCTGCGAAAAGCCCGACAAACAGGTTGCGGAAGGTTCTAAAATCTCTGTCCGGGGCCTGGGAAAGATCCGCTTGAGTCAAATCGGCGGAAAAAGCAAAAAAGACCGTTACTGTGTAACGATTCAGAAATATGTGTGAGGTTCATTATGGAAATGCAAGATGTGATCGCACGGATCAACGTGCTGGCAAAAAAAGCAAAACAGGGTCCCCTGACCCCGGAGGAAACGGAAGAGCGGGACCGGCTGCGCAGAATTTATATTGATTCCGTCAAAGCCAATCTTGTAGGGCAGTTGGAGAACACCTATATTCTCCAGCCTGACGGCACCAAAAAGAAGGTCGAGAAAAAGAAAAACTGATTGGGATCGCTCTTTGCCCGCCCTTTAGAGAACCAGTCAAAAAATGGAGAATACTATGGATTTTTTACCCATTACAAAGCAAGAGCTGCAGGACCGAGGGATCCTGCAGCCGGATTTTGTCTACGTGATCGGTGACGCTTATGTAGACCACCCCTCTTTTGGGCATGCCATTATCAGCAGAATTCTGGAAAGCCGGGGCTACAGTGTGGGGATCATCTCCCAGCCCGACTGGCGTGACCCCAAATCCATTGATGTCTATGGCCCTCCCCGGCTGGGCTTCCTGGTCAGCGGCGGCAATATGGACTCTATGGTGAACCACTATTCCGTTACCCGGCATCGCCGGAAAACAGACTCCTTCACCCCCGGGGGCATTATGGGCAAGCGTCCGGACTATGCCACCACCGTCTATTGCAATCTGATCCGGCAAACCTATAAAGACATTCCCATTCTCATCGGCGGCATTGAAGCCAGTCTCCGGCGGCTGGGCCACTATGACTATTGGTCCGACAGCATGAAGCGCTCCATCCTGCTGGATTCCCAGGCAGACCTCCTGATGTACGGCATGGGCGAAAAAAGCATCGTTGAAATCGCCGATGCCCTGAATGCCGGTATGGATGTAAAGGATATTACTTACATTGACGGCACGGTCTTTAAGACCAAAGAGCTGGACGAGAGCCTGCCCACCGTTGTGCTGCCCTCCTTTGAGGAGATTCAAAAGAACAAGCGCAGCTATGCCCAATCCTTTAAAACCCAGTACTCCAACTGCGACCCCTTTACCGCCAAACGGCTGGCAGAGCCCTATGGCAAAGAATTTGTGGTGCAGAATCCCCCTCAAAAGCCCCTGACCATGGAGGAAATGGATGCGGTTTACAGCCTTCCTTATTGCCGGACCTATCACCCCAGCTATCAGAAGCTGGGAGGCGTGCCCGCCATTGAGGAGGTCAGGTTCAGTCTGGTCAGCAACCGGGGCTGCTTCGGCGCCTGTTCCTTCTGCGCCCTGACCTTCCATCAAGGCCGGATCGTTCAGGTGCGGAGCCATGAATCCATTCTTTCCGAGGCGGAAAAAATGGTCAAGGACCCGGATTTCAAGGGCTATATCCACGATGTGGGCGGCCCCACCGCCAATTTCCGGCACCCGGCCTGTGAAAAGCAGATGACCAAGGGAGCCTGCGGCGGGCGGCAGTGCCTCTTCCCCACCCCCTGCAAAAACATGGACGCAGACCACTCTGACTATGTGGCGCTGCTTCGGAAACTGCGGAAGATTCCGGGCGTTAAAAAGGTATTTGTGCGCAGCGGCATCCGTTTTGATTATCTTTTAGCGGATAAAAAGGATACCTTCTTTAAAGAGCTTGTACAATACCACATTTCCGGTCAGCTGAAGGTGGCTCCGGAGCATGTTTCCGACGCCGTCCTCAGCCGCATGGGAAAGCCCCGGAACGCCGTGTATAATCGTTTTGTGGACAAGTATTTTGCTCTCAACAAGCAATACGGTATGAATCAGTTCCTGGTGCCCTATCTCATGTCCAGCCACCCGGGCTCTACCATGAAGGAGGCCGTGGAGCTGGCGGAGTACATTCGGGATATGGGCTATAACCCGGAACAGGTCCAGGACTTTTATCCCACGCCCTCTACCTTGTCCACGGTAATGTATTACACGGGGCTGGATCCCCGGACCATGGAAAAGGTCTACGTTCCCACGGACCCCCACGAAAAGGCCATGCAGCGGGCTCTGATCCAATACAGAGACCCCAAGAACTACTACCTGGTGAGAGAAGCGCTGATGGCTGCCCACCGGGAGGATCTGATCGGCTCCGGTCCCAAGTGCCTGATCCGGGCCGTGCCCCCAAAGAAAGGCGGCTACAGCGCCCCGCCCAGGGCCCCGGAAAAGAAAGCTGGCCCCAAAGCCCCTCCGCAAAAAGGCAGGAAACAGGCGGCCCCTTCCAAAGCGCCCAATGCTTCCAAGCCATCCAGGCCCTCCAAGCCTTCCTCCGGCACCAAAGGCAGCGCCGGAAAACCCAAAACAGGCCCCCGGCAAAACAGCCGCCGCAAATAAAAAATGAAATCCCCTGGAATCTCGTCCGTTCAAGATTCCAGGGGATTTTGCGATTTTGAGTGTTGGCTTATACAGCCAGGAAGAATTTGACCAAGAACAGCAGGGAGATGGCGTAGGTCAGCAGAGAGACCTCCTTGGCCTTGCCGCCGAAGACCTTGATAATGGTATAGGAAATGAGGCCGATACCGATGGCGTGGCCGATGGAGCCGGAAACGGGCATGCCGATGAGCATCAAGGATACGGGAACCATCTGGTCCATATCCTCGAAGTTCACGTTTTTCAGGCCCATGAGCATGAGCACACCGACGTAAATCAGTGCAGAGGAAGTGGCCGCGGCGGGAATGATGGCCGCCACAGGTGCCAGGAACATGCAGGCCAGGAACAACACGCCGGTGGTGGCAGCGGTGAGGCCGGTACGTCCGCCAGCCTCCACGCCGGAGGCGGACTCTACGAAGGTGGTCACCGTGGAAGTACCGGTGCAGGCACCGGCTACGGTACCGATGGCATCAGACAGAAGGGCCTCCTTCATATTGGGCATGTTGCCGTTCTCGTCCACCATACCGGCCCGGGAAGCGGTGCCTACCAGGGTGCCGATGGTATCGAACATGTCGATGATGCAGAAGGTGACGATCAGGGTCACGGCAGTAAACCAGCCGATTTCCAGGAAGCCTGCGAAATTAAAGTGGAACAGGGTGGTCTTTGCCATATCCGCAAAGGGCGGCACAAAGGAAGCGGTGGCCAGAGAAGCAAAGGGATTGGTGTGCAGGAAGACAGACTCCCCTACCCAATAGATCACAGAGGCAATCAGCATGCCATAGAGCACAGAGCCATTGACGTTCTTCTTGGACATGGCAACAATGGCAAAGAGGCCTGCAAACATGGTCACCACGGTCAGGATCATGGTGGCGTAACCGGTGTCACCCATGCTGCTTCGGAGAACGCTGGGGGTCAGAGCGCCGAAGAAGTCCCGCATGACAAAGAAGGGCGTGGAAAAACCGTTGCCCTCGGCGTAGACGCCCACGTTGGAGCCCAGGCCGATGTTCATGAGCATCAGGCCAATGGCGGGAGAAATGCCCAGCCGCACGCCAAGAGGAATGGCATCAACGATCTTTTCCCGGACATTCAACACAGACAGGAACAGGAAAATAATACCCTCGATCAGGATGATCACCAGAGCGGCCTGGAAAGAGGCCACATAGGTCATACCGGTCATGGCCACGATATTGCCCACCACAACGGCAAAGAAGCTGTTCAGGCCCATGCCGGGAGCCAGTGCAAAGGGCTTGTTGGCAAGGAAGGCCATGGCAAACATACCCACGGCGGAAGCCAGACAGGTGGCCAGGAACACACCGTTCCACAGCTCCTGACCCTCTGCGCCGAAGCCTGTCAGCAGGTTGGGGTTCAGGGCGATGATATACGCCATGGTCATAAAGGTGGTAAGTCCGGCGATCAGTTCCGTTCTTACCGTTGTCTTGTTGTCAGACAAATGGAATAGCTTTTCAAACATTTGTTATTGACCCTTCTTCTTTCTATTCTTTGGCACATTCACCTAGCAGCTACCATTCTATCATGGCTTCTTGCAAAAGAATATAGGCGATTCCCCCAACAAATCAGGTGTTTTCCACTTTAAAATTCACAAATCGGTCATTTTTTCTCCGGACGCTTCCGGAGCAGGTATTCATCCAGCTTCTGCTTCATGTTCTCCGGCATGGTTTTGGCCACCGGGCAGCGTTTGGCGTTGGCGAAGCGGTCCGCAAAGGCGGTGATGAAGGCAATGTCTTCTTCCATCTGGCTGCCGCTCATAACCGCCATGGTATCATAGCTGTTGTGAATGGTGGCGGTATTGCCCGGAGCCAGACGGGCGAAGGACACCGCGGGAACACCCTTATCCGCAAAGGGGGTGGAGTCGCTGGAATACACGTCCTGGCTGACCTCAATGCCGAAGCCCAGCTCCGAGCCCATGTAGGAAATGTAATGGCAGAGCTTTTCCTCGCCAGTGACGCAGCCGATGAATTTGCCCATAATGCAGCCGATCATATCCAGGTTGATATTCAGGACGATTTTCCCCAGTTCCTCATCGTGTTGAGCACAGTAGGCCTTAGAGCCCAGAAGGCCCCGCTCCTCGCTGCCGCACCAGACAAAGCGCAGGCCGCAGCTGTGGGGGTGCTGGGCAAAGAACTCCGCAATGGCCAACAGGCCCACGGAACCGGACATATTGTCATAAGCACCCTGAGACAGGGAGGTGGAATCATAGTGGGCGGTAAAGGCGATCACATCTTCCCGCTCCCCCGGCAAATCCAGAATCACATTATGGGATTTTCCCATATACTCATTCTGTTTGAGGACGATTTTCGCCATCTTGCCGCCGTCCCGGATCAGTGCAATGGCATCCTTGGCGTTGATGTTCACGCCGGGAAGCTTGTTCCCCTGGGATACATAGCTGCGCAGCTCCCGCTGATCAATGTCCCTGTCCGTGTAATTGGCGTTGCCGTCATAGGTAATGTAACCCAGGGCTCCGTTGGCAAGCAAATCCTGATAGCGCCAATAGCCAAGATACCCGTCGATCATCACAATTTTGCCCTTGCACAGGCTCAGGGAATAGTCGTCGGTATTGCGCAGATAATAGAGCTCTGCCTCTACAGTAGAGCTGCCGGCATTCTTATAGCCCTTGCAGGGGATGGTCTTTCCGTCAACAGTAAGCTCTGCCTCCAGAATGTCTGCCATATCCACATCAAAGGCCTCCAGGGAGCCGGTCAGGCCACAGGCATGCAAGCGGGACAGCAGATATTCCGCGGTTTTCAGTTCCTCCGGACTTCCGCCGGTCCGTACATAAGCAGTATCGGAAAAAATACCCATGATCTCATTTGCGTTCATATGAGCACCTCCAAAAATTATAATCCTATGTTACCGCACAGTCCGATCTTTTGCAAGTAGGAAAAAATCAAATCCTGTCAAAAATGACCGGCACCCAAAAGGCACCGGTCATGGTGTGTTTAGAGCTTCTTCAGCACTTCCAGGAGGAAATCCCAAGTGCGCTTGGTGGAGGCGATCTCCAGCTTTTCACGGCTGGTATGGATGTCGTGCATCTGGGGTCCAATGGACACGCAGTCCAGCCCCGGAAGCTTTTCGCCCAGCAAGCCGCATTCCAGGCCTGCGTGAATGGCCAGTACCTGGGGCTCTTTTCCAAACATCTTGGTATAGACGGATACCATCACATCCCGAAGCTTGGAGTCCTTTTTATACTCCCAGGCAGGATAAGTGCCCATCTGACTGTAGGAAGCACCGTAGAAATCCGCCAGCTCCCGGAGCTTTCCGGTCAGAGCCTCCTTCTCCTGGTTGACGGAGCTGCGGACGGAGAAGGTCACGCTGAACTGCTCTCCCAGCTTGGCAACACCCAGATTCAGGCTGGTCTGCACCAGCTCCGGCATATCCGGGCAGTAGGCCTGAACGCCGTTGGGAACGGTACACAGCAGGGAGATCACATCGGCGGTGGCAGTGGTGGTCAGGGCGTTTCCGCCCAGAGCGTCCACGTCAAAGGCCTGGATGGAAGCTTCCGGCTCGTCATAATTCTGCCGGATCTCCTGCTGGAGCTCCGCGGCAATATCATTGATCCGTTCGATGCCAATGCCCATGGCGACCACAGTGGCCTGGCAGGAACGGGGAATGGCGTTGTCTTTGCTGCCGCCGGAGAAAGAGGTCAGGCACAGAGGCATGAGCTTCTGGATGCGGCCCAGGAACTCGCCCATGACCTTGTTGGCATTGGCACGGTTCTTGTCGATTTCCTGACCGGAATGGCCGCCCCGGAGGTTTTCTACCGCCAGACGGACACAAGGGCCGTAAACTGCCTTCCGCTCCGCTTTCAGGGAAATGGTGCTCCGGGCACCGCCGGCGCAGGACACCGTAAAGACGCCTTCGTCCTCCGAGTCCAGATTCACCATAGTCCGGCCCTTCAAAGAGGACAGGTCAATGGCCGCCGCGCCCAGCATGCCGATTTCCTCATCTACCGTGATGATCACTTCCAGAGGCGGATGGGCAATGGACGCATCATCCAGGATGGCCAGGGCGTAGGCCACGGCAATGCCGTCGTCACCGCCCAGGGTGGTGCCTCTGGCGTAAACGCAGGCCCCGTCATGGGTCAGGTCCAGCCCGTCGGCGGCCATATCCAAGGCGCAGGTGGTATCCTTCTCACAGACCATATCCATATGGCCCTGCAGGATCACCGGAGCATGGTCTTCCATGCCGCAGGTACCGGGGGCAAACAGAATCACATTGTTGCTCTCATCCTGGATGCAGCGAAGGTCATGGGCCTTGGCGAAGGCCACCAAATAGTCACTGATGGCCTTTGTATTGCGGCTGCCATGGGGAATGGCGCAGATTTCTTCAAAATAACGGAAAACCGCCTGGGGCTCCAGCCCCTCCAGCTTTCTTTCAGACATAAATATAAACCCCTTTCTTAGAGATCTCCAAATCAAACTTCCGCATTGGACCCCTATTTTTCTCTCATTTCGTGGGCCCGGAAATGGATTCAGAAGCTTCCCTGGTCGTTTGCTTCTATACTACCACAAGCGGTCTCAAAAGTCACTGGGCAAAAATGACAAAGACCATGGAACGAATCCATGGTCTTATGTTCATTTATTCTGGGAATCACACCAGGCTCAGCGCCAGGGTCAGCAGGATCCAGGCAATTGCGATCCACTTGGTAGAGGAAGCAAGAACATGGTCCAGGCCAGCCTTCTTATTCTTGCTCAGATAGGAATCGGAACCACCGGTCAGAGCACCGGACAGGCCAGCCTCCTTGCCGGACTGCAGCAGAACCACCACAATCAGAGCGATGCTTGCAATCGCTTCCAGGACAACCAGAATCGTCTGTAAAACATTCATCGTGACAAACCTCCCTCCGCTGATTCGCGGAATGCGAACGGTATTGGGCCCTCGGGCCTCAAATAGCCTAACAAGTATAGCACAGCTTCTTGCAAAATGCAAGAAGCAATTCCAATTTCTCCGGGAAAAAGCTTACTTCTGCACCCAGTTGCCGGTGGCCAGGCAGTTGAGATAGCTTTCAATAAAGGGATCCAGCGCACCGTCCATAACGGCGTTTACATTGGAGGTCTCGCAGCCGGTACGGGTATCCTTTACCAGGGTATAGGGCATGAACACATAGTTGCGGATCTGGCTGCCCCACTCGATTTTCTGCTGAACGCCCTTGATGTCAGAAATCTTATCCAGGTGCTCCCGCTCCTTGATCTCCACCAGCTTGGACCGCAGCATTTTAAGACAGGTTTCCTTGTTCTGGAACTGGCTGCGCTCCGTCTGGCAGGACACCACAATGCCGGTGGCCTTGTGGATCAGACGAACGGCAGAGGAGGTCTTATTGATGTGCTGTCCACCGGCACCGGAGGAGCGGAAGACCTGCATTTCATAATCCTCCGGGCGGATGTCCACGTCCTGGCTGTCATCCTCGATTTCGGGAATGACCTCGATGGCGGAGAAAGAGGTCTGCCGCCGGGCGTTGGCATCAAAGGGAGAGACCCGGACCAGACGGTGAACACCATTTTCACCCTTCAGAAAACCGTAGGCGTTCTCGCCCTCGATCATAATGTCCGCAGACTTGAGGCCCGCCTCGTCCCCTTCCAGATAGTCCAGAATCTTGTAGGTAAAGCCGTGGCGCTCTGCCCAGCGGGTGTACATCCGGTAGAGCATCTGGCACCAGTCCTGAGCCTCGGTGCCGCCGGCACCGGCATGGAAGCTCATGAGGGCGTTGTTCTTATCGTAGTGGCCGGTGAGCAGAGTCTCCAGGCGGCAGGTCTCCATCTGCTCTTCCAGAACTTCAAAACTCTCTTTCAGCTCCTCCAGCATGGAGTCATCATCTTCCTCGGCGGCCATCTCGCAGATGGTCATCATGTCCTCCCAGGAAGAGAGCATCTTCTCGTAGCGCTCGATCTTTGCCTCGGTCTGCTTGACTTTGATGGCGACCTTCTGGCTCTTTTCCGGGTCATCCCAAAAGCCGGGGGCCTCCTGCATGGCGTGGAGCCGCTCCAGCTCGTTGCGCATGCCGGAAAGATTCAAAGATTCCGCCAGTCCATCCAGAGCGGGACGGCAGTCATTCAGTTTCTGCTTATAGGTATCAAACTCAATATTCATAAAAAACTCTCACTTTACATGGATTGCATAGATAGTTGCATTATATAAGAAAGCCGCGATTCTGTAAAGAGGAAAATAAAATTTATTCCCTAAATTTCTGTTTTACGCTGGGATAAAGGCTTTTGTTCGTATGGGGAATAAAATTGGCCGCCATCATATTTTCCAGGAACATATCCATTTCCGCAAAATGGAGGTATTCCCCGGTTTCCAGAAACCAGCGGACCCGGTCCAGGCATGCCCCATCCAGCAGCAGCTTTTTGGCCCCTGCCAGGGAGGTATTGCCCAGAAGCTTCATTTTGCTCCTGTCAATATCCGGATAAATGCCCACGGTCACGGCGGACTCCAGGTCAATATGGGTTCCAAAGCCTCCGGCCAGATAGACATTTCCAACATCATCCAGGGTCAGGCCGCAGTAGTCCAATAGAGTCGCCACCATGGTGTGGGCCGCGGCCTTGCAGCGAATGAACTCCTGAATGTCCGCCTGGGTGAAATAAAGGGCTTCCTCCCCTTTGCGAGCGTAGACAATGGCCGGAATGCTGCGCATGCTGGCCTCATCCCAGACTTCTATGGCATTGTCCCCTGCCCGGTCAAAATCAACGGTGCCGTCACCTCGGATCCAGCCCCAAAGATAGCACTGGGCCACCAGGTCAAAAATACCGGTGCCGCAGATGCCCTTCGGCGCGCCCCCGCCGATCACATCCAGATGAAAGCTTCCCTGGGCATCCAGGCTCAAATGCCGGATGGCTCCTGCCTCTGCCCGCATGCCATACTTGCTTCCAAAGCCTTCCAGAGCAGGCCCTGCCGCACCGGCGCCCATCAACAGATAATCCTTGCAGCCAAGGCACAGCTCCCCGTTGGTGCCGATGTCCAGGAAAATAGAGGGCTTGTCTGCCGTGTCCAGGTCTGTCAGCAGCAGTCCCGCCGTAATGTCTCCCCCAAGGTAATTGGCCTTGGCCGGGAAGCAGAATACATTGCACTGAAGATTCAGCCCCAACGCAGAGGCGGCGTGAACTCCCGGGTCAAAGAACGCCGGGGCATAGGGGTTTTGAAACACCAGCCAGGGGTCGCAGCCCAGGAGGAAATGGATCATGGTGGTATTGCCGCCGATCACCAAGGCGGAGATATCCTCCTGTGCCACCAGCCCCTCCGTCACCTGGCCGATGAGGCGGTTTACATCGCCGATCACCAGGCTGCGCAGCTCCTCCAGATGCTCCCGGTTCTCTTTCACCGCCAAAATCCTGTCCAGGATGTTCAGGCCAAAGGAAACCTGACTGTTCACACACCCCACGTTCCGGAGCACGGCACCGGTGTTCATATCCACCAGTTCCATTTCAAGCGTGGTGCTGCCAATATCCAGAGCAAGGCCGTAAAGTTTGGCGGTGGTATCCCCGGGCTCCACCCGAATGACCTCTACCCCCGCACTTCCGGGGCACAGCGTCACCGTTACGGCATAGTCCGCCTGGGATACCAGCGGATATAAGCTCCGCAGAGCCTCCAGAGTCATTTGTGCGGAAATTGGCTTTAACGCATCCAATATCCGCTCCCGGTCCCCCCGAAAGTCCTCTTTGGTGGGTTTTGGAAGCCGAAGATATTTTTTATAAGAAAAGGTCATAGGGGTCCTCCCTTCGCCATTCGGCATCAGTGCAGCTCTTCGATCTCCGCCCGGTGCAGCAGCTTCTTCCTGCGAAGCAGGAAATAAGTGACCTCAATGAGGCAGCAGGCCATCCAGCCCACGGGATAGCCGAAAGCAACGACCAATGCGGTATTCTGGATGAACCGGGTCATATAATACAGATAGGTCTGCCGCACCGCCACGAAAGCGAAGAGCATGATCAGCATGGGCCCCTTGGAGTCTCCCATACCCCGAAGGGCTCCGGCCAGCACATGGTTCACGCAGTTAAACAGCAGGAACACCACATTGATCCGGACAAACATAGCACCGTAGGAAATGACATCCGGGTCCTGGGAGAACAGCTCCACCGCCGGAGCGGCAAAAATCTCCAGCAGTACAATGATCACTCCGGTGATCAGAAGGGTCAGGCCGATGGTGGTATAGGTCCCCTTCTCCGCCCGCTTGGGCTGGTGGGCTCCTACATTCTGGCTGACAAAGGTCGTGGAAGCCATAGCCATGCTCTGCATGGGCAGCATGACAAACTGGTCCAGCTTGTTGTAGCAGCTCCAACCGGCCATACAGCTGGAACCGAAGAAATTGATGTAGGACTGTACAAATACATTGGAAAAAGCGGTGATCACCGACTGAATGCCGGCAGGAAGGCCAACGGAAAAAATATGGCCCATGATCCCGCCGTCAATGGCCAGATCCCCCCAGGTCAGTTTGTAAATATCCTTGGAGGTGCTCAGCAGCAGCAATACCAGTCCCGCGGACACAAACTGGGACAGGATCGTGGCGTAAGCCACACCGGCAATGCCCATTTTAAACACCAGCACAAACACCAGATCCAAAATGATATTCAAAATACTGGTAAGCACCAGAAAATACAACGGCCTGGTAGTATCGCCCACAGACCGGAGAATACCGCTGCCCATGTTGTAGATCAAAAGGCCGGAAAAACCGGCAAAGTAGATTTGAAGGTAGGTGGTGGCCTCCGGGAAAACGTCCTCCGGCGTGGACATGAACCGCAGCATGGGCCGGACCCCGAAGAACCCGATCAAGGTAAACAGGACGCTCATAATAAAGGTAGCGGCCATGGTGGTTTCCACGGCTTTATGGAGCTTCTCCATATTTTTTGCCCCGAAGTGCACACCAATCACCACGCTGGCGCCGATGGAAAAGCCGTTGAAAAAGAATACCAGCATGTTGACGATCATGGTCGTGGAGCCTACGGCGGCCAGAGCCTGGGTACCAACGAACTGGCCCACGACGATGGAGTCTACCGTATTGTAAAGCATCTGGAAAATGTTTCCCAGCATCAGAGGCAAGGAAAACAGCAAAACCTGCTTGACAATGTTTCCTTTGGTCATATCTCTTGTGGTGGTTGCTGAACGGTGTGTCACAATGTTCCCTCTTTCTTTTTGTTAAAAAAGAAAAGGACAACAGATAACAGAGAAACTGGAGTGTCCAATTCTCTATTCTCTATTATCCTTTGCTTTCACAAACTTGGCGGAGAGTCAGGGATTTGAACCCTGGCGACGCTTCCGCGCCCTACGAGATTTCGAGTCACGCCTCTTCGACCACTTGAGTAACTCTCCGTATGTATCTAGGATAGTATAACAGTTTTTTTGTAAAAATCAAGTATTTTCCATGTATTCCCCATTTTGCATAAAAGAGGCCCGGGAAAGGGGCTTTCTTTTGCCCTTTCCCGGGAACCGGTCACGCTTTTCGGAAGAAGGCCACCGCCACTGCGCCGGGGCCTGCATGGGTACCGATGACGCTGCACATCAGGCACCGTTCCAGCTTTTCTGTATGGCCCTGCCAGAGTCCACTGCTGTCTGCCTCGTATTTGTCAAGCAGCGCAGAGGTCAGGCCCGTATACCCAAGCAGCAAGGGTTTGGAAAAATCCACGCCGCCGCTTTCATTGATCTTCTCTACCAGAAGATTGTTGCCGTTCCGGGAGCCTCTGGCCTTGCCGATCAGCTGCACCTGGCCCTCCTGAAAGGTCACAACGGGTTTGATGTTCAGAACCCCTCCGGCAAAGGCCACGGTCTTGGAAATTCTGCCGCCTTTTTTCAGATATTCCAGGGTATCCAACAGGGCGATCACCCGAACGTCCTCCCGCTTCAGGGTCACCATCTCCGCAATTTTCTCGGCTTCCATACCCTGCTCCGCCAGATCGGCGGCAAACTCCGCCAAAACGCCGGTGCCGATGGCCACAGTCATACCGTCAACCACATAGATGTTTTCATAGCTTTCGGCTGCCAGGCAGGCACTCTGATAAGTGCCGGAAAGGGGCGAGGCCAGCGTGATCACCACGGCGCTGTCCCCTGCCGCGGCCACCTCCCGAAAAACCGCATCAAAGGCGGCGGGGGTCGCCTGGCTGGTGGTGGGCAAAACATCACTCTCCACCAGCTTTCTGTAAAATTCCTGCTTATCCAGGGTCACCCCGTCCAGATACTCGGTCTGGCCAAAACAGACCGACAGAGGAACCTTCCGGATCTTATCCTGATAGGTTTCCGAAACGTCCGTAGAAGAATCTACAATAATGCGAACTGCCATAGGTTTTATCTCCTTGCTCAATTGGTTTGATTTGCCAACTTCTCCAGATTGCTGCTGATTTTTTCCAGGGCTCCATACATGATCTTCCGCTCTTCCTCGGTAAGCCCTTGGCTCGCCAGGGACAAAACCCGTTCGATGCGTTCAGAAACCTCCTGCCCTGCCTGGACCCCTTTCGGGGTCAGCGCCAAAGGAGCCTTGTATTTCTTATTTTTCTCCGTCCGGCAGACCAGGTAGCCGTTTTGTTCAAGAAAATCCAAAGACCTGGAAATGGCGGCCTTGTCCTCCTCGCACCGGTCGCAAAGCTCCGCGGCAGTCAAAGTCCCCGAGCGGTAGAGATAGTATAGGCAGGAAACATGGGGACCCTTCAGGTCCAGCTGCGCCATCTGGCAGGTTTTTAACCGCTTGATGTTTCTGCCGATTTTTCCAATCAGCACCGTAAAGGTTTCAAATCGTCCGTCCATAGGCCCTCCTTACTTGTTGTAAAATCAACATTCGAATTATACACTATATTTGTTGTTTTGTCAACATCTTTTTATAGCGTCCCGCAATGCACTAAAAGTTCATAGAGGCAATGCCGCAAAAAAGCAGGGGCCTCCGTTTTTCGGAAGCCCCCGCGGATGCTTTATTCTGTTTTTTTCTTCATGACAGCCATAGCAAACAGTCCCAGGACCACCAGGCCCACCACCCCCAAGGGGATCCAGCCCAAGGCGTGGGGCTGACCGGTGACGGAAGCCATCAGCGCCTCCGGTTCTGCATTAGAAGCGACCGCCGCGCTTACATCCAGCAGCTCCTCCCGCAGCAGAAGAACCTCTCCCGCTTCATTCCGGGCCACCACGGAAATGGGAACGGTTGCGACGCCGGAGCTGGGGTCGAAGCCACCGGGGATGACCAGGCGGACGTCTTCATCCCGGAGCTCTTGGGGAATTAAAATAGAGAACGGCTCAAAATTCTCCAGAGTCACATCCGTAAAGTCCTCCCCGGAAAGCTGTGCAAGTACATACTCCTCGTCCACCGTAAAACGGCGGAAATGATCAAAGCCGTAATCGAAGAGCTTCTGCGTATCGATGTACTTATCCTCCAGCATGGGGGATTTCAGCGTAACGGCGATCAGCGTGGTGCCATCCCGTCTGGCGGCGGAAACCAGGGTGCCCTGAGACACCGTGGTCCAGCCGGTTTTGCTGAAAAGCAGGCCTTGACAAATCCGCTGGCCGTCAATAAACTGATTTTTAGAGGTCAGCTCCCGGGGGGCGGACAGATTGGTTGCGGAAATCACATAGGCTCCGCTGCCAAAGTACCGCAGGAAATCCGGCTCCTTCAGGGCCCGGGCCGTGATCAGGGCCATGTCATAGGCCGTGGTATAATGCTCCCCGGAGGGCAAACCGTTGGGGTTTGCAAAATGGGTGTTCAGGGTTCCCAACTCCGAAGCCTCCTGATTCATAAGCTCCGCAAAGGCCTCCACGCTGCCGGAGATGCCTTCCGCAATGGCCACCGCCGCGTCATTGGCGGAGGAAATGGCCAGGGCATACAGCGCATCCTGCAATGTCAGTGTTTCGCCCGGTTGGAGGGCAATATGAGAAGAGGACCGGGGGACCTGGGCAATGACCTGGTTGGACACCGTAAGCTCCTGCTCCGGGTTCCCGTGTTCCAGGGCCAGCAGCCCCGTCATCACCTTTGTAATGCTGGCGGGATACATGACCAGGTAGGCATTCTTATCAAAGAGGATCTGGCCGGTCTCCGCATCCATCAAAATGGCAGCCTCTGAAGCAAGCTCCGGCAGGAGGGCTTCCGCCGACCCACGGGGTACCAAGGAGACACCGCAGGTCAGGATCATCAGCCACAGGAGGCAGCGGTAAAATACTCGGCGCAAAGCAAGGTACTTCCTTTCCTTCATTTGACCATTATTTTACCGAAAAAGGCCGGTTTTGTCAAATAGTTCACATAATCTGACGGTCAGGCAGCCGGATTTTTAAACAAGCAGCGTCCGCTGGACGTGCAGCTGACAGCCGGAACGTTCCCGGTGCCATTCATCGACCACGTTCAGGAAGACCTCCTCCGGCAGGGGCTTTGAAAAATAATAGCCCTGAATCACATCGCAGCCCACTTCCCGCAAGAATTGCAGCTGCTCGGCGGTTTCCACGCCCTCCGCCAGCACCTCCATGCCCAGGCCGTGGGCCAGGGAGGTAATGTGGCGCAGCACCTGATTTCCCCGGTAATTGCCGATGTAGTCCACCAGACTTTTGTCCAGCTTCAACACATGGAAAGGCAGCGAATTCAGATTTCCCAGAGAGGAATACCCGGACCCAAAATCATCCATATGCAGCGGGAAGCCCATGGCGACCATCCGTTGGGCCAGCTCCCTGATCTGGGTCATCTG
The DNA here is from genome assembly GCA_934589225.1 of uncultured Oscillospiraceae bacterium. Taxonomy (GTDB): domain Bacteria; phylum Bacillota; class Clostridia; order Oscillospirales; family Oscillospiraceae; genus Faecousia. The sequence continues at coordinate 165,095 of CAKTNS010000001.1, forward strand.
CATGCCGGATGATTCCGTCAGCTCCAGCGGCACCACCTGGGCACTGATCTTAAATTCCTTGACGATGCGGATATAGCGCTCGATCATGCCCGGATAATGGAAACTGTTCCGGGAGAGGTTTACGGAAATCGGGAAGGCGCTGCCGTACTTCCCGATCAGCTGCTGCTGAATCTGGCAGACCCGCCTGAACACATACTCATCCAGCCGCACAATGAGCCCATCCCGCTCAAACAACGAGATAAACTCTCCCGGGGATACCACAGAGCCATCCGGCTTTCTCCATCTGACCAGAGCCTCCGCCCCCACGATGCGCTGGGTATGCACATCGAATTTAGGCTGATACCAGAGTACAAATTCCCCGTTGAGCACCGCGTCATCAAAGCCGGTTTCCATATCTCGCTCCCGGCAGATGCGCTGATTGATGGGGTCATCAAATCGGGCCACCGCCCGGTTCATATCGTCTTTAATACTGTTAAGAGCCAGAAACGCCCGGTTGCAGATCACCGTTACCGGCATTTCGGCGTTGTCACAGTAATACACACCGCACTTTAAAATCAGATTTCGAATAGGCGCATTTTTGGCGATACGACGAATGGAGGCCTCCAGCTCCTCCAGACTGTGGCTCGCTACAGGCTCCAGAAGCACAAAGCTGTCTCCGTCATAGTGGGCGACCAGACCGTTGGGCACCAGAGCCTTCAGCTGCCCCGATAGATAATGTACAATGTCGTCACCGATTTTTTCGCCGTAAATGCTGTTGACCTGCTTGAAGTTATGAATGTCCACCACCACAGCCTGATAGGTCCCGTCGGGGCTGTTGTTCAGCTGCACCGCTGCATGATGGAAAAAGGCCTGGCGGGTATAAAGGCCGGTCAGGGAATCAAACTCAATGGCGCTGAGCACGGCACTGGATTCCCGCATTTTGATCAGATTCCGGATGCGGCCCTGAATTCCCCGGGGGTTGTAGGGCTTTCTGATAAAGTCCACTGCCCCAAGTTCCAGGCATCTTGCCTCATCCTCCGGATTGTCGCTTCCCGTGGCCACGATCACCGGTACGGATGTCAGAAGCGGGTCCTGCCGGGTCCTGGCCAGGAACTGGAAGCCGTCACACCGGGGCATGTATACATCCAAAATCACCAACGAAAGCTCGCTGTAACGCTGGGATAAAACCTGAATGCCCTCTTCCCCATCCTCTGCGAACAGCACATCATAGTCCGGCTGGAGGATCTGGACCAGCATCTCCCGATTGATGGGGTTATCCTCCACCACCAGAATTTGGCGGCGCCGCCCGGGACCGTTTCTGGAAGCCGCGTCAAATCGACGCAGATCGTCATCCTCGCAGGCCACCGCCACCAGCACATTGGAGAAGGTTTCAGCCTCCCCTATTCTGGTGCAGCGCACACTGTAGGAATGGACCGCCCGCCCCAGCATGACCCGGTAATGAATGACCATAGACCTGGTTCCTGCCAGCTGCTCCCGCAGGGCCTCCATATCCATCAGGAAGCCCAGTCGGCTCCGGTCCTCCGGAAGCACGAATCCCTGTAAATAAGCCCTCGCCGCTTCCCGAAAAGAAAACGTCCCTTCCATCAGCCGATCCAGCTTCGGAGAAACGGGCTTCGCCTGATAGGCCACCGCCATACCTGTATGGCTGTTTAAGTTTATAATATGGGAATAGTCCTCACCCAGGGACCGAATCACTTCCAGCCAGCTTTGACAGTCCGCATCCATAAAACGCTCGTCTGACGATTCTATTGCCATGATCCGTGAACACCTGCTCTCTTCTTCATTCCGATTTGAAATCTCCATTCCTTCTGTATGAATGTAACTATAACACGTTTCTCGGTTTATTGCAACGAAATCTGAATAAAATCACAATTTTAGACCATTTTTCAAAAATTTGACACCTGGACTGTTGAACTATCCGATAATTATGATATACTGTTTCACAAGAGTGTCTGACCCCCATCAGCAAGAAGCGCTTTCGCTGACCGGCCGGACCAGAAAGCATTGTTACCATTGTCTTTAGGAAGGGAGTCCTTTGGATGATCACCGTTGCCATCGTTACACCGTTTCGTTTTCTGGATACGATTCAAAAAGTGATCACAGATCACGATTTTGACTGTGCGTTCCGATCCTATACCTACGACAGTCTGACAGATATTGACGAAATTTACGCCGACTGCCGGAACAGCTGCGACATTATTCTGTTTTCCGGAGAGCTGGGGTATCACTACATGCACCGGCACTACCCGGACTGCCCCATCCCCTGCGTTTTTACGGTCTACAGCACCGCCGATGTCTTAAGCATCCTGCTGAATTTCCATTTGCGCCACAAGGACGTGGCCCTCAATCGTCTATACCTGGATTTTTTGACGCCTCAGAACAATTATATGAACCTGCAGGCCTATCTGCCAAAGGAGCAGCTGCCCTATTTCTTCGAGGAGCCGGATTACGACTATACCCACATCACCCAGCGGGGAGCCCAGCTTTGGCAGGCCGGGAAAATCGACTATGTGGTAAGCCGCAGCATCAACAACCTTTCCCAGTGGGAAAAGCTGGGCATTCCCTATGAGCCGGTGAACCCCACGGAGCAGATGGTTTACGGTGCCATTACAGAGGCTGTGAATCAGGAACGGCTGAAAAGCATTCGGGACAGCAGTGTGGTGACCGTCCTCATTCACCTGCCCGGAAACGAGGTCCATTCCGAGCAGGAGCGGGAATACAGGACCGCCACCCTTTATAAATTCCTGGTGGACTTTCGGAAGGAACACGACCTGTCCTTCAGCATTGACCACAGCTTTGACCGCTTTGTAGCCCGGGTCACCCTGCCCAACGAAGACTGCAAGAACCTGAACCTGCAAAAAATGATGGCCATTCTGCGGAAGAATCTTTCCTTTCCCTTCTCCGTGGGCATCGGCATCCACCCCAGTGAGCAGACCAGCCAGTATCACGCCGAACGGGCGCTGCTGGAAAGCACCCGATACGGGGTAAACGAAGGATTTCTGGTCAGCGGAGACCCGGAAATCCTCACCGGGCCCTTGAGCCGGGCCCAATCCGTCCGCTACAGCTATCAGGACGGCAACGCCATTCAGTTTGCCCACCGGCTGGGCATCGACAACACCAATCTTCTGCGGCTGGTAGGCCTGTACCGAACAGACCCAAAAACCGTTCTGACCGCCTCGGAGCTGGGGCCCATTCTGGGGGTGACCCTGCGCAGCAGTCGGAGGATTCTGCAGAAGCTCTATGATTTGGGTATAGTAAAGCCTCTGCCCAACCCAGCAGGGGCAGGCAGAGGCAGACCGGAGCACCGATATGTATTTGTGCCGGAGGCCATTGAACACGCCCTGTCCCAGCCCTGAATCAAGCCTCCGCCAGGGAGCTGTTGTGGCTCTCTATGGCCGCACGGTAGCAATGCTCGATTCGTTCGGCAAACCGCTCTGTGCTGTAGGGCTTGGCCGCCTCCACGGCATTGAAACGAATGCTTTTCCCCACAGGGCTGAATGCCAATACCAGGCTCACCAAAAGGTCCTCATCCGACTCCCCCGCCAAAATGGCACTGACACCATCCTGGAAGACCCCCAGCAAACAGGGGTCATTCACTGCGCACACGCACAGCCCGGAGGCCGCCGCCTCAATATAGGTCAGGCCCTGGGTCTCCGAGTGGGAGGCGCTGACGAATACATCCCCGATGGCGTAGTATTTGTCGATCTCCTCCCAGGGCTTTGCCCCGACGATGGACACGCTGTTCTCCACCCCCAGCTCCCGGGCCTGATTCCACAAGGCCTGCTTGAGGGGGCCTTCCCCGATGATGACCAGCTGCACATCCGGGCAGCGCTGCACCAGTGCCGGGAAAACCCGAAGGATCTTCTCCATATTCTTTTCCTTGGCCAACCGGCCAATGTAGAGCAGCACCCGCTTTCCTTCCGGTACGCCGCACTCTTCCCGGGTGGCCTCCCGTTCCAGCAGACTGTGCCGTTCCGGAGCGAAGCGCCGCAGGTCCATGCCGCTGGGGATGATTTCGATCGGTGCTTCCACCCCATACTGCCGCAGCAGATTTTCCGTTTTGGCTGTAGGCACCACCACCCGGTCAAACCGGTCGCACCACCACTCGCTGTAGCGCTTGGTCAGGTTTTTTGCGGCACTGTCCCCCACGCCGTGGGTGATATAGTAGGTATAGTCCTCCCACACGGTGTGGTAGGTGTGTACCCGGGCGCAGCCGGTGTGTCTTGCCACATATCTGCCCAGAAAGCCCATGACAAACTCACTGTTGGTGTGGACCACATCAAAGTGCATCTCCAGGGCCTGCCGAATGGTGCCGTATCCCGGAAGGGCCACATTCCGGTCCTTGAGCAGCAGAAACTGGGCAGATTCCAGATAGTGCAGTCGGTCGCTCTGGAAGCTCTCCCAGCCCTTACACTTGGGGGCATAGACGTGGACCTCGTGCCCCCGGCGCTCCAGCTCTTTGTAAAGATTCAGGCAGGAGGTGGCCACCCCGTTTACCTCCGGGTAAAATGTATCCGTAAAAATTCCGATTTTCATATTGTCATCCTTTTCCTGTTCTCTTCGAAAATTATACCATAAGAGTTTCCGGAATGCAAACCATTCACTCAATTTAAGGATGCTTTCTTTGACATGGACATGAAAAAACTGATTGCATTCGTTTGTTCTTTTGACTATAATAAAAGGAAAGATTTGAAAGAAGAAGGAGGCGGTATGGATGTACCCAAAGGACCGAAATGATCTGGGGCTGTCCCTGCTGGAAAAGGGAAAGAAGAACTTTTTGCGCATCTTTTTTGGGCGCAACGCCATTCTGCTGTTCTCGCTGCTCATACAGGCCGTCCTTCTGCTGGCGCTTTTCTCCTGGTTTGAAGACCAGATGCCCCTTCTTTTAGGAGGCGGCGCCGTGTTTACCGTGCTGGTTCTGCTGATCCTTGTCAACAGCTCCATGGACCCCTCGGCAAAAATCACCTGGCTGCTGATCATCTATGTACTGCCGGTGTTCGGCTGCTTTTTCTATGTGTGGACCCAAAGTGAATGGGGCCGCCGGACGCTGAAGGCCCTGGTTGACCGAAGCGAGGCCGTATCTCACCATCTGGCATCCCAGAATCCGGAGGTACTGGAAAATCTTAAAAAAGAGGACCAGGGGGTTGCGGGGCTCAGCCGATATATTGCCTCCTGCGGCAGCTTCCCCGTCTACACCAACACGGATGTGACCTATTTTCCCCTGGGTGAGGACAAATGGGCGGCCATGCTGGAAGAGCTGGGTAAAGCAGAGCGCTTCATCTATCTGGAATATTTCATCGTCCGGGAGGGTCTGATGTGGGGCCGGATTTTGGAAATTCTGGCGCAAAAGGCTGCGGAAGGTGTAGATGTGCGGATGATGTATGACGGCACCTGTGAGCTCACCACCCTGCCCTATGACTATCCCCGGCGGCTGGAGGCCCTGGGCATCCGCTGCAAAATGTTCTCCCCCATCGAGCCCCTGATCTCCTCCCACTATAATTATCGGGACCATCGAAAAATCCTGGTCATTGACGGCCAGACTGCCTTTACCGGCGGCGTGAATCTGGCGGACGAATATATCAACCAGGAGGTCCGGTTCGGCCACTGGAAGGATACGGCCATTATGCTCAAGGGAGACGCAGTCCAGAGCTTCCAGCTGATGTTCCTGCAGATGTGGAACGTCGATGAAAAATATCCCGATTTCCCGGAAAAGCTGACTGCCCCCAGCCCTGCTGCTGCCGGAGGCTATGTGATCCCCTATGCGGACAACCCTCTGGACAAGCAAAAGCTGGGAGAAATGGTCTATATTGACATTCTCAACCGGGCCAATCAATATGTTTATATCATGACCCCCTACCTGATCTTGGACGGTGAAACGGAATCCGCCATCAAATTTGCCGCCCAGCGGGGGGTGGACGTGCGCCTGATCCTCCCCGGGATCCCGGATAAAAAAATCCCCTATGCCCTGGCCAAAACCCACTATAAGGCTCTTTTGGCCGCCGGCGTAAAGATTTACGAGTATGAGCCCGGATTTGTTCACGCAAAAGTCTTCCTCAGCGACCAGCGGGAGGCCGTAGTGGGCACCATCAACCTAGACTACCGCAGCCTGTACCACCACTTTGAGTGCGCCGCTTATCTCAAGGACACCGGATGCCTGGAGGACATTCGCAAGGACTTTGTAAATACCTTTATGAAGTGCCGCAAGGTCACCTTCCAGACCTGTCGGGAGGAAAAGCTGGTCGTAAAGCTTACCGGTTATCTGGCCAAGGCCATTGCGCCGCTGCTGTAAACCGGGATCGTGAAAGGAGATTTTGATCAATGCAGGTTTTGATTCTCAACGGAAGCCCCCGAAAGGGCGGCAACACCCAGGTTGCCCTGGGGGAAATGAAAAAGGTTTTCGAAGAAAACGGTGTAAGCTACACCCAGCTGGATGTGGGCATGCAGAACATCCGGGGGTGTATCGCCTGTAATCAGTGCGGAAAGTTGGGGAAATGTGTCTTTGACGATGGCGTAAACCAGGCCGCCCGGCTGCTTTCCCAGGCAGACGGTGTAGTCGTTGCCAGCCCTGTTTACTACGCTTCCGCCAACGGCACCCTGATATCTTTTCTGGACCGCCTGTTCTATAGCTGCCACGAAGACCTGACCATGAAGGTGGGGGCCAGCGTAGTCTGTGCCAGACGGGGCGGATGCAGCGCCACCTTTGACGAGCTGAACAAGTATTTTACCATTTCCGGTATGCCCCTGGCCTCCAGCCAGTATTGGAACAGCATTCACGGCCGTCTTTCGGGTGAAGCGGATCAGGATGAAGAAGGAAAGCAGACCATGCGCACCTTGGCAAGAAACATGGTGTTCCTGATGAAGAGCATTGCCCTGGGAAAGGAAGCCTTCGGTCTTCCTGAAAAGGAACCCCGGGTATCCACCCACTATATTCGCTAAAAGGAAGCGCCTCCTGCAGTGCACAGGAGGCGCTGGTTCATATTATCTGGCGTATTTTCCGCCCTTCTTGGGGTTATATCGCTTTTCGTGCTTGGCCATCTCCCGGGGCTTTCCAAAAAACAGCAGCGCGATAATGGCAGCCACCGCCGCCACCAGGGCACCGGCCATGGCCCAGACCCACACTGCACTGTAAACCTTCACGGTTCCGGCAGTCTCTTCTGCCGCAGAAAGGTCAACGCCTTCGGCCTCCGGCTGGGTCTCCTCTGGCACGGTCAGCACCGGGTCCACCCGCTCTACGGTTTCCCCGCAGACATCGCAAACGCCGGTACTGAGACCGGTTTCTGACTCGGTAGCGGCCTTTTCGGTGTTCCACTGGCTCACCGTATGGGCATGGAGCTGATAATGGTCCCGATAGGTATAGCCACAGGTATCACAGGTGTATTCCGTGTACCCATAATTCTGGCAATCTGAAGGGACCACGGTTTCCGTATAATGGGGGCCCGCGCACTGTTCCGGGCGAAGCTCCGCATCATAGGTCTTTACTTCATTCTTCCGCAGGGTTTTGGTGTTGTTATTGATGCCGTAGTTGAAGTTCATGGTCTTCAGCAGTTCCCCCACCACTTCCCCGCAGTAGGCCCGCCGCTTGGCGCTGTGCTCAAAGAAGGTGATGCCGGCATCGATGGTATTGCCGGTGATCTGGGCGCTCTTCCCCATGCCGATGGGGTATTGCAGCAGCATACCTGCCACACCGCCGCTGTGTACAAAGCCGTGCTCGGAAATATAGGCATCCAGCCGGATAGTGCTGTTGGTAACGGACATAAAGCCCGTGGCAAATGCGCCGCCCAAAAACTGTTCGTCACTGGTTTCCGCATCGGTGTCCACGCAGATGAGGGTCATATCCACGGTGCAGCCGTCGATGGTGCCGACTCCATAGCCCAGTACCCCTGCCACACCCAGAATGCCTTCATGGGCCCGGAGCTCCAGCTGACCGGTGACGGTGCATCCGGAGACGGTGCTGTCCATGCTGTAACCGGCAATGCCACCCAGGAAGCAGGGCTGGTCCGTCTCCACCAGGCCCCGGATGTTTATAAGGTTCAGATTCTTGACCTCCGCCCCTTCCAGCTTGGCAAAGAGACCGGCGTACACCGCGGGATACTCCTTTTGGTTGCCATCAAGGGCGGTTTCCGTGCTTTCCCCGGGCTGGGTCACAGAAAGATTCAAAATGCTGTGGCCGTTTCCGTCCAGGGTACCGGAAAAATCAAAGCAATTCCAGGAGAATCCCTCCATGTCCAAATCTTCCATAAGCCTATAGCTTCCGGAAGGATCACTGGCCATGGCCGCCAGATCCTGGGGTGTGTAAACTTCCGTCGTCTCCCCTTCTGCCCATGCAGGCACAGCCAGAGCCAACAGCAGCATTACAAAACAAATCAATTTTCTCATTCCGTCCTCATCCCTATCCCATTTTTCCTTATCATAGCAGATTTGGAAGACTTTTGCAACACCGACAAAGAAAGGTTTTACCCTTTATCTTCATTGAGACCGGAAATCACAAATTTCGTCATCCCGGGCCTTGGGTTTCAATTGCCAGAGGCCAACTTTTGTGGTAAAGTAAAGGTATCTTCCAATGAAAGGATGGTTTTCCATGGACAACCTATTGGACTTTTTAAAGAGCCGGAGAAGCACCCGGAAGTTCCTTCAAAAACCAGTTCCCCAGGCGCTGCGGGACCAGGTCGTAGAAGCCGGACGGTTTGCTCCCAGCGGTATGAACCTACAGCAGACCCGATTTTTGGTGATTGAGAACAAGGATGTGATGGAGCAGCTTGCGGAGCTGGTGCGTCAGGGATTCCGAAAGACCGGCGTTTCCAGGCCAGACGATTATGTATTTCACTATAACCCCGCTGTCTTCATCGTCGTTTGCAACCGGGTGGATAACCCCAACAATCAGGCCGATTGCAGCTGTGCTTTGGAGAACATGATGCTTATGGCAAATGCCCTGGAGCTTGGCAGCTGCTGGATCAATCAGCTGAAAACCCTCAATGCCGATGAAGCCATTCTCCGCTATCTGGAAAGCCTTGGCATGGACCCGGAGGAAAAGCCCTTTGGCGCTCTTGCGCTGGGCTATCCGGATACGCCGGATGGGCTGCCCCTCCACGAAAGCAAGCCCCGAACCGGGAATCCGGTGGTATATATTCCGTAAAGAAAAAATGAGATCAGGATCGCCGAAGCATCCCGATCTCGTTTTTCTGTATTCAGCCTTTTCTTTATTCCTCCGGCTCTTCGTAGCCGTCTGTCAGGGCCGTGGCGGAGGTGTCCGAAATCTGGCGGCCTTCCATCAGGTCCGCAAATTGGGCGCCGCTCATGGTCTCGTTGGCCATCAGGTAGTCCACCACCTGGTGGAGCTTCTCCCCGTCCCGGGTCAGAATGGTCTTGCAGTCCTCATAGGCCCGGTCGATCAGGACCTTCACTTCCTCGTCGATGGTCCCGGCCACTTTTTCGGAATAGCTCTTGGTGTTCTGATAATCCCGGCCGATAAACACTTCCCCGTCATCCAGATAGGACACGGTGCCCAGCTTTTCGCACATGCCGTAGCGAGCGACCATATCCTTGGCAAGCTTGGTGGCCCGCTCAATATCATTGGAAGCACCTACGGAAATATCGCCCACATACAACGCTTCTGCCACACGGCCGCCCAACAGGCCCACGATCTGCTCGTACATCTCATTGCGGGTCAGATTGGAGGAATCGTCCTTGGGAAGATACCAGGTGGCACCCAGGCTCCTGCCTCGGGGCACGATGGAAATCTGGCGCACCGGGTCATGGGAGGGCAGCCGATACATGGCAACCGCATGACCGGCCTCGTGGATCGCCGTGGTTTTCAAATCCCGGCGGGACTGCACATGGCTGTGCTTGGCAGGACCGGCCACGATTTTCATCAGGGCTTCGTTGATGTCCTCCATATTGAGAACCATCCGGTCCGCCCGGGCTGCCATAATGGCCGCTTCGTTCAGGAGATTACTCAAATCCGCGCCGGTAAAGCCGGAGGTGGCCCGGGCAACGGTCCGCAGATTCACAGAATCATCCAGCTTCTTATCCTTGGCGTGGACCTTTAAAATCTCTTCCCGGCCCTTCACGTCCGGGCGGTTCACCTGGATCTGCCGGTCAAACCGACCGGGCCGCAGCAGGGCGGGGTCCAGAATATCAGGCCGGTTGGTGGCGGCCAGAACAATAATGCCCTCGGTGTGGCCAAAGCCGTCCATTTCCACCAGCAGCTGGTTCAGAGTCTGCTCTTTTTCATCGTGACCGCCACCCAGTCCGGTGCCGCGCTTGCGTCCAACGGCATCGATCTCATCAATAAACACAATGGCAGGGGCCAGCTTTTTCGCCTGCTCAAACAGGTCCCGGACGCGGCTGGCACCGACGCCCACATACATTTCCACGAAATCAGAGCCGGAAATGGACAGGAACTGTACACCGGCCTCTCCGGCTACAGCCCGGGCCAGCAGGGTCTTGCCTGTGCCCGGAGGGCCCACCAGCAAAATGCCGTGGGGAATCCTGGCTCCGATTTTGGCAAATTTTTCGGGAGCCCGCAAAAAGTCCACGATCTCCTGCAATTCTTCTTTCTCTTCATCCGCACCGGCTACATCAGCAAAGGTGACCTTCCGTCCGTCGGGAACGCCCAGAACAGTCCGGGCCTTTCCGAAGTTGGCCATGGGATTGGTGCCGTTCATTTTGCCCATGAGCATGGTCCAGAGCACCAGCAGCACCGCCCCAACGATCAGCAGCGGCATCACAAAATCATAGGCAGAGAATGCCTTTCCGGGAATCAGGTCGTAGCTGACCAGCACGCCCTTTTCCTGCTGCTCCCGGAACAGGTCCTCATACTCTTCAAAGAACCGTTCCGGCTGGGCAAGGTTTGCCTTGATTTCCGTTTGGCCCTTGACCGGGGTGTTCAGCTCCATGGTAATGGTGTTGTCCTTGACCACAAAGCTCTTGACCTGCTCCTGCTGCAGCAGCTCCACCACCTGGGAGTAGGGCACCGAAGGCCCCCCGGTGGTCATGAGGCCGCTGGCCCAGGAAAGCACCAGAAACAGCACCGCCAAATACAGCACCGACGGTATCAGCTTTTTGTAATTCAAATCAGAAACTCCTTATTAATCGCAGTACACTTCCGGCTTCAACACGCCGATATAGGGCAGATTGCGATAGTATTCATTGTAATCCAGACCGTAGCCCACCACAAACTCATTGGGCACGGTGTAGCCCACATAGTCGGGCTTCAGGGTGATGCCGGGCTTCCGGCGCTCGGGCTTATCCAGGAAGGTGCAGATTTTCAGGGAAGCAGGCTCCTTGGACAGAAGATGCCGATAGGTAAAGTCCAGAGAATTGCCCGTATCGTAAATATCCTCCAGAATCAGCACATGGCGGCCCTTAATATCAGCAGAAATATCCCGCTTGACCTCCATGTTTCCCGTGGAAGCGGTTCCTGCATAGGAAGAGATCCACATAAAATCCATCTGGCAGGGGGTCTTGATTTCCCGGATCATATCCGCATAGAACACCACCACGCCCTTGAGTACACCCACGATCACAGGGGACTTGCCCTCATAGTCCCGGGTCAGCTCCTGACCCAGTTCCCGGACACGCTGCCGGATCTGCTCTTCCGTCAGCAGGACCTTCATAATATCATTTTCCATTCTCCGTACCTCCATAATTCTCCTCTTGATTGTTTGGCACCAGCCGCACCCACATTGCGGGGGGCGTCACGGCCCGGCGATCCTCGGATACCCCCAGGCCAAAAACCGCCAGGACCCCCTTTTCATCCGCCAGAACAGGAACCATCAGGCGCTTGGATGCAGGGATCTTACGGTCAATATACAATTTTTTTAAAGACTTCCTTCCACCGGAAAGGGTCATGCAGTCACCGGACAGGCGGCTTCTTAATTGAAGCATTCCCTGTGGCCGGACATAGAAGCCCTCTTCGCAGGGAACAAGGGTCTCTACCGGTGTGCAGAGCACCGCGGCGTCAAGCTCCGGGATTTCCGTCCGTCCGGGGCAGCACAGGTTATAAACGGGCAGCAAGCCCACCTCTTCCCGCTTTACCAGCCGGTCATATTCCCGGCCGATGGTAACGCCGCCGGGAAACTGCATGGAAGCCGAGGGGTTCCAATGAAACACCAGTGACTCCAGCTGAAGAATGTGTACCTGCTCCGGCTCCTTTACCCCGCTGTCCTTTAAGAAGCGCTCCAAAAGCCGGCGGCGCAGAGGCCCGGGAAGGTCTTTCAGCCGGGATACCGGCGGCATGGTCTCCGGCAGCAGGGACTGTAAAAAAGCTTCTTCCTGCCGCAAACTCATGGCCATAGCAGACAGATTCTCCCCAATTTTGGGGTTCTCCTGCCGCAAAAGGGGCATGACCTCATGACGGATACGGTTCCTTAAAAAGGCATTTTCCCCGTTGGAGCTGTCCTCCACATGGGAAAGAGCGTATTCCTCCAAAAAGGCCTCCACTTCCCTTCTGGTGATGGAAAGCATGGGGCGGATGACATTTCCGCTGACCGGAGCGATGGCCCCCAGGCCCTTCAGTCCGGTGCCACGCAGGAGCCGCAGAAGGACCGTCTCGGCGTTGTCGTCTGCCGTATGGGCTGTGGCTACCCTGCCGGGAAGGCTTCGCAGGAAGGCATATCGGGCCTCTCTGGCCGAGGCTTCCAATCCTTTTTTCCCGGGCAGCACCTGGCCCCCGGAGACATGGAGGGGAATGCCATAGCTGTGACAAAATGTACGGACAAAAGCTTCGTCCCGGTCAGATTCTTCCCCACGAAGGTGATGGTTAAAATGGGCGGCTTCCAGGGTAATGTCCAGTTCTTCTTTTAAAAGATAGAGCCCAAAGGTCAGGGCCACCGAATCCGCGCCGCCGGAGAGCGCCACAATGACCCGGTCTCCCGGTAGAAGCATCCGATTGCTTTTCAGAAAGGCCCGGAGTTTACTCAGCATGCTTCCACTCCCGGTCCGCAAAGGACTGATACTGGCCGATCCACTGAAGCTTTACCGCCCCGGTTTCACCGTGACGGTTTTTCGCCACGATGCACTCGGCAATGCCCTTGTCTTCGGTATTGGGATTATAATACTCGTCCCGGTAGATGAACATTACGGAGTCCGCGTCCTGTTCGATGGCGCCGGATTCCCGGAGGTCTGACAAAATGGGCCGCTTGTCGGTACGGCTCTCCACCGCACGGGACAGCTGGCTCAGGCAAATCACCGGCACATTCAGTTCCTTGGCCATGATTTTAAGAGAACGGGAAATTTCGCCGACCACCACCACACGGTTTTCGCTGTTCTTCCCGTAGCCGGAGCCCTGCATCAGCTGCAAATAGTCGATGATAATGAGGCCCAGGTTATCAAGACGCCGGCATTTGGCGTTGATATCCGCCACCGTGACCGTTGGATTGTCGTCAATGCGAATATCCATGCGGCTTAATTCATCGGAAGCCATGCACAGCTTGGTCCATTCCTCGTCCGACAGCTTGCCGGTGGCCAGTTTTTGCAGCTCCACATAGCTTTTGTTGGCCAGCAGACGCATGGCCAGCTGCTCCCGGGACATTTCCAGATTGAAAATGGCCACAGTTTTCTTATAGGTATGGGCCACATTGGCACCGATATTCAAGGCAAAGGCGGATTTACCCATGGCAGGACGGGCGGCGATCAGCAACAGGTCCGATTTATTCAGGCCGTTGATCTTGCTGTCCAGGTCCTTTAGCCCCGTGGACATGCCCGCAATGGAGGAATCCGACTGGGACAGCTCGTCCAGACGGTCAAAAACCTTGTGCAGCGTGGTTCCGATGTGCTCCAGGCTGTCACCCCGCTCTCCCTTCCGGAGGGCATAGATTTTCTTTTCCGCGGTCTCCAGGATTTCTCCGGCGGTGCCCGTCTGCTCGTAGACCATTTCGGAAATATCCCCTGCCGCCTGGCCCAGGCCACGGAGCATGGACTTTTCCTGGACGATGTTTGCATAGCGCACCACGTTGGCGGCGGTGGGCGTGATTTCCATCAGCTGCATCACGTACTCCTTGGAGTTGTCGTGATAGTAGCCCAGCTCTTTGAGCTTATCCAGAACGGTCACAGGGTCAATGGTCTCGGAGAAATTGAACATGGTATAGACCGTTTCATAAATCTCCCGGTTCTGTTCCAGATAGAAATCCTCCGGCTTCAGAATTCCGATGACCTCCGCTACACAGCGGCTATCGATGAGAATAGAGCCCAATACGGCCTGCTCCGCCTCCAGTGACTGGGGCTGCTGTCTGGCCAACAATTCTTCATCCATAGCTTCTCTCCTTTGCGCAACTATAATTGGGCATTATGCCTCTTCGATTTTAACCGTCAGAGGCGCAGTAATCTCATAGCCCAGCTTGCAGGTCACGGTATAAGTGCCAACGTTCTTAATGGCATCAGCAATCACGATTTTCCGCTTGTCCAGAGTGATCCCGGCGGAAGCCTTCAGGGCATCCGCAATTTCCTGGTTGGTAATGGAACCGAACAGCCGGCCGTTTCCGCCGCCCTTGGCGGTGACGGTGACGGTCAGCTCCCGGAGCTTCTTGGAGGTCTCCATGGCCTCGGCCTTTTCCTTGGCAATCCGCTCCTGGGTGGCCTTATCGTTCATACGCATGGTGTTCACCGCATCGGCAGTGGCCTCAATGGCGATTTTTCTGGGCAGCATATAGTTCCGGGCGTAGCCGTCGGAAACCTCCAGCATCTGCCCCTTCTTGCCCTTTCCACGTACATCTTGCAGCAAAATAACTTTCATTTTTCAAATTCTCCTTATTCTTCATAGAAAGCGTCGATCGACGCGATCAGTTTATCCAATGCATCCTTCACGCTGACACCCTGCATCTGGGCACCTGCGGTGGCTGCGTTGCCGCCGCCGCCCAAAGGCTCCAGGATCATCTGCACGTTGGCCGAGCCGATGCTGCGGGCGGAAATAATGGTCACATCCCCATCGGGGTACAGCACAAAGGAAGCGGTGATGCCGGAAATGTTCAACAGCTCATCCGCTGCCTGGGCAGCCAGAATTCTGCTTGTGGTCTGCTCCAAAGCCGCAATGGCCAGTTCATCCCGATAAAGCTTGGCTTCCTTGATGATCTGGTACTTTTCCAGGGTGTCGTGGAAGTCGTTTTGCAGCAGCAGTTTCACTTCCGTGGTGTCCGCACCCAGCCGTCGCAGCACCGCCGCGGCTTCAAAGGTCCGTTCTCCGGTCCGGACGTTAAAGAACTTGGTGTCCAGACAGATACCGGCCATCAGGCTCTTGGCTTCAATGGGCAGCACGTCCCGGCTTTCCACGGCATAGGTGACCAGCTCCGTGACCAGCTCCGAAGCGGAAGAGGCGTAGGTCTCGTGAAGGTTTACGACCACGGGGTTTATATAATCCGCGGCCCGGCGGTGATGGTCCACCACGCAGACCTTGGAAATGGCTTCCAGCAGGGGCTTAAACTCCACCTGGTCCGGCCGGTTGGTATCCACCACGATCAGAATGCTCTTATTGTCGCAGGCAAGCAGGGCATCCTGCCCGGAAATAAACACATCCCGATATTCCGGCACATTCCGGAGCTCTTCCAGCAGTCTCGGGCAGGCATTGTTTTCCAGGTCAATAACGATGCTGGCCTTCTTGCCCTTCTTCCGGCACAGGCAGTTGATGCCCACGGCGGCACCCAGGGAATCCAGGTCGGCACTTCGGTGGCCCATTATAAATACATGGTCACTTTGAGCGATCAGCTCCATTAAGGAATTGGCCGTCACTCTGGACCGGACCTTGCTGCGGTACTCCGTCTCCTTGCTACGGCCGCCGTAGAAATCAAAGTTGAACCGGTCCTTGATAACTGCCTGGTCACCGCCCCGGCTCAAAGCCATTTCAATACTCAGGGCCGCAAAGCTGTAGCCCTCTTCAAAATCCGCGCCGTCTACACCCAGGCCGATGGAAATAGAGGCAGCCAGGCCGGAGGGGCTGGCGATTTTGTGGATTTTTTCCAGCAAGGAAAACTTATCGGCCTTGGCCCGCTCCAAATCCCGTTTTTCAAAAATAAACAGAAATCGGTTCCGCTCCAACCGGCGCAGAAGGCCCCGGTAATCCTCCGTCCACTGGGTAATGGTGTCATTCAAATTTGCGTTCAGCTTGGAAATGGCACTTTCCGTCAGGTTCTGGGTCATTTCCTCGTAGTTATCGATGAGAATAATGGCAACCACAGGGCGGGAACGAATATACTCATCCCGCACCTGATACATTTCCGTCAAGTCGCTGAGGTACAGCGCCGCCAGTCTGCTTCCGGCGGAGCGGAGCATGGTCCCGTAGACCCGATAGCGGCCCTTGCCCAGCACCACATCCTGGGGGGCCTCATTTTTTCCGGCGGTGAGGAAATCCAATGTAATACCGGGCAGCACATCCTCCAGCTTTTCATCGGAAAGGGCCTTCAGTCCGCCGCTGAGCTGTGAAAACCGGTAGTTCTCCCAAACAACGGTGCCGTCGTCCATCTGAACCATCAGGGCCGGCAGCGGGCCGTCCCCTTTGCAGACGCTCTCCATGGAATCCGGGTCCGATTGCAGATACTGCTGCAAGGCCCGTTTCCGGTACTGGCGCTCCACCAGATAAAACACCAGGGTCAGCAGCGCGACCACCAGCTCCCCAACGCCGATCCAGGTTTTCCCCGTCAAAAAAGCAAGGGCGCAAAAGCCAAACAGAATTATAAAATAGATACCCTTCCCGGGTTTCAGCAGTCGCTCCAGCTTCTTCTCCATTGTCCGGCCCCTTCCTGTATGCAATGATAGGTTATTTTATTATAGCAAACCAGCGGTCTATTGGCAACTGTTTTTCTGCGCTTTTTCGCTTCCAAAAAAGTTTTCAAAAATAAATGTATACTTTTTTGCGAAGCTGTGCTATACTAAGGGGCGAATTGCGCGGGTAGGCAGACCCGGCAGACAAAATAGACCGGCACAATCTGTGCCCCAAAGAAGCCCCTTTTCTTTTGGTCCCCCGCGATAGCCCCCGGGCGCCCAGGCGGTCAGACCAGAATGTTCAATGCCTGTCCATACGGCAGGGGTGACTTTATTTGGAATATATGCAGGCGTTTTTCGGAGAAAACGGCGTTACAGGGCCCTCTTTTCCCAATACGGCTGCTTTGTTTGCTATGTAATTTTGAAGTTTTTTACGTTTGAAAGGAGTTATAAACAAATTGGCTGAAAAATTGAAAATCATTCCCCTTGGCGGATTGGATGAAATCGGTAAGAATATTACCGTTCTGGAATACGGCAGAGACATGATCGTGGTGGACTGCGGCGTTGGCTTCCCGGAAGAGGATATGTACGGCGTGGACCTGGTGATCCCCGACTTTTCTTATCTGGTGGCCAATCAGAAAAAGCTCCGGGGCATGTTCATCACCCACGGACATGAAGACCACATCGGCTCCATCCCCTACTGCATGCGTCAGGTAAACTGCCCCATCCATGGCACCGCCATGACCAACGGCCTGATCAAGCTGAAGCTGGAGGAGCATCATCTGGCGGACACTGTCAAGCTGGTGACCCACAAGCCCGGCGACGTGGTCAAGGCCGGATGCTTCAGCGTGGAATTCATCCACGTGAACCACTCCATTGCCGACGCCGTGGCCTTTGCCATCAAGACCCCCGTGGGCACCGTGATCATGACCGGCGACTTTAAAATCGACCCCACCTCTTCTGACGGCATGATGAATCTGGCACGGCTGGGAGAGCTGGGCAATCAGGGCGTTCTGGCCCTGCTGGCAGACTCCACCAATGTGGAGCGGGCCGGTTACACCCCCAGCGAAAATGTGGTAGCGGAGAGCCTGGACCGGCAGTTCCGCAACTGCGACCAGCGGATCATCATCACCACCTTCGCTTCCAACATGCACCGCATCCAGAGCGTCATCGCCACTGCCCAGCGCTATGGCCGCAAGGTGGCCGTTACCGGGCGCAGCATGGAGAACATGCTGAAAGTCGCCCAGGAACTGGGATACCTGAAGGTGAAGCCCGGCACCATTGTAGACCTGAATACCATCAAGAGCATTCCCAAGAACAAGCTGGTGATCGTTTCCACCGGCTCTCAGGGCGAAAACATGTCCGCCCTTTACCGCATGGCCTTCTCCACCCACAAGCAGGTGGATGTGACCTCCGGGGACCGGATCATTATTTCCGCTTCTGCCATTCCCGGCAACGAAAAGGCCATTTCCCGGATCATCAACGAGCTTTATCGGAAGGGCGCCGACGTGGTTTACGAAAAGAGCGAGGGCCTCCACGTATCCGGCCACGCCTGCCAGGAGGAGCTGAAAATCGTCCACGGACTGGTAAAGCCCCGGTTCTTCCTGCCCCTCCACGGGGAACAGCGGCATTTGCAGATCCACGCCAAGCTGGCCCAGTCCATGGGCATGAGCCCCCGGAACATCCACATTGGCGAAATCGGCACCGTCTTTGAGTTTACCGGCAAGTCCTGCAAGGTCAACGGCACCGTGCCCGCCGGAAAGGTCTTTGTGGACGGCACCGGTGTAGGCGATGTGGGCAGCGTGGTGCTGCGGGACCGGAAGCATCTGGCCCAGGACGGCATGATCGTTGTCTGCGTCAACCTCAGCAGCCAGGACGGCAGCGTGGTTTCCGGGCCGGACATCATCACCCGGGGCTTCATCTATGTGAAGGAGTCTGAGGAACTTATGGAAGAGCTGCGGCAGGTGGCGATCGAAGCCATCGACCGCTGCCAGCGCAAGCGCGTCCGGGACTGGTCCGCCATTAAGTCCGCCATCAAGAACGACATCAGTGGCTACCTGTTCAAGACCACCAAGCGCAATCCCATGATCCTGCCCGTGATCATGGAAATCTAAAAGAGTATGGGGCGGCTTTCGGGCCGCCTCTTTTTTGAGGAATCAGATATGGAATACTATTTTGCCCCTATGGAGGGGCTGACGGACAGCGTATACCGCCATCTGCACCACGCCTATTTTCCCGGTGTGGACAAATACTATATGCCCTTTTTCTCCCCCACCGTTCACAGAAGCCTGACCCCCAGGGAGGCTCGGGAGCTGCCCTTTGCGGACAGCGAGGCCTTTCAGGCCGTGCCCCAGATTCTCTGCAAAAACCCGGAGGATTTTCTCTGGGCCGCAGAGCAATGCCGGGACCGGGGCTACCGGGAAGTCAACCTGAATCTGGGATGCCCCTCCGGTACGGTCTTCTCCAAAGGAAAGGGCTCCGGCATGCTTCGGGACCCGGACGCTCTGGACCGGTTTCTGGAACAGATCTATGCCTCCGCTCCCCTGCCGATCTCCTTAAAAACCCGTCTGGGGGTGGAACAGCCGGAGGAATTTGAAAAGCTGCTGGAAATCTACAATCGATACCCGGTTTCTCTGCTGATCCTCCACCCCCGGGTGCGGTCCGCCTTTTATAACGGCCCCGTCCACCTGGAAATGGTTCAGATGGCACTGGAACAAAGCAAAAATCCCCTGTGCTACAACGGCAATCTCAACTCCGTTTCTGAAATCCAGGCTTTTTCCAAGGCCTTCCCTTCCATAGAAAAGGTCATGCTGGGCCGGGGACTTATCGGCGATCCGGGGATGCTTGCTCCGGAAGGAACCACCGCTGCCGCCCTGGAAGGATTTTATGACGCTTTGCTGGAACGGTATATGGAGCTCTTCGGCGGCTCCCGGAATGCCATGTTCCGACTGAAAGAGAACTGGCGCTATCTTCTGTGCCGATTCGACGGGGCGGAAAAATTAGGGAAACGCTTGAAGAAAGCCACCGATTTAAGCGATTATCGGGCCATTACCCAGGAAATCATTCACACCTGTCCTTTGCGGCCTGGGCTCACACCGGACTGGTGATCTTCCTGCCACATAAAAATCGGGGCGTGACCAATGCGGTCACGCCCCTTGAAATTTATTCGGGATTGTGCAGCAGCTCGTGGGCCTTGCCCTTGAAGTACCCGTTGTAGAACACGTCCATCAGGGGGTTCTCGTCGGACTTCCGGAGGATGCGGTCCTTGTCTGCCTTGTAAAGGCCCTGGGCCCGGGCGGCCTTGTGTCTGGGACCGGCAGGAATCGGCTGACCGCCGCCCATGATGCAGCCGCGACGGCAGGCCATAACCTCGATCAGGTGGTACTCCTTCTCACCGGACTGCACCTGCTCCATGACCTTCCGGGCGTTGGCAAGACCCGAGACCACACAGATCTTCACATCCATGCCGTTGTAGGGAATGGTGGCTTCCTTGATGCCCTCGTCGCCCCGGATGCCGCAGGCGGCAATGGCGTTCAGGGTCGCGGCGTTGTGGTCGTCTGCCAGACGGCGCAGCACCGCTTCGGTAACACCGCCGGTGACGCCGAAGATCACGCCGCCGCCGGAGCTCAGGCCGAAGGGCATATCACAGGCCTCAGGCTCGATCTTGTCAAAGGCGATGCCAAAGTTCTTGATCATCCGGGTCAGCTCCGTGGTGGTCAGGACCACGTCCGTATCCTGCTCGCCCTTGGTGAAGGAATTGGGCCGGATGGCCTCCATCTTCTTGGCGGTGCAGGGCATAATAGACACCACAAAGGTCTTTTTGCCTCCGGTATTGGCGGGATCACGGTAATAATCCTTGATGACCGCGGAGAACATCCCCTGGGGAGACCGGCAGGTGGATACGTTTTCCTTCATTTCCGGGAATTCGTTGTCCACGAATTTCACCCAGGCAGGGCAGCAAGAGGTCAGCAGCGGCAGCTTGCCGCCGTTTTTCACACGGTCCAGGAATTCCGCGGATTCCTCCATAACGGTCAGGTCGGCGGAATAGCTGGTGTCGAACACTTCATCAAAGCCCATGGCATGGAGGGCCGCTACCACCTTGCCCATGGCGTTTTCACCGTTGGGCAGGCCGAAGGCGTCACCCACCGCCACCCGGACCGCCGGAGCGATCTGAGCAACGACCCGGGTATTGGGGTCGCCCAGGGCGGCGTAAACCTCGTCCATATGGGTGCGGATGGTCAGCGCGCCGGTGGGGCAGAATACACGGCACTGGCCGCAGCTGACGCACTGGGTCTGGGACAGCTTTTTATTAAAGGCGGGGGTCACCTCCGCATCGGTGCCGCGGTGGGCAAAGCCCAGAACGCCAACGCCCTGGATCTCCGAGCAGACCCGGACACAGTTGCCGCAGAGGATGCACTTATTGGGGTCCCGGACAATGGAGGGAGAGCTGTAATCCACAGGCTTCAGCTCCTTGTAGTCCTGGAACCGGACCTCCCGGATGCCCATCTTGTGGGCCAGGTCCTGTAAGACGCACTCGCCGGACTTGACACAGGTGGTGCAGTCCCGGCAGTGGGCAGCCAGCAGCAGCTCCACGATCAGCTTCCGGTGGCGGCGCAGGCGCTCCGTATGGGTATAGATGACCATGCCGTCTCTGGGCTCCTCGGAGCAGGAGGCGAAGCACTGGCCCCGGTCATTCTCCACGGTACACAGACGGCAGGCGCCGAAGGTGCTGAGCTCGGAATGATAGCACAGTGTGGGCATATCAATACCGGCCTTGCGGATAATGGTCAGAACATTTTTTTCATCGGTAAATTCAACTTTTTTTCCGTTAATCGTAATGGTTCCCATGGCTGCCCCTCCTTACGCTTCTACATAGATGGCATCAAAGGCGCAGTTTTCCTTACAGGCGCCGCACTTGATGCAGACGGTGGGATCGATATGATAAGGATTCTTGACCTTGCCGGAGATGGCATTCACAGGACAGTTCCGGGCACACTTGCCACAGCCCTTACAGAAATCGGGGTTGATGACATATTTGCGCAGAGCGGTACAGACCTTGGCCCGGCACTTCTTATCTACGATGTGCTCAATGTACTCGTCCCGGAAGGTGCTGAGGGTGGAAATAACAGGCAGCGGCGCAGACTTTCCGAGGCCGCACAGCGCCATGGTCTTGACCATGGTGGCCAGTTCTTCCAGCTTGTCCAGGTCTTCCAGTTCGCCCTGTCCGTTGACGATCTTTTCCAGGATCTCCAGCATCCGCTTGGTGCCCTCCCGGCAGGGAACGCACTTGCCGCAGCTCTCCCGCTGGGTGAAGGACATGAAGAAGCGGGCAACCTCTACCATACAGGTGTGCTCATCCATGACCACCATGCCGCCGGAGCCTACAATGGCGTTGAACTTCTTCACGGAGTCAAAGTCCAGAGGCTCGTCCAGGTGCTGCTCCGTCAGGCAGCCGCCGGAGGGGCCGCCGATCTGGACGGCCTTAAAGGTGGCGCCGTTTTTCAGGCCGCCGCCGATGTCAAAAATGATCTCCCGGAGGGTAGAACCCATGGGCACTTCGATCAGGCCCGTATTCTCAATAGCACCGGTCAGGGAGAAGGTCTTGGTGCCGGGACTTCCGGCGGTGCCGATGGAGCGGTACCAATCCGCACCCTGGAGAATGATCTTGGGCACGTTGGCATAGGTTTCCACGTTGTTCAGCACCGTAGGACGCTCCCACAGTCCCTTTTCAACGGTTCTGGGAGGCTTTACACGGGGCATACCACGATTGCCTTCAATGGAGGCGGTCAGAGCGGAGCCCTCACCGCAGACAAAGGCACCGGCACCACGGTTGATATGCAGATGGAAGGAGAAATCAGAGCCCAGGATGTTGTCACCCAGCAGTCCCCGCTCTTCCAGCAGCGCAATGGCGTGGCGCAGACGGGCAACGGACATGGGATATTCGGCACGGACATAGATATAGCCGTCGGAAGACCGGACCGCATAGCCTGCGATCATCATGCCCTCGATCAGCTTGAAGGGGTCGCCTTCCATAACGGAGCCGTCCATAAAGGCACCGGGGTCGCCCTCGTCGCCGTTGCAGACCACATAGCGGATGGGGTCCTTCTGCCGGGCCACCTGCTTCCACTTCTTGCCGGCGGGGAAGCCGCCGCCGCCACGGCCCCGAAGGCCGGACTTGTCGATTTCTTCAATAACCTGGTCCCGGTCCATCTGGAACATGGCCTTTTCCAGGGCCTTGAAACCGCCGGAGGCCAGGTATTCATCCAGGGACTCGGCATCCAGATTGCCGCAGTTTTCCAGAACGATGCGGGTCTGCTTGGCGATAAAGGGAATCTCCTCGGGACCGACATACTTCTGTTCACCCTTATGGTACAGCAGCCGCTCGATCACGTCGCCGCCCAGGATGGTCTTTTCATAGATTTCCTTGCAGTCTTCCGGCTGGACCTTCACGTACTGGACCATCTTGTCGCCCTTCTGGATGCGAACCAGGGGTCCCAGCTCGCAGAAGCCCTGGCAGCCGGTCTTCTTCACGCCGATGTTGGGCCGGTCGTGGTCATCATGGGGTGCAAAGACCAGATCGATTTCAGGGTCGTCCGCAATCAGTTCTTCCAGCAGCTTGTGGATCTTATCAGAGCCGGTGGCAATACAACCGGTACCGGAGCAAACCAGTACGCGGCAATCATAGCCGTTCAATTCCGCAACGGCTTTTTCCCTTTCATGGGACAGATCTTCAATATTCTGGATCATCAGCCTTTACCTCTCAATTCCGCAATCAGTGCCAGGGCCTTCTCCGGCGTCATGGCCGGATAGACCTGCTCGTTGACCATCATGGTAGGTGCCAGACCACAGGCACCCAGGCAGGAAACCGTTTCCACCGTGAACATCATGTCGTCGGTGGTGTGTTTCTTTTTGCTCAGGCCCAGCTCTTTCCAAAGGGCCTCCAGCACGGGAGTGGAGTGGCGCACATGGCAAGCTGTACCGTCACACACCTTGATGACATATTTACCCTTGGCTTCAAAAGAAAAGTTTTCGTAGAAAGTTGCAACACTGTAAGCTTTTGTCTCGGTGATACCGATCTGCTTTGCAATGTAGGCGAGGAGCTCACCGGGCAGGTAGCGATATTCCGCCTGAATATCCTGCATGATGGGGATCAATGCCTTGGCCTCTCTGCCGTAGTGGGCAATGATCTCATCCGTCTTCCGGTAGTAGGATTCATCCAGCATATCATATTCCTCCTTTGATATAGGCAGGCTCATTATAACAAATTTCACGGCTTTTCGCAATATGAGCCATGTTCAATTTGTTGAATATGCCTCTTTTTTATGCAAACTACACATTTTGAGAGCTAAATTTTCTCTCGAAAAATTAGCACTGGCTTACTATAAGACTTTTTCTTGTATAGGATATACAAAAATTTCCAGCGCAACTGTGCAACATCAACAGTGCGCCGGAATGTTGTTTCCGACTATCAATCATTTGAGTTCAAAAAAGCACCGCCGAAGCGGTGCTTTGAAGGGTTATTCATCAAAATAATGCCAGGGGTAGCAGAAGATATGTCCGCCGATTTCGCCCCAGACGCTGTCGGTGGTGCGGACACGGCCATAGAACTGTACCTCCTTGGGAAGCACATAGGGCCCATACAGGGCGCGGTCAATGGCCTCATACTGGGCCTGGCCGGGCTTTGCGGCGACGATCAGCTTGTGGGGAACGAACTGGCTCTCGTCATTGATCATGGCCGTAATGGATGTACCAAAATTGCCGGAGGTCAGGCGGTTCAGGACCACCTCCGCAATGGCCTGCTGGCCCTCCTCGCTTTCGCCCCGGGCTTCCACCCAGACGAGCTTTGCCAGGAGCTTTGTCTCTTCATCCGTCAGCTTCAGTCCGTCATAGCGGGGCTCCACATAAGGCCTAACCGGAGGCTCATAGATGAAGGGCTCCTCCGGCATTTTCGCCGGGTCAAAAATAAAAGCACCGTCATAACCCCAGCAGATTTCGTCTGTGGTAAAGCCGTTTTCAAAGCCATCCTTCAGCCGCCAGCTGATCCGATTGGAGGTGGAGGGGTCATAGACCATGATCTTCCCGTCCTGATTAAATCCCTTCAGCATAATAAAGTGCTGGGCTTTTGTAAACAGGGACCTGCCATTCATCAGCTGAATGACAACCTTGCCTTCCAACAGCGCTTCCTTGACAAAGATATAATTCTCCGCCTCCGTCATCGGAAGCTGCAGGGCCTTGGCCATGTAGCGAATGCGATCCACATTGTTTTCGGCCTTGGCACCGAACCACCGGGCCAGTTCATCGGGGTAATACTGGTGCCCTGTCAGGAACGTGGCCACACTGGCCATACAGCATACGCTGCACCCGTTATCTTTGATGGTACCGGAGCCATACATCACATCCCCGTAATCCTCCAGGGTGTAGTCCGGAAAAAAATGCTCCGGCTGCGGGTTCTCCCGGGGAAGCTCCTCGGGGAGCTCTTCCTCCGGGGGCTCCGTCTGAACGGTCTCTTCCTGAAGGGTTTCCTCCGAAGTCCCCTGTGTATCCTCCGCCAGTGCCAGGAAGGGGACCGTTTGCAGGAGCAGCAGCAGCGCCAGTAAAAAGGGAAGCAGCTTCGGCATCCGGGGTCTGGTATTTACTTTGGGAAAGATGCCCATATTGCTTTCCAAACTTCCTTTCAGGGCTTCCGTAAGCCCACGCTAAACTGTCAGGATTATACCACGGGAACCGTATCATTTCAACCGGAATTATAAAAAATTAAGAATTGGAAAGTTTAAGATTTGCTTTAGAGTCCATGGGTTTTTAAATTCTTCTTGCCAGTTTTTCCGAGTATTCCTGACGGAATTGGGCGAAGGTTCCATTGTCCAGGGCCTCCCGGATACGCTCCATGAGCTTGTTATAAAAATACAAATTATGCATCACAGACAAGCGCATAGCCAGCATTTCATCGGCAATAAACAGATGCCGGATATAGGCCTTGGAGTAACGGCGGCATACCGGGCAATCACACTTGGAATCAATGGGGCTGTCGTCCAGCTGGTATTTGGCGTTTTTCAGGTTGATGGCCCCCTCCCATGTAAAGAGCCGGGCATGGCGGGCATTCCGGGCGGGCATCACGCAGTCAAAGAAGTCCACGCCCCGGGCCACCGCCTCAATAATGTTGGTGGGGGTACCCACACCCATGAGATACCGGGTCCGGTCCGCCGGCATAAAGGGTTCTACGGCATCGATTATGTCATACATCTCCTGGGCCGTCTCCCCCACTGCCAAGCCGCCGATGGCATAGCCCGGCAGGTCCAGCTCCGCAATGCGCTTCATGTGCTCCACACGAATATCGGCATAGGTGCCGCCCTGGTTGATGCCCCAGAGCATCTGCTGGGGATTGACGGTATCCGGCAGGCTGTTCAGCCGGGCATTCTCCGCCTTGCAGCGGACCAGCCAGCGGTAGGTTCTGTCCACGCTTTTCTGGACGTAGTCCCGGGGAGAGGGATTTTCAATGCACTCGTCAAAGGCCATGCAGATGTCGCTGCCCAGGTTGGACTGGATCTGCATGCTCTCCTCCGGACCCATGAAAATCTTGTGTCCGTCAATATGGGAGGCAAAATACACGCCCTCCTCCTTGATCTTCCGCAGAGAGGACAGGCTGAACACCTGGAATCCGCCGGAATCCGTCAGGATGGGGCCGTCCCAGGTCATGAATTTATGCAGGCCACCCATCTGCCGCACCACCTGATCCGTAGGCCGCAGATGCAGGTGATAGGTATTGCTGAGCTCCACCTGGCAGCCGATATTCTTCAGGTCCGCCGCACTGAGGGCCCCTTTAATGGCCCCCTGGGTGCCTACATTCATAAATACAGGTGTCTGCACCGTTCCATGGGCGCAGGTAAACACGCCCCGACGGGCTTTTCCTTCGGTTTTTAACAACTGAAACATAGCTTCCCTCTTTTATTCCCAAATATTGCCAATGTACATGGCATCCCCAAAGCTAAAGAACCGATAGCGGTTTTCTACGGCGGTCCGGTAGGCGTTTAAAACGTGCTCCCGGCCGGCGAAGGCGGAGACCAGCATCACCAGGGTGCTTTCCGGCAAGTGGAAATTGGTGATGAGGGCATCCATGGCTTTGAAGGTGTAGCCCGGGTAGATGAAAATTTCCGTCCAGCGGGAGGCGGCCTCGAAGGTGCCGTCTTCTCTGACCAGTGATTCCAGGGTCCGGCAGGAGGTGGTGCCAACGCAGATGATCCGGCCGCCGGAGGCCTTGGTGTCGTTCAGGATTTGGGCAGTCTCCTCATTCATCATGCACAGTTCGCTGTGCATGTGGTGCTCCATAATGTCATCGGCCTTTACGGGGCGGAAGGTTCCCAGGCCCACATGGAGGGTCACAAAAGCAGTTTTGACTCCCTTTTCCCGAATCTTCTCCAGCAGCTCCTGGGTAAAGTGCAGGCCCGCAGTAGGGGCGGCGGCGGAGCCTACTTCCCGGGAGTAGACCGTTTGGTAGCGCTCCTGGTCCTGAAGCTCCTCTTTGATATAGGGAGGCAGGGGCATTTTCCCCAGGCGCTCCAGCACCTCCAGGAAAATACCCTCATAGTGAAATTCCACCACCCGGTTGCCGTCCTCCCGGACTTCTTTTACTACTGCCGTCAACTCGCCGTTTCCGAAAATCACTTCGTTACCGGGCTGCATCTTTCTGCCGGGCTTGCACAGGCACTCCCAGCACTTGTTTCCCAGGTCCCGCAGCAGCAGCACCTCCACCGCGCCGCCGGTGGGGCGGTGGCCCAGGAGTCTGGCGGGCAGCACCCGGGAATCGTTCATCACCAGGCAATCTCCGGGGTTTAAATAATCGATAATATCATAAAAATGCTTGTGCTCCACCGCCCCGGTGACCCGGTCCAGGGTCATAAGCCGGGAGGCATCCCGCTTCTGCAAAGGGGTCTGGGCAATCAGCTCCTCCGGCAGGTCATAATAAAAATCATGGGTCTTCAATACAGTTTCCTCCGAATCGTAGTTCATTATAGTATAGTGCATTTTCCTTCCTTTTGCAACAGACAAAATGGGCCCGCAACGCATAGACTGCATGGGAGGGATTCTATGACAAAGCCAATTTTTACAGGGGTCTGCACCGCTCTGGTGACCCCGTTTCTGGAAAACAGGCTCAATACCCCCATGCTCCGGCAGCTGATCCGGCGGCAGGAGCTGGCGGGGACAGATGCCCTGGTGATCTGCGGCACCACAGGAGAATCCGCGGCTTTAACGGACGCGGAAAAGCTGGAGCTTTTCAGGGTTTCCCGGGAGGCTATCCCAGAGGGGCTTCCCTTTATCGCCGGGACCGGGTCCAATAACACATCCCATGCCGTTGCCCTGAGTCAGGCCGCCCAGGAGCTGGGGGCGGATGCCCTACTGGTGGTCAGCCCCTACTATAATAAAGCAACAGAGGATGGGCTGTACCGGCACTATCGACATATTGCCCAGGCCGTTTCCATACCGGTGATCCTTTACAACGTGCCCAGCCGGACGGGGCTGGACATTCCCGTTTCCGTCTACAAAAAGCTGGCGGAGATTCCCAATATTGTGGGGGTGAAGGAAGCCAGCTCGGACATCCGAAAAATTGCCAAAATCCGGCAGCAATGCCCCCGGGACTTTTCCGTTTGGTGCGGCAATGACGATCTGGCCGTCCCGGCCCTTTCCCTGGGGGCAGCGGGCCTTATTTCCGTGGTTTCCAATGTGGAGCCGGAGTTGACCCGGGCCATGGTCAAGGCGGCGCTGGACGGAGACTTTGACACCGCCTCGGACCTGCAATGCAGGCTGCTGCCCCTGATGCAGGCCCTGTTCCGGGAGGTAAACCCGGTGCCGGTGAAGGAAGCACTGAAGCTGATTGGCCTGGACTGCGGCTCCTGCCGCCTGCCCCTGGGAGAGGCCAGCCCGGAAACAAGGGACGCCTTGGCTTCCCTGCTATAAAAAATCCGCGCCGGATATAATCCTTCCGGCGCGGAAATTCTTACTTGAGGATCGCTTTGTGGAATACCTTCTTGCCCTTGCGGAGCTTCACGCCCTCCCGGAGCATGTCCCGGGTGATCTCAAACTTGATGTCCGTGACCTTCTCGTCGTTTACGGACACACCGCCGCCTGCCACGTTTTTCCGGGCATCGCCGTTGGAGGTTGCCAGACCGCAGGCCACCATCAGGCTCAGAAGGCCGATTTTTCCGTCGGTCAGCTGCTCCTCCGTCAGCTCGGTGGTGGGAAGGTTCGCGTCATTGCCGTCGCCGGAGAACAGGGCCTTGGCGGAGGCCTGGGCCTTCAGGGCCTCCTCCTCGCCGTGAACCAGCTTGGTCAGCTCAAAGGCCAGGATCTCCTTGGCATCGTTGATTTTGGAATCCTTCCAGCCGTCCATTTCGTCGATCTGCTCCAGGGGCAGGAAGGTCAGCATCCGGATGCACTTCATCACGTCGGCATCGTCCACATTCCGCCAGTACTGGTAGAACTCGTAGGGGCTGGTCTTATTGGGGTCCAGCCACACGGCGCCTCTGGCGGTCTTGCCCATTTTCTTGCCTTCGGAGTTCAGCAGCAGGGTGATGGTCATGGCGTGGGCATCCTTGCCCAGCTTTCTGCGGATCAGCTCCGTGCCGCCCAGCATATTGCTCCACTGGTCGTTGCCACCGAACTGCATGTTGCAGCCGTAGTGCTGGAACAGGTAGTAGAAGTCGTAGGACTGCATGGGCATGTAGTTGAATTCCAGGAAGCTCAGGCCCTTTTCCATCCGCTGCTTGAAGCACTCGGCCCGCAGCATATTGTTCACGGAGAAGCATGCACCCACATCCCGGATGAAGTCAATGTAATTAAGGTTCAGCAGCCAGTCGGCATTGTTCACCATCTGGGCCTTGCCCTCTCCGAACTCGATAAACCGCTCCATCTGCTTTTTGAAGCAGGCGCAGTTGTGGTCAATGGTCTCCCGGGTCATCATGGAACGCATGTCGGTCCGGCCGGAGGGGTCACCGATCATGGCGGTGCCGCCGCCGATCAGGGCAATAGGCTTGTTTCCGGCCATCTGCAGCCGCTTCATGAGGCACAGGGCCATAAAATGGCCGACGTGCAGGGAATCCGCCGTGGGGTCAAAGCCGATATAGAACGTTGCCTTACCGTTATCCACCATTTCCCGGATTTCTTCCTCGTTGGTCACCTGGGCGATCAGGCCGCGGGCCACCAGTTCATCGTAAATTTTCATTTTCATTTTCCTTTCCCAGGTCCTATCCGGAAACTGTCAAAACGCCAACCGACAGCTTTCGGATTCGGCCTGATAAAAATAAGCGCCCTCTGTCCGTAAAAAGACAGAGGGCGCATAAAGCACGGTACCACCTCAGTTTGGGAGAGCCTCACGACCCACCCCTCATGCCGCCCCGCAGGCGGCGACGCTGTATCGGGCGCACCCGTCTTTCCCTACTGTTGCTTCAGGAAAGCCGCTCCGGGAGGTATTTTCTGCATAGGTTCCTGCCGCCTCGCACCCTCCGGCGGCTCTCTGAAAGGGATTCACTAAGCATACTTTTTCCCATCTCTGCGTTGTGACGTATTGTAGCAGAAGCCCAGCTCTTTGTCAAGCAGCAAAATGCCGAAGTTTTCATGGCTGCGGCAGCATTTCTTCTGCACTTTTTAACGTGATTTCCGTAATATTGGTTCCGCCGATGATTCTGGCCAGCTCTTGCTTCCGGCCTTCCCGGTCCAAGGGGGTCACTGTTGTGAAGGTTCTGCCGTCGTGTTCGGACTTGGCAATGAGCATATGGGTATCCGCCAAAGCCGCCAGCTGTGGCAGATGGGTCACGCACAGCACTTGCTTATGTTTTGCCAGAGAGCGCAGCTTTTCCGCAATGCGCTGGGCGGCTCTGCCGGATACGCCGGTATCCACCTCGTCAAAAATCAGGGTGTCCACCGCATCCTTTTCCGCCAGAACGTTTTTCATGGAGAGCATGATCCGGGCCAGCTCACCGCCGGAGGCCACCTTGCTCAAAGGCTTCAAGTCCTCACCGGCGTTGGCGGACAGATAAAAGGCCACCAGGTCCGCACCGTCGGCCCCCAGTTCCGTTTCCCGGAACCGGCACTGAAACTGCACCCGGGGCATATCCAGCTGCCGCAGCTCCGAAAGGATTTTTTCCGACAAGAGATTTCCCTTTTCCTGCCGGTCCTTCCGCAGGAGCATGGCCGCTTCCCAGGCGGCTTTCTCCTTTACTGAAAGCTGCTTTTTCAGCTGCTCCACCCGGTCGTCCGCAAACTCGATCTCGTCCAGTTCCTTCCGGGCGTTTTCCAGATACTCCAGGATCTCCTGACAGGTGGTGCCGTATTTCCGGCGAAGTCTGTGAATGATGTCCAGCCGAGACTCAATCTGCTCCAGCTCATCGGCGGAATAGCTCAGCTCCTCCAATGCGTCCCGGACCTCGTCGGCAATGTCCTGGACCTGGTACTTAAGGTCCGTAAGCCGCTCCTGAAAAGCGGTATAGTCATCACTGTATCGGGCGATGCGGCTGAGGGCATAGGCCGCCTGAGCAAGCAGGGCCGCCGCGCCGTCAGTGTCATCGCCGCCCAAAAGGGACTCTGCGGCTTCTTCCAGGCCCTGGGAAAGCTTTTCGGAATTTTGCAGCAGTTTTCTGCGCTGCTCCAGCTCCTCGTCCTCCCCGGCCTTTAAATCCGCCTTTTCGATTTCCTCCACCTGATACTTGAGGGTCTCCATCCGGCGGAGCTTTTCCCCCTCGTCCATGGTCATCCGGTCAATTTCCCGACGAAGGGCGCTGACGGCGGAAAATTTTTCCCGGTAGTCAAGCAGCAACGCCTCGTTAGCCGCAAAAGCATCCAGAAAACGCAGGTGGTTTTCCTCGTCAAACAGGGTTGCAGAATCATGCTGACCGTGAATATTGATCAGCTGGAGACCCAGCTTCTGCAAAATAGACACGGTCACCAGAGTGCCGTTTACCCGGCAGACGTTTTTTCCGTCCATGAAGATGTCCCGCTGGATCACGGTCTCTTCATCATATTCGACACCGTTCTCCCCAAACCAGGGAAGGTCCGGGACCTTGGTAAACACCGCCCGGACGGAAGCTTTGTTGGTTCCGGTCCGGACCATGTCCCGGTAGGCCCGTTTGCCCAGAATGGCGGAAATCGCGTCGATGACAATGGATTTGCCCGCACCGGTTTCACCGGTGAGTACGTTAAAGCCCGGGTCAAAAGAGATGTCCGCCTGCTCAATTACCGCAATATTCTCAATGTGCAATAGGCTCAGCAAGATTCTCTCTCCTTTTAGCGGATCACCGCTTTGATCTCTCCGCTGAAGGCAGCCGCGGCGGCGGCATCCCGCATCACGATCATGACCGTGTCGTCACCGGCCAGAGTGCCCAGGACCACGCTGATCTTCATGGCGTCCAGAGCAGACCCCGCGGCGCTGGCCAGGCCCGGCAGGGTGTGGATGACGATGAGGTTTTCCGCATAGTCAATGCTGATGACGCATTCCCGGAAAATGGTATTGAGCCGGTCGGAAAGGGCCGGAGGCACATCTTTTTCCGGCACGCTGTAGCGATAGGTACCCAGACTTGTCAGCTCTTTGACAATGCGCAGCTCCTTAATGTCCCGGGAAATGGTTGCCTGGGTGCTGGTGAAGCCCTCTTCCTCCAAGGCCTTCAGCAGCTGCTCCTGGGTCTCTACATTCGCGTTGGAGATGATCTCGATGATCTTGGCCTGTCTTTTGGATTTCATGGCAAGTTCCTCTTACTTCCTTTGAAATTTGGCATTCACCACATCATAAAAGCTGCGATCATTCAGCTTCAGCAGCTTCGTTTCATATTTGGATTTGCGGATGGTCACCACATCTCCCATATTGAGCCGCAGAGCCTTTCCCCCGTCTACGGATAGGAAGGCGTTTCTCCGGGCGTTCTGGATCATGCGGACCGTGATCACCCGCCGGTCCGAGGTCACCACGCACCGGCTGCAAATATCATGGGCGCAGATGGGGGTAATGATCATATTCCGGGCATCCGGCTCAACGATGGGCCCTCCGGCGGAAAGATTATAAGCCGTGGAACCGCTGGGCGTGGAAATGATCACACCGTCGCCGCCGCAGGTCAGGGCCTGCACGCCGTCGCATTCCACGCTTAAATAGACGATACGGGCCACGGCCCCTTTGGTGACCACCACATCATTCAGGCAAATATCGTGGAAAATAATATCCCGGTCCCGCTGGACCGTTACATCCAGCATCATTCTGGGGTCCAGGCGATAGTCCCCCGTGGCAAGCTTTGGCAGCTGGCTGAGCTCCGCACTTTCCAACTCCGCCAGGAAGCCCATGGTGCCAATATTCACGCCAAGAATGGGGATGCCCCGTTTGGTGGCCGCCTTGGCCGTATGCAAAATGGTGCCGTCGCCGCCGAAGCAAATCACCGCGTCGGCGCTGTTCAGCTCCCGCTCCAGCCGGGAAAACCGCAGATCCTTGGGCAGCTCATAGCTCCGGTCTACATCAAAGGGCAGGCACAGACTGACCCGAAGGCCTGCGTCCTTCAGAATCTGCATGGCGCTGCGCACCGTTTGAAAATTCCGATCCCGGTAAGGATTGGGGGTCAGAATCACATTCTTCATAGGTCCGCTCCTTTATCAAGAGCGGCATGGGCCTGCTCCACCACATCCCCGGTATCCGGACGAATGCCCTGGGCATCGGGGTTCAGGCTCAGATGGCCCAAAAATTCAATATTGCCCTCCGGCCCCTTCACAGGAGAAAAAGTCAGGCCCAGGATGCGAAAGCCCAGGCTGTCCGCCAGGGAGACGAACTCATCCAGCACCTCTTTATGGGTGCTTTTCTCCCGGACGACCCCTTTTTTGCCGACTTTTTCCCGTCCCGCCTCAAACTGGGGCTTGATCAGGCACAGCACCTGGCCTGTGGGCTTCAAAAGCTTCTCAATGGCGGGCAGAACAATTTTCAGGGAAATAAAGCTTACATCTACCACGGAAAGATCCAGAGGCTCCCCCAGCTGCTCCTGGGTCACATAGCGGATGTTGGTCTTTTCCATGACCACCACCCGGGGGTCGGAACGGATTTTCCAGTCCAGCTGACCGTAGCCCACATCAATGGCAAAGACCTTGCTGGCCCCTTGCTGTAGCAGGCAGTCCGTAAAGCCGCCGGTGGAAGCACCGGAATCCGAGCATACATAGCCCTCCGGCTTCACCCCAAAGTCCCGCAGGGCTTTTTCCAGTTTCAAGCCGCCCCGGCTTACATAGGGGCACACCGCCCCCCGAACCTCAATGGAAACCGACTCCTCATAGGACGTGCCGGGCTTGTCCGCCTTCTGCCCATCTACATAGACGATTCCGCTCATAATAATGGCCTGGGCCTTGGTGCGGTTTTCCGCATAGCCCTGCTCCGTCAGAAGCACATCCAGCCGTTTTTTAATCTTCATGTCGGGTCACCCCTCTTACAAATTCCGTGATCGAAGCCGCATCCAGGCCGCAGAGACCATAGAGCTTTTCCTGAGAGCCATGGGGTACAAAATCCGGCCCCAGGTCAATGCCGCTGACCATTCGCTCCGGGTCCAGGGCCCGAAGCTCCCAGGCCAGACGCTCCCGAATGCCGCTGCCGGTACAGGTCTCCTCGATGACCACAACAGGGCCCGCCCCCGCCTTTAAAATCTGCTCACCGGGGAATCTGCTCAGGTCCATCAGCCGCAGGACAGCCGCCTGAATTCCCTGGCGCTCCAGCATCTGGGCGCTTTCCAGCACATTGTTGATGAGACTCCCATAGGTCACCAGGGTCACATCGCTTCCGGAACGGTGGCAGCAGAGATTTCCCTGATGGATATCCATGTTCTCCTGCCAGGCAGAGCCCGTATAGGCTCCCTGGCCTCCCCGGGGATAGCGCACGGCCACAGGGCCGTCGTAGACTTCAATGGCCCAGCGCAGCATATCCCGCTGCTCCGCAAGACTCGCCGGACTCAAAATCAGCATGCCCGGCATCTGGCCCAGGAAGCCCACATCGAATACGCCGTGATGGGTGGGGCCGTCGTCCCCTACCAGCCCGGCCCGGTCAATGGCCAGCACCACATGCAAGTGGAGCATGGCCACGTCCTGCATGAGCTGGTCATAAGAGCGCTGCAAGAAGGTCGAATAAAGGGCCACCACTGGGATCATGCCCTGCTTCGCAAGGCCCCCCGCCATGGATACGGCGTGTTCCTCCGCAATACCCACGTCAAAGGTCCGCTCCGGGAACCGGCGCATAAACTCCGTAAGGCCCGTACCGGAGGACATGGCCGCGGTAATGGCACAAATTCTGCTGTCTCTGGAGGCCAGGTCCACCATGGTCTGGCCAAAGGAGCCGGAATAGGTGGGAACATTGGCTCCCAGGCTCTTGCCCGTCACCGGGTCAAATTTCCCGATGCCATGGAACCTGGTGGGGTCCTCCTGGGCGGGAGGGTAGCCGCAGCCCTTTTTGGTGATCACATGGACCAGCACCGGCTCCCGCATTTCTTTAGCGGAATTGATCAGGGCGGTGATCCCCGGCAGGTCATGTCCGTCTGCCGGGCCCAGATAGGTAATGCCCATATTTTCAAACATGGTGCCGGGCATCAGCATCCGTTTCAGGCGGTTCTTCACATGGGAGGTGGCCTTATAGACGGCATTGCCTCCGGGAATTTTTTTCAGAACAGTCCGGTAATACCGCTTGGCGTGAAGGTAATTCTGGCTGCTGCGGACCCGGGACAGGTGCCGGGACAGGCCGCCGATGGACTTGCTGATGGACATTTCATTGTCATTGAGAATGACTACCATGGGCTCCTTGCTGACCGCCAGATCGTTGAGGGCTTCATAGATCATGCCTCCGGTGGCAGCGCCGTCTCCCACCACGGCTACCACATTGTAGTCCTGGTTCAAAAGGGTCCGGGCCCGGGCCATGCCCAGGGCGATGGAAACGGAGCTGGAAGCGTGGCCCGCCACAAAGGCATCGGTGACACTTTCCGAGGGCTTGGGAAAGCCGGAAAGGCCGCCGTACTGCCGCAGGCTGGGAAAATCCGCCTGGCGTCCCGTCAGCAGCTTATGGACATAAGACTGATGACCGACATCAAAAACCAGGCGGTCCTTTCGTGTATTATATACGGTTTCAATGGCAACAGAAAGCTCTACAACGCCCAGGTTTCCGGCCAGATGGCCCCCAGTCTTTGCCACATTTTCAATCAAAAACTCCCGGATCTCCCGGCACAGACAAGCCTTCTGCGGCTCGGTAAGGTTCAGCAGATCCTGCTGGCAATGAATATCCTGTAAGATCCCCACAGCACACTTCATCCTTTTTTCTTTGTTATCTTTTTCCGCGGCCATTCTTTCCACCGGTCAACGGTGGCCAAAATTCTTCCCACCAGAAATACGATATCCGTGCAGGAATTCATGGCCACGGTTTTTCCGATGGCTTTTCCGCCGACGGTAAGCCCGGCAACCAGGGCGGACATTCCCAGGCTCACCAGCTGGGGCCAGGAAAAGTCCAGGTACATAATGGCTCTGGCCGCAATGGTTGCCGAGGCCGCGCCGGAAACAACGCCGCAGATGTCCCCCACCACATCGTTGCAGATGGAGCTGACCTTCTCGGCATTGCGCAGAAGTCGAATTGCTTCCCTGGCCCCGGAAACCCGCCGGGATGCCATGGAATGAAAGGGTTTTTCATCGGCGGAGGTCACCGCCACACCCACAATATCAAATACAATGCCCACAGCCACGATGAACAGCAAAATCAAAAAAGCCACTGCCATAGAGCTGCGGTCCATTACTTCACCGGACACAAAGCTGATGGTAGCGGAGACGGCGATGGTCACCAGGAAAATGGTAAGTGCCCATCGAAGCGCCTGTTTTTGCTGCCTTTTGCTACTGTCCCCATCGGTTTTTGACACAGGTATTCTCCCCTATTATGTTTTATAAATAAAATGACGGCAGCAGGCAGGATAAATCTTACGGCTTAGGTCGGGTTTGTTTTCCCCAATGGAAACCTGCCGTTGCCGCGCAGGCCGTTTCCGTTTCATCCCATTGCGTCCGTGTCGCCAGCGGACGTACCCGATTGCCACTTAGTCCGTACCGCAATCTCCTGTCTGCCCAGTTACGACAGCCTAGGTGTTTTCCACAGCAGAGAAAACCGAGGTCTTAGCCTCTTTTGCAAATATGGTTTCCAGAAGCGATATCGGCAGTTGCCATGGCCACGGCAACCGGCCGCCTGATCTTCTTTCCCCTCATATTCACTCAAGGCAGGCTACGCTGCACGCAGCAACACGATTCTGTGCACTGCCTTGCAGGTTCTATTCCTGGCTCGTACGCGAGCGGGCCTCGCTAGAGGAACTGTCCGTCGTCGCACAATACCAGGTCTCCACGGAAAACGGGTCGTATGCCCCATGCCATTGGAGCGCGCCCGGAATCCTTAACCCCCAGCATCCACCCTAAACTGGGCGTAAAAAGCAGACACCAGGGACTTCACCGATGTGCCCTTCAAAGGATTTTTAGGCCCTTCCTGGAAAACGGTCACTCTGACTAGGATACTGCGCCGTCAGGGTACATTCTATCACAAATGAATAGAATATACAAGTATAATTTGAATTTCTGTATATTTTCAACAGTTTATTCGCGTGAAAGGCCAAAAAGCAGACAATTTTTCAGTCAAAATTCTCTCTGTTCAGGAACCAATCTTCAATAATATCCCGGTGGGTAACGGCCAGGGGCAGCGCCCTTACCTCTTCTCGGGTGAAAAAGCGCAGCTCCCGGGACTCCCTGCTTTTATGAAGGACGGGTTCCTCCGTAAATTCATAGCCATAGAGCACAATGACCATCCGCCATATGCTGCCATCTTTGTAGGCTGCAATGCGGCCCGGGTCTCCGTAAACCTGGAGCTTCCGAAAGGCCTGGGGCGGGATGCGCAGCCCCAGTTCCTCATAAACCTCCCGGACGATGGCCTGCCGCCCGGTTTCCTGTTTTTTGGCACCGCCGCCGATCAGCCCCCAGACCGGCGCGTCCACCCGGCGCTCCAACAGCAGCTTGTCCTGCCAAAGCAATATTGCGTTGGCCCCCAAATGGGCCCCCTGGGTGGTCTTGGGGGCATTTTTCGGGTCCCCGCAGTAAAATGTTACGATCGCCATAAGTCCGCTTCTCCCCTTTTTGTTTTTATTCTACCATATTTGCTCACAAAAAGAAATATGCAGATGGCATACACTTTTATCTTCCATCGGAACGACGTGATCAAAATCCATTGCTTGACGCAAAAATCCCCCGCCGAAGCGGAGGATTTTGGGTGTTTTCCGTATCATTCAAAACAATTAAAGTCACAGGACTGCATTCTGCGGGTAATTCCGCAGCAGCGCCTTATAGAAGTCCACCGCCAGATGGAGCTTCTCCACGCTGATATTCTCGTTTTCTCCGTGGACAGAGGCGTATTGCTGCTTGTCAATATCAATGGGCGCAAAGCGGAGGACCGCGTCGGAAAGGTCGGTAAACCGTCTTGCGTCCGTTCCTGCCGGGAGGATGAAAGGCACCGCCGCGGCATAGGGGAAGGCCGCTTCTACGGCCTTTTTGATATAGCGATAACCGGCGCTGTCCAGCGAGGTGGGCTTATAATACTCATTATCCTCATCCCGCAGCGTAAGCTCCACATCCTGCTTGGCCGCCAAAAGCCGCAGGGTTTCCAGGTCTTTGGCAAAATCTTCATCATTGATGCAGCGCAGGAAGGCTTCTGCCCGGCAGGTACCGTCCGGGTCCG
This sequence comes from uncultured Oscillospiraceae bacterium, assembly GCA_934589225.1. GTDB lineage: Bacteria > Bacillota > Clostridia > Oscillospirales > Oscillospiraceae > Faecousia. The sequence goes on from CAKTNS010000001.1 coordinate 203,514, forward strand.
TGGAGATTTTCCGGAAGGTGCAGCCGGTTCCCAGCATCTCTCCCGCGGCGGCGTTGAGCTTGGGGATGATTTTGATCAACAAGCCGGAGAACAGCCCCAGATGGGAGAACACAAAGCCCATGGGGAAGGACATATGGGGGGCCATGGCCTCAAACATCCCCCGGACCTCCGGGTGCAGCTTTCTGATAAAGGGCTTCTCTTCGTCCACCTGGGCCATAAAGGACACCATGCGCATGACAGGGGTCTTGTGTCCCCCCTCCAGCCCGGCGTGACCTTGCTGATTTTTTGCCACCAGCTGGGCCGTACATCTTCCCTTTTCATGGACCGCCATCATGGCGCATTTTTTGTCGATGCCCGCCATGGGCGGGTCGATAACGGCACCGCCCTCGTCCATGATCCAATCAAAGCGCAGGTTGTTTTCCTGGAAGTAGCGCAGGGCCAGCAATGCCCCATCTCCCCCTGTTTCCTCATTATGGGAGGAAAAGAGGTAGACATTCACCGGAAAACGAAAGCCTTCCTCCAGCAGCTCTTCCAGGGCCGTAAACTCCGCGAACAACGGGGTTTTGGTATCCACCGTTCCCCGCCCCCAGAGCTTGCCGTCTTTGATCACACCGCTGAAAGGCTCTTCCTGCCAGTCTCCTGTGGCATCCACCACATCATGATGGGACATGACCATCACATTCCGGGTTTCATCCAGGCCTGTGAGCTTATACAGATAGGCATCATCCCCGAAAATGGTCCGTTCTGCCCGTTCCGTTACCAGAGGAAACAGGGTTTCAATGACCTTTCGGAGCTTTAAAAACTCCTCCGGCTCAAATCCGTCTTTTTTCGATACCGTTTTGCACCGGATCATTTCCGCCAGACGGGCCCCGTAGCGAAGGTCCCGTTCCTCCAAAGAAGGATGTTCCATTATTGCGCGCCTCCTTTTTTCCCAGCCTCCGCGATCACCTTCAGGACCTCCTGCTCTTTGTAGCGCAGGAGCACGAAAATCGCCAACAGGCTGAAGATGCTTCCCGCCACCGCCGTCAGCTTCAGGCCCAGAACGCCCACATTCTCTCCGGCGGCTGCCCCGGTAACGATCAAGGAAGGCACGATCATAATGGCCAGGGAGTTGCCCATTTTCACTATAAAGCTTCTGGCCGCCCCGAAAATACCTTCCTGATTCACGCCGGTGGTCACGGTATCATACTGGATGATGTCTGCCATCATGGCCCCCGGCAGCACATTGAGCACCGCAAAGGGGAAGGACACAAACAGGGCAAAGACACAGGCCAGAACCAGCCGGTTCCCCGGCAGCATATCGCTGAAACAGATCACGATCTCCGCAGCGGAGAATACCATGCACCCCAGGATAATGGGCAGCTTTTTTCCTCTTTTCTTGGCGAAACGGTTCACAAGGGGGTACATCATGAGAGATCCCGCAATGGAAATGGCCAGAATCAGCACGGAGTAGGTCTCCGCAAGACCCATGAGGGAGGTTACGTAGTACATGATGCAGGCCTGGAAAAAGGCCATGCCCGTGCCTTCCAGCAGCTGGCCCAAGGTCACAATGCGGAAATACTTATTGGAAAAGGCATGCTTTAAGGATTCCCGCAGGGTCACATTGGGGATGGCAGAATGGACATAGTCCTTTTCCCGGATGGTAAAGGCAGGAATCAGCAGCAGAATAGTGCCAATCGCCGTATAAATACCGAAGGTCAACCGCCATGCCGACAGGGTCACCATGCCCGCCCCCTTGAATCCACTGACGATCAGCGGCGTGACATAGCCCAGGGCGCTGCCGGTGACAAAGAAGAAGGAGCTGATGGTATAGGCGTTGACCCGCATAGGGCCGTCCTGAACCAGCTCAGGAATCAGAGCGTTGTGGGGGATCATATACAGGGTGAAGAAGAAATAATAGCCCCACATAAAAGCGGCGATCCATGCAACATTCCAGCCGCTGACATAATTCAGCGGCACCACAAAAATCAGCAGCGCACACAGGCCAAAGGGAATCGCCGCTTTTTTCATCATGGGAATCCGCCGTCCCTCCGGGTGCTTGCTTTTGTCCGAGTTGGCTGCAATCAGCGGATCGGTAACTGCATCAATGATATGCCCAATGGCCTTGATGGTGCCGATGACGGTGAGGAAGCCCAGCACGATTCGCCCCTGGGGAATCAGATTGTGAATCCCCGAGCCCAGAGAGGGCTGATAAAAATAAATCAGATAATTATTCAGCATGGTCGTAAACAGGCCCACCGCAAATTGCGGCAGGCACAGTCTGACGATCAAGGATGTATCCGCTTTTTTCATTTCTCCACCTGCTGAGAGCCGGACTTGATGTAGCGCAGGGCACAAATATCGTCCCCCTTGGCAATGGCCTTGGGCAGCTCCAGCCGGGCATCAAAGCACTTGCCGATGCCATGGTCGCCGCACATGGCAATGTCGCAGAGTCTGGCGATCTCCTCATCGGTGCAGCCGGCCTTCTGCCAGGCTTTGACCAGGGGACAGTAGTGGAAATCCAGATACAGCGTATCATCGGTGCTCTCCACCACGTCCATTTCAAATACCCACCGAGCCGCCTTGGTGAAGAGGGTCTTTTTAAGGCCCTTCAGGCTCTTGGTGCCGCCCTTTTTCACCAGGTCATTGCCCTGAGAGATGCCGCAGCGGGTAATTGCAGCGGAAGCAAAGTCCGTAGGGTCCAGGCCTCTCTTTTCGGCCTCATCCACCAGAAGGTACAGCCAGAAGGCCCGGTGCTCCAGCAGCTCTCTGATTTTCGCAATGAAGGGGTTCTTGATTTTTGCCTCGTTGACGATTTTGGACATGATCACATTCTCCTCTTTGTTGGTCTGTTTTTCCATAAGCGACAGACGCCCGCCCTGTGGCAACACCCCGCCGCTTTTGTGCATATTAGAGATTATAGCATACTTTCGCCCATTTGTGTTTACTAATTTTACCCAAATTTTACAAAAAATCAAATTGGCGGCATGGGTGTTCAAAATACCCATGCCGCCACGGAATATCCGATTGCGAGGACCTTATTTGGGGGACTGTCCACAGTCTGAATACACGGCTCCTGCCTGTTCCAATTCCAGCAACTTCCGTTTCCGCCCGATCCCCCCGGCATAGCCGGTGAGGCTCCCATTAGCCCCCACCACCCGGTGGCAGGGGATCAATAAGGAAATGGGGTTGTGCCCCACCGCCCCGCCGACGGCTTGGGGGGACATTCTGTTTACCCCAAGCTTTGGGGCCAGCTGCCGCGCGATCAAGCCATAGGTTTCGGTCTGCCCGTAAGGGATCTTCAAAAGGAGCTCCCAGACGCTTTTTTGAAACACCGAACCGGCCGGATGCAGCGGCGGCAGAAAACCGGGGTCTTTCCCCGAAAAGTAAATATCCAGCCATTCCTTCGTTTCCTGAAGAATCGGAGTCTCCCGGTCCATGTGTTCAGCCGGAAGATTTGCGGCATAATATTTGGCCCCCTCAAACCACACCCCGGTGAGGCCGATTTCATCTGCCGCCAGGAGCAAGGGGCCCAGGGGGGACGTATAATATTGTGTAAATGTCATTGTATGCACCTCTTAAACGGTTGGTTCAGCAGAAATGAAGTCATTCATTCCACTGTGCATTTGATTTTCCATAACTATTAGAGCGAACTGTCTGTATTTCGGCAGTTCGCTCTTTTTCGTGGCCTATGAATCAGGAAAATGCTGGGACAAACGGTAACGATAAGGGGTCTTTTCGGTATCGACGGTCAGATACCCTTTCTGAACCAGGCTGTTCAGGACCGTTCTTAATCAGTACTTCCCTAGTTCAATCGTTTATATTCTACCATTCCAAAAGGACGATTGCAAGGCAAAATCGCCCTATTTGCCATTCGCTTGTTGCCAGGTTTCCGGTTCCATGATAAAGTTTTATAAAGAGACGAATCCTTTTGTCCCCCGTTTGCGACTAAATCAGTAGAGGGCCCTAAATTGTAAGGAGGGATTTACTTGGAGGACGAAAAAATTATTGAGCTTCTGTGGCAGCGTTCCGAACGGGCAATTGAAAATATCGATCAAAAATATGGCAGGTTTTGCTTTTCTATTTCCCACCGTATCTTGAATAACACCCAGGATGCGGAGGAGTGTGTCAGCGATACTTATTTGGCTGCGTGGGATCAGATTCCGCCCACTAGCCCTAAGAGCTTGTCTGCCTTTCTGGGTCGGATCACCCGCAATTTATCCGTCAGCCGTTGGCGCAGCCTGTCCGCCCAAAGGCGGGGCGGCGGTGAAATCAATGTCGCCTTGGACGAACTGGAAGAATGTATCGCCGGTCCCTTTGACTTAGAGCAGGAGATGGCACGGAAGGAACTGGAATCTGCGATTCAGGTTTTCTGCAAGGCTCTTCCCACCCGGGACCGGATCGTTTTCCTGAAACGGTATTATTTCCTTTCTACCGTTCCGGAAATTGCCAAAGAAATGGGGTTTTCTCAGCCGAAGGTGAAGTCGATTCTGCATCGGTGCCGGGAAAAGCTGAAAGCGCAGCTTGCAAAGGAGGCTCTGTATGAAACCAATTGACCTTTTTTCCGCAATGGATTGTATTCCGGAAGAATATGTTCATGAAGCGGCAACCTATCGGCAGGAACGCAGAAGCCACCGGCCGCTCCGGTTTCTGTTGATTGCCGCCATTATGGTCACCATGGCCACGACTGCCTACGGGGTGGTCATGCGAAACCTGCATTGGACACCGGAGGAGCAGGAAGTCCTGACCGAGTATAACAAAGGGACCGTCCTTGGGGCAGTGGCGGCTGATTGGTATATTGATGATGTGAACATCAACTTGTCTGTTGCCCAGCCGGAAACCTCCGCCCTGTCCATTACCGCAAAAACCTGGAGTCAGGAAGCAGAAGGCGTTTTGGAGGCAGGCTCGGAATACTGGATTGAAAAATGGAACGGAACTTCCTACGAAGAATTGCCCACATTAAACGGAAAGCCCTGGTATGTGCCAAAGCAAACCTTGACCTGTAACGACGACATTCACTGGGCCGCGGATTACGGCCCCAGCTATGGCCAGCTGGAAGCGGGGCACTACCGTTTGGGCATGATGGTAACGCTGACGGGCCCCCATGGGTCCAGCTCTCAAAAGGGCTGTTACGCCAAATTCAGAGTCTATACTGTGGATGTCAAGCCCTATGTAGATGCCTATGTAAAGGCCTTTCAAAACCTTGTCAATGGAGATACCTATCACATTTCTATCAAACAGCAGAACCTTTCGGACGAATTTTCAAAGGGCCTCTACAGCGTCACCGATTTGTGGAAGGCAGGCCAGGATCATTTATTGCACGATGTGACCTATTCTCTGAAAGATGACAACTATCTCTCCGATTACGGCTATATCATGCGAAAGGCTCAGAAAAACCATCTTCGTTGGGGCAGCGGCCAAACGGCAGCGATCCCCAAAAGCGCAGAAAGCGCCGAATATGTTACCTTAGAGAATTTTTCGCTCTATCTGGACGAATTCGACTATTTCAGCAGAGGCGTGGACTCTGTAACAGTTGACGGAACGGAGATCATTCTGGTAAAGGATCCGGAAACCATTGTTCAAAAAGTATACGATGAGGAGGACAATGTGGTTCAACTAAGTGGTCAGGAACTGCATATCCGGTATGACGCCCAGGGAAATCTCCAAGAGCTGACACTGGTCTGCCCCGAATATACCGTAAACGCAAAAATTCTTTCCGACACAGCCGACAAAATAAGGGAACAAATCAACGCTATTGATCTGGACACACCTCCGTTCTTTTCCTATACGCAGGAAATGGAGGCCCTGGACCATCTGGCTTACGAAAAGAAAACCTCGGATTTTGGAAACGTTGACCCCCTTATTTCCCCCAACCGGGATTCCATTTTGGCCCGGGCCAAACAGGAATGCAGCCGCAATGACTACAATGTGGATTCCGTAAGCTTTGATACGAATACTGATATGTGGAAGGTCGAATTCGGCATTTCCTGGGATTCCTACATTTACGAAGCCGTCTACCTGGACGGAACCGGCATTCCAAAAATGACGGTGATTCGCCCAATGCCGGGGTTTGGTGAAGAATTGCTGCCAAAACCTGGGGAGTGGACGCGGTAGCGCCAAAGGCGCTCTGGTTTAGAGGGGTTCGATTTCCCTCGGGTCCACCAAATAGTAAATCCACCCCTTGAGGGTGGATTTACTATTTGGTGGATAAAGAGGGGAATCGAACCCATCTAAATCAGAGTGCCGGTGGCACTCTGGTGCATTTCGGCTAGACGAAATGCACACCATAATGTAATCGATTCCCCTCGGCTCGTACCACTTTCCGACCCACACCACCCTGCGGGGAGGTTTTTTGGTGGAGCTGGAAGCGCAGCGGACGAACACTCCACTCGCTTTTGCGTCATTCAGATCTGATAGAGTAACAGTGCTGTTGTTTTCATCTGTAAAGTTGAAAACAATCGTGGTTTCATCCCCATCTATGAATATCGCATTGATAAAAATATCTACCATTCGTCGTTGGCTGTCAAAGTCATCAGTCTGAGCCTCCCGGAATTGGAGTAGATAATACAGGATATGGTCACGGGTCAGCTCTGCTGCTTTTTCCAATTCCGCAGCAGCGAGGGCCGCACTGAGTGCCGTGCGCTGAGCATCTAACTCAGCAATTCGAGATTTTGTTAATTCCGTCAAAGGGAGACCTGCTTCAATGGCTCGCATAATATTGTTGGTCGCTTTTTCATTCTCTGCGAGCTGAGCGTGTAGCCCTTTCTTTTGGTTGTTTTCCAGATCCTTGGCACTGTAATAATCCCACACGCTGTCAGCAATCCAATTCAGCAGGTCGTCGTTGTTTAGTAGCTTTCTGACCTTATCTAAGACATATGGCTCGACTTTGTCTTGCCGAATGGCTTTTGTGGGACAGTCATGCTCACGCTTGTGACGAGTGCAAAGGTAGTAATTGTATTTCGTTCCGCTCTTGCCCGTGCCGGATTCGCCTACCATGGCACTGCCGCATCGCCCGCAAAAAAGTTTGTCAGTTAAAATGTAATCAGCCTTTGTCCATTTCCGTGCAGGGGCGCGCCGGTTAGTGACGAGCAATCGCTGTACTCGGTCAAATGTGTCTTGGTCTACAATTGCCGGAACGCCGCCCTCTACTCGAATTGTGCCGTTCTTAAAATCAAAGACTCCAATATATTTTTCATTTTTCAGTAGTGCCCGGAGACTGTTTTTAGTGAAAGGTCTTTTCCGGGTGGTTTGAATACCCCTGGCATTGAGAGTATCAGAAATCTCAGTAATGGTTTGTCCGGCTGCGTACATGGTAAAGATTTCTCGAACAATTGGGGCAGTGTTGGGATCGATAATAAAGCGTTTTTCATCATCTAGCTTGTACCCCATAGGGATGAGGCCCCCGGCATACTTGCATTTCTTGGCGTTCTCCCGATAACCCCGCCGGATATTCTGTGATAGTTGGAGGCTGTAGTATTCAGCCATTCCCTCTAACACACTCTCGAGGATCACACTCTCTGGTGAATCAGGCAAATTCTCAGCAACATATTCTACTCGGACTCCATTTTTCTTCGCACGGTACTTGTTAAATGTGATTTCTTCACGATTTCGCCCGAAACGGTCAACTTTCCAAACAATGATAACTTGAAAGCTCTTTGTGGCTGTATCGGAAAGCATCTGTTGAAATTCTGCCCGATCATCATTTGTGCCGGTCTGCGCTCGGTCGATATACTCGTGTATGATGGTGTAGCCCCTTGCCGCTGCGTATGCTTTTGCCGCTGCAAGCTGCCCCTCAATAGATTGTTCGCCCTGTCCCCGAGACGAGTACCGAGCGTAAACCACAGCTATTTTTCCTGATTTGTCGATTCCATCATAGTTAATTTTGTTATTTTCAAAGGCTTTATCGATGTCCTTGTTGTACTTAATCTTCATCACATCGATGCACCTCCCAATTCACAATAAGTATGTTTCCTTGCCGTGCAGTTATGCACGGTTTTCCTTTTTAATGGGGTTGTACTTTTCGGATGTTAATAGTGCGTCGATGTATGCTTCAACTTTCGCTTGATCTATTACATCGAGTTTTGCGTATGACAGATATACCGAGTCCTGGGATGGTGTTCGCAGATAGCTTACAGGGTCGATAGGATCGTCTGTACGGCCTAAAAGATAATCGCTGGATACATTCAAGGCAGAAGCGATAACTGCCACTGTGTCGCCCTTGGGAGTCGCCTGTCTAGTATTCCACTGAGAAATGGTTGCGCGTGTCGTACCGAACATATCAGCAGCACGCTGAGAACATGGTTCGATACCGTGATCCATGCAGGCTTTTGCGTAACGGTCAAAGAAGCTCATTTTTACCTCCTGAATGAGTTGACCGTACAGCTAAATTTTTTTTGCTGCACCCCTTGACAAGTTAAAGGTTTTTAGCTATAATGCGGATGTAGCAGTTAAGAAGATTTAGCTGTACGGCTCCCTAAACACCATTGCTGGTAACATTGGCGTAGGGAAAATGTGAGTATTGGAACATTCGCATTATAGCATGTCAGATAAAACTTTTCAACTGTTACGGATAAAAAATTTTGTCTGTAATAGGAGGTGGAAAAATGTTGGATAAGAAGTGGATCGCCGATGTAGTGGGCAGAATGCACGTTGCCGGGATCACTGGACAGGCACTAGCCAAAGAGAGCGGATACAATTCTGCGTATCTGTCGGTAGTGCTTCAAGGCGAAAAGGGTGACGAAAGAACCCGAATTCGCCTCGAGGAGGCGTTGAATCGGCTGGAGAAGCAGCGATCCGAATCCGAAAACGCCGGTGAGTAAATCAGTCGGGCGCATTAGCGCAATCAGTATTGATCCGACGAAGATTTCTAAGGTAGATCAAAATAACCTCTGCACTGCTCTTCTGCCAGCGGTTCAACGTTTCTTTGATGACCCAGTCAACCGGCAAAAATTTACCGAATGGAAACAAGCACAAAATTTAGGAGGAAAATATCATGGCATTTGAAATTCATATCGTAGTTGATGCTCCCACTGTTTGCGACGCAGTAAACAATCTTGCTGCCGCACTGCGAACAAAGTTCGAGATTCCCAACGTAGACAAGGCAGAACTGAAAGGCACAGCCCCCGTAGCTACTCCCATTCAGACGGATGCTCCCACCAATCAGACCGCAGACATTCAGCCCTCCGTGCAACCTGCTCCTGCTCCTGCTCCTGCCGAACACCAGTACACGGTGGATGAGATTTCCCGCGCCGGTGCGGCTCTGCTGGATCAACCGGGGAAGATGGGTCAGTTGGTTACACTGCTTGGGAAGTATGGCGTACCGTCCATTGTCAACCTCAATCCCAATCAGTACGCTGCGTTCGCCGCAGATTTGAGAACGCTGGGTGCAAAGATTTGAGGTGATGCAAGAATGGCTACACCGACAAATCATGCTCTCTGCTCTGCGTCATCATCTGAGCGATGGCTGAACTGCACAGCGGCCCCCCGATTTGAGGAGAATTTTCCAGCCGAAACAAGCGTTTATGCGGAGGAGGGTACTCTCGCTCATGCGATTTGCGAATGGTATGGCCGAAAAGCGTTCAATCTTATTGATGATGACACTATGGGTACTCGACTTTCGGAACTCCAAAGCCACCCACTTTATAAGCCAGAAATGTTGCGCACCGCAGGAGTATACGCTGATTTTCTGAAAGAAAAGGCAATGGAATTTGATGATCCCCCCGCTGTCCTGTTCGAGCAGAGCGTCGATCTTACTGATTACATTCCCGCAGGGCACGGAACCTGTGATTGCATCATGGTCGGCGGGAGTCTTTTGAGAATCACCGACTATAAGCACGGTACGGGCGTTGCTGTTTCGGCAAAGGATAACTCCCAAATGCGGCTCTACGCATTGGGTGCCCTGAAACTGGTCCGAACGATTTTCGGGGACGCTATTACTAAGGTTGCAATGGCTATCGTCCAGCCAAGGATTCGGGACACTGTGGATGAAGATTTCATCTCTGTGACGGATCTGCTGAAATGGGGCGAGGAATATGTCAAACCTAGGGCTTACGCCGCTTATACCGGCGAGGGCGCGGTGTTCTGCCCCGGCGACCATTGCCGCTTTTGCCGTGGCAAGCCCGTATGCGCCGCTAGAGCTGAGAAAAATTCAGCCTATGAAGATTTCAAAGGATGCGTTGAAAAGACGAAATCGGGCTATGAGCTGCGCCCCATCGGCGGCAGCAAAGGAATGTTGACCGACCTTGATGTGGCAATGCTTCTCCAAAGGGCCGCAGACCTTAAAAAATGGTATGAAGATCTTATGGGGTACGCTCTACAGTCCATTCTTGCTGGAAAATCTATTCCCGGCTATAAGGCCGTCGCCGGAAAAAGCAATCGAGTATTTACTGCTGACGCTGAATCAAAGGTAAAATCGATTCTCACCAAACAGGCAGGGGTGAAATCAGCAGACCTGTATAAGCCCAAAGAGTTTAAGTCCCCGGCCATGATCGAGGATCTAATTGGCAAAAAGGCTTTTTCCAGTTTCGGTCTTGATGACTATGTAACTAAACCGGTCGGAAAACCTACACTTGTATCCGCAGACGATCCCCGCCCTGCATACAATCCTGCTGCTGCTGATTTTGCAGATGTCGCTAAACCTTAATCCGCTAATCATCCATAAAACGTCAAATTGAAAAGGAGAAAAACAATATGTATCAAAATGATCCTATGAAAGTCCTTACCGGCGAATGCCGCCTGTCCTATGCCCATCTTACCACTCCCTACGCCAATCCTCAGCAGCCCAACGCGGAGCCGAAGTACGCTGTGACCCTGCTCATCCCCAAGTCTGATGTGGCTACCAAGGCTGACATCGACGCGGCAATTCAGGCCGCTGCCAACGATGCAGTTCAGAAGAAATGGGGCGGTGTGCGGCCTCCTGTACCTAAGATTCCCGTGTGGGACGGCGATGGGGTACGCCAGAGTGGTGCGGCATTCGGCGAGGAATGCAAGGGACATTGGGTGCTTACCGCATCTACCAAGCAAAAGCCGCAGGTGGTCGATCAGTCCAACATCAACTGCGAACTGGCCCCCCAAGACATCTACTCCGGGATGTATGCCCGAGTGACGATTCGATTCTTTGGCTACAACAACTCCGGCAGCAAGGGCATCGGATGCGGTCTGGGCAATGTGATGAAAACCAGAGACGGTGAACCTTTGTCCGGCGGAAGTTCTGCGGCGAATGATTTTGCCGGTGTCGGGCAGTCTGTAGTTGCCCCCGCAGCGGCTCCTGCCTACGGAGCTACTCCCGCTCCTCAGTACGGTGCAACGCCTCAGATTAACCCCATCACCGGTCTGCCCATGTAACTGTACGGGCTGTACGGGCTGTACGGGCTGTACGGGCTGTACGGGCTGTACGGGCTGTACGGGCTGTGCGGGCTGTGGATTTGCTCACAGCCCGCACAATTCAAATAATCGTAAAAGGAGGTAGCCCGCGATGGCTCTCAATCATCTATCTATTGATCTTGAGACATACAGCAGTGTCCCTATCGGATCAGCCGGGGCATTCCGATATGTTCAATCCGAAGATTTTGAAATTCTGCTCTTCGCCTATTCTCTTAATGGTGCGCCAGTACAGGTAATCGACATGGCAAGCGGAGAGGTTGTGCCGGACTGGCTGGTGGCATTGCTACACGATCCAGACTGCATTAAACACGCCTACAATGCCCCATTCGAGTGGTGGTGCTTGTCGAAAACCTATGGCATGATGGATCCGAGCCAATGGCGATGCACAATGTTTCACGGCTTGTATTGTGGTTATACCGCTGGACTGGACGCTACTGGTAAAGCTTTAGGTCTTCCAGAGGATAAACAGAAGCTTGCCACGGGTAAGGCACTGATTCGTTATTTCTGTGTACCCTGCAAGCCCACAAAAGCCAATGGTGGCAGAACGAGGAATCTTCCGCAGCATGATCCCGATAAGTGGGCATTGTTCAAAGAATACAACCGGCAGGATGTAGTTACTGAAATGGAGATTGAGCGTCGGCTTTCCGCATTTCCCGTCCCTGATTGGGTACAAAAGCAATGGGAAACTGATCTACGTATCAACTCCCGCGGTGTGGCCGTGGACATGGCTCTTACAGAGGGCGCACTTGCAATCGGCGCGGAGGTACAGGCAGACTTAACAAACGAGGCAAAACAGCTATCCGGGCTTGAGAACCCTAATTCGGTTAAGCAGCTAACGGATTGGCTTAACGCAGAAATGGATTCTGACAAGCCCATTGAAAATCTCCGTAAAGAAACCGTAACTGCTATGCTTGGGATGGATTCCAACAGTCCCTCTGTTCAGCGAATGCTGGAAATCCGGCAGGAGCTGGGTAAGACTTCAACCAAAAAATACAACGCCATAGACGCTTGCGTAGGACCTGACGGGCGGGTACGAGGACTGCTACAATTTTATGGCGCAAACCGAACAGGACGATGGGCGGGTAGGCTGGTACAAGTGCAGAATTTACCGAGAACCTACACAGATCCGCTGGAACTTGCCAGAGAACTGGTCGAGTCCCAAAACAAAAACGCTCTCCAAATGATTTATGGTAGTGTTCCAGATACCCTATCCCAGTTAATCCGTACAGCATTTGTGGCTTCTCCCGGAAATGTGCTGATCGATGCGGATTTTTCAGCAATCGAAGCACGGGTCATATCTTGGCTCGCTGGTGAGGAGTGGCGATTAGAGGTATTTCGCACTCACGGTAAGATATATGAAGCGTCTGCCTCTCAGATGTTCCACATCCCTATTGATCGAATCAAAAAAGGAAACCCTGAGTATTCATTCCGTGCCCGGGGGAAAGTCGCAGAACTAGCTCTCGGCTATCAGGGCGGCGTTGGAGCTATGCGTCGGATGGATGTCGGGCATAACTTGGATGACCTGTCCGATGATGATGTGCAGGACATTGTTAATCGGTGGCGGGAATCCAATAGCCGGATTCGGGATCTTTGGTACGAGATGGACAACGCAGCAGTTCAAGTTATTAGCAATGGCGGTGCAGCCCGGGTAAAATGCCTCACATTGGCTCGTGAATACGATGTTCAACAAGGCGTGTATTGTATGACTGTCTTGCTCCCGTCCGGGAGAAAACTCTATTACATTAACCCGTCTATCGGCATTAATAAGTGGGGCAATCCATCTATCAGCTATATGGGCGTTGAACAAGGTACGAAAAAATGGAGACCGATTGAAACATACGGCGGCAAATTGGTTGAAAATGTTGTACAAGCCATCGCTAGGGATTGCCTTGCGCTTGCCATTGAAAATCTTGAAGCAGCTGGGCTTCCAATCGTATTCCACATCCATGACGAGGTTGTCATCGATACTGCACCGTTTGATACGATCGAAAATATGCTTTCCCGTGTGGAGCATCTGATGACCCGGCCTATCCCATGGGCACCGGGACTTCCCTTAAATGCGGATGGGTGGGTAGGTCAATTCTTCAAAAAGGATTAAAACGTGATGATGACATACAAAGATTTTATTGACCAAAAAGCGACCACCGCAATCCACACGGACAGTATTCAGCTTGACGCAGATTCTTTGAATCCTAGACTGTACCAGTTTCAAAAAGATATTGTCCGGTGGGCTTTGGCTAAGGGTCGCGCAGCGATTTTCGCGGATTGTGGCCTCGGAAAGACACCTATGCAATTGGAGTGGGCATCTCAGATTGTGAAAGCCCGTGGCGGTATGGTTCTGATCCTCGCTCCACTCGCCGTTGCAGCACAAACTATCGCGGAGGGCATCAAGTTCGGCATTGAGGTCACGCACTGTGAAGATGCGACGGATCTCCGTCCCGGTATCAATATCACGAACTATGAAAAGCTCGGAAAATTCATGGATTATAGCTTTACTGGAGTGGTTTTGGATGAAAGCAGCATTTTGAAATCCTTTACCGGAAAGGTTAGAAACCAGATAATCGACTGTTTCTGCGATACTCCGTTCCGTCTTGCGTGTACAGCTACACCTGCTCCAAACGACTTTATGGAACTGGGCAATCATGCCGAGTTTCTGGGCATCATGTCCTACTCTGAAATGCTCGCAATGTTTTTCGTCCATGACGGCGGGCAGACATCAAAATGGCGGCTCAAGGGTCATGCCGAAGATGTTTTTTGGCAATGGATGGGCAGCTGGGCGGTATTCCTCAATTCTCCGGCTGACCTCGGATATGAAATTGATGGTTATCAGCTCCCGGAACTGCGGGTACACGAGATCATCGCCGATGGTGATAGCATTGATCCAAGCTCGGAGAGTATGACCCTCACGCAACGCCGTCAAGCACGAAAGGACACATTGATTCAGCGATGCGCTACAGCCGCTGCCCTTGTAAACAATTCCGATGAACAGTGGCTTGTTTGGTGCGACCTCAACGCCGAAAGCAATCTTCTTGCTTCCCAAATCGAGAAATGTGTGGAGGTCTGCGGTTCAGATAACAATTCGGCGAAAGAATCTCGCATGGTTGGATTCTCAATGGGCTTACATAAATGCCTCGTTACGAAGCCATCTATCGCAGGATTCGGCATGAACTGGCAAAACTGTTCTAAAATGGTATTTGTCGGCCTGTCTGACAGCTATGAACAGTATTATCAGGCGGTGCGCCGGTGTTGGCGATTCGGGCAAAAAAAGCCCGTCGATGTCTACATTGTTATCAGCTCAAAAGAGGGATGCGTTAAAGATAACATCGAACGGAAGCAAGCCGACTGCGCTAAAATGCGGGATGCAATGATCGCTCATACCAAAGAGATCACAAAGCAAGAGCTGAAAAGCACTTGTAGACTGGCTACACCGTATAACCCTAACACAACAATGACTTTACCCAGCTGGGAGGAATTTACACATGAATGTGCTTAACCAATTGGTTGATGACCGGTACGCCCTGTATCAAGGCGATTGCGTCGAAGTAATGCGCAGTATCCCCGACAATAGTATCCACTATTCCATTTTCTCCCCGCCTTTTGCGAGTCTGTACACATATTCCAACAGTGACCGGGATATGGGCAACAGCAAGAATGGCGACGAGTTCAGTCGGCATTTCCTCTATCTCGTCAGTGAGCTTTTCCGAACAGTCATGCCGGGTAGACTTGTCTCGGTGCATTGCATGAATCTTCCGGCAATGAAAAGCCGTGACGGTTTTATCGGAATTAAAGATTTTCGAGGAGACATCATCCGGCAATTCATGGAGTGCGGATTCATCTTCCATTCAGAGGTCACAGTCTGGAAAAACCCAGTAACCGAAATGCAGCGTACAAAAGCCCTCGGATTGCTACATAAACAGATTCGCAAAGACAGCTCCATGAGCCGACAAGGGCTTCCCGATTATGTCATCACATTCCGTAAACCGGGCGAAAATCCTGAGCCTATTCCGCATACCCATGATACATTTCCCGTCGATGTGTGGCAGCGGTACGCTTCTCCTGTATGGATGGATATTCGACAGTCTAACACACTGCAACGGAAATCCGCACGGGATGAAAAAGATGAGAAACACATCTGCCCGCTACAGTTGGATGTCATCGAGAGATGTATCGACCTCTGGACAAACCCCAATGACATTGTTCTCGACCCGTTCGCAGGTATCGGATCTACCCCATACCAAGCCGTTCTTATGGGCCGTAGGGGTCTCGGGATTGAGCTAAAAGACAGCTATTTTACCCAAGCACAGGCCAACATGGAAAACGCCAAATCCGATTACCTTGCCAATGGAGCCGATACACGCGTGATGATGCGGTGTCCGACCTGTGGCGTAAAAATGATTGATGGTCACTGCCCCATCTGCGGGTACGGATTAAATGACGGAAAATAGGAGGTAAATCATAATGCTTAATTGCAAAATCTGTGGGAGTACCTTTCCTGCTGTGCGGCAGAATCACTATGTATCACGAGATAACGGCGAAACCGGGCTGAATACGCTTTTTAGGGCATCAGAATCTCCTCTGTACGATACTTTCGATTGCCCCATGTGCGGCTGTCAGGTCATTGCTCAGTCTAGGAAACGGGTAGTTCTCTCTGAATGCGATAGTGTATTAGATGCGGAATTTACGCCTGTAGCGGACACAGACGGCGGTGAACAGGATGAGTAAAGTTACAATTTACGCAGACGGGTCATGCCTCGGAAATCCTGGTCCTGGTGGATGGGCTGCAATCATTCTGATCGGGGGTAAAATGCAGGAGATCCATGGCGGGCATTACTGCTCAACGAATAACCGGATGGAGTTGACTGCTGTGATTGAAGCACTACACACGATAAAAACACCAAGTCAGGTGACAGTCATCAGCGACAGCCAGTATGTTTGCAATTATATTCCCAAGTCGCAACAACTCATTCAAAACCCAAAGACGAAAAATAGCGATTTATGGCGGCAAATAGCGGAACTTTCCATTATTCACGACATTAAATCTTGCTGGGTGCGCGGTCACAGCGGGAATGCTTTTAATGAGCGGGCTGACATATTGGCACGGTCTGAGGCCATTTCAATCAAGCGTGAGCAGGACATCCGCATAAAAATTTTTGCGGCGTTGTTGGCTGACCACACGTTGTCCCCTGGGGATCTGGCTGAAAAATGCAGAGTTCATATTTCCCTTGCGGCAAAATACCGCAACCTGTTTTTCCAAGGGAGGTAAATGTATGAGGCATTTAGGCGACATAACTAAAATTTCAGGAAATGATGCTCCAACAGTAAATGTGGTAATTGGGGGAAGCCCGTGTCAGGATCTTTCCATCGCAGGAAAAAGAATGGGTCTTGCCGGGGAACGGTCTGGACTATTCATGGAACAACTTAGAATTATTAAAGAAATGAGGAAAAAGGATGCTGAATCAGGAAAAACAGGCGCAGACATTAGACCACGTTTCATGGTTTGGGAAAATGTCCCAGGTGCTTTTTCAAGTAACAAAGGATCCGATTTCGGCGCAGTCCTGCAAGAAACCGTCAGGGTCGTTTGCAAAGAAGCCCCCGCTATTCCTCTACCTAAAAACGGATGGCCAAATGCCGGATGCCTCACCAGCATGGACACCGAGGGAGGGGGGGGGGGATGCTGGAGTATCGCTTGGCGAGTATTCGATGCGCAGTTTTGGGGAGTCCCCCAGCGTAGACGCAGAATCGCACTTGTCGCAGATTTTGGAGGACTCTCCGCTCCAGAAGTATTATTTGAGTGCGAAAGCGTGCCAGGGAATTTTGAATCGTGCGGCACAGAGAGGCAAAGATCTACCAGAAGCCCTGAAAACGGCACTAGTTTTACAGTCCGCATCAGAGGTGGATGTGACGGAGGCGGCAAGGGGGCATTAGTACAAGAAGAAAAATCCGGTACGTTAGGATGCAGCAATGATCAAACGGTCTTTTGCATTCAAGGAAATACGATTGATCGAGCAAATACAGCGGGATGCAATGGTAAGGGCTGGAAGCAGGATGTAAGCTACACATTGAACACCATCGATCGCCCAGCTATCGCAGACTGCATTGGAATTTCAAATTGTGGTGTTCCCAATAGAGATGTAAGTGAAACGCTCCGAGCCTCTTCTCACGGCGCATTACCAATGGTATGCGCAGGTTTTAGTGCAAACTTAGGTGCGAAAGCGCATGGAATAGGTTATGCCAATGAGCAATCCCCGACGCTGTCCAGCCAGAGGCATGATGCCGCCGTCGTGTGTCTGAATGACCAGGGTGGTTCCGTTATGAGCATATCTGATGATGTATCCGGTACGCTCCGAGCGCAGGAGCATGGTCATCAGCCAATTATAGCATTTTCGGCAAATCAACGTGATGAATTGCGAGATTTAAGCGGCATATCTGGTGCTTTGCAAGCGCAGCCGGGAATGAAGCAGCAGACATTTATCGCCGAAGCGCAGAGCGTCCCTGCACCAGCCCCATGCAGCATATTAGATATGGCGCATGCATGTGATGTTGTCCGAGACTGTGGTGGCACATCCCCATCTTTGCAGGCAAGGATGGGAACAGGAGGAAATCAGGTTCCCTTAGTCGCAGATATTGGCTTTTTTAGTTGTACTGAGGATGTATCCCCTACTTTACTCGCTAGAACTTACAAAGATCCACACGTTGTCAAGGATATACAGAAAACTGTTCGTCGTTTGACTCCTCTGGAATGTGAACGGCTGCAAGGCTTTCCGGATGGATGGACGGATATCGGCGAATGGATGGACTCAAAAGGCAAAGTACATAAAGAGAGTTCAGATAGCACCCGGTACAAAGCTCTTGGAAATTCCATTGCACTGCCATCATGGTATTTTGTTTTATTCCGTTTGTCATGCGTATGTGGAGAGAAAACCATGGCGAGCCTCTTTGATGGGATTGGTGGGTTTCCGTTAATATGGGAACATCTAAATGGTAAAGGTTCATGTATTTGGGCAAGTGAAATAGAGGAATTCCCCATTGCTGTTACCAAAAAACACTTTCCAGATAAGAAAGAAGATGATAAAACATGGTAATTGATAAGAACCCATTTTTCAACTCTAGCGGATGCCCTGATCCCACGGCATATAAGGCCCTCAAGGTCGTTGAATCCGACAATGCTCAATTGGAGGGCAAGGTTGCGTTCTTAGTTAAGGTTCTCAAATTCATCATCAATGAATCTGGATTTGAGTTGATTAACCGTATTGAATTGCGGGATAAAGAAACAAGGAGGATCTTCAAATGATTAAGCCCGTTGACGATGTTTTGATGCCCCCTGCAATATTGGAGCAGCTTGCAGAGGAATGTACAGAACTGGGCAAGGCCGCGTTGAAGTTGGCCAGACTTTACCGGGGTGAGAACCCTACTCCTATTTTGGAGGAAGATGCCCTTGAAAATCTCCGTGAAGAAGTGGCGGACATTCGGGTTTGTATCCGGGTGTTGGAGCGACAGGGTTTTGCATTTGATACCATCGATACTGAGTACGAAAAGATGCGCAGATGGGAAAAAAGGCTACACGAAGTCGAACTCGAAAGGGTCGCTCGGCTAGAACATCCTTAATTCATACGCATGAGTTAAAAATTATTTGCTGGCTGTATTGACTAGTCTAATATTTTTAGCTATAATGATTACGCCGACAAGAAATGTTGACCGACGGGCACTCGGCTTGCATCTGAGTGCCCGGTTTACTCTTAATGGAGGAACGCGTGATGACCTTGAAAAATGATAGGCAAATCACCATATCCGTAGGTAAAAGCCGAAAGGATATGAACTGGTTGCCCCAAACAACGACCGTCTCAGACCTCTATGCGAGGTTTGAACACCCGACACGGGGATTTGAAACCCTCACAGATTACCTCAAATTAAAAAAGCCACAGCAGGATGACTTGAAAGATGTCGGCGGCTTTGTCGGCGGCACTCTCGCCGGAGGACGACGCAAGGGTAACGCTGTCACCGGGCGCGACCTGATTACCCTAGACTTTGATACCATCCCGGCATACGGAACTCCTCAAATCATCCAAACCCTTGACAATCTGGGATGCTCTTATCTAATTTACAGTACCCGGAAGCACTGCGATACATCCCCCCGTTTACGGATTGTGATGCCGCTTGATCGGACGGTGGGCGCGGATGAGTACGAAGCCATTGCCCGAAAAATAGCATCCATGATTGGCATTCAAATGGCTGACCCTACCACATTCGAACCATCGCGTTTGATGTACTGGCCCAGTTGCTGTGCGGATAGCTCTTATGTTTATCAGTACCAAGATGCCCCATTTGTATCCGCAGATACTATTCTTTCAAGCTATACCAACTGGCACGACTGGAACGAATGGCCACAAGTTCCCGGGACTGTCAGCTATCAGAAGCTCGCAGTGAAGCAGGGAGATCCCGAAGCAAAGCCAGGTATCGTTGGTGCATTTAACCGTACTTATGACATTCTACGGGCTATGAATGATCTGCTGCCGGGGATTTATGACCCCTGCGACAATGACCCGAACCGATTCACCTATCTGGGCGGTTCTACCACAGGCGGTGCGGTGCTGTACGACAACGGTAAGTTCCTATATTCCCATCACGCCACAGACCCATGCAGTGGGAAACTGGTAAACGCCTTTGACCTAGTTCGGCTCCATAAATTCGGGGATACAGACGATGATGCCGCTCCTGGGACCCCTAATAACCGTTTGCCGTCTTTTAATGCCATGTGCGAGTTTGCGGTAGCTGATTCTAATGTGATAGCTCTGATGGCCCGCGAGCGGGCGGCACAGGCAAAAGCCGACTTTGATGGAGTGGCACAAAACAATACCGCTGACCCAGCCAATTGGGAGCAAACGCTAGACTTCCACCCTAAGACGGGAAAGGCAAAGCCCACTATTGACAATATCCGTATCATTATGGACAACGACCCGGAATTGAAAGGAAAATTTGCCCTAAATAAGTTCGCAGGGCGTGGTGAAGTCCTTGGGTCATTGCCGTGGGAAAAGGATGCAAAACGGCGGTTGTGGTCTGATACGGATTTGAGCGGTCTCTATTGGTATATCGAGAAAAGACACGCGATATCCAATAGGGGGTGCATTGACGCGGCACTGGACATCCACGCGGCTACACACGCATTCAACGAAGTCCAAGACTACATTAAACGGCTCTCATGGGATGGAACTCCTCGCCTTGATACGCTTTTTATTGATTACCTTGGTGCAGAGGACAGTGCTTATAACCGAGCTGTTTGCCGCAAATCCTTTACGGCGGCTGTGGCCCGAGCCATGTCTCCCGGATGCAAATACGACAATATGCTGATTCTCTGTGGCAAACAGGGCCTCGGAAAGTCTACAATCCTTGATAAAATGTCCCGTGGTTGGTACAACGATTCCATCCGTACATTCGAGGGCAAGGAAGCATCCGAGCTATTACAGGGTGTGTGGCTGGTAGAAGTCGCAGAACTGGATGCGTTCCGGCGAACCGATGTCGCCCGAATTAAGCAGTTTCTATCCCTACGGGCTGACCGATACCGCGCCGCCTATGGGCGTAACGTCAAAGAGCTACCCCGCTGCTGCGTGTTTTTCGGCACCTGTAATCAAATGGATTTCTTACAAGATCCCACCGGCAACCGCCGTTTCTGGCCCGTAGATGTCGGGAAAATCCCCCCAACAAAAAACATATGGAAAGACCTAACATCCGATGAAATCGACCAAATCTGGGCGGAGGCGAAAGCCCGATGGCAGCTCGGCGAACCTACCTACCTGACCGGAGACCTTGAAGCAGCCGCATTCGAGCGACAGGAAGCCCACCGGGAAGCCAGCGCCCGTGAGGGTCTGATCCAAGATTTTGTTCAGCAGCAAGTCCCCGAAGATTGGTCTAAATGGTCCATTGATCGGCGGCGAGACTTCTGGGCGAGAGCTACACAAGGCGACATCAAGCTTGTTGATCGAGATCGAATTTGTCCCGCTGAGGTATGGTGTGAGCTGTTTGGAGGTGCATTAAAAGACATAAAAAATCTCGATACGAGAGAAATCAATGCCGTTTTGCAGAATATCCCAGGGTGGACACGTGCTGAAAAAGTATTGCGAGTTGGACCATACGGTTCGCAACGAGGATTCATCCGTTGTTGAATAATTAATGCAACATTTTATGTAACAATCGTGCAACATTTTCAAAGATTGTTGCAGAAGTTTGCAACAATGCAACAAAATGTTACATAAAATGTTGCGCCAAAAAAGCATTGATTCTCTAGGGTATTTTTCTATTTGTAACAATGTAACAATTATTTCTAATATACTATGTGAATAGAGAGAATAGAGGGTATTATACCGCCTAATCCGCCTATTTGCGTGTACTCATATACGCGCGCGCGAGTTTGTCACATTTTCCGGTCGCCCTTTCCGATTCACCGATTCGGTGAAAGATAAAATTGGATGGTTGGAGGATGACCGTACCCTCAATGCTGGACACCCCAACGCACGCGGGAGAAATGGAGGGATACTGATGCAAAAATCCGAGCGGGACATAGAGCGCCGCCTGTGCAAGGAAATTAAAGCCCTTGGCGGGTGGTGCCTAAAATTCGTAAGCCCTGGAGTAGCGGGAGTGCCAGACAGGATCATCCTTTTGCCGGGTGGTCGTATCGTATTTGTCGAGCTAAAGGCCCCAAACAAGCGCGAACGCAAACTCCAGCTTTACATTCAGGATAAATTCCGGTCATTCGGAATCATTGTTATTCCCACGGTGGATTCCTATGAGCGTGTGGATTATGTGGTCCGGCGATGCCAAGAGGAGATGATGTTCAGATGAAAACCTATACCCCCCATGATTACCAGCGGTACGCTCAATCACGAATTATCGACACCCCGTACATCGGCCTGTTCCTCGACATGGGCCTCGGTAAGACGGTCATCACACTGAGCGCGCTACACGAGCTGAAATATGAGCGTTTTGCGATACGAAAAGCTCTGGTGATTGCCCCGAAGAAAGTCGCCGAATCCACATGGACAAATGAGCAGCAGAAATGGGCGCATTTGAAAAACCTCAGAATGTCCGTTGTGCTGGGGACTCAGGCAGAACGGATTGCGGCGTTGGACGTTCCCGCAGATGTGTACATCACTAATCGGGATAACACCCAATGGATAACGGAATATTACGGACACAACTGGCCATTTGATATGGTCGTGTTGGATGAGAGCAGCAGTTTCAAAAATCCGCAAGCCAAACGATTTAAGGCATTGAAAATGATGCTACCAAAGATTTCTCGAATTGTTGAGCTGTCCGGCACTCCAAGCCCTAAAAGTCTGATTGATTTATGGGCGCAGATTTACCTACTCGATAAGGGTCAGCGTCTGGGGCGCACAGTGTCGGTCTACCGGGATATTTATTTCAATCCTGATAAGCGTAACCGCACAACCATTTTTTCGTATGCACTAAAACCCGGGGCTGACGGGGCTATTTATAAGCAAATCTCCGATATTTGCGTTTCGATGAAATCCGAGGACTACTTGACCCTGCCTGACCGCATATACGATGACATTTCTGTTCGGCTGGACGCTAAGGCTCAGAGGGCCTATGACACGTTGGAGCGGGATATGCTACTGGAAGTGGACAATGATACCATTGCCGCCACAACCGCCGCTGTATTATCTGGTAAGCTCCTACAGCTGTGCAATGGGGCACTATACAACGAGGATGGTGAGGTAGTCCCCGTACACGACTGCAAGCTGGATGCTCTCATGGAGACCATCGAGCAGCTGGGCGGGCAACACGCGGTAATCTACTACCACTACAAGCATGATCGGGATCGGATTCTCTTTGCTTTAGCTAAGTCCGGTTTGCGGGTAGCGGTTTATGATGGCAAACAGCAGGAATCCGACTGGAACTCCGGGAATATCGATATTCTTTTAGCACAGCCCGCCTCATGCGGATACGGCTTGAATCTGCAAGATGGAGGTCATCACATTATCTGGTTCGGGCTTACATGGAGTCTGGAAGAATATCAACAAGCTAATAAACGGCTCCATCGGCAGGGACAGCAGTACCCGGTTATCATTCATCGCCTCATCGTGCAAGGTGGCACGGATGAGGACGCAGTGGTATCGTTGGAGGCCAAGGATCAAACGCAGGAATGTCTGCTGCAAGCACTGAAAGCTCGCGTTGAAAGAGTAAAGGGAAAGGCGGTAAACCCATGACTTTGAAAGAATTACAAAATCTACCCTATTTAGGGGCTGAGATTGAGATGTACACTGACCGGCTGAATGATCTACGGGATCGTATGGGATGCGCGGCACCTCCGATGTCTGGTATGCCTCACGGCTCAGGTGTGGTCAGCAAGGTCGAAAATATATCCGTAGAGATAGCAGACCTTGAGCAAAAAATCGCCCGCCGTAAAGCCGAACAGGCCCGTCTGACAGCGTACATTAACGGCATTTCATCCAGCTTTACCCGGACGATATTCTATGCTCGGTTCTCCCTGGGACTGCGGTGGGAAGCCGTGGCGGAGTATGTCGGTGGGGACTGCACAGCGGAGTCAGCTAAAAAAATTTGCTATCGAAAGCTGAATCAAGGTCATATCAGTGATGCTAGCTAGAAAAAATTAACTGCGGATGTCCCGAATGTCCTTGACTTACACATAAGCGGCGGTATAATGGTATTGTGGATTTTTCTACAGGGGCCGCAATTGGAGTACTCTGCTTCCTCCATCCCTCCCCCTGTGCCGTTGCCCTTTTTCTTGCCGATGATATGGACACCTCCGATATTGTTTCAATCCACATTTTCCCCGATAGCGTTCAGCTATCGGGGATTTATTATGCCGGTATAGCTCAGTCGGTAGAGCGCGCGCCTGATAAGCGCGATGTCGATGGTTCAAATCCGTCTACCAGCACCACAAAGGAGATCCCATGTACAGACAACAGCGGAACTACGAAAACCTGAATAAGCAAATCTTCCCCGGCGATGGGCTGTTTGATATTCCACGGATAGCACCAGTGGATTGTGCGGTGGACAACTGGATCAGCTTCAATTTCGCCAAGACCTGCGAGGAGCCGGAAATTCATGGAGTTCATTTTTTCGTGGATGATTACCAGTTTCTCCGGGTATGGACGCATCCCGAAACGCAAATGGAACGCCTCAGGCGTTTTCAAGCCGTATGCTCCCCGGATTTTTCAACATATTCCGATTTCCCTCAAGCCATCCAAATTTACAACCATTACCGCAAACATTGGCTAGGGGCGTATTGGCAAGCGAACGGCGTGACCGTCATTCCCACAATCAGCTGGAGTGATTATTCCAGCTTCGATTGGTGCTTTGATGGTGAGCCAGTAGGAAGCATGGTCGCGGTATCCAGTGTCGGAACGCAGAACAACCCGATATCCCGTGAGTTGTTTATGGCGGGCTATCGGGAGATGATGAATAGGCTCCACCCCACATCGATCATCATGTACGGCAATGTACCCGATGAATGTGACGGGAATATCATCCGCGTGGGTGCATTCCAAGAGAAATGGCGAAAAGAACAGCTGATACAGTAAAAAATATTTGACTATTATGAAAGGAGGTAGTACAATGGGAGGACGAGGAAGTTCTAGCGGCTTGACAACGGTAGCAGCAAAAACTCCGTTGCCGCCTACGCCGCCCGCCCCTCAGCTTCAACCAGACCCCAACGGATTCAGTGATACGGATAATTCTCCGTTCCATGATCTCTATAATGGGCGGCAATATTACAACCAGCAGAACCTTGACATTGACACCCGTACTGCCCTGATGGATTATCTGGACCCGAATACTGTAGGCTCCAGCTTGTACAACTTCTCGCAAAATATGAACCATACTGTCCTGGTTGGTCAGAAACTTGATGCGCAACAGCAATACGCGTGGGACAGCATCACGGGGGCCATGCACAACATCGGCTACAATGTCAATTTGACCCGATATGACCACGGCGACTATCTTGATGCGCAACTGCGGAACATAGGCATTACCAGCGGTCATGCCGGAATGTCTGTTGGACAGCTGAAATCCGCATTGGTTGGGCAATCGTATACGGACCCCCGTATTCTTTCCACGTCTTACAACAACTTCAAGAATGCGTCAAATCATGACACATTCACCTCTCGTGAAGTAAAGATTACATATAAGGCTAAAGCAAGTACCCAAGCCCTGATGCCCGGTGACGGCCCCGGTGGTCGTTTCGGCGAGATCCTGTTAGGCCCCTCCGGTATCAAGGGTCATAACACCTACAAAATCGTAGACGTGAAAGCCACTGGACAAAAAGCTCGCCCCAAGGGCGGCTCTGTAAATAACCGGACCTTGACACAGATCGAGGTCGTGGTCGAGGTTGACTAAGGAGGTTTTACTATATGGCAACCGTTAAAAAGAAACCCGCAAGCCCCGCTGAGTGTGATCGGTGGGATACTCCTACTATGACTTTCGGTAGAGTAGGTAAAATCACCCCCACACAGCAGAAAGTCGCCGACGAGGTCAATGCTGCCCGGGCAAAGGCCGCAAAGGCCAAGAAAAAGAAGTAACAGGAGGATACAATGGGAGGACGAGGAAGCTCCAGCGGGATGACCCCGCAGACAGCTACACCGTTCATGCGCGCGCCTAAGATGGCACCCCCACAGTCGCCACAACAGCAGCAACCCCCAGCTCCCGATCCTATCGTGAACCAGGTCCCCGATAACACGAATACCCCCATCACCCCGAATGCACTTGACAATCTGGTAAATATGTCGGATGCACAGCTTGCACAGCTGTTCAACGCATCCCAGAATACCGCTTTGCCGAACCATCTCGGAGATGCAAATGACCAAACGCAGCGGTTTGTTTTCCAAATCGGGCTTAATGACAAGCCTATGGTATTGGATGCCGCTGCGTTTGCTAAGTATATGTCTGATAACGGCATTTCTCAGAGCCAGATTCTTGCCCGCAGCGTAAACGGAGGCGTCCTAAAAACATCCTCTGGCGGCAGTAGAAACCTTAGCCCGAAAGATATTGTCGAAATGATGACTTCTAGCCGCTTGAATTACATCGGCGGTAAGCACGGTGGGCAGGCGTATGGTGCGGGAACATATTTCGATATGAACGGCGGCGGTTCTACGGGCTACGGCAGCGGCATGACAGTAAATGCGGTTTTGAATCCTAAAACCGCAAAGGTGATTACAAGCAGTCAGCTTAGAGTAAAAGCACAGCAGTTTGACCAGTCTCATCCGCAATTTGCGAAAGCGACGGGTGGTTACAGCACCAGCTTTAATAACAACAACATGAGTATTTACGCACTTGCAATGGGCTATAATGTTATCAAGTCCAGCCACAGCGGCTACCATAACATCATTGACCGTAAAGCACTTGTGTACAAAAAGTAAGGAGGACATATGGCATACAAGGAAATGAAACTGGAACCCGGTGAGGCCCGGGATCTTTACAACCTATGGAATTCCGGCATGAACAGCGATAAAAAGGCCGCCCCCAAGAAAAAGACTACTCCCGCTAAGAAGTCTGAAAAGAAACCCGAAAAGAAGCCCAAAAAGTAACCCCCTGCTGTGTTGATTCACAGCGGGGTATTTTTATGCTCAGAATAGGAGGTGTGCCGTATGGCATATCGGAAAGGTCATCGCGGTGCATTGCCTAAGTACACAAGCGCCGATGAAGTTACAGGTCTCATTGATAACTACTTTGAATCGTGCAAAGGTCATCCGTTGATGGTGACGGATGAAAATGGGCGGGAGGTTCCGTACCTCGATAAACGCGGAAATCCCATCATCATTGATCAGCACCCGCCCACGGTCACAGGACTGGCTCTGGCCCTTGGCTTTGAGTCCCGTCAAAGTCTGCTGAACTATCAGTGCAAGCCGGAATTCAGCAGTGTCATCACCCGCGCCAAGTCCCGGATCGAGCAGTACACCGAGGAACGCCTATTCGATAAGGATGGCGCAAACGGCGCAAAGTTCAGCTTAGAGCTTAACTGGGGCTGGGGGCGAGAAAAGCAGCAATCCAGCGAAGAATCTCCCGTAGTAAAGATTATCTGTGACATTCCAAAGGATGCCCCTATTCGGGCCGAACAAGGGGACGGTGGCAATGCGGACAACAGCGACGCAGCATCACAGTAACGCCGTTCGGCTGTCTGATGTGATTGCTCCCGCATTTTATCCCGTCTATTGGGATATTGCGGAGGGCAATCACACCTACTACGACTTATATGGCGGGCGTGGTTCGACAAAGTCCTCATTCATTTCAGCCGAAATTGTCATAGGTATTATGGGAGACCCCACAGCAAACGCTGTAATATTCCGCAAGGTTGGCAACACCATTGCTACCAGCGTCTACGAGCAGATGCTATGGGCGATTGAGGCATTGGGCGTACAAGACCAATGGCGATGTCTAACAAGCCCACATAAGCTCATCTACGAGCCTACAGGGCAAGTCGTTCTTTTTCGTGGTCTGGATAAAGCCAAGAAAATGAAATCCATTAAGGTTTCTAAGGGCTATCTGAAATACTTATGGTTCGAGGAATTGGATGAGTTCTCCGGTGAGGAGGAAATCCGCTCCGTTCAACAATCCGTCATGCGTGGCGGGTCTAAGTTCGTGGTATTCAAGTCTTTTAACCCGCCCATCAGCAGAAACAACTGGGCGAACCAATATGTCACCCTCCCGAAAAAAGGAGCACTGAGGCATAAGTCATGCTACACGGAAGTTCCCCCCGATTGGCTCGGCCCACAGTTTTTCGATGATGCTGAGGCTCTAAAGGATGCAAACCCAAGAGCCTATGCGCATGAGTATCTGGGTGAAGCAGTCGGTACAGGCGGCGAGGTTTTCGAGAATCTGGATATTCGCCCCATCACTGATGAGGAGATATCTCATTTTGACCGTATCTACATGGGCATTGACTGGGGCTGGTATCCTGACCCCTTTCATTGGTCAAAAATGCACTATGACAGTGCCCGCAGGATTCTATATATTTTCGACGAATACCGAGCGAATAAGCAGAACAACGAAACTACATGGAATGCCCTTAAAATGCTTAAAGGTGTCACCGAAACCGACCTTATCACGGCTGATAGCGCAGAACCGAAAAGCGTAGCGGATTACCGGGATTACGGTTCGTTGTGCCGCCCTGCCATCAAAGGCCCGGACAGTGTGCGCTACAGCATGAAATGGCTTCAAGGTCTGAAAGCGATAGTCATAGACCCTATACGATGCCCGAATACCGCAGACGAGTTTTCAAAGTATGAGTATGAACGCACAGCAGATGATGAAATTATCAGTGGATACCCAGACGCAAACAACCACAGTATCGACTCTGTGCGGTACGCTCTGGAGCGTGTTTGGAAGCGGAAGGGTTCATAAACTACTACAGCAAAAGGAAAAAGCAATGACAGTTAATATTCTCGGTACCAAATACACCGTTACCAAAAAAAAAGTACAGTGAAGACCCTGCTTTTGCCAAAAGCGGCATAGATGGATATTGTAAATTCCAGTTGCATCAAATCGTCCATTGCGATATGTCCACCTACCCCGATTGGGAAGATGAATCGCCCGAGTCTATCCACAATACGGAACAGCAGACCCTCCGGCATGAAATCGTTCACGCATTCTTCCATGAAAGCGGCTTGAGCTACAATGCCAATACGGTAGACGGTTCATGGGCGGTCAACGAGGAAATGGTTGATTGGATTGCACTGCAAGGGCCAAAGGTCTACGAGGCATGGCGGCAGGCAGATGCCCTATGAGAGAGGGATTTGAACTCTCTCACAAATGACCGTTGCATAGTTTGGGTTTTTGTGGTAAGATCGGCTTATCTTAGATAGGAGGTAGTACCCATGAAACGCATTATTGCTTTTATCCTGTGCACCGTCCTGCTGTTAGCTATGACGGCATGTTCCCCGAAAGGCCCTGCTGACTTGACAGGCAGCTGGAAACAGACGAACGGCTCTAGCGATTCCTACATGACCGCCACGATTTCCGGGAATACAGTAGAGGTCTACTGGGCATTCGATGGCGGCGATAGTACATCCCTTTATTGGGCGGGGACATTCACGGCCCCTACCACAGCCGATGAACCGTACACCTGGACATCCACAAATGACCACGCCAAGACAGGCACTTCCCTCTTATCCTCGGATGACGATACGAAAGCATTTACCTACCAGAAAGGTGAGCTGAGTTTCCCCGCATCGGCGTTTGGAGTGACCACAACGGTTCGTATGGTCAAGAACAAGTAAACAAAACCGAGCATTCCTGAATTTGGAATGCTCGGTTTTGTTAGCTGCATCATATTTTATAGTTAAAAGTTTTTAGCTATAGCCATTTCATAGCTAATTTACGAACTTTTTTGAAAAATTCACTTGACTTTTTGCACGACATTTAGTATATTAAATGCACGACATAAAGAAAAGGAGGTTAAATATGTCGCCGAAAACGGGGAGGCCGAAAGTAGAAAACCCTATTGCACAGAATCTGAGTGTCAGAATTGATGCAGAAACAAAAAAACGTTTTTTAGAATACTGCAAATCTAAAAATATTAGTCAAGGTGAGGCAATCAGAAAAGCAATCGAGTTACTTCTAAAGGCATAAAAAAAGAAGTCGCCAGCCGTCCAAAGCACGCAACTTCTTTTCCCAAAATCCGCTCAAAGGAAATTTGGTAAATTCATTCTACCATTTCTCCTTTGGAAAGTCAACACAAATAAAAGGTGAAATCGATATGAATGAATTGAAAATCTACTCAGAAATCAATGCACTGGATGACATGATCCAGATTTTAACGGACCGCTGCACTGGGGACCGCATCGTTGATGCAATCCTCCGAGAGATGATGGCTACCACCGAAAGCTTGAGAGAATGCATGGAGGTAGGCGCATGAACGATATGACTGTTTTCCAGAATCCAACGACTGCCGAATTAAGAGAAGCATTTCCGCACGTCAAAGATTCCTATCTTGGGCATTTCTATTTTTTGGAGTACGAAACGGGCTTGAAAATTGGGTGTACGAACAATCCTGCATCTCGTTATGCCGCATTATCTCGTAGTGCGACTAAGTATGGGAGGGTAAAGTTAGGGGTGCTCGCTGTTAGTCCTCAACACACAAACTACCGTGAAAATGAAGCGCGATTACATCAATCTTTCGATAGTTTCCGTACGCCTGGGACAGAGCTATTCTGCATTTCATTGCCACAAGCCATGTCCATGTTATCCGCGATTCCGTTAGAATATCGAAACGATTCTGAGCAAATTATAACTGGAGCGGAAGAATTTTGCGAGTTCGCAAAAGAATTTACGGGCCTTGGCAAGGCAGTCGGTGAATTAAACATCTCTTCCCAATACAGAAATGCTGATTTTCAAACATTCACCAATAGAGAAATCGGAGTATCTGTTCGAACGATCAAAAATAAAGATGGAAGCATTTCCATTAACGCAGAAGACGTAGCCATTGGGTTAGGATGGTCACAAACGAAAAACGGCGTTCTGTATGTGAAATGGGAGCGCCTCAATCAGCATTGTGCATCATTCGGCTTTTCCCCAGAAGTGGGGAAGAACGATTTTATTCCAGAATCGCTGTTCTATATGTTAGCAATGAAATCCAACAATGACGCAGCGCTTAAGTTTCAGAAGTGGCTCGCATTTGACGTTGTTCCGGCCATACGCAAGACCGGGCAGTACACCCCCGCTCAGGCCGCAACCCCCATCAGCCCGGACGATTACATCCGGGCCGCTGGAATCGTGGCAAGATGCACTGACCAGAGGCTCCCAATCGTGCTGAACTTACTGGAAAAAGGTGGATTCTCCGTACAAAGGCTGAACAATCGCTGTCTGATGCCCTCCGAACAGGGCGATAAAATCACCCCAGAGGATTTGGCCCACCTGCAAGCCGTTTTGAGCGGTTATACCGTCCGGCAAGCGGCACGGCTAGTAGATCTTTCACCCGGAATAATCTCATACTACCGTCGGGGATTGCGCTCCCCCAACTATGAGCGGTACAAACAAATGCTTGAAATTCTTGAATAATCGACCCATGCAGTGCTGGAGAAATCCGGCACTGCATTTTTTGTAACATTTCATGTAACAATCGTGCAACATTTTCAAAGATTGTTACATTCGATTGTGACAAATTCTGAAAATGTTGCATTTTTGTTGCAGTGAATGTTGCTTAGATTCTCTAAGGTATTTCCCTATTTGTAACAATGTAACATTTATTTCCAATATACCTTATAGATAGAGAGAATAGAGGGTATTATACCGCCTATTCCGCCTAATCCGTAGGTGTATATACGCGCGCGCGGAAATGTTGCTTTTCCTTTCATGCGCATTTGCGGGAGGCTAGATATGTTTTCAAAGCTGCTTACTTTTATTAGGACGGTGATTCACAAATTGATTCCCTACAACACGATTGAATCAGTCGAAAAGATTGAAACCCCGTTGTCCAGTGAAATGGCAACGGCACTGGATAAGTGGTATGACATGTACCGGGACAAGTCCCCATGGCTCGCCGCCCCCGGCATGAAATCCCTTGCGCTAGCTCCGTTCGTGTGTTCTGAAATTGCTCGGCAGGTCACACTTGAAATGAAATGGAACATCACCGGGAAAGGAAAAGTCAATAAAGACGGCGATCCCGTTATGAATCCCCGGGCTGAATACCTCACCAACGAATTTCAGAAGTGCGTGGACAAGCTGCGAGAAAAATTGGAGCAGGGATGCGCCGCAGGCGGCATGGTCATTAAGCCCTATGTTAAGGGCGAGCACATCTATTTTGACTGGACCATGGATTGGTCTCTGTACCCTATCGCTTTCGACGACGACGGGATGCTGAGTGATGTCATTTTTCGGGATACCTACACCGAGGGCAAAACCATTTATTCTCGCCTTGAACGCCATACCAGGGAGGGAAATAATGTAAAAATCACTCAGAGGGCATTCAAGTCTACATTGCGTGATACCATCGGAACCGAAGTCCCGTTGTCTGCCGTCCCGAGTTGGAAAGACCTTCCCCCTGAGGCTACAGTAACGGCTGCTGACGGGCAATTATTCGGCTGGTATCGTGTGGCATCCGCAAACCATGTCGATGTAGACAGCCCCATGGGGGCTTCCGTGTTTGCCAAGGCTTGTGATGCTATCCGTGATGCGGATGAACAGTATTCCCGGCTCATGTGGGAGTTCGAGGGATCTGAACTGGCTATCGATGTAGACCCTACCGTTCTGCGGCCTAAAAAAGGCGAAAACGGAAAGGAAGAAATGCCCCGGCTGAATGAGCGGCTTTTCCGGGCGGTTGATCGTGGTACAGATGACAGTTATGACATTTTCTCTCCTGCTATTCGGGACACGTCCTTGATTAATGGTCTGAATCAGGTCTTGACCCGTGTCGAGGATCTGTGCGGACTTGCACGGGGCACTTTGACAGAAGCTCCCGCCGTGGCCCGTACCGCCACAGAACTGAACATCCTGAAAAACCGCTCTTACGCTACTATCGCAGACAATCAGAAACGCCTTGAAGTTTGCCTCCGGGAAGTCATTCATGCGATGGATAGGTATGCTACCATCTACAAGCTGGCTCCAGAGGGTGAGTACGAGGTATCTTTCGAGTGGGACGATAGCATTATCACCGATACCGATCAGCAGCTCAATGAGCGGCTGACCCTGTTAAATGCCAATATCGCGTCCAGGGCAGAAATCCGGGAATGGTATTACGGTGAAACCCCGTCTCAGGCAAAAGCCGCTATTGCCGCTGCCGATGAGGAGCGAATGAATCTTATGCTGGGCATGGAAAAATTCATGCCCCAAGTTACCCCCTGATATGGAGGTGGTAAAAGGTGGCAATTGATGAATTGAATCAGCAGATGTCTGAGAAAGACATGGAAAACGCAATTTCCCGTGTTATGTCTCGTATTGATGCTGTTAATACTCTCTATATCCAGAAAATCGCCACCCAAGTTAAGAAAATCGGGGAATTATCACAGTCGAATATTAATCGGCTTGTGATAATGTCCGAAATGAATGCCAATATTGCAGAAATCACCTTGCGGCTTCAACTTGCAACAGGACTAAATGTTCGGGATTTGTATAGCGTATTTAATCAAGCCTTGAACGATGCTTACACTGACCCCCGATTTTCTGTCTACCTCCAAGATCACCCAATGACTGCTCAATCTAAAGAGCGTTTGAACAACTATGCCCGCTTGATTAGTGTTCAGACGGCGCAGAGCATGGTCAACTATTCCAATACTACCGCTGTTTCTTCCACATACAAGGATGTAGTGGACAAGGCGATCATCGCCGTATCTACGGGCATCGGAGACTATAAATCCGTTATGCGTGGAGCTATCCAAGAACTAGGCAGCAACGGGCTACAGGTCAACTACGCAAGCGGCTATCACCGTCGCTTAGATTCTGCTATTCGACAGAACATCATCAATGGGGCCAACCAGTTGGCTCAGAACGCATCTTTGCTTATGGGTGAGGAGTTAGGCTATGATGCAGTAGAACTGTCAGCACACGCCCGCTCTGCACCTGACCATGAACCTGTACAGGGCCGGGTGTTTCTCAAAAGTGAATTTGAGAAGATGCAAGCAGGATTTGACTTCGTAGACATAGATGGCCACCGATACGAGGGCTTTAAGCGACCTATCGGCGAGTGGAACTGTATGCACATTGCGATGGCATTCTCCACACAACATTCTGTCCGTCGATATACCGATAAGCAGTTGTCCGAATGGGCCGCTGCAAATGCCGCTGGATGCGAAATCAACGGAAAGCATTACTCCATTTATCAAGCCGTCCAGTTGATGCGCACTATGGAAACAGAAGTTCGCTGCCAAAAGGACGTGGCGATAGCCGCCGCCGCTGCGGGGGATGATGTCCTCCGTCAAAAATGTCAATTACGGATTGACAGTGCCGCCAAAAGCTACACGCGAGTAGCGCAGATTGCGGGGATCACGCCCCGGCGTGATCGGATGTCTGTTGAGGGCTTCCGAGCGATAAAAGTTCATTGATTTACAGCCTCCTGATTTCAGGGGGCTTTTTTAATACCTAAATTCGGTATTAGAGGGGTCGCTCCCCTTTGATATAAACCCTTCCCGGCGTTGCAGGGATATAAATGCGACGGCATCCCGCCCGCAGAGTGGCTGCGGATATATAAGCTAAATCTAGGATGGCTAGGAGTTCGTATGGAATTTTTGAAGAAGCTGTTCGCTGAGGGCGAGGCCCTCACCTATGAGCAGTTGCAGCAAAAGGCCACTGCTGCAAAGCTCAACATCGTGGATCTGTCTGACGGTAAGTATGTCAGTCAGGTCAAGTACAAGGCCGCTACAGATCAGGTCGCTGATTTGCAGGGGCAACTCGCTGCACGTGACACGGATCTGACTGATCTCCAGACCAAGCTCACTGCGGCTCAGGCTGACGCAAGCAAGCTGCCCGACACTCAGGCTGCTTTGACTGCCTTGCAGACCAAGTATACCACCGATCAGGCTACTTGGCAGGAAAAGGTGCAGAAGCAGATGTATGAGTTCCAAGTTCGGGAAAAAGCCGGAGCAATCAAGTTCACCTCCGCTGCT
Source organism: uncultured Oscillospiraceae bacterium (assembly GCA_934589225.1). Taxonomy (GTDB): domain Bacteria; phylum Bacillota; class Clostridia; order Oscillospirales; family Oscillospiraceae; genus Faecousia. The sequence continues at coordinate 238,439 of CAKTNS010000001.1, forward strand.
GCTAAGCGAGATTTCATTTCTCAGGCTATCGGCAAAGATTTTAAGCAGGACGGTGAAAAGCTGCTGGGCTTTGATGAGTTCGTGACGAGCTACACGGCAGATAACCCCGGTGCAATCAGTGTCCCTGATCCTGAGCCTGATGACAACAAGGAACCCCCCAGAATTGTCTTGCCTAAGGGCAAGCCCGAATCCAGCGATAAGGCTGTGTTCGGTTTCAACTTCAATGGCGTTCGCCCCCGTCCCAAGGAGGACTGAGGGCGGCGTTAAATTTTTTCACCGAAAGGAAAATGATATATGCCCAGTCCTATTAACTATGCGGCCTCTTACGCCCGTGAGCTGGCCAACGCTTATCCCTATGTGCTGAATTTCGGCGCACTGTACGCTACCCCCAACAATGGCCGGTATCGGATGGGTGAAGATGGCAAGACCATCTACATTCCCAATCTGTCTACCACTGGCCGTGTGGCGGCTGACCGTGATAGCATTGCTACCGCCGCCCGGAACTACGATAACGCATGGGAACCCAAGCAGCTGACCAACCAGCGCAAGTGGTCTACTCTGGTTCATCCTGCGGACATCGACCAGACCAATGAGGCCGCCTCCATCGCCAACATTACCCAGGTGTTCAACAACGAACAGAAGTTCCCCGAAATGGACGCTTACTGCGTCTCTACCCTGTACACGCTCTGGACTGCGCAGAACCACACCGCCGACACCACTGCTCTGACCGCCGACAACATCTTGGCAGAGTTCGACGCTATGATGTTGGCCATGGACAACGCAAGGGTGCCTGTCAATGGCCGTATTCTGTACTGCACCAATGAGGTCAAGACCATGCTCAAGCAGGCTACCGGTCTGTCCCGGAGCTTCGATGTGCAGTCCGGCAATACTGCCGTTAAGCGCAATGTGAACCGGCTGGATGAGGTTGAAATCGTCGGTGTACCCGCCACCCTGATGAAGACCAAGTACGACTTCACCGAGGGCTGGAAGCCCGCTGAGGGTGCCGCACAGATTGACATGATGCTGGTCCATCCGACCTGCGTCATCACTCCTGTTTCTTACCAGTATGCCCAGCTCGATCCCCCCTCTGCTGTAACTCAGGGCAAGTACCTGTACTACGAGGAATCCTTTGAAGACGTCTTCATTCTGAACAAGAAGTCCGACGGCCTCCAGTTCCACGTTACAAACCCTTAATTGCGGGTCTGTCTGCGCTGCGGATTGGCTCGCATCCTGTGGTTCCCGGATTTAATCCCGATGTAACCGCATATACAGCAGCAACTACGGATGCAACCAATACCATCAATGCCGCACCTGAGGATTCCAAATCCACCGTGACGCTGTATCTTGCGGGGAAACCTACGGCTTCCCCCGTAACTTGGGCTACGGGGGAAAATGAGCTGCGGATCGATGTCACAAGCGATGCTGGTGTCAAGAGCTACACCGTCATCGTCACCAAGTCCTGATCGATTGGAGGTAAAGCATGGCGCACGATAAATATCTGACCTATGATGAATATGTAGATTTTGGCGGTACGCTGCCCGCGTCGGCATTTACCTTATTGGAGTTCAAAGCACGGAAGCGGATCGATTACCTGACCGCTTCCCGTGTTCAGAACATGGTGAAAGTTCCGAATGCGGTAAAGCTGTGTATGCTGTCGGTCATGGAGCTGGACAGTGCCGCCGGTGCGGAAGCACAAGCCAAAAACCCCGTTGTGACCTCGTTTAATACTGACGGCTACTCCGAATCCTACGGCAAAACCCTGGGCGTTGAGGATGTAGAAAAAAGCATCACCACAATCATCAAAACCAACCTCTACGGGGAGCATGATGATTGTGGTGTCCCGCTTTTGTATCGGGGGGTGTGCGTATGAGAATGAGGATGTGTGATAAAACCATCACGGTTTATAATGCGCATTTTAACCCCGAAACTGATCGGGACGAATACCCTGGTACTGTTATTTCCGGCGTATCCTGGTTTTGTGCCATCGAATCCACTGTAGATAAGGGGCTTCAAGCCGCAGATAAGTTTACGGTCAGAATCCCCGCGGATGCGAATTTTAGCGGTAAAAGCTATGTCACACCCAAAGATTTTCAAAAGGCCGCAAATACAACGGGGCTATTTACGCTACAAAATGGTGACATCATCGTTTATGGTGCCGCACCTGTGGAGGGCATGACCCCCGCAGTGCTGAAACGAGACTATGATTTTTTCACTGTTTTAGGCGTTACGGATAACCGCCGAACTGTTTGCGGCCCACACTGGAAAGTGGTGGGATCGTGATCGAGCTTAAAATCAAAAAGGTTTTTTTGCCTCGTGACGAGCAGGAGCTATTGCGTAGATTCAACTTGGAAAGTGGTGGAAAAGTACAGCAGGTTATCGATAAAGCCGTTATCGACTTTAATCTGCAATATGTTCCGTGGGAAACCGGCACTCTTGGGAAAAGCGCGTATACTGCTACACAAATTGGTAGCGGAAAGGTCGTTTATCCCGGTCCATACGCTCGTTATCTTTATTACGGCGAAGTCTACGGCCCCAATATTCCTGTTTTTGAAGATGGATCTGGAGAGCCAACCCGCTTTTTCAGTCCACCCGGGCAAAAAAAGCACCCGACAGGCCGTGAACTCCGGTATGCGAAGGATTTGAACCCTCTCGCAGGATCGTATTGGCTTGAGCGCATGAAAGCCGATCACCTTAACGATATTATCCAGGAGGCCAAAGATGCCGCAGGTACTAAATAGTGCTCAGCAATTGCGGGCATGGCTTCGCACGTGTCCCGCATTGGCAAAAGGCAATCGCTTTCGGGTGGATTACCTTGCGGAAAATCCAACGGAATACGCGATTTATGCTGTTCCATCGCAGTTAAACTATCGGGAAAACGTCTTAGGCGAAATGATTCCGCTCCCCATTCAGACTGTTAATTATGTATTTGCCAGCAAAGAAAGCTACGGTGCAGATGTGGAGCAGAATTTAGCCAATCTCGGATTTTACGACGAGGTCGTGGCTTGGATTCAGGATCAAAACGCCCTTTTCCGTTTTCCCGAAATCACCGAGGGGAAGATTACATCAATCGTCCCGACGCTGACAGCGTACCCTATTGAAGTTGGCAGCAATGCGGCGCGTTATCAGATTCAGCTAAAAATTACTTACAAAAGGAGAGATTAAGCGTGGCAAGACTTGACCGTAACAGAGGAATGTTCTTCGGTGCATGGAAGCCCAAAACGCCCGAAACCACGATTAAGTGGGAGGCTATCGGTAAGGACAACGATGAGCTGGTTAAGGAACTCAACCCCGATACCGAAACCAGTAAGAATGTTCTGGGCGAGGCTACATTCACCCATTCCGGCTACGAAGTGGAGGTTGATGTTGACCCCTACTACATGGACCCTGACCGGGCTATGTATGAGCATATGCTGGAATGCGCACAGCAGGAAAAGTACGGCGCGGAGGATCTGGTTGGTCTGTTCGCAGAAGCGTTCTTTACTGAGGTGAATGCAGAAACGCGGACTATGACCGGCTACTGCTATGTGCGTGACGCATGGTTTGTTCCCCAGTCCACGGGTGGTGACACCAAGGGCTATGCAATTCCGTACAAGATCAACCCTGTAGGAGCCATGACCAAGAAGAGCATTTCCTACGACATGGCCACCAACACAGCTACTATCACCGACGCTGTGTGATAGTTCAAATCTATATCACATTTGGCGCGGGGTTACTCCCGCGCCTATTTTTCTGACATTTTTTGGAGGTAAACATATGAAAAGCGAGGGCAAAAAGGAATATAAAGCCGTTATTGATGACGGCACAAGAGAAATTCCTCTTGTGAACAAGTTCGGCAAGTTGATTTGCAAAATTTACATTCGTCCCGCAGACATTTCCATCCTCGATCGGTATGAGGGGCTGACCAAGGATTTTGCATCTCTGGTGGAGCCTCTGAAAAAGATGGAACTTAACGCCGATGGTACCGCCGCATTTGAAAAAGATTGGCAGATTTTGAAAGGTGTGGAGGCCGAACTCAAGGATCGTATCAACGCTCTGTTTGATATGGAAGAAGCGGATGCCATCTTCGCCAAGAGAAATCCGTTTTCCAGTGTTGGCGGTAAATTCTTCTGTGAATCCGTCATCGAGGTTATTGGCGGCGTGATCTCCGAAGCCGTTGAGGACGAATTGAAACTCTCTCAGGAACGCACGGCAAAATATCTGGATGATATCCAGTCCAAGCCCCAGATTGAGGTGACTGAGTATGCTGGGACGACTCCCGCAGACGGTTAATGTACTCAACCATTCTTATAAAATCAGATCAGATTTTCGAGACATCCTAACCATCATTTCTGCGTACAACGATGATTCTTTGTCTGACAACGAAAAAGTGTTCGTGTGTTTGAAACGATTTTATGTCGATTTTTCAGATATGCCTAAAGACAAAGATACTTATACCGCAGCTTTGGAAGCGGCACATAAATTCATCGAATGTAAACTATCCAGCGATAAAGCAGGGCCGCAGGTTATCAATTGGGAGAAAGATGAACAGATGATTTTTCCCGCTGTCAATAAAATTGCAGGAATGGAAGTCCGCACAGTGTCTTATATGCATTGGTGGACATTCCTGGGCTACTTTATGGCGGTTGACCGAGATGATCTATGGGGTACGGTACTGACTGTTCGCCAGAAACGCGCCCTTGGTAAAAAGCTCGAACCCTATGAAAAAGACTTCTTGAAATCCAACCATGATTTGTGCGCTTTGGAGTTTGACGAAAAACGGCAGACCCCCGAGGATGCACTCGAGGAGCTTTATCAAAAACTTCTACTGGAGGGAGGCGGTAAAAATGAGTGACCAGCATGACGGATCTATAGTCATTGACACCGGCTTAGATACAGAGGGCTTTAAGCAGGACTCTCAAAAGCTACTGACCGCCGTAGAGCGGCTTATTCAAAAAGTCGATGCGTTGGGTTCTGGTATGCAAAACTCGTTTTCTGGGCTGTCTGGTGTCCTCCAGGGCGTAGTAACTGCGATGGATGCACAATCTAACGCATTGTCCAATGCTGCCCAGCAGAGTGATGTCGCCGCGGAAGCTCACGGTAGAGTAAAGGCGGCGACGAGCGGAATGTCAGCAGCTACACGAACCGCAACGCAGGAGGTTAAACGCCTCCAAAGTGAACTCGCCAAAGTAGAGAAGCAGCTTGCTACCGCTGACAAGAATCTCGCTGCTTATAATGCCCAAGTTCAGAGCATTCACGCCAGTACCGATGCTATGTTGGAGCAGGCCAATACCACCGAACAGGTCAATACGGTACTGGAAATCGAAAAGCTGGAAATTGATGCACTCAATCAGAAATATGCCAATCAGATTGAGGTTTTGAAGCAATTACAAGCCCAGAAAAGCGGTTTGCAGGGGCAGCTCGGACAGGCTAAGCAAATTCTTCAAGCTCAACAGTTAGCCGATGCCCAGTCGCAGTTAGCCGATGAAACCCGCCGCACACAGGAAGAACACGAGAATCTAAAGCAGACTCATACTTCTGCGTTTAAGACGATGATCTCCAATGTCCGCAAATATGCACAGGAGACAAAGAAAGCCACTATTGATTCCAACAAGTTAGTTCGGGCATTAACGAGTATCAAAAGCCTTTTAATCACCCGAATCAAGCGTATGTTCATCAGTGCCATTTTCAGCGATGTTCAGTCTCAGTTGGGAGCATTGCAGCAGTATTATACCACATACGATTCTGCCATGACCCGCATCAAGGCAGCTACCGCTCGCGCAGGTGGAAACATCGCTATCGCAGTAGCTAACCTCGTTATCACGGCGGAGCCGTACATTGTTCGACTCATTAATTTGCTTTCTACGGCGATTGAAAAAATCAATAAGTTTTTTGCTTTGCTTCGGGGTGGAAAAACGGTTAAGGTTCCAGGAGCCATCAAGGATTACACAGGAGCCGTAAATAACGCTACACAGGCGCAAAAAGAGTTTAATGCGGAATTGTACGGTTTCGACGAGTTGAACCGGCAATCTAAAGTAGATAAGGAAAAAGCTGATTCCGGCGTACAAAAGCCTACCTTTGAAGACCAGGAGGTCGAGGGCGATAGCAAATTCTTGTCGTTCATCAAGGATCATCTTAAAGGCATCGCCACGATTGCGGCTGGCATAGGTGCGGCCATGCTAACTTGGGGTATTGGAAACTCGATCCTCAAAGCGATGGGCAAAAACAGCTTAGAGGCAAAAGGCCGTCTTTTAGGGCTTGCAGCGGGCATAGGCGGTGCTACTGGGTATGTGCTCAGTTTCACGGATGCTTGGAAAAACGGTCTTGGCAACGGAAACATCATTGGTATGCTGACCGGCGCATCCGTCGCGGCTATTGGTCTCGGTGTCGCATTTAAGAGCCTCGCAGTAGGGGGCATCACTCTTGCAATCGGTGGATTGGGTGCATTGGTTGTCGGTGCAAAGGAATGGATTCAGACTGGAGAGCTGACCACACAAGCATTCAAGTCTATCGAGCTTGGCATTGCTGCGCTCGGTGTCGGTATTGCTGTTGCAACAGGATCTTGGATTCCATTAGTTGTTGCCGCCGTGGCTGCCGGATTATTGGCAATTTACAACTACTGGGACGAAATTAAGGCTTTCTTTGCGAATGTTTGGGCTAGTATTCAAATATTAGCTCAATCTATCATCGCCGGTATCATGGAATTCTGGAATCAGGTCGTGCTTACCTTGCAAATGGCGTGGCAGTGGGTCATTGACACATTCACTGCTTTTATCACTTGGTGCGTTGAACTGTGGAACCAGTTTTGGGCATTCGTTGCTCAGATTTGGAATTCCATCAAGGATGCAATTGTAAATACAGTGATGACTGCTGTCCAGAATGCACAGGCAAAGTGGGCTGAATTCAAGACTAATACGGTCAACACATTCAATGCAGTCAAAACACATATTACAACTGCTATTTCTACTGCAAAAGCATCTATGGTGGCAAGCATTAATGCCGCCAAAAATTCTGCGGTTACAACCTGGAATGCGATGCTGTCAGCTTGTAAAAGCATTTTTATGGGCATCCATTCAAACATCGTTTCTTTTATCCAGAAAGCAGCAAGCTACATTGCAAGTCAAAGCTGGTATGGGTACGGCGTTAATCTGATTCAGGGCTTTTGGAATGGTCTGCGATCCCTCATGTCTGCCGTTTGGCAAAGTGTTGTCGATTTTTGCCGTCGATGCGCTGCCGCTGTTCGCAGTGCTCTGAGGATTCATTCTCCGTCCCGTGTCTTTATGGAGTTGGGCGAATATACCGGTCTTGGCTTTATCGAGGGCATCAAGAACGAGGAGGATGCGGCCATTCAGACCGCGGAGAATCTCGCTAATTCTGTCACCGGCGAAATGAGCAACTGTGTGGGTGGTATTGATCTCTCCGCAAATGGCATCCAGTACATTATCAGCAGTCTTAGCACGATTGCGGGTATCTTTCAGGCAATCGCCAAAACGCTGGGTGTTATTGGCAGTCTTCCCGAACCTCAGATTAGCACAGGAACTGTTGTTCCTTACAAGACAAAAGTCGATTCTGGGCCTAGCGATGCAGGTATGCAGGATACCAGCGTCGTCCAGCTTCTCATGTCCGTTGTGTCTGAGCTGCAAGGGCTGGTACAGGTTGTTCGGGGCCTCAGCAAGAACGGCGATACAGTATACAAGATTATCGCTGATGGGCGAGAAATCTTTGATTTGGTTGTTGATGAAAATAACCGGGCCATCCAGCGCACGGGCCAAAGTCCGATAAGGGTGTGATGATATGAGCATTGCAAAAATGTGTACAAACGGGTATTGGGCCATTGACGGAACCCCTATTTTTGTACCCGATGAAATCAGTTTTACCCATGATAATATCGTTACATCCGATTCTGGCCGTGTCGAGAGCGGATTTATGCGAGTGACTTTTGTCCGTGGTGATGTGCGTACAGTGTCTTTCGAGTACGATCATATCACGGGTGCGGAAGTTGAGTATATTTTCAGTTTAACGCAAGGCCGGGTGTTTACCCTCACATACTACGATAATGGTATCAAAACCATGCGTGGATATGTCGGTAGATCCTCGTATACGCAAAAGAACTTAGGCGCATATCAAAGCGAAGGCGGCGAGTACAAGGGCTACAAGTTCAACATCATCGAGATTTAAGGAGGTTTGCTTATGTATCCTGTTTCTGAAGCATACCTCGCTGCGATTCAATCGGACTGTGTTAATACGGACTGGTATGGCTCTATCCGTACAAAAAACGGAATGGTATACCCTATTACCCCCGGCATTATTGTCGAGGGTACAGGGCGTATCACCCGTGAAATCAGCACAAATTCGGATTTGAAAATTGGTACAACTTGTTCCGCTGAGCTGTCCATAGGTCTTTATTTGGAAAATGTATCGAGATACGAGCTATTTGATGCAACTGTTACCCTCTTTTTCAAGCTAGAAATCTCGTCCGGTGTGTGGGAAGAAGTTCCTCTCGGAATTTTTTATGTTACGGATCCCCCAGAGCGCAGCCAAAGCGCAATTACAATTCGGGCTTACGATGCAATGGCGAAGTTCAATGATTCGTTTGGTCGGACGTTGCAGGGTCTCCCGTATAACCTCCTTTCATACGCTTGTAATCTTTGCGGTGTAGAGCTGGGTACTACGCAAGAGTATATTGCAAACTGCCCCAACGGGCAGATTGAAACCTATAATCTTGCGGATGTCCAAATTTACACAGTCCGAGATTTGATTGGGTACTTGGCGAGCTTTCTATGCTGCTATGCTTATATCGGTGTGGATGGGAAACTGTATGTTCATCAGTATGATATGACCGCCACCAGAACGGTATCCGAGAATTGGCGATATAGCTACACCCCGAAAGACTACGAATGCCATTACTCATCCATTAGTGCTTTCTTCTCTGTGACACAGGAGTACGAGCAGATTGTTTTGAACAAGTCTGGTCTAGATTATGACCTCGGAACGCATCCGTTTATTCAGTTCAACGCTGATGATGTTCGGCGTGCCTGTCTGAACAATATCATCACGAGGCTGGCTGATGTAACATATACCCCCTTTTCTGCAAAACTGCCCTGCGATCCCTCTATCACAGTCGGCGATGTTCTTAACTTCACTGGCAATCATGCGGTAGCCGGAAAGCTCGCCGCTGTGACGAAACAGGTCATTAAAATCGGATCGGGCATGGAGCTGAGCTGTGGCGGGTCTGATCCTAATCTGAATGTACTTACCGCCACCGAAAAACGCATTTCCACGGCATCCAAGAACTCCAACAAAGACGGGATGTATTATTACGATTTCGTCAATGTCGATGACTTAACTATCGGTGACGGGAAGCAAGCCGTTGTTATCGTATTCAACTATACGACTACAAAAGAAACTCATGTCGATTTCCATGCAGAACTCAAATGCCTCGTTGATACCACCGAAACATACGATGCAAAAACGGATACTTACACCGAGCACGATGGACAGATGTATGTCACATATCGCAGCGGTGGTGATATTGTCACAGAGTATTACCCCGTTGATTCCGATTTTGACGGATTCAAACTTAACCATTTGCTTTATTCATGGTGGGCTTCCGGTAACATCGTAAGCTCTTTTGAGGTTCTAATCCGATGCGTCGGATGTACCGTTACCATCGAAAAAGGCAGTGCAAGAGGCTATCTAGCCGGAGTTGGTTTGGTTGGTGATGTTGCTTGGGATGGCAGCGTTTATGTTTACGATGAGTTCAAACCTGTTGATTTTGGCATTATCCGTAAAAAATTTACGAGTTCTGTCAATCCTACGTTCCAAACTCCCGATACTGGCGGCGTTACCCAGAAAAAGAAGAAAATCAATTTCTTCAAAACTGTGCTTAAATCTATTCGAGAGGATATTGTCAATAAAGCACTGCATCGCTTCTCTGTTCTATACAATGATGCGGAAATGGAAAAGGTAGGTATCACTACAGATGGGAATATCTGGAAAAATACCGATACTGCCGTAGATGGCACTGTGACAACCCCGAATTGTACTGTAGGCCGCATTCTCCGCATCACAAGCAACCGAACACCCAACAGCGGTGATGTAACCTATCTAGTTAGCTTCGACAATGGTCTGACATGGTACAGCTACTCATCCAGATGGGTGTTGCACGAGAGCGGATACGGTATGGTCGAGGGTGTGCTGGCTGAAATCCCGGAAAGCGCATGGGCAGACAAGATTCAAGAATTCGGAACGATAAAGGTACAGGCTACACTCCAAAAAGACAGCACTTTGACCGACATTCAGATATTCACCTACGAAAAGAATGTCATCAAAAAGGAGGATGCAATTTGAAAGGCAAAACCAAAATTATTCTGACCAATGTTGAGACCGGCGAACAGGAAGTCCACGAGGATACAAACCTTATCACCGATGCATTGGACAAAATCATCAACATTGAAATGGCGATGAATCAGGCCCCTAACACCCATCTGCTCCCCATTGCCACCAAGGCATTGGGGGGCTTGATGCTGTTTGATGGCCCCCTGACGGAAGATCCGAGCAACATTCATTTCCCTGTTGATGCCCATCTTGTAGGATATGCCAATCAATCTACGAACACCACCGATAAATACCGGGGGAGCTATAACACCATCGAAAGTGGTAAAACAGATACCGGCTTCGTGTCCGTGTGGGACTTCGGTACTACTCAGGCAAACGGAACTATCAAAGCCATTGCCCGTACTCATACATGGGGGGGTGCTTGCCCGCTATTTTATTATTTATGCGAGCATTGTGATTATCCAAATACCGGAGACCCGAGTACAGATACAGGCTGGTCCCCTATCCGTTATGATGGTGAATATCTGTATATGCTCAAGGGCGATTCCAGCACACATCTAATGCGTCTTGCGCGGGTGCGGATTCCTTGTCTCAGAATGGGGGTTGCAGATTATTCTTATGTTGCGAGAACTTATGAAGTAATCGCCTCCTGGACAACAGAAGTTTTTTCTTACACTTACTATACCAATGACCGTAGGTATTCATATGATGTGACCATCTATGCCGATAGTCCCAGTATGTATGAGGATGGAATGGATGGTAAAATTTACTGTATGTTCCATGGAGTTCCCAGTGGGCGTGATACTGATTATCAGTATGACATGAACTATTTCACAATCCGGTATGACGATGAATCGTATGATAAGTCTGAAACCGTTCATGCCAAATTGGGATTAAGCTTCTACGCATACAGTGTAAACAGCAATGCGTTTTATCCTGGACGGAGTTTTGGTCATGTCCATAACGGACTTTACTATGTCATGGGTGGCAAAAGGAAAACGATTCATATCGTTCCTTTGAATAATCTTGCAGCATTTCGTACAATCCGTATTTTATCCGATGACGAGCAGGATTACATCTATTCCTTTAACATGATTAGCCCCTGTGCTGGCGGTGTGTATTTTGAGGTGTATCACTATACTACATCAAGCTATCAATATCGCAATGGATTCTTGTATCCCGATGGGGTGTATATCATTCCAGATGTTTCATATAGCGAAAATAGCCGTGATCGGTACAGCTCGTACAGGACGCTTGATAGGGATTTAACAGCATGGGGATATCACAGCTACTCACAAGCGTGCCGGGCGTGGGCTGCCAACTACCTAGGGACAATCAACAATCTCGCAACGGAGATCCAGAAAACCGCAGCGCAAACCATGAAAATAATCTACACGCTTACCGATGTAGATGATTCTGACTCTGACTCTGACTCTGACTCTGAGAAAGCCCCCAGTTCCAGCTAAGGAGCGTGATGCCTAATGTCGAATCCGTATCGGTACAAGATTAACTATCAAGGTAGTTCAAAGGTTATACGCCGGATTGTGGACAAGCTCAACAATCTTGCGCTGTTGGGCGTTACGCATGAGGAGGCTTTCTATGGTGACTGGGGCAATGATGCCTACCAGCATAGTAAAATGCAGTCCGGCAATCCCCATAAAGTAACGCTTGAAGATTTAGGCATCGATGATCTTCCCCGGCGAGTTCAAATGCTTTTGGAGGCGTTAGGCGGTGCATCATACTGGGGGTCACATGATATTGCGGACGACGGCGAGGATATTTGTATCATTGACCATGATGGAAACTATCTCATGCTGTTATCCGCAGAAAATCTTCTTGCATGGCATTGATTGGAGGTATTAATATGGCAACTCGTGCATCAGAAAGAGGTTCTGGTGTTAAATACATCTCAGACCTCCCAACCGTTGATTCACTCAATGACCGCGATGTATTTGTAATTGATGACGGAAACCACAACTACAATATCACTTGGGCGACGCTCAAAGCTCTTGTTGGGACGATTAGCAGCGTTTCGGCGGCAGATAATGGTTCAATTACCTTTATCCTTTCAAACGGTATTGAGCTATCCGTGACCCCACATGACCCCGATAAGCAGGATACACTGACTTTTGACGATATTCCTACCGCAAAAAGCAAAAATCCGGTCACATCGAACGGTATCTTCGAAGCCCTCAAAGACAAGCTAGACTCTCAGGATTACAGCATATTCAAAGGAGCTACACAGAACGGCGCAGGAGAAAGAGGCATCGTTCCGGCCCCTGCCGGAGTAAGTGAATATCTTTCTTCTGACGGCGTTTGGACTGCCCCGGACAGAGAGCCGAAAGTGAATAGCCAGAAGCTCATCACCTCCGGTGCAGTTTTTGATGCCCTAAAGAGGCTTAAAACCGGTTCTGCCGTAACGGGCAGAACTCTTTCCCTTAATATCCAATAAATCAAGAAAGGAGGCCCTAAAATGACTGCTGTAAGTGTAAGTGTTAAAGGAACCAAGCCCTCCGGTGCTCGTGTGGTTGAGGCGGTTATCGTGTCTGATACCGCTCCCACGGCACTCCCGGCTACAGGATCTGATATTGTGGGTCTTAGACCCACAGACACCTTTGCACCTTTTTCTTTGCTCTATGTCACTGGTGATGCTGAGAATAAGGTATACATCGCCAACGAGCAAGGCGTATTCATTCCGCAGTAAGAAAAGGAGGCATTCACATGAACCCTTTACAGCTTGTGCTTGTGTTCTACCAGCTCGCACAGCAAAAGGCAAAAGCGTATACAGATGACATCGCTAAAAACGCCGAAAGTACAGCCAACAAGATCAAATCTCTTGATGACTGGATTATTGGGAAAAAGCCAGATGCATATCCCAGCGCAGATGCAGTCACCGTCGCGCTCGAAAAAATCAAACCCGATGAAATCAGTACCAGTACATCTGGCAAAACGCTGATTATCAATATCAAGGAGGTAAGCTAAAATGGGAGATTACATTGATTCTATCAATGGCGGAGATGGCAAAAAATACAGCTTCCTGCCTACCGAAAATTACCCCGGAGAGGATCTGTCCACCGTATTCGCCGATGAAATCAAAAGCTACACAGATGCATGGGCATGGATCCGTGCCAGAATCAAGGCTGGAAATTATGATGGAATCCATGTCAATGACTACATTGCTTTCAAAACCACGAACAATGTAAACCTCAATGCCCGGGTCGCTGGTATTGATCCGTACTATAACTATGGAGACAGTGCTGTTGGACATCACATTGATTTCATCACCGAAGAACTGTGGCCCACCCTGCACCCGGCGAACCCCGTAAATTATAACAATGGTCTGATTCCCACCGAAAACATCACATCTGATGGAAACAAGACTGCCTATGTGCTGACTAAGCCTATGTACAGTGTGGCAAAAGTCACTCTGGGCGGCACGGATCTTTCTGGGTGGACTTATGATAAGAATACTTATACCCTGACCTTTGCATCTGCTCCCGCTGCGGGAGCAATGATTGTTACTGGAGATGGGTCCGAATATCCGTGGTTGGCAAGTGATCTGTATCTGTGGCTTAACTCTAAAGCCGGTCATGTCGCCAATGCCACTGGTGCGAACCCTGCTATCAAACAGGTCGATTATACCGGTGATGGGGTATACCACTTCCTACCTGATGCATTGAAATCGGTCATCATCGAGAAGCGTTTTCTCTTGGATAAACGATACTCTGCATCCGGTGTGCTGTCCTCCGACAACAGCTGGGGCTGGACTAATATCGGCAAGCTGTGGCTTCCCACTGAGGCTGAGGTGTATGGCATGCCTGTTTGGGGTGGTACGGGTTGGTCCACTGGTGGGTCTGCCTTGCAGTACCCCATTTTTGCGGGTAACATGCGCCGAGCCAAAAAACGTAACGGGGGCCGCAACTACTGGTGGCTGTTGACACCGATCAGCGGTTCTACCGCGTACTGGTGCAGTGTGGCCAGCGACGGTAACGCCGACGACAGCGTTGCGTCGACCGACTGGATCGGCGCGCCCGTCTGCTTCCGTATCGGCTAATCTATATTTATAATCCCGCGCCCCTTGTGGGCGCGGTAAGGAGAGAATAAGCATTGAGTAATGTACTTGCACGGATGCGTGGTGTTTCCGAGATGGAATTTTACCATGTCGCCAATGATCTAAATACCGAATTAACCACTTTCCTTATGAGCGAAAGGAATATTCCGAAGAAGTGGCGGGCGGTTTACTGCTATCCCGTGTTGCTTCTCATGGAAAATCTTTTCGAGAGCATGGAATCGGCGAATAGGATTTGGCCCCATTCCGATGCGGAAGTCATTGAACGAAAGAGGCTCCAAAGCCAGTGTATCGAATGCTGCGACAAAATCTACAGCAAGCTCCAGCGGGCAATGCGTGTCGTATGGTGGCAAAAGTTACACATGGATGAAACAAGCCCCGAGCGATGCCGAATCGAATACCATCTATCTGCAATCGGTGAAATGCTAGAACGAGAAGAATCCCTCCTGATCGGATGGCGAAAGAGTACGAAACTCATTCCCTCAAAATGATTTCCATGGGTTATGTTCTGTTTATTGGGCCGCAACAACTGGTGGCTGTTGACACCGAACAGCGGTTCTACCGCGAACTGGTGCAATGTGAACAACAACGGTAACGCCAACAACAACAATGCGTCGAACGACTGGATCGGCGCGCCCGTCTGATTCCGTATGCAAACCGACTGATTCCAAAAGCAATCCCCTCTATGGCTCGTATGTAGTAGACTTAGGTCGAAATCAATGCCTACCCTCGGTTTTATGGAAGGAGAGCATGACCCTCCCGAAAGGGTAAATATATGTACGCTAGGTCAGATGGCGTATTCTTGACGCAGTTAGCCGGACGCTTCTTGCATGGTCGGGGATGGCGATGAGCTGAGGAATCCAGCGAGTACCTGATTTCATGGCTATTACTGCAAAGGAGTATACAATGCGCCCCTACAATAACACTCCGCAGGACATAAATATGACAAGTAAAGAAAGACACGAAGCTAGATACCACCGTAGAAAAGCTGCACGAGAAGCAAAGCGACGGGCATATCTTGACCAATATGATGACTTTAACCGGATCGCTAATATCCCCGCCCTGTTACGGGCAAATTGGGACTCCCGGAAAGGCGTAATGTTTAAAGCCAGCGTCCTACGCTACAATATGTACGCTTATCGCAACGCTTCACGGCAGGTCAAAAACTTAAAAGCTGGTAAAGATGTACGACAAGGATTCTATTCATTTCAAGTCGTGGAGCGCGGCAAAACCCGTGATATCCACAGCATTCATTATTCTGAGCGGGTGATTCGTCGGGCTGTTTGTATTAACGCACTCGTTCCCATTCTATCCCACAATCTGATTTATGACAACGGTGCAAGCCTAAAAGGTCGAGGCGTAAGTCATCACGCCCGTCGCTGTGAGGCACACCTACACCGATTCTACCGGGAAAACGGTGGGAACAACGGTTACGCTATCTGTGTTGACTTCACTTCCTATTTCAAAAATATTCTTCATGAGCCACTATATCGGAATCTGGATCGATATGTTTTGGACCCGGAATTGAATGCACTGGAAAAACGATTTATAGCGGCTCCCGATGATTTTGAGCGTCCACCAGAAGAGCATGGTCGTGGGTTGTATATTGGCCCAGAAGATAGCCAGATACTCGCTGTTTCTTACCCAAACTCTATCGATCATAAAATCAAAGACCAATGGAGAGTTAAGCAGTACGCCCGATATAATGATGATTCATATCTGCTTGTAAAGGATCTCCCAACAGCTAAAATGCTGCTGGGTTTTCTTTTTGCGGAGTATGATCAACTTGGGATTATCCCCAATAAAAAGAAAACCCAAATCGTAAAGCTGAGTAACGGATTCTCTTTTCTGAAAACCCGTTATTTCCTTTTGCCGTCAGGGAAAGTCGTTCGCAAGCCAGATCATAAAAGCATCGTCCGTACTCGCCGGCGAGTAAAGAAACATCATGCGATGGTTATGGCTGGCGTGATGACAGAGGAGCAAGCTACACAGTCTTATATGTCGGCCCGATCTGCGATATTAACCAGAGATGCGTATCGGTCCGTACATAGTATCGACCAATTATTCTATAAGCTCTACGGCACTACCCCGTGGAAGAAAGTAAAACGGAGGAAATATCATGGAAGAAAAAACTGAAAAATACGAAGCGATCCAAGGTGAAATCACAGCACTCAAAAGCCTGTTGGACGACTCCGATTACAAGGCAAACAAGCTAATTGAGAGCCTTGTAGCAACCATGCAGGGTGCTACAGCCGTCAATTTTATTTCCCGGTTTGTGTCCTGGCTAACAGATGCTACAAAGGAATTCGGGGATGTGATGGCATCTCGTGCCATGTGGCGGGCGAAGATCAACGAACTTGAGATGGACTTAGAAAACCTGTACGCAGAAAAATAAGCAGTCACCCTGAATATATTTGGGCAGAAACTCAAATGTGTTTTCATTTTACAGAAAGGGGGTGACTACCCATGAATCTTCTCAATACAGTCGCTGATTATGCAAAAGCGATCAGCGCAATTTTGACATTTGCATTCATTTTCATTAGGCCGTTTCGGGAATGGCTTTTTGGGCTGAATGCGATTCAGGACGGTCAAAAGTGTCTTTTACGTGCGGAAATGCTTCATATCTACTACGAATACAAAGACAGCAAAAAAATCCGTCAGTATGAATACGAGAATTTCATATATCTGTACAAAGCATACATAGCGCTGAAAGGAAATTCATTCATCGATAAAATCAAAGCGGAAGTTGATAAATGGGAGGTTGTCACTTGAAAACCCAAAAGAAAATGGGGACGATGGACAAAATCCTAATCATCGTAGCGGGGTTACTTTTTGTATTCACCGTTACGATGATTATTATTTTTTGCCGCTTCGGATTTATCCCCGATACCCTCTGCACTTGCGTTTATTCCGTGCTTGGCTCGGAATGTGGCGCAATGGCATGGATCAAAACAACAAAAGAACGAAACCAGATCCGAAAGTGGGAGCTGGAAGACCGTAAGACGGCTCAAAAGGAGAATGGAATCAATGCCGAACAAAGTATTTATCCCCCGGCTGAGTAAACCAGAAGCCGGAAATCCGTATTACAACACCAAAGCCAACGGGGGCTATTCTGCTGCAATCAAAGGGAAGCCCACAGATCCCGGATGTGATGTCCTTGCAAATTGCGTAGGATACGCCTACGGCAGATTCAACGAAATCGGCAACTGGGGTTGCTGCAAATACCTGGCTCCTACAAATGCAGAAAACTTCATGCAGTATGCTGGGAATCTGGGGATCGGAATGACCCCGAAAATTGGAGCATGTATGGTGTGGCAAAAAGGCGCAACTCTCTCCAATTCGGATGGGGCTGGTCATGTTGCCATCGTTGAAAAAGTCATCTCTGCATCTCAGGTGATTACGTCTGAAAGTGGCTACGGCTGCACAAATCCCTTTTGGACAAAGACCCGGAGTAAGGGCGTGGATGGAAATTGGGGAGCCGGTGCAGGATACAAGTTCCTCGGCTTCATCTACAATCCCGCTGATTGCTGTAATACATCTGGCGTGCCCACGGCTGCACCCGAAGTCATCGCCGGAACAAACGGCGAACAGTGCTACACAGTCAAAAGTGGAGATACTCTCGGAGGAATTGCGGCTAAATACGGCACTACCTATCAGGTGCTCGCCAAGTATAACGGGATTACGAATCCCAATTACCTATACATCGGGCAGCGCATCCGCATCCCCGGAAGCAAGAGCACCGCATCGAGTTCTAGCACATCCAGCAATGATAGTAGCAAAACAGATACAACATGGACACCTAAAAAAGGTGACAAAGTGCGATTCACTGGTTCTGTCCACTATGAATCTGCATATGCGGCTAAAGGGCTGCCCTGCACAGGCGGCATCGCTACAATCACATTGGGACCGTTTCAGCTTGGAAAGGCAAAACACCCGTACCATGTTGTTTCTGCGGAACGTGGCTGCACAGTCTACGGCTGGGTAGATGCAGACACCCTCGAAAAAGTCTAAAATTTTTTATAAAGGAGAAATAACCATGTCTGAAATCAACACTCTGATTGCGCAGATCATCCCCCTGTTAATCGCTCTCTTTTTCGCGGTTCTGGGTTCCATCATCACCGTTAAGGTGCTTCCCTATATCGCCGATCAACGGCAGTATAAGCGCATCCGGCAGTTCGTCCAAGCGGCTGAAAAGCTCGCAAATGCTGGGAAACTACCTAAGGACGAAAAGAATGAATATGTCCTCCAGCTGATGGAAGATGCTGGAATCCCTGTTAATCAAATTACAAAAGCCCTCGTTGAATCTGCTGTTTTAGAACTGGATAATCTAAACAGCGGCAAGGAAAAATATATTTTGCAGATCCTCGAAAAGGTGGGCATTCCAATTACTGATGGCACTAAATCTATCGTTCAGTCCGTCATTGCGGGTGTAGATGAACTCGTTAAATCTGCGGTAAAATGGATTATTGAACATCCCGCAGAATCCGAGAAAATCGAAGAATCCGTATCCGAAAAAACCTAATATTCTTTGTTTTTATGCCGGTGCGGCCTTTTTAGGCTGCACCGGCTTTTTTTTGTAACATTTCATGTAACAATCGTGCAACATTTTCAAAGATTGTTACATTCGATTGTGACAAATTCTGAAAATGTTGCATTTTTGTTACAGTGAATGTTGCTTAGATTCTCTAAGGTATTTCCCTATTTGTAACAATGTAACATTTATTTCTAATATACCTTATAGATAGAGGGAATAGAGGGTATTATACCGCCTAATCCGCCTATCTGCGTACACTCATACACGCGCGCGGAAATGTTACTATCTGCACACCAGTAAAAAATATTTATCTGCATCTATTGACAAGCTAAATTATATTTGCTATCATGTGCTTGTCAGATAAAACTTTTTAGCTCCAGGAGGTAAAACCATGGAAATCAGAAATGATGACGATTTTCGCTGCGCATATGAGTACCTGTGCATTCTGCAAGATGCGCTTAATGCAGGTACATTCAAAAATCCAGAAAGGATACTCGGTAAAATCATCCAAGTTAAACAGCGGATACGGGAATATGCCCGTAGCGATGGCATGGATGTAATCGGTATGGGGTTCAAGGTGAATCGCCGAATTATCCAAGACTCTGGTATGGACGGATATATCGAATTAATCGAGATTCCGGATGTATTTGATACACAGGATGGTGCAGATGAATTTTTTAGGGACTTCCTCTATCGCGAGTGTCGCCCCTCTGCATATGATTGCACCGGTCAGGCGTTTACAAGCTGGTACAAATTATTCTTTCGGCGTGGTCACTGGTGTGCTTACCACAGTGTCGTATTTGATGTCTAAGGAGGATTCTATATGTTTGAGCAGAGATTTTGTCCTTATTGTGGAACGGCACTATCAGATGGATGTAATTGCGCACAGGCGATTGAAGAATACAAGAACGAATTTATCGAGGAGTTGGAAGATCGTCAGTATCGTACTGCGTGGCAACAAGATTTAATTGACCTGCATCGTTATGAGAAGTGATATAAATGGGAAGAATCGTCGAAAATAGGATCATAGATCCTGATAAAGTCCGGGCTGAGTGCATTGCGTATCATTGGTTTACCAATGCGAGCTGTGCAGAGTATGATAAATTTTTTAACCGAGTTTATAATCAGCACAATCACACCAATCTAGCATTGCTTAAATGGATGGCAGAGCAGGTCATGCGGCATAGCGACCCTAATACATATGAGGATTTTGGTTTAACTGGGATTATGTTCGTGTTTGCAAATCACTGTTGTGTATCGTGTTTTACAGAGGAGGACAACTGATAATGGGAAAAACAATTTTTACTTGGTTCGGTGACGATTGGAAACGAGTTAAAAACCATTGCCGGACGACGGACAATAAGGGGTTTACCGAGGTAGACCCCACCGACACTTTCAAGAAAAAGCTCCTCATTTCGGAGCACAGCCCAATTCGACTGCTAGAGTTCGACTGGTCATGGCAGTCTATCGCCTATTGGGTCTCTACGGAATGGTCGCGGCACAAATTTGAAAAATTCATTTCCACTCAGCGGGATGACCGATTGCCAGATGCAATCCCGCGTGGGAAAAAGCCACAGGAGGCCGAGGTCAATTTTGATGGCTATGCCAATATGCAAAACTTGATCGATGCATGGAGAAAGCGAATGTGTAATGCCGCCACCTCAGAAGCACGAGAGCTTGCGGAAGATTTCAAAGTAACGCTACACGAGACGCACCCGCTCGAGTCTGACGTGCTGGTGCCTAATTGCATTTACCGTTTCGGCTGCTCGGAGTTCAAGATGTGCCAGCAGAGGACTTTCCTCGAGTTCCTTGAATGGGTAGAGGATAACCACCCCGGCGAGGGCAAGCTGTTTAGCCTGCAAACCCGGTATGACTGGTACAACGAATTTTTCTATGAAAAGCGGAGGGAGAAAGAAAATGCCTAAGTATTATGAGATCGACGAGGCTGCTGCTCGGCGGGCCAAAGAAGCAAACAGCTTTTACAGCTATGTGGATGGGTCCGCAACGACTGCATATCGCCGAGAGGTTGACCGGGCGGCGGAAATTGCCGAACAGCAGAAATCCCGCGTATCCGCCGAATACCATGACCGTATTGACGGGCTTCTGGATGCCTACGCCCGCCGTCTTGCCGCAAACTATAACCATCGTTACAGCATTGATGCACGTGTACCGTCTGTGATGGTCGCCGGTCCCGCAAAATTCCCGGTGAAAGCAAAGGAGAAGCAGAATGCCGCCCGGGACAGTAATATGGCGGAATATCGTGAAATACAGAGTCTCCTCGACAAAATCACGTCCTGCGGAATGGGTGGTGTTATGAGTGACGACCCCGCTGCGCTCGATAAACTACAGGCAAAGCTCAAAAAGCTGGAGGACCTGCAAGCCAAGATGAAAGCCGTCAATGCATATATTCGCAAGCATAAGACACTTGAGGGCTTCCCGGATTTGACCCCAGAAGAAATTAAACGGTACATGGTGCAGGGGTTCGACGGTTTCCCATCTTATGCCCTGACCAATAACAACGCCACGATCAAAAGAACGCGGGAGCGTATCGCCGCATTGGAGGCAGAAGCGGATCGAGCCGCTGCCGGTGGCACCGAGGATCACGAAGGCAAGGGCTACACACTGCGGGAGAACACCGACATTTGCCGTATCCAGTTCATTTTTGATGGCAAGCCGGATGATGATGTGCGGTCCCTGTTGAAAAGCCACGGTTTCAAGTGGTCTCCCCGGGAGGGAGCGTGGCAGCGACTTCTCAATGGTAATGCTCGCGTGTCTGCACACAGTATCGCCAATCTGATTGATAGTATGTAAGCTCTATGCGAGCTAAAAAATTTTTGCTAAATCTATTGACAAGCTAACAAATCTTTGCTATCATATATCCATCAGATAAAACTTTTTAACTAATCGGAGGTAACATTATGAAAAACTTTCACCTGTTCATTTCCCTGGGTAACTTTAACAATCAGGCTGAGTACGATGCATATCGCGCCCTGCCCGAAGAGGACACTGCGGATGAGGACTACGAGATTGATGGCGTTTATATGCTATCTGTTGGGTATTCTCGCATCGTTGAATACTTTTCCAGCAGTAAGGCAGATGGAATGCAAAAAAGGGTGATGACTCGTAAGGAGCGCATCGGTGCTGATTACTACGCATATTCTATCGCCGTCAATGGAAAAGCCCTTATCATGTCTGGCCCTGAGTTCGTACCGTTTACCGTAGTTCCATCTGATAACGCAGACGGTTTTGAAATCATGTACCGTGGCGAGGAGGATAGCAATGATTAAAGAAGTTCACGGGGATTTGCTGACCTGTGGCGCAGATATTCTGTGCCACCAGGTCAACTATCACGGTGTCATGGGTGGTGGGGTAGCCTATGCAATCGCAACAAAGCTATTTACCCCAGATGATTATAAGGCATATCAAACGCTCTGTTTGCAGCAGAGGGAACAGTTGGTAGGCTCTGTGCAGTACATCCAATCCAGCATCGACCCGCGGTACACCATTGCTAATCTGTTCAGTCAGGACGAACGGCTGGCGGTAATGGGATCTGTGTCCATTACGGATTATTCAGCAATGGAACGTGGTTTGCTACGGCTGGAGCAGTACGCCTATACTGCAAAAAAGTCTGTTGCTGTTCCTGGTTATATCGGATGCGGCATTGCCGGTGGTGACTGGACAAGGGTCAAAGATATCTTGAGGCGTGTTTTTGGTGAAGATTCTGATGTATCGATAACCATCGTTTACAAGGACTGATTCAGTCCAAATATATAGGAGGTTTTTTTATTATGGCAAAAGTGATTGTTCGTAAAAATAAGGGCGTTGTAGGGAAGGACATCGCTACATATCTCGCAGATATTAAGGCTCGCCCTGATGCGGTATCTGTGGGAGATCAGATTCGCATTCCGTTCAAGAACGGAAAAAGTGTCCTGTTTGTGGTAACGGACATTGATAAAGACGGAATTCGATATGAATCCCGCAACTGTCTCGGAAAGTATGTCAAGATGACCGATATGGATAATTATCTCAACGATATTTTGGCGCAGCTGCCTGATGCATTGGTTCAGGCAATCATCCCTACAGAACGCCGCCACATTATGCATAATGGAACAGTACGAACGGATAAAGCATTGCTGTTCCTCCCCGCCGCATCTGAGATTTTCCCTACTTCGCGATGTTATGGCGATAGTGATCTGTACAAGCAGCTGGACTGGTACAAAGATGTGCATAATCGCGTTCGGGCGTTTTCTGATGACGCAAATATGGACACGGATTGGTATTGGACATCTTCGCCGACCAGCGGTTCTACCGCGGGCTGGTGCTATGTGAACAGCTACGGTGACGCCGCCAACTACGGTGCGTCGGCCGACTGGATCGGCGCGCCCGTCTGCTTCCGCATCCCCAAATCCTAAATGAATCCCGCGCCCCTTGTGGGCGCGGGCATATCCAAAAGAGCTAAAAATTCTTCTGTCTACAAGAAAGAAAGGAGTTTTGTTTAATATGAAGATCTCTGAGGCTACACCGGAGCAGATCCAAGCAATGCAGGATCGGCTTAACCGTAGACGCGAGGATCGTTGGAACGATGTCCATATGGACGATGCTGTTCGCATGGTGCAACAGGCAAATTCTCGCAGACATCATCCCGCAGGTAGCATCCCGCCCCGGGCATCGTTGCCTAGTCGAGAAAATGTGATTGTGGCTACAGGGTCTGCAGCAATTGCTGGCGCGGCGGCTCTGCTTGGTGGGACTGGTGCTATCCCCGTTGGATATGCTGCGATAGTAACGGGGGTAGCATTAGCTGGAGCAACGGCCGAGGTAGCGAGGTCATCAGTATGAATCGAAAGGAACGTAGAAAAATTCAAAAGCACCAAGGGGTGCGTGTCGCCCCTCCACGCACTTATACTTTGACGGATGTGGATTTACAGCGCATCAAGTCTAAAGCCGTAGATGACGCGCTGAGGGCACTCCTAGCAATTCCTGTGATGGTACTGCATGATAAATACGGATTTGGAGAGGTTCGTTTAAGTCGATTCATGGGGTATGTGAATACATGGATCAAAGCGATCCATGAGGACGAGAACACACTCTCTGAACTGGTCGAACTTGCCGAAAAAGAAGCTGGTTTTAAGATTGAACTGAGGTGATATTGTGGCGCAGACAATCTATTTACCTGACGGAACGTATGAACTCGTCACAGGCTATCCCTCTGAGGTTCTTCGCCGGATTATTCGAGATCGTTTAGGTCCCGATTGTGAGCAGCTTTATTCGGATGTTCTTATGCCTAATGAGGCAATATTCGATGATGACTACGAGGAAATAGCGGATGAATACAGGCAAATGCTACACGAAACAGTAGAAGAACTGGAGGCTTTGATTTCTTATATTGATAGTGCCAAAAGGACTGATTATAAGACCGTCCGTAGAAACCTTGTGCGGATTCACCGCGGTATCCTAAAAAATTTATAGGAAAGAGGAATAAGTATGACAGAATGCGCATTTCGGATAACGCCAGGGTCTGATTTTCATAATAATTACTTTAAGGTTTATGAAGAAAAGCAAAAGTTTATACAGAGAGCGCATGATTTTTTCCAGGAAAACGGATTTTCGGATGGCTGCAAATTCTATATCACAGATAAACTCCACACGTCACTGATGGATTACGAGTTGGTAAAGTTTGCAGGGCAGTACAGAGTCAGACCAGATAAAAATGGGCTGTATTCGTTCAAAGAGCGGTCAAATCTACAAAAAGAATGGATTTCAAAAGTTGTTGACCTTGCGGATATGGATCTCATAAGGTCTATGGATTTTTGGTACCTCCCATTTGTGAGTTACGGCAGTTATTCCTTGTGGTCTTACCAAGGAGCGATTTATGGTTTTATAAGTAATAAAACCGCAGATGACGTTCGATTAGCAGAGTACATGGAGCCAATTAAACTCAGCGAATACTATTCAATTATCGAGATGCGGGAGGAAAATGAGAAATGATTGAATTCGAAAAGAAATCGTCTAAACTGTTGCCATGCATTTCCTCTGATCGAAAATATCTGATTATGAATATGGAGCATAAAGCATGGCCACTAGGGGCGGCACTTTTCTGGGGTCGCATTACATGTGATGATGCTCCAAAACGCAGCTTCAGCGGCTACACAACACGAGTTGATCAATGCGAACGATATACCCGGGAGGAACTGGAATCGTATCGATCCGGGCTGAAAGAGCACTACCCCTTTTTTGATGAATTAAAGGAGCAGACATTGCGTGAACTCAGGAAGCACGAAGATGTGTTAATTACCCTTGAAGAGTTAGAGAGTATGGGTTTTCGAAATTGGGCTGTCATGGTCATTCCGTAATAAATCTACCCCCTCCCCTCCCGCACGGCAGTTCATCGAGTATTGCTGTGCGGGAATTTTAGTTAAAATTTTTTTGCTATTGCCATTGACAAGTTAAGTTTTATTTGCTATATTATCTGTGTCAGATAAAACTTTTTAACTCACGGAGGGATAAAATAAATATGGCAACCATTGAGTACATTAAGAAGCGCATTACTAATATGGAGAATAATATCTCCGTATTAACCGCCAGGCTTGCTCGTATAGAGCTGGCTGAGAAATCTAATTGGGATGATAACAATCCTTATCTTTACGGACCAAACGACAAGGACCGCACTATCCAGGATTTAGAAATTGCTCGTGCTGGTCTGGAGAAGTATCTGAATCAACTCGCTGAAGAACAAGCGAAAGCGGCATCCAGAAATGTCGCTCCTATTTTGGAATTCCTAGATTTGTGGAAAAAACGCTGCATCGAATACTACGGTGCAGGATTGAAAGCAGTATTCGATGACAAGGCTGAAATTCGTGCTCTTGAAAACGCCCGAAATCAGATATTGTGGGGAGATCCTCAACGTGACGAACTAGAAAAAACAATTCAAGCCCGTAGGCGCAACCAATATTGTAAGCTTCACGGATATTGTAAAACTGTAAAATCAGAACGGTGGGGTCGTGTGTATACCGAAAGTGTCAAGATTCGAGATGGCGAATGGGAATACGTAAAGAGTTACGTAGATAAAAATCTTGAAACGAGTATGATAAAGTTACACGCGGAACTCAGCTCCGAGGCAGACCGGAAATACGACTTTATCGTTAATAGGGCGTGTGCCATAGTAGGTGTAATTACTGACGCATCCGATCTACATGTTGGAGCGAAGCAAGACCTTAATGGTATCGTTGTCGGAACTAGAGGAGTCGCCAAGGTTTCCACAATCGGTGCTGGAGGTCACAACATTCAGTGTTTTCATTTTAGGACACTCATTAGTCCCGTTAAAGGAGCTGACATAAGGTAGTGGAAGACTACACATCGCCGATTGACATGATCTGTCGTTGGTGATATAATCAGTTTATCCCCAATCACGTTGCGGTTCGATTCCGCTACGCACGGTGCAGGGTAGAGGCGGCTCCCATACGCTCTGCCGGTTCGAGTCCGGCTGAAAATGTTGGTCAGGTGGGTGGGGAAAAGATATGAAAAACCCGGTGAGGCTTATCCTCACCGGGTTTTTTCTGTTACTACGAACACACTGTTGAAAATCAGGAGTTCGTATCCGCGCATTTTGGTGGAGCCGAGGGGAATCGAACCCCTGTCCGAAAGCAACTTGGAAAGAATCTCTCCGGGCGCAGTTTGTTATTTACATTCCCTCATCCCGGCGGGAACAAACACCCTACGGGAATCAGTAGCTTCATGATGCATGGTACACGCAAAGCTTAGTGTACGCACGGGCTCCACTCAAATCACACCCGAGCCCGGCTCGTGGACCTTCCGGGGCGGATGGGCGCCTAATCAGGCAGCCAGGGCAACAGTATTGTTGTCAGTTAAATTTAAAAAAACACCCGTTTTATCGTGGTCAGGTGCCACGGCCCGCTATTCCAGCCTCACTACCCCCGTCGAAACCAGTACGGCCCCGTATGGAAGAAAGGTGCTGGGGTTCCGCCGGGGAATGGTCCCCGGCGGGAAAATACAAATCAGAACCGGCCGTAGGGGTCCGGCAGCTTCTTGGGTTCGGGATAGGTCTCGCCGTGGGTGTCCACGGTGATGAAAGCGATCTTCTGCTCTGCCACAGGGCGGTCATTGGGGCCGGTCTTGGTGGAAGCAATGGCATCCACCACGTCCATGCCGGAGGTCACCTTGCCGAAAGCGGCATACTGGCCGTCTAAGTGCTTGGCATCCTCGTGCATAATGAAGAACTGGCTACCGGCGGAGTTGGGGGAAGAAGACCGGGCCATGCTGAGCACGCCGCGCTTGTGCTTTAAGTCATTCTTCACACCGTTGAAGAAGAATTCGCCCTTGATGCAGTAGCCGGGGCCGCCCATGCCGGTGCCGTCGGGGCAGCCGCCCTGGATCATAAAGCCGGGGATCACCCGATGGAAAATCAGGCCGTCATAGTAATTGTGGTTGGCCAGGTCGATAAAGTTGTAAACGCTCTGGGGGGCCTTCTCGGGGTACAGCTCACCCTCGATGACACCGCCGTTTTCCATTGTGATTTTAAAAGTAGGATTCATTGTTACCGCTCCTTCATGGCGCGCTCGATCTGCCGCTTTGCATCCCGCTCCGCGGCGGAGGCGCGCTTATCATATAGTTTTTTTCCCTTGCACAATCCGACCTTCACCTTTACCCGGCTGCCCTTAAAATAGACGGACAGCGGGATCAGGGAATAGCCGTCCTGCTTAACTTTTCCAAGCAAGCGCATGATTTCCCGCTTGTGCATCAGCAGTTTTCTGGGACGTTTTTCGTCCCGGTTGAAAATATTGCCATGGTCATAGGGAGAAATGTGCATCTGGTTCAGGATCAGTTCCCCATTTTTGATGCCGCACCAGGCATCCTTCAGGTTTAAGGTGCCTGCCCGGATGGACTTGACCTCCGTACCGCACAGCTCAATACCGGCTTCGAATTCCTCCTCCACGAAATACTCGTGATAGGCCTCCCGGTTCCGGGCCATGACCTTGATACTCTCCTTTTCCAGACTGCTCACCTCGCCCCTTACATTGATGCCTTTATTATACCATGGCTGTCAAGTCTTCAAACAGCATCTTTTCCAATTCCTGGGGGCTGTCAAAATGGTAGGTACACAGACGTTCCATCTCCCGGGCGATTTCCGGGCAGTTTTTCCGGCCCCATCCGGCAAAGGCAATGTCGCAGCCGGCCTTGCTGGCCATTTCCCAGGCGGGCTTCATATCGTCAACCACCAATAAATCCTTAGGTTCCAACCCGTAGGTCTCCATGATGCGCTCCAAGGGATAAGTATTGGGCTTGCGCTGCTCTTCCGGCAGGTCCCAGCCGTAAATGGCATCCGGCAGCAGCCCAAAGTGGTCTTTATAATCCCTGGTAATGTTTTCCTCGCAGGAGTGAGAAACCACACAAATCTTTCCCCCGGCCTGGCGGAACCGCTGCAGCAGCTCCCGGATGCCGGGATAAGGCAGGGGCCTGTGGGTGCGGATATAGGTCTGCCAGCCCTTAAATTCCTCCTCCAGGTCTTGGTCTGTAAAACCGTACCACTGGCGGCACATCCGGGCAAAGCCCAGGTGGTAGCAGCCGGAGGTGTATTTTTCCAAAGACACCTCCGCTCCCGGGCAATAGGTATGAACGGCTTGCTCAAAATAGGGGTAATTCACGGTGGCCTCGCTTTGGACCGCCGTATCATCGTGGTCCATGACCAAACAGGCGTATTTCATTTCTGACCGCCTCCCTTCTCTTTTTCGGCTATTATAGCAAACTCGCAGGGCTGCCGCAACCAAAATTTTCCGTTGCAGTTATCGAACGTTTGTGCTATAATAAAGTCAATGAAAGGAGGTGCCGCCCGGTGGAACAGCTGTTGCAGCCGGTGGATGTGATTGCCCTATGGGGGGCTGACGGAAAAATCCAGCCTTTGCGGCTGCGGATGCAGGGCGAGTCCGGCCCCCAGCGGGTGGATGTTCTGCAAATCCTTCAGGAAAAGCAATGGAATCACTACGGCTGGGAAGGCACCCAGTTTCTGTGCGTCGTGCGCACCGGCAGCACGGAATGTGTCGTGACCCTATTCTACAGCCAGCGGCACCGCTGCTGGAGCATCTCCGGCGGTGCCGCATAGTTCTTTTTCTTCTTCCAGATGCCGCTCCAAACGAATACGAATTTTATAAAGCATACTCCGAACTTTTCCCTGGGAAAAGCCGCTTTTTTCGGAAATTTCCTCGGAGCTATCCAAATACCAGTACCGGCAGACAAAGAGGCTGCGCTCCACCGGAGTCAGGGTATTCAAAAAGCACTGAATGCTTTCCAAAGTCTCCCGGTGGATGGCTCTGTTTTCCGGGTTACCCTCTCCGCTGACGCAGGCCCCCAGTTCTTCCAAGGCCTGCCGGACCTGACCGTCGCCCCGCTTAAAGGACTGCCGTCTGCGCCAGCGGTCCCCATATTTTGCCGCCGTTTCCCGGATGGCCTCTTCCGAACGGGAACAATACAGACTTAAAATCCCGGTATTCTCCATACAGGCTCCCCCCTTGTAATGTCTCTTACCTATATAGACGGAAAAAGGAGCGGTTTTGTTTCATGTTTTCCGAAAAATTTTCAAAAAATTCATATCTTCCGGGATTTTGGATTTTTTACCCTGGGATTGACGATTGGAAGAAAGCAGAGTATAATACGAGGGCAAAGAATAAAAGACGGGATTCGGTTTTGATCCCGAGCAGGAGGCTCCAATGCTGGAACTACAGAACATCGTCTGGTCTCTTCCGGACGGCGAAAAAATCATTAACGGCATCAATATGCGTGCCGGTGCGGGAAAGCTCACCGTGGTGACCGGCCCCAACGGCGGCGGCAAAACCTCGATTGCAAAGCTGACCGCCGGACTCTATACCCCGGACAGCGGCCACATTCTTCTGGACGGCCGGGACATTACCAAGCTGGATATGACCCAGCGGGCCAAGCTGGGCATTGCCTACGCATTCCAGAGTCCCGTGCATTTTAAGGGGCTCACCGTCCGGGATCTGCTGGAAATCTCCGCGGAGGAAAAGTTGGACGATTCCAAAATCTGCAATTATCTGAGCAAGGTCGGCCTTTGCGCCCAGGACTATATGGAGCGGTCGGTGGATGCCAGTCTTTCCGGCGGCGAAATCAAGCGCATTGAAATCGCCACGGTACTGGCCCGGAAGAACGCCCGGCTGCTGGTGTTTGACGAGCCCGAGGCCGGTATCGACCTGTGGAGCTTTACAAGCCTGATTGAAGTGTTCCGCAGTCTCCGGGAGGAGCGGGACCGGGCGCTGCTGGTGATTTCCCATCAGGAACGGATTCTGGAAATTGCCGATGAGATCGTTGTCATCGCCGCAGGGCAGGTTCGGGCCGCCGGACCCCGGGAGGAGATTCTGCCCACCCTGCTGGCCGGTGAAAAGGCCCCGGGCTGCCCCATTCAGAAACCGTCCTGCTAAAGAAAGAGAGGAGATTTTTATGGAAAAAATTACGGAAGAAATGCTCCAGATCATCTCTGACTTGCAGGGACAATACGGTGGAGCCTATAATATCCGGGAAAACGGCGGCTGCGCCGGCAGACAGTCTACAGAGCATATTCAAATCGACTCCAAAACCGACAACCCCGGTTTGGAAATCCACATTTCTTCGGAAGCCCAGGATGAAACCGTCTATATCCCCGCCTGTGTGACCCACGGCAATGTGGACGATGTGGTTTACAACGACTTTTTTGTAGCCAAGGGTGCCAAGGTGACCATTGTGGCAGGCTGCGGCGTCCATACGGACAATGAGGAAAACGCCCGGCACAACGGCATCCACCGGTTCTTCCTGGAAGAAGGGGCCCAGGTGCTCTACAAGGAAAAGCACATCGGCACCGGCAAGGGAAAAGGCATCCGCTCTATTGACCCGGTAACGGAGGCGACCCTGGGGCCAAATGCCCTGCTGGAAATGGACACCATTCAAATCGGCGGCGTAGACCGGACCACCCGGACCACCAAGGCCCGACTGGACACCGGCGCAAGACTCACCATCCATGAAAGCATCCTGACAGAGTTGGACCAGACCGCCAAGACCGAATTTGAGGTCACCATGGAGGGCGACGACTCCGCCGTAGACCTGGTTTCCCGGTCCGTTGCCAAGGGCAACTCCAAGCAGAACTACCACTCCCGCATCATCGGCAACTGCCGCTGCACGGGACACTCGGAGTGCGATGCCATTCTGGTAGACCACGGCACCGTCAACGCTGCCCCGGAGCTTTACGCCGGAAACATTGACGCGGGACTCATCCATGAAGCCGCCATCGGCAAAATTGCCGGAGAGCAGATCATCAAACTCCGCACCCTGGGACTGACCGAGGAAGAAGCCGAGGCCAAGATCATTGACGGCTTCCTGAGAGGATAAGGCTTCTGATCTATTGTCTATAAAGAAACATCGTGAAAAAGTCCGGGCAGAAAACTGTTCGGACTTTTTTCCAAAGCTAATGAGCAACCAATCGGAATTTCGGAGGTAGTTATGGCTTTTGATTTTAAGAAAGAATATAAAGAATTCTATATGCCAAAAAACAAACCGGAAATCGTACTCGTTCCAAAAGCAAATTATATTGCAGTCAGAGGAACAGGTGATCCGAACGAAGAGGGCGGGGCCTATCAGCAGGCAATCGGCGTATTATATGCAGTCGCCTACACTCTGAAAATGAGTTATAAAACGGATCATAAAATTTCCGGTTTTTTTGAATATGTTGTTCCACCGCTTGAGGGCTTCTGGTGGCAAGAACATACAGACGGCGTGGATTATACCGACAAGTCCACTTTCAACTGGATTTCCGTTATCCGCTTGCCTGATTTCATAACGAAAGAGGACTTTGAATGGGCCGTGGAAGCCGCAGCGAAAAAGAAAAAGCTGGATTGTTCCTCGGCAGAGCTGATGACCATCGATGAGGGCTTGTGCGTACAAATCATGCACTTGGGGCCATTTGATGAGGAACCCGCAACCGTTGCGCTCATGGATGCGTATTTGGAGCAAAACGGATACACAAATGATCTGACTAAGGAAAGATTACATCACGAAATCTATCTGTCCGATGCGAGAAAGGTTCCTCCGGAAAAATGGAAAACGGTGATCAGACACCCTATAAAGAAGCGGATACAAGGATAGCCAGATATAGAATGAATCGTTTGGGGTATACAAAAATGAAACAATTGATAGTTGCCGCCAAATGCCACCGGCATTTGGCATTTAATTGGGTTCGAATCCTGCCGCAGGCAAAAAATGAACACTACCCGAAAGGTAGTGTTCATTTTTTGGTCCGAGTGACTGGATTCGAACCAGCGGCCTCTTGAACCCCATTCAAGCGCGATACCAAACTTCGCCACACCCGGATATTGACTTTGCTGTTCCCTGACAGCTCGGATATATTAACACAGTATTCATAAAATGTCAAGCATTATTTTTCCTCCTCCGCCGAAAAAGGCGGAGGAGGTGTTTTTGAGGCGAATTACTCGCCCCGTTCGCTGCTGACCACTTTGCCGATGTTCCACAGGTGGACAACGGTTTCCTCGGCGGAACGCTTTTCTTCTTCGTTGGCGTACTCCACAAAAACCGTGTGGGCAGAGCAATCCACGCACTCTACCTGCACATTCCAGCCGCCCTCATGCAGCAGCATTCCGGGGCCACGGCAAATGGGGCATTCTTCCAACATCATTTTCTCGTCCATCATTACATTCTCCTTATCGAAATATATTTTTCTGACTGTCGTAAATTTCTTCTCTTGCCACATGGCAAAAGTCCGGGGCCAGTTCCGGCAGATAGACCTTGATGGCCTCCAGCAATTGATTGGGGTTCAGGGTGGGGTTCTGGCAGCAGATACAGGCCTTCAGCAGCAGCTGCCCCGCTCCCCCCTCCTCCATGCCCAGGACATGGAGCATGGGGATGATGTCCTGGTCCACCGGACCGTTCTTCCCCTTTTTGGAAACCACCAGGCTTTCCCGGGAAAAGAGGGCCAGAATGGCTTCCATAGCCCCCTGGGGGATGCCCCGGTCATATTCCAGGGTGAGTCTGCATTGAAGCAGGGCCAGATCCCGGAGCTTTCGCCCTCCCTGATAGCAGGCAAGGCCCTTGACACCGGGCACCAGGCAGGCATTGAGCCGCCCCAGGATTTCCTCCTCCGGCACCGGTTCCCCCTCCAAATCAAAGTCCAGCAGTTCACACTGACTTTCCACCCCTACAGACAACGGCAGGGCAATGGATACCGAGGGCCTGGGGTTAAAGCCTTTGGTGTGGGTCAGGGGCAGGCCCGCCCGCTTAAAGGAACGCTGAAACACCCGCATCAAATCCAGGTGGGACATCCAGACGGCGGTACCGGTTTTCTCAAATAAAAGCCTAATCATCGCACCGGACCTCCTTGAGCAGCTGGGAAGCACCGCACCCGGCGCAGCCATGGCGGCAATCCGGGGTCACCCGGCCCTGGTAGGCCTCCCGCCGTTCCCGCAGCAAAAATTTCTTGGTAACGCCTACATCGATCATATCCCAGGGCAAAATCTCGTCCTCCCCGTAGCCACGGACGGTGTAGAAATCCGGGTCCACGCCGCACTTTTGGAAAGCATCCTGCCACAAATCGTAGCGGAAATACTCGTCCCAGCCGTCCAGCCTGGCCCCCTGTCTGACGGCCTCCTCGATCACGGGGCCAAGACGGCGGTCTCCCCGGGCAAACACCGCTTCCAGGCGGCTTAAATCCGGGCTGTGGTAATCATATTCAATGGATTTGGAATAGAAATGGTCTTTAAGCAGCTTGCACCGGCGCAGATACTCCTGGGGCGTGATCTGCTGCTCCCACTGGAAAGGCGTGTGGGGCTTGGGTACAAAATAAGCCGTGGCCACGTGGACCCGCAAACCCCGCTTTTTGTTGACGGCGTGTTCCTTCCAGGCCTGGATGACCTTGTAGACCAGCTCCGCAATGCCCAATACGTCCTCGTCGGTTTCTGTCGGCAGACCCAGCATGAAATAGAGTTTGACGCTGCTCCATCCCCCGGCAAAGGCCTGGGTACAGGTGGTCAGAATTTCTTCCTCTGTCAGATTCTTATTGATCACATCCCGCAGCCGCTGGGTTCCCGCTTCCGGGGCGAAGGTCAGGCCGGATTTCCGAACCGCCTGAAGTTTCTCCATCAGTTCCCGGGAAAAGTTGTCCGCCCGCAGGGATGGCACCGACAGGGAAATGTGGTTTGCCTCACAGTAGGGCAGCATCTGATCTGTCAGTGCTTTCAGCCCCCGGTAATCCGAGGTGGAAAGGCTGGATAGGGTGACTTCGTTGAAGCCCGTGTTTTCCATCAGCTGCCGGGCCTGGTCATACAGGACCTCCGGGCTTTTTTTCCGCACCGGACGGCAGGAAAAGCCCGCCTGACAGAAGCGGCAGCCACGGATGCAGCCCCGGAACACTTCCAGGTTGGCCCGGTCGTGGACGATTTCTGTAGAGGGAACGATCATTTCTGTGGGGAAATAGGCGGTATCTAAGTTTTCAACGATCCGTTTTGTAACCACCTCCGGGGCCCCGTCCACCGGGATCACCGCCCGCAGAATGCCCTGGTCATCATATTGGTGGGTATAGAAGGAGGGCACATAAACCCCGGGAATGTTCGAGACCTCTTTTAGAAATTGGTCTTTTTCCCAGTTGCCCTGTTTGGCCCTCCGGTAGCAATCCAGTATTTGGACAGTACTCTCCTCCCCTTCTCCCAGGGAAAAGAAATCCACAAACTCCGCCAGGGGTTCCGGATTAAAGGCACAGACACCACCGGCAAAGACCATATTTTTGAGGTCCTTCCGGTCCTTGGCGTGGAGAGGAATACCGGAGAGCCGGAGCATGTTCAAAATATTGGAATAGGACATTTCGTAGCCGATGGTAAAGGCCACCATGTCAAAGTCCTTTACCGGGTCCTGGCTCTCCAGGGCCCACAGGGGGAGATTATTATCCACCATGGCTCGCTCCATATCCCCCCAGGGAGCAAAGACCCGCTCGCACCATACATCCGGAATTTGGTTCATGACCCCATATAGAATCCGCATTCCCACATTGGACATGCCGATCTCATAGGTATCCGGGAAGCAGAACGCCACTCGCAGGGCCACATCTTCCTTGTTCTTGCAAATCTGCCCCCATTCACCGCCTACATATCTTGCAGGCTTCTGAACCGTGGGCAGAATGCGATTCTTGAGTTCTGTCATCTTCTTACCTCTTTGGAATTGGTAGCCCTATTGTACTCTGAGTTTGCCATCTTTGCAAGTGATATTTCGGGCAGCCATCCAAAGAACCAGAATGGCCCCAGGGTACAGGCCCAACCAAAGAAGCCCCAGCCCCGCCAAAGCCCCTGTCAAGGCCCCTGTCAAGGCCCCGACCCGGCGGCAGATTTTCAAAGCCACCCCCTCGGAATGCCGGAATCGGATCAGGCAAAAAAGAATGTGCCCTCCATCCAGAGGGTAAATGGGCAGCAGATTATAAAGGCCCTGAACCAAACCGCATAGGGCGAGCCTGGGAAAGCATCTTCCCAGCAGCAGCAGTCCCAGGCTTCCCACCGGACCCGCCGCCGCTGCCAACAGTTCCCGGCCATTGGAAAGTCCCCCGACCTCCATCGTGGCCCCTCTTTCCCCCAGCCGGATATTCCCCAGGGAACCGCCCAACGCCACGGCAACGGCCCCATGGCACAGTTCATGGAATAGAGCCGCCGTCACCGCCGCCGCAAGCCAGGGCAGAGGCAGCACCAGCAGTGCCAGAGCCAGCAGCACACAACCCCAACCAGACGCCTGTACCCTACCCAATTCCAGCTCCCCGCAGGATGCTCTGGCAAAACACCGCCACAGCCTGTCCGGGCGCGACACCCTGCCGCAACCCCAAAAGCAGCTGCCCCAGGGCCTCCTTGGTCACCTGAGGGTCTCCGGGCAGCAGCAGTTCCTCCAAAACCGGTCTTGGGAGAAACAGCGCCGTCAGCAGCATTGCGGCGGCAAGAATCAGAAAAACTTTTTTGTGCTCCTTCCGGGGCCCATACTCGATCCGGTAGCCCATAGCCTCCCCTCCCCCACAATATATGTCAGGCAACAGAAAACCATACCGATGATTTCTAAAAAATCGTTTACCCCTTGACATCCCGACAATTATTGAGTATAATACTGGGGCTATCGGGGTGTGGCGAAGTTTGGTATCGCGCTTGGTTCGGGTCCAAGAGGCCTCGGGTTCGAATCCCGACACTCCGACCATATAAGGCGAAACGCTGAAATCTCTAAAGGATTTCGGCGTTTTCCTTTTCCGTGGCTCCGCGCTTGGTTTTTGATAGATTTTAGAGTAACCAAGAGGAGCGTTTTTACATGAGAAAAAAGGGAATTATTACGATGGCCGTAAGGGAATCCGCTACGGATTCCTTTGGGAGATTTTTACTAACCAAGCGCGGGGGCGGCGTAAAAACCAAGACCATTGAAACCTACAGTCAGCATTTTCACGCTATTTCCAAGCATCTGGACGTGCGCCAAGAGATAGCGGGAATGACTGCCGAGGACTTGCGGAATATGGTTATTTCG
This sequence comes from uncultured Oscillospiraceae bacterium, assembly GCA_934589225.1. Classification (GTDB taxonomy): domain Bacteria; phylum Bacillota; class Clostridia; order Oscillospirales; family Oscillospiraceae; genus Faecousia. The sequence continues at coordinate 274,897 of CAKTNS010000001.1, forward strand.
ATGCAGGAAAGCAAAGGAGATAAAACAATGATTAACATTTTACTTGAAGGATTTGACATAGATGCGCCTTGGCTCTATGACGAATTGAAAAACTACATACAGCCAAATCATTCTGTTGCGGTCGTAGCGTTCTCCTTTAGAGACAACTGTGTAAAATCCTTGTCGGATTGGAATGCTTTGTATAGCAAGGAATGTGGCAAATATCACGATGGGATTGTTGGAGGCTTTACTGCTTATGGCATCCCGGAAGAAAACATTAGCTTTATCAATTATTTCACCGACACAAAGGAATCTGCAGCTCAAAAAATCAAAAGCGCAGACATTGTATATTTTCTTGGTGGGCTGCCGGACAGAATGATGGATCGAATCAGAGAGTTCGATTTGTGTGATATTTTGATGCAACATGATGGGATTCTGATGGGCTATAGTGCCGGTGCTGTCATTCAGTTAGCAGAGTACCATTTGTCTCCCGACGATGATTACCCAGAATTTAGGTATTATAAGGGGCTTCCTTATCTGAATGATTTTTATTTGGAAGTTCACTATGAGGGGACTTCGGAACAGGATGAGTCGATACAACGGGTACTTGCTGAACGTGGTAAAACCGTGTATGCAACCGCTGTGCGAGCTGGCGCAATTCTCGTGGATAATGGAAACCTTAAACTGCTCGGTGATGTCAAAATTTTTCGATGATGTATGCTTGCTTGCGCTATAGAACATATCTCTCACACTGCATTTACAATACGCCGTTGCAAAAATCTGTGCGTTCCTGCCTATAAAATAAAATCCGTTATGAACACCCGCACCAAATAAGGCAAAACGCTGGAATCTCAACGGGATTCCAGCGTTTTGCTTTTATTCTTTTGTCGCTGTCAGGCGTTTTTCTGCGCCATCATGGCCCGATGCTGAATCATCTGGGCGGTGATGGATATGGCGATCTCCGCCGGGGTCTGGGCCAGGATGCTCAGGCCGATGGGGGTAGTGATGCGCTCTAAGTCCTGGTCTGTGCAGCCGAATTCCTCTTTCAGGCGGCGGAACACACCGGCTTTTTTGTGTGCGCTGCCAATGACGCCGATGTAAGAGGCGGGGGTGCGGAGGATTTGGGCTTGGAGCACCGTGTCATAGGAGTGGCCCCGGGTCATGATGCAGACCAGGTCCTTGTCTGTAACGGTAATAAAATCACCGATCCGCTCAAAGTCCACCAGGAGCACCTGCTCTGCCTGGGGGAACAGCCCCCGGTCGGCAAATTCCGGACGGTCGTCCAAGGCCACACAGCGGAAGCCCACATGGGCCAGCACCGGAACCAGCTCCTGGGCAACATGGCCGCAGCCCAGGATATAGACCCGGCTGGAAGAGCTGATTTGTTCCAGGAAGTATTCTCTCCCCTCGAAATTCAGCCGTCTGGGAACCTGACCCAGAGGCGTGGGGAACCGGCCCATATCGGAAACAACGCCATCCTCCCCACAAACTGCCAGGCGGCCGCTTGCGCTGAGCTCCTCCACCAGCCACACATCCCGGCCATCCTCCATGGCCCTATCCGCCTGACGGGCAACAGCCATGGCCTGGGCATCGTGGGCGGCGATAAAGTGGAAATAAACGCTGCAATTGCCGCCGCAGATCATGCCGAGATTCTGTACATCCTCCCGGGTCAGCGTAAAATCCTGGCCCCGGGAGGTTTTTTCTTCCAGAACTTTCTGTGCGATTTTCACGGAGCGATACTCCACCGCACCGCCGCCGATGGTGCCGCAGATGCGGCCCTCCTGCCATACCAGCATTCTGGCACCCGCCCCTCGGGGGGTTGCGCCGGAGGAGGCGATGACCGTCACCAGCACCAGGTCCTCCCCCTGCTCCAGCCGCTGCCGGATTTCACGGAACATTTTTTTCATTGATTAACCTCCTTAAATGGGTACACAGCCGATTTCCTCTACTTTCCAGTCTCCGTTTTCCCAGCAAAGCCGGGTCACGGAGCCATAGGGAAGGGACACGGTTCTGATATTTGCCATTGGAATTTGTTGAATGCCGCAAAGAAACGCGCGAATCACCGTCAGGTGGGCGACCACCGCCACACTTTCCTGGGTTTTTCCAAGGATTTCTTTTAACGCACCCTCAAACCGCCGGGCGCATTCTTCCAGGGGTTCCCCACCGGGAGGCGGCAAGGTGGGGTCTTCTCCCCGCTGGACATAGAAACTTGGCCATCTTTTTTCGATTTCCGAAAAAGGCAGCCCCTCCCAGATGCCGGCATGCTGCTCCCGCAAATCTTGGTGGATGCGCAATGGAATGTCCATGGCCCGGGCCGTATCCAGTGCCCGAAGCAAGGGACTGGTGTAACATTGCCGGACCCCTCGGGCCCGGAGATAGGCCCCGGCTCTGCGGCCCTGAAGTTCCCCTTCCCGGCTCAAAGGAATGTCCGTAATGCCGATGCAGTACCGGCCTTCCCCGGGAAACACAGGCGTTCCGTGCCGGACCAGGTATACATGGCGTGGCTTTTCAAAATCCTTGACCATGAGCCTCCCCCCCCTTATCTTAAAATATGCCGCTTGCCCAAATACAGCGGGCGGTCATCACAGGATGCGGCGGTGGTTTCAATATGAACCGAAAGCCTCGGATACAGGGAACGGGCAGCGGCATAAAGCGCATTTTTCTGCCCGGAAACCAGGGTTTTTGCGCAGATGTAGAGCCCATTTTCATACCGGGCGGTGTAGTCCACAAGGGTGGGGACGGAAAAGAGGACGCTGTCCAATGCCTCCATGCTGACCGTGCCTTCAAACCGGGACACGGGGCCAATGCGCCGGGTAACGCCGCCGCAGGGGCAAGGGGGCAGAAAACGGGTATAGTCCCCGGTGCGGTATCGGATCAGGGGCATGGCTTCCAGGCCGACGGTGGTAATGACCAGCTCCCCATAGGCTCCCTGGGGCAGCACCCGGCCCTGGGAGTCTACAATTTCCGCAATGATATGATTTTCCCGCAGGTGCATCCCCTCCAAAGCCGGACAGGTCACGGCTCCCCCCAGGCCGCACTCCCGGCTGCCGTAGTGGGGATAAAGGGGCCCCTCCAAAAGGGCCTCCAAAGCCTTCATGACCCCGGCGGGGCAGGCATCCCCGGAGACCAAAGCACGGCGGATGGGAAGCCCGGGATACAGCCGCAGCAGGCCCAAAAGCGGCACCGGAAAGCCAATATAGGCCGTGGCCCCTGTTTGTTCTATCTGCCGGGCCGCTTCTTCCCAGCATGCCCCGACATGGCCCCGAACAGGAACGGCCCCCAAACGCTCCACCGCCCGGGCGATCAGGTCTCCCAGGCCGAAGGCCCCGGAATAGGGGAAGGCAATCAGGCATTTTTCCCCGGGTGACAGCATTTCCGAGATACCGGCAGCAAAAAATCCCACGGTATTTTGGCAGTCCTCCTCCGTATAAAACACCCGTTTGGCAGGGCCCGTGGTGCCGGAGGTGGCCCCGGAGATCACCCGGCTGACCTGGGCCTGAGAGGTGGCAAGATACCGCCCCGGGTGTTCTGACAGCATCTGAGGGGTGGTGAAAGGCAGTTCAGACAGGGCTTCCAGAGAAGGAACCTGTCTCGGCAGGCCCTGACTTTTGGGCAGGCGGCCCAGAGTCTCATTCAGGCGGCGCAATTGCAGCTCTTGCAGGTTCTCCCGGGTCAAGTGGGAAATCCCCTCAACGGTCTTAATCCATAGTTCCAGTTTCGTCCGATCCATAAAAACAAGTCAGATAGTGGGCGCAGAAAGGTTTGATTTTCCCCTCGGCGTATACGTGGAGGCTGCAACGGTGCAGCCGTTCGATGTTCAGGTTGCCCGCATCCTGGAAAACCATGGAAGAAAGGGTCAAGCTTCTGTGGCGCAAACAATACAAGAAGGTGTCAAAATCCATTTCATCGGAAAGCGCCCCCTGGGGGGCTGCTTCCTGGGGGTAGCGCCGCCAGTGCCGGGCCACATACTCCCGGTTGTGGGTTGCGCCGCACTTTTTCTGGGCGGAATGGGTGATATTCGATAGGGGCCGCAGCCCTCCTGTGGGCTCCACCAGAAAATTGGCATGAAAACCGCAGAGGGGATGGTCACATTGGGAGGGCATAAAGCTATCTAAAGGGATGCCCCCTTGCTCCGAAAGGTCCGCCATCAAATCATCCAGGGTATACCGGGCCCGGCTTCCCTCCGGGCAGCGGCCAAAATAGGAAACCGGCTGAAAATGAATGCCCCGAACCCCGGGAACCCTTGTCTTTGCAAAGGCCACCAATTCCCCCAAATTCTCCGTATTGACCCCGGGGACAACGGTCGGCACCAGGGTGACCCCCAGGCCCAGGGAAGCACACACATCGATTGCCCGGATTTTTTCTTCCAGCAAGGGTCTTCCCCGGAGTTTTTCATAAATTTCCTGCCGGGTGCCGTCAAACTGCAAAAAGACGATGTCCAGCCCCGCCTTGGCCAGGGCTTGGGCATATTCCGGGTCCCTGGCCAGCCGGAGGCCGTTGGTATTCACCTGAACATAGCTGCACCCAGCCTCTTTGGCGTACCGCACCAGCTCCGGCAAATCGTCCCGCAGGGTCGGCTCCCCGCCGGAGAGCTGTAGGAGGGGTTTTCCGCAGAGGGTACGAATGCGGTCAATGGCCTTTTTCACCTGCTCCATGGGCATGTCCGCCTCCTGCTGCCCGCCGTCTGCAAAGCAGAAAGCACACCGAAGATCACACCGTTTTGTGACCTCCAAAAGAACACAGCAGGAGCCTGATTCATGCTCCGGACAAAGGCCGCAGTTTTGGGGACACTGGGTTCCCAGTTCCCCCAAAGGCTGGGCGCACTGGGTCCATGTATCAAAATCCACATTGCCCCGCCACACATCAGCTGAAAAGGCCCCATGGTCCGGACACTGCTTGGAAAGGAATACGGAGCCGTCTTCCCGCTGTTCCAGCCGGGCCGGAATATTTTTAAGGCACACCGGGCATACCGACCGGGTCTTTCTGGGAAAGGATGCCATTTTTTCACCTCATGCCGAAGCATTCTTCTTTGAAAACAAGGTAGGTCAGATTGTAGGGCTCACAAAGCGCTTCCACCGCCCCGGAGAGAATGGCCTGGATTTCCCGGCTGGGGCAGATGGCCGAACAATTGAGCATCACTGCCAGCTCCGTGCAAGGGGCGGTAAAGATTTTGGTCACCGCAATATCCCGGCCAACGCCCAGCAGGTCTACCTTTCCGTAATCCCCTTCCGCAGTCCAGGCCAGCAGTTTCAGGTGGGGAATATCCTGACCAATGGCGGCTACTTCCCGCCGGACGGTCTGGGCCAAATCCATTAAATAGGCATTGCCGTCAAAGTCATCGCAGCAGACGGTGGCGTGGTACTGGATATAATACTCGCTGATTTGGCCCATGGCCCGGCCAAAGGCCTCTCCGCCGTAGCCAATATCCGGCCTGTGCATGGAGGCGGACTGCCGGATCATGGCCTGAGAAAGGTCCTCCAAACCAGCACCTGTCAAGGCACTGATGGGAATGACCCTGGCCTGGGGGTAATGGGTTTCCAGCCAGCGACATTCCTGCTGTATTTCCTCCCGGGTCAGAAGATCGCACTTGTTCAGAACGATCAGATCCGCTTCCACCAGTTGGGTATGGAGGATATAGTGGATGTCGCTGTTTCCTGCCCGCAATTGGGCCAGCACCTGGGGCTCCGTCAGCACCGTAAAGGGGGCCAATTCAAAGCGGCCCGGGTAGTCCCGGTGGAGGGTATGGTAAACATGATCCAGGGCCCCCACGCCGAAGCCCGGAATGTCGGAGATTACCAGTTCGCAGCCCTCCTCAAAAAGCCGGTCCAGACGCTCTACCAAGGTCTCGGTGATATAGCAGATGCAGCTGCCTGTGAGCTCGGAGGCATTGCAGCCGGAAAGGGCTGCCAGCTTGTTGTCTGCCAGACTTTGCTGCCCCAAGTCATTGCTGATCATGGCGGCTTTTCCGTAGCGGGCAGAAAAGAACCTGGTCAGGGCCATCATGGTAGTGGTTTTTCCGGAGCCTAAAAATCCGCTGAATACCGCAAATTTTTTCATGTTAGTATTTCCTTTTCTTCCAATATTTCCATACATTTTTCATAGGTAGCCGCAATGATACCTGGGCAATACTGCACTTTTTTTGCGGGGCTGATGCCCACAATGTCCCGGCAGTCCGTGGCCCCAAACTCTACCTCGGCCCAATCTACGAACCACTGTGTAAATTCCGCCAGAGCCCCCTTGTGGGCCGGATGCTCATAGGCGGCCTCCTCCGGTTTCCCCGTAAAATAAGAGATCATGCAGCAGCCCGCCGGCATACAGCCGCAAAGATAGCCGCTGCCGCCAATGCCGCCGTTTAACCCCTGCATACTGCGGACAAAGCCGGGATTTTCCTCCGAACAGGTCTCCATCAGCAAAATGGCCAAAATCTGTCCGCAGGCGTAGCCGCTGCGGCTCAACTCCAAAATCCGCTCTTCCAGGTCCATTAGCTCACATCCTTTCGCATACGAACAGCACATAGCTGATGTGCTTTCCCTTGGGTGCGCATACATGCTCCTGGGTCCAAAGGGCCTCCAGATAGTACGCCCGCCAGCTGCTTGTCATATCTTCGATATGCCGCACCGCAAACCCAGCTGTGCGGCACTGGTTTAACAGTGCAACCACATCCTCGGTCACATCCGAAAATACCAGCTTGCCGCCGGGACCCAGGAGCCTTGCCGCCTCCTGAAGAGCCCCCGGCACATTGCCGCTGACATAAAAGCTGCATTGGCTGAGAATGCCGTCAAAAGAGGCTGCCTCCCAGGGGGTATGGAGAAAATCGCCGGGTTCTACGTCCCCTCCCCGGGGGCACAGGTCCATACCCCGGGCTTCATATCCAAGCTCCCGCAGAAGTCTGACCCCTGCCCCGTCACCGGCGCCCATATCCAGCCAGCGGCTGCCCTGGGGCAGAAAGGAGAGTTCGATCATATAGCGGCTGTGTTCCAGGCCGCCGGGATGGCCCTGCATTATTTATCCTCCAGGGCTTTCTCCACGGAAAGCACCTTGCCCAGGGCCAGCTCCTCGGGGACGTAAATAAAGCCGCACTTGGGGCACACCGGAAGCTCCACCGGGAAGCCATTGTCCAAGTACATGAATTTTGCCCTGCCCTTTTCCAGCTTGCACTGGCATTTGAGGCACAGGAGCTTTCCCTCCGGGTCGATGGTATAGTAGTTTTTATCTGCCATGGCGTTCTCCTCATTCCCGGTTCACAATGTTCATCCGGTGGCTGTAGGCCCCATACACCCGGTAGCCGCCCGCAATGGGCTTATACCGGACCCAGAAGGTCACGTTGCCCAAACGAAGGCTCGTCAGGCACAGGCCGGTTTCCTCATCCAAAATTCCCTGCCCGGTTTCCCGCAGGTTCCGCAAAACCTGGACAACGTCAGATTGCAAAATCATTCGGTCGTCCATCATGGACTGGGCCTCCGGGGTGTATTCGATCACAAATTCCGGCTCCATTTCCGGCACCTCCCGGTTCCAAATCTTCTTCATCAGGCCGTATTTTAACTCCAAACGGTTTTTCCGCTTGGCACTGATATCCGGGCAGTCGTCCGCCGGGGTATTGTAAACCAGCTCCAGCAGGTGCATGGACCGGCGGCCCTGGCGGGCGAATCGGTCCCGGCAGGCCATGCAGTAGCTCAAATAGGGCAGTTCCGACCGCTCCAGGCACTGAAGGGTCATTTCCTCCGCCACCTCCCGGTTGGCATACTGGGTCAGGCCGCCATAGCCGCAGCAGGGGGCCTGGTCTCCCTCATAGGGCGTTGGGGTCACCTGACAGCCAAGCTCCTCCGCAATGCGGCGAATGGAATTCTGGGTCTGCCGGTCTCCCCGGGCGCCGCAGCCGTCATGAACCGCCACAGGCCCGCAAAACTGCCCATGGGGCGGCAGGCCGATCTCTTCCAGCACATCCCAAATCCCCCGGACCTGGTGCCCCTGGTGGGTAAACTGCTTTTTACAGGTAGGGCAGCCCGCAATGACCACCGGGTTTCCAAGACTTTCCAGCTTTTCCCGGAGAAAAGCCACGGTGTCATCATAAAGTTCATATCGGCCCGCCCAGTCGCAGATGGCACCGCAGCAGCCCAGCATCAGGGCAACGCCCCCTTGCAGGCGGTCACACAAATCCAAATAGGCCGCTTTCACCGCCTGGGGGGCAATGGCGGACGCCTGACAGCCGGGGAAAAAGACGTATTTACAGGTCGTAAAGCCCGGCTGAGGCAGAGCCAAAAAGGCCTCTGTGTTGGAAAAGAGCATGTCCATCAGTGCAAACTCATGGGGGGCCAAGGGCATTTTCCCGGTGGTGACCATGTTTCTCCGGGCGATCAGGCAGACCTCCGCCATGTCATACCCGTTGGGACACAGGACGCTGCACTGGCCGCAGAGGGAACAGGCGTTAATGGGCTTGTTCATCATGTGGTCGCCCATGATGATGGAAACATTGTTGTAGATTTCCCGGGTCAGGACCCGGGGGAATTTTTTATAATGGCGCAGATAGGCACAGCCCTTGATACATTCCTCGCACCGGCACTGGATGCACCGGGCCGCTTCTGCTATGGCTCCTTCCCGGTCTGTACAGGCAATGCGCTTGCTGGGGGCGACACCCTCCAAGGAGGTATAGAGCCTGGTTTCCACGCTGCCCTCCTGGCCCCGGGTGTTGGCGGGGTCCAGCTTTTGGGCCATACGGTCGGCGGAAAGAGCCGCTTTTTTGGCAGCGAAGGCAGCGCCAAGGGTCCCCTGCCAGGGGCCGGTAATGAGATTTCTCTCCCGGCAGACCATCAGCGCTTCTTCCGAATGATCTTCCGGAAAAAGAACTCTGAACACATCAAAGGAAGCGCAAACCAGATCGAATTTTCCCGCCTCCTGCCGGAAGCAGCGCTCCGGGTCGGCGTTCCAGAGGAAGCGGACATCCAATCCGGATACATCCGTCTCCGCCCCCTGGGGGACCTTTGGCAGGACCCGGGTCAGCAGGGCTCCGACATCGCTCTGGGAGAGATAGAAGGTCACGGGATACATTTTCTTGCTCAATTCCCCGGCCAAAAACAGGGTGAACAGGTCCGCTCCGAAAATGGCAACGGTCTTGGTTTTTTTTCGCAGCAGTCCCCTGCCCTTTCCCCGGCTGCCGAAGCGCACGGCGGCGGCTTCCAGCTCCCCCAGGGCAATGCCCTCTCCCAGGGAACAGAGCTTGCATTTCTCTTCACAGGGCGCTTCACACAGGGCCGATAGAATATGGGGTAACGGGGTGATTTTTTCGTAGAGCCCCAGGGCCTTGTCAAAATTTCCTTGGGCAATGGCCTGGGTCATGGCCTTGGCATCCAGCTTCAGCGGGCAGGCGGCACTACAGTAAGCGGGCTGTTCGTGGACGCACAGATGCTCCCGGGCTTCCAGCTCCTCCTTGGTAAACATCCGCTTTTGCCGGTAAACATGGGTCGAAGCCCGTTCTTTCAGAATCATCGCGTCGCCTCCTCAGAAATGGCCAATAGAGAGGCGGTCCCCCGCCTCTCCATTGCAGCACAGAAAATCAAGTGTAAAAACGTATATTTTTCTTAGTTTTGAAGCTCCTTCAAAGCGGCCAGAACCACCTCCGGCAGGGCGGGAACACGGGTGATCCGGGCACCGGTGGCGTTGTAAATGGCGTTCAGGATGGCGGGGTGCGGTGCATCCAGAGGTGCCTCGCCGCAGCCGGCGGCACCGTAGGGGCCTTCGGGGCGGTAAGTCTCGACATAGTGCAGCTCAATGTCATCGGGAACATCCTTGGGGTAAGGAATGCCGCAGTTTTTCAGGCTGGTGTGCTTGCTCAGGTCGTCAAAGTCCTCGGTAAGCGCCAGACCGATGCCCTGGGCCAGACCGCCGTAGAAGTTGCCATCAACCAGCAGCCGGTTCATAATGGTGCCCACGTCTGCCACACAGGTGAACTTTTCAACGGTGACCTTGCCGGTCTTCGTATCCACGCAGACCTCCGGCAGGAACAGGGTGTACATGTATACGGAGAAGGGATCGCCCTGGGCGGTGGCCTGGTCCACAGGATGGTCGGCACAGTAGGTGGCGACCCACTGGCCCTGCACCTTGGTATCGATGCCGTCAGCGACCATTTCATCATAGGTGCGGTAGGAGCCGTCGTCCTTCCGCATGGCGGTCAGCAGGTTCTCCGCTGCCAGACGGCAGGCGTTACCGGACATGACCTGGCTGCGGGAGCCGCCGGCGGGGCCGGAGTTGGGGGTGATCTTGGTGTCGTTCATGACAAGGCGGATCTGGTCCGGACGGATGCCCGCCTGACGCAGGGTCTCATGGGCGGAAACCAGCATGCCCATATCCGCGCCCTGGCCGTGATCCTCCCAAGAGGCGTACATAGTGACGCTGCCGTCGGGGTTCAGCTCCGCATAGGCCTGCGAGGAGTCCACGCCATCCAGACCGCAGCCGTAAACACCGGAGGATACGCCGATGCCGTACTTGTAGCGGCCATCGGAAGCGGCGTTCTTTTCGGCAACACGCTTCTTGGCGGCTTCATAAAGCGGACGGGCCTGCTTGTACATTTCTTCCAGGCAGTAAACATCGGGCTTGTAGCCTGTGGGAATGGTAGAACCCTCGGATTCCTTGTAGCAGTTCAGCTCCCGGATGTCAAAGGGGTCCATGCCCATCTTGGCAGCCAGAACGTCAATGGCGATTTCAGAACCCATAAAGGACTGGGGGGAACCGTAGGCACGGAAAGCGGAACCCCAGGCGTGGTTTGTAAAGACGGTGGTGCTCTTATTGCGGATGGTGGGGATATGGTAGCCCGCACCCACAAACTGGCTCAAGCGGTGGGTCAGCAGGTCGCCAAACTCGGAGTAAGGACCGTGGTCCACATAGTTATCGCCCCAGAGCCCTAGGAGCTTGCCCTTTTCGTCGGCGGCCAGCTTGATGTGCATGAAAGCGGGGCTGCGCTTGCCGGTGTAGGTAATGTTCTGGAACTGGTTGAATACCAGGGACACGGGGCGGCCGGTGATCTTGGCGGCAACGCCCAGAATGGCCTCGTTGGTGGGAGAGAACTTATAGCCAAAGGTACCGCCGGCGTGGTTCTGGACCAGCCGCAGCTTCTCCATGGGAACACCGATGCCGTCGGCGATCATGGGCATGTGCAGGTGAATGCCGATGGACTTGGAATGTACGGTGAGCATACCGTCCTCGTCGATATAGGCATAGCCGCAGTCCGGCTCCAGATGCAGATGGGGCTGACGGGAGCAATAGGACTCGATCTCTACCACGTTGGGGGCGGAATCAAAGTCAAAGTCCGGGCCCTTGATGCAGTTGGTTTCGTAATAGGCGTTGGGAATGCCGGGATGGATCTCAATGGCGTCCTCCGCAATGGCATCCATGGCGTTCATATAAGCGGGCAGCTCTTCAATGTCCACCTTCACCGCATCGGCAGCGGCTCTGGCGTGGGACTCGGTGTCGGCGGCCACAATGGCGATGGCATCACCGAACTGGAAAATCTTCTCGTCACAAAGAACGGGGCGCTCCCAGCCGTCGGTCTTGTTGTTCAGGGGCAGCATGACCAGACCGTTGATGCGGTTCTTGCCACCGGAGGCCACAATGTCCTTGGCGGTGATGATCTGGAACACGCCGGGCATTTTTTCGGCTTCGGATGTATCAATGCCCTTGATGTTGGCATGGCTGACCTTTGCCTGGACCAGGGCCAGACGCAGGGTGTCTGCCGGCATTTTCAGGGCGTCGTCCGCGCCAAAGTCCCAGGTGCCGGTGACCTTCTGGGCGGCGGAGGGACGGATGTACTTGGTGCCTACAATGGAATCCTCCGTGGGTTTGAAGACCAGGTCTTCCTTGGTGATCTCCCCACGCATGACCCGGGCGGCATCCATGACCGCGTCAATGAGGGGCTTATAGCCGGTGCAGCGGCAGAGGTTCCGGTTCTTCTGGAACCAATCCCTTACCTCCTCCCGGGTGGGGGCGGGGTTGTTGTCCAGCAGCACCTTGGCGGTCATAATAAAGCCGGGCGAGCAGAAGCCGCACTGGGCGCAGCCGTGGGCCATCCAGGCCACCTGCAGCGGGTGCATATCGGAAATGGTGCCGATGCCTTCAATGGTGGTGATCTGTGCGCCGTCCTTCAGGCGGCTGAGTTTGGTGAGACAGGAACGGGTGACCTTGCCGTCCACAATGACGTTACAGGCGCCGCAGTGACCTTCGCCGCAGCCAATCTTACAACCGGTCAACAGCAGACGCTCCCGCAGGAACGAAGCCAGCGTTTCGTTTTCCTCAACCAGGACGGAACGGGTAATGCCGTTGATTACAAATGTTCTTTTGATCATAATGCTGAGACCTCCCCTTTTTTTCTGCAAAGCCAAACTATTTGTGTGTACCGCAGGGATCCTTGTCAGGTCCGTTTCCGGTCAGATCCTGCAACCGCTGCATACCGCGGGCGGTGTAAAAAACCAGCTGGGACAGGCTTCCGTCCAGGTTTTCGCCCCGCAAAACCAGGGTATTGGCAGTTTCCAGATAGTCAATGGGCAGCGTCCTGCGGTAGATCTTCCCGCTTACACTGTCTGTGACCTCTAAAGTGACCTCCCGGGCGGAGATTTGAAAGACATCCTCATTCATGGTTTTTCACCTCCATTTGATGATGCGATATGTACAACTTTTACAATTTCATTATAACTTGTGAAGTGCAAGATGTACAACATGCAATATTTTATAAGTCGTAGAAAAAAGGAGGGAAATATTGTGCAAGGCTCCTAAAAAATATTGACAAATATTGAATGGATTTTCAGAACCCTCATTCTATTCTGTCCGGGGTTTGGGCAAGACCAAGCTCACGCAGCTGTCACACAGCGGAACGCCCGTCAAGGAAAGGCCCAGCTCCTGCTCAAAATCTTCCAGGGCTTTACGAACTCCGGGAAGGTTGGGGTTTCCCCAGTCGTGGAGCATCAGGAATCCCCCGGGGTTCAGCCGGGGCCAGAAATACCGCAGGCCCTCCAGGGTGACTGTGTAAAAATCCCCGTCCAGAGATACCAGGCAAAACCGCTCTTCGAGGCCCCGGAGAGATTCAGGAAAAAAACCGGGGTAGATGCGGGCCTGCTCCGGGTAAGGCAGGGCCTTCAGAACCGTTTCCGGGTCCGTATTCCCGTGGGCCTGCTGAAAGGCTGGGCCCGCCCCGGCGCAATCGTCAAAGCCCTGAAAGCTGTCAAAAAGGTAGAGCTCTCGCTTCGGCAACAGGCGGTTGATGCACCCGGCAAAAAAGCCCCGGTAGACCCCCAGCTCCGCGGCAGCACCGGGAATCTGTGACACCTGGCGGCACAGCAGCTCCAAGGTGGACAGCCGCACATAGTCCCCTGCCAGCGCCTCCGGCGGAAGTTGAGGCGCGCGCAGTTTTCCGGGGACCGGGATCACCCGGTATTGAGGCAGGAGCTTTTCCAGCACTTCTTTCCCAAGAATATCCTCCGCCGCGGTGCAGTTCCGGTTTCGGTCCTCCAGAACGCAGCTGTCCTTCAGATACAAAATTCTGCTTTCCGGCAGACCGATTTCCCGGCAGGTCCGGGCCACGGCTTGGGCATGGCGGGTGGTTACGATCATCAGGCTGCACCGGGTAATGTCCAGTTCCCCGGGGCGGCAGACGGGTTTTCCCATAAACAGGGCGCTGCGGGGAACGGTTTCCACAAAACCCTCGATGTCGGAAACCGGCAGAAGTCTGTCCAGCAGCTCCGCCGCACCGCAGCCGGTGCCCCAAAGATAGATGCCCATTGTTGTGACCCCCTTTAGCTTCCTGCATACATTATATCGGATTTGCACAATTATTCAAGAAAAAATTCAAAAGTGTATTTACAAAAAGCACAAATTGTCGTATAGTAATTCTAAGCAAATTCATTTTGATTGTAATTCGCTTTCAAAAACGGCACAGGAGGTGGGAAAATTGCAAAACGCGGCCCTGATTCTGGCGGCGGGAATGTCCTCCCGAATGGGGGATTTTAAACCAATGATGAGCATCGGCTCCATTTCCGTTGCCCAGCGGGTGGTGGCGACCTTCCATCGGGCGGGGGTGGATAAAATCGTCATGGTCACAGGCTACAATGCCCCCATGCTGGAACGGCATCTGTCAGACAACGGCATTATCTTTTTAAGAAATGAGGATTACCGCCAGACCCAGATGTTCGATTCCGTAAAAATCGGCCTGAGCTACCTGCAAGACAAATGCGACCGGGTGCTGCTGACCCCAGTGGACGTGCCCCTCTTTACCGCCCAGACCGTGGAAAAGCTTCTGTCCTCCGGCGGGGCCCTGGCCTGTCCCCGGTGTCAGGGGGCCACAGGCCACCCCATCCTCATCGGAAGCCCCCTGATTCCCACCATTTTGGCAGACTCCGGGGACCGGGGGCTGCAAGGGGCCATGGAGCGGTGCGGAGAGGCGCTGTGCCTGGTTGATGTGGACGACCCGGGAACCCTCAAGGATGCGGATACCCCCGAGGATTTTTCAGCCCTGCTGGCCTATCACAATTCCCAGCTGGTGCGGCCCGTTGTCAACGTCTCCCTGGACCGGGAGTTCACCTTCTTTGACCGCAGGCTTGCCATGCTTCTGATGCTGGTGGACGAGACCCATTCCGTAAGAGCCGCCGGACAGCGGATGCAGATGAGCTATACCAGCTGCTGGAATATGATCAAGGCCCTGGAAAGCCAGCTGAACTATCCCCTGCTGCAGCGAGCCCAGGGTGGCGCCAAGGGAAGCCAAAGCTGGCTGACCCAGGAGGGAAAGCAGTTTTTGGAACGGTACAGCGCCTATGAGCAGGTGGTAAAAACCTATGCCGACTCCATTTTTGAAGACTACTTTGAAGGATTGTTTGAATGAAACGCCGTTTGTTTTTGACCGGGCCCATTGGCTGCGGGAAAAGCACCGCCATTGCCCAGGGGCTGGGTGACCGTCTGGAGGAATTGGGGGGATTTGTCACCTTCCGGGAAGGCCCCGCCCATCGGCCCCAGCGGTTTTGGCTGGAAACCATAAGGACACGGGAGCGGGCGGTATTTTTGGATTTGACGGGAGAAAAGCCCCGCATAGACCTGTCGGCTTTTTCCGGGCCGGGGGGCCGGAGCCTTCAAAGCGGTCCCCTTCTCTTAGACGAAATTGGCGGCATTGAACTGCTGTGTCCTGAATTTTTAGAAGCGCTGGAAAAAGCCCTGACCGGCGATACCCCGGTCCTCGGGGTTATCAAGGCACCGGGGTCCAGTCTGACTCTGGCCCGGTGTTTGGAGCTTACGGAGCAATATCTTGCCGCGGCAGACCGTCTGCGCCGCCTGTTGGAGCAGGACAACCGGACAGAGATTTACACCTGCGGAACGTTTGACCCCCAGGCCCGGGCGCTGGCAGAGCTGTGGGCACAGGAATATCTATGGCACTAATATAAAAACGATAGGAGGAAAGGCCCATGACAAAAAAATACCGGCGCACGGTCTGGCTCCTGGCCCTGGGGCTGATCGCGGTCATGGCCGCCTCTGTAACTCTGGGGCGCTACCCCATTGCCCTGGGGGATTTGCTGAAAATTCTGGGCAGTCGCTTCGGGTTACCCATTGCCAAAACCTGGACCGTCCAAACAGAGGTGGCCCTGATCAACATCCGGCTTCCCCGGGTGGTCCTCAGCGTACTGGTGGGAGCCTGTCTTGCGGCGGCGGGAGCCTGCTATCAGGGGGTCTTTCAGAACCCCATGGCCTCCCCGGATATTCTGGGCGCTTCCGCGGGAGCGGGCTTTGGGGCGGCACTGATGATCTTATTTGGCATGTCCAATGTGTTCATCACCCTGGGGGCCTTTGGGTGCAGCCTGCTGACCGTGGCCCTGGTATTTGCGGTAAGCCGCCACGCCAAGGGAGAGCGGATTTTGGGGCTGGTGCTCTCCGGCATTATGATTTCCTCCCTATTCCAGGCGGGCACCTCCTTTTTGAAGCTGGTGGCAGACCCCAATAACCAGCTGCCCCAGATCACCTACTGGCTCATGGGCAGCCTCTCCGGGGCCAAGTGGGGAGAAATCCGTTTTGTCATTCTGCCCATGCTCTCAGGACTGCTGCCTCTGCTGCTGCTGCGCTGGCGGCTCAATGTGGTGACCATGGGCGATGATGAGGCCCTGGCCATGGGGGTAGATGCCGGAAAGCTGCGGCTCATCATGGTGGTCTGCTCCACCCTGGTCACCGCCTCGGCGGTATCCGTCAGCGGTACCATCGGCTGGGTGGGCCTGGTCATCCCCCATATGATGCGGCGGCTGGTGGGTTCGGACTATCGGTATCTCATGCCCGCCTCCATGCTGGGCGGCGGCATCTTCCTGCTGTTGGTAGACAATATTTCCCGGGCTGCCACGGCATCGGGCATCCCCATCGGCATTCTGACCGCCTTTGTGGGCGCGCCGTTCTTCCTCTGGCTCATTACAGGAAGGGGGGAGCGCTATGCCGATTGAAGTAAAGGGTCTGAGCTTCTCCTACGGAAAACGGCAGGTTCTGCAAAACATCAGCTTCCGGGTGGAGGAAGGCGAGTTTCTGTCCATTCTCGGCCCCAACGGCGTGGGAAAAAGCACCCTGTTCCGCTGTATGCTGGGCCTGCTCTCCGGATATTCTGGAACCGTACTTGTGAACGGTGCGGACATCCGCCATATTTCCGTCCAGGAGCGGGCCAAACACATTGCCTACATCCCCCAAAGCAGCGACCCCACCTTCCATTTTAGCGTGGGCGATGTGGTCTTAATGGGCACCACCAGCGGCCTTTCCGCTTTCCAGACCCCCGGCAAAAAAGCCCTGGAGCGTCGGGACTGGGCCATGGAGAAGGTGGGCATTTCCCATCTCACCGAGCGCTGCTACCACAGACTCTCAGGGGGCGAACAAAGGCTTGTAATGATTGCCCGGGCGCTTGCCCAGGATGCGCCCATTTTGATGCTGGACGAGCCCACCGCCAATCTGGACTTTGGCAATCAGCTGCGGGTATTGCAGCAAATCCAGTCCCTGGCCAGAGAGGGCTATACCGTCATCCAGACCACCCACCACCCGGAGCAGAGCTTCCAGTTTTCCACCAGAATTCTGGCCATTCAAGGAGGCCGAATCCTACAGGACGGCTCCCCCCGGCAGGTGCTGACCAAGGAAAATATGGAAAAGCTCTACCACGTGGATGTGGAAGTGGTCAGTCTCATGGAGGATGAGGCAAGAATTTGTATTCCAAAACTCAAAAAGGAGTGTTGAAAATGAAAAGAACGACCGTATGGATTCTGGTGCTGACCATGCTGCTGGGGCTGCTCTCCGGCTGCGGAAGCACGGCGCAGCCCGCTCCCACCGAAGCCGCCACGACGGCTCCTGCCACGCAGGCCCCGCCCCAGGAAACCACCCAGGCCCCAGCGGAAGCCCAGACCCAGGAATTTACAGATGACGTAGGCCGCACCGTGACCCTGCCGGCGGAGATCACCGCCATTGCCATTTCCGGGCCTTTGAGCCAGGTATATATTCTGCCTCTGGCGGGGGATATGCTGGTAGGTGTCAGCAATGTCTACGCCAAGGAACAGGAAAAGTTTTTGCCGGACTATCTGACCCAGAAAACCGAAATTGGCCAGCTCTACGGCGGCAAGGCCACATTGAACCTGGAAGGGCTGCTGGCAGCTGATCCGGACGTGGTCATTGACATCGGCCAGCCCAAGAAGAGCATGAAAGAGGATCTGGACGGTCTGACCGCCCAGACCGGCATTCCCTTTGTCCATGTGGATGCCACCGTCGCCACCGCAGCCCAGGCCTACCGGACCCTGGGCAAGCTTCTGGGGCGGGTTGACCGGGCAGAGGAAATTGCCCAGTGGTGCGAGAACACCTACAGCCGGATGGAAGCCATTATGGAAAAGGTGGATGCAGACAACGCCCGGAAGACCATTCTCTACTGCCTGGGTGACAAGGGCACCAACGTCATGGCCGAGGGCTCTTTCCATGCAGACACCGTCGATATGATGGGTAAAAACGTGGCCAGCCTGGAGGAAGTCAACCCCAGCGGCAACGGCAACGAGGTGGATATGGAGCAGCTGCTTCTGTGGAACCCGGAGGTGCTGGTCTTTGCCCCTGAAAGCTGCTATGACACCGTGGCCACGGACCCCCAGTGGAGCCAGATGCAGGCGGTTGCCAACAAGCAGTATTATAAGACCCCCTACGGCCCCTACGGTTGGCTGTCCTCTCCCCCCTCCGTCCAGCGTTACTTAGGCATGCTGTGGCTGGGTGCGGTGCTGTACCCGGACTACATTGACTACGATCTGCAAACCGAAGTCACGGAATACTACAAGATGTTCTACGGCTGCGAGCTGACCGACGAAATGTATCAGGACCTGATGAAGGACGCACTGTAATATGATAAACGCCCCTCGGAATTAAAACCCGAGGGGCGTAAGTATATTCAGAAGAAGAATTTCCGCTCTACGGTTTCCCGGGCGGGGCGGCAGATGCCCAGGAAAATCAAGGCACCGCCCATTAAAATCAGGGCCACCATGGGATACCAGGACCAGCCGATGAATTTGGAAAAGCGGAAAGTCAGGACCATTAAAAATTCCATCAGAGGCAGGAATGCCCCCAAAGCAATGAGGGCCCCACCAAAGATGTAGGCCGCACCCCGGTGGACATAGTGCAGCAGCGCCACCACGGTGGTTACCAGCAGCCCCAAAAATCCCACCACAGGGAAGGCGAAGCTCAAAAACCAGCCGCCCTGTATAGACAGGTCGATATAGAGCACATAGACCCCAACGGCCACAAAGGTGCAGGGCACAAAAATCACCGGATTGGGATTCCGGAACCACAGCGGCAGGATGGCTGCAATATAGAATAGCAGAATCCCGCCTACCGCATAGCCGGACCAGGTAATGGCATAGTTAAACTGGGCATCGCAGATCAGCGTCACCAGAATGGGCACCAGCAGCATAATGGTCAGGGTGCCCAATATGGCCTTTCCCCCGGCCTTGGCCTGGGGATACCGGTCCATGGGATATAAAAGCTTTCCCTCCTGCCGCACCAGCTCCGGATGATAGGGCACCGTGCCGCACAGGGGGCACTTTTTTTCGCTGTCAGCCAGCTTCACACCGCAATTGATACAATACATTTTTGTTCACCTCACACTCGTGAATTGGTCTGGACTTCCGCCCCCAGGCCCAATTCCCGCAGAACCCGGAAGAAATGGGCCTCCAACTGGGGCTCCCGGATCTTTCGGGTAAAATTCACATACAGATCCGTTCCAAAGGACAGTATCCCACAGTTCTGGGGGGCCGTTGCCTGGGCGCTGAGAATGAAGTCCATGCGCTCCACATAGGGAAGCATCTCCTGTGGCAGCTCCACCTTCCCCAGGTTGGACATACACAGGCAGGCCTTTCTCTCCCCGATGGCATCAAACACCGCCTTCATGACCATGTTCTTGACAAACAAGGGCATGACCCGCAGCAGCAGCATTTTCTCGCTGCTGACGTTGGCGGCAATGCGGCTGCTCATGACCTTGGGGGTCACATCCAGGCCCATCCGATGGTTGATGGCCTGGCAAATCTCTGAAAAGCTGTACCGCCCCAGTCTGGGGTCGATCTCCGGGGTGGTATAGAGGGCGAAGTTGCGAAGGGTGGTGCTGGGGAAGAGCTTTCGCAGGTTCACCGGGATCTGCACCCGGATGGGGATGCGCTTGCGGATATTGGGCACCTCCTCTTCCTGCATGTTTTGCAGCGCCATCATGAGAACGGCGCAGAGGAAGCCTGTCAGGGTCACGCCATAGCTGTGGGCCTTTTCCAGTGCCGCCTTGGCATCCACGCGGAAACAGGTGATGTTCAAAAATTCTTCCGTTTCCGGCGTGCCCTGGGGCCGCCAGGCGTTGTCCTCCCGGCGGCTGGCATTGACATTTCCGGCGTATTTGAGAAAGCTGTCCTCCAGCTCTTCCTCCCGGGGGGCCTCCAGTCTTCCAAGGACTCCCTTTTCCGCCGGGATCACCGTCCCGTACTTCTGCTGCAAGTATTCCGCCACCAGAGACTTGAGGAATACCAAGCCTCCGTTGCCGTCGGTAACGGCGTGGAAAAATTCCACCGCAATGCGGTTTTCGTAGACAATGACCCGGAAGGCGCAGCGGCGGACCTCGTGTTTGCTCATTCTGGTCACCGGATAGCTGCTTTCCTGCCGGATCGCCGGTGCTGCCTCCAGCTGCTGGAGGTAGTACCAGAACAGTCCCTTTCGAAGACAGACACACATGGAGGGGAATCGGCGGACCGTAACGTCCAGGGCCGACTGCAACACCCCCACGTCCACCGTCTCTTTCAAAGATGCGGACAGCCGGAATACATTGCTCCAGCTCTGCCGCAGAGCCGCGGGATAGATTTTGGCCGCGTTGTCCAGCCGCATCCAGCGAAGCTTCCGCTCCCGGGAAAGGTACCGGGTCAGGAAGCCGTTGATTTTCGCCCAGTCCTCCCGGTCTTCGCTGAGGCCGTAGAGCACATAGGCATGCCAGCGGCCGGGGCGGATATAGAGCTGGCAAGGGACCCCCACCTGTTTTAGCGCCGCCGCCATATTCTCGGAATCACTTCGGAGGATCTCATCACCCCCCGCAAGAATGAGCGTCGGGGGCAGCCCGCGCAGACTTCCAAACAGCGGCGACACCAAGGGATTATCCGGTGCATCCGAATAGCACCGGGCATAGAAGGCCAGCTGCTCTTTGGAAAGGGACACGTCCTTTGTTTCATTATAGCCGTAGCTCTCCCCGGACCCGGTCAGGTCCGTCCAGGGGGAAATGGCCGTGATGCTGCCGGGAAGGGGTTTTCCCTGCTCTTTGAGATGCAGGCACAGAGCAAAGCACAGTCCGCCTCCGGCGCTTTCGCCGCAAAGGCTGATTTTAGATGGGGCATAGCCCTTGCTCAGCAGATAATCATAGGCAGCAGCAGCATCCTCCAGCGCCGCCGGAAAGGGGTGCTCCGGAGCCAGGCGGTAGGCCGCGCAAAAGACCTGGGCCCCGCATTCGTCTGCCAGCACCGAGCCAAAGCCCAGGGCGTAGTCGAGCCCGCCGCAGGTGTAGCCGCCGCCGTGAAGGTACAGCACCACCCCGTCCCGGCGCAGGTCCTTGGGCAGGACCCAGGCCCCCCGGAATGTCTCAAAATCGTGACTTTTTACCCGCACCTGGGCATGTCGGGTGGCCCGCATCAGCTCTCCGATGGCGTTCTGCCCTTTTCGTGTGGTTTCCAGCGAGCAATTTTCCAGCATTGGCTTCATATGGGCCAGCCGTTCCCGAACTGTATTTGCTGATAACTGCATGGTAAGCCCCCATCCGTACTGCCGGGCATCCAGCCCGTTTATGAAAACGTCTCTTCCGTCCCAAGGCGTGGCCGCCCAGGGACCGTCCCACCGATTATAGGGGATAAACGGGAATTTTTCAATATCTTTTATAAAAAAGAACACGTCCGCAGAGAACAGCATCCCGCAGACGTGTTGATCATATACC
This sequence comes from uncultured Oscillospiraceae bacterium, assembly GCA_934589225.1. Classification (GTDB taxonomy): domain Bacteria; phylum Bacillota; class Clostridia; order Oscillospirales; family Oscillospiraceae; genus Faecousia. The sequence continues at coordinate 296,336 of CAKTNS010000001.1, forward strand.
CAATTACTGATAGAACACTTCGTCAATGGTCTTTTCCAGGGCAGCCTGGTCCGGGTAGAATTCCATGAATTCCGTTCCTACCTTGGCTTCGCCCTCAATGGTCACAAAGTCTTCGATTTTCGCCTCCATCAGCCGGTCTGCCAGCTTTTGGAGCTGACTCACGGTATAGTCGGACTGGAAGGCATCCCCCAGGCTCAATGTCAGCTTGGTAAGCAGATCCGGGTCTTCCTTGGCCGCAGCGATCAAGCGCTCGATCAGGGCGGACATATACTGCTCCTGCCGCTTCATACGGCTGATATTTGTCTGGTCTCCGGCACCGTGACGGCCCCGGACATAATTCAGAGATTCCTGACCCATAAGCTTCACGGTCTCCCCCTTCACCAGGGTGTCACTGTCCTGGAATTCATCCAGCACCGTGACCGTGACGCCGCCCACCGCGTCATTGACGGTAGGAACGGCTTCCATGGTAAAGCTCATATAGTGGTCAATGGGCACGCCCAGGAATTTGGACACCACCTTTTTGGCATTGATGCAGCTGTCAGAGCCGCCGCTTCCATAGGTATGGGCCAGGGCCAGCTGACCGGTAAAGGTGCCCGCCTCGTCTCCGAAGACACCGAGACGGATGATCTCGGTCATGGTATCCCGGTTCAGAAGCAGGGGCGTACAGACGTTTGTATCCTTATCCAGCACCAGCACCAGATTAAAGTCGGACTGCATATCGTTGATATAGGCCCGGCTGTCATCAGGGTATTCGTTTTTATCCAATCCCAGAACCAGAATGGTTTCCAGGTTTTCTTTTCGTTTACGGACTTCCTCTGTGGACGGGACAGTGGTATCTTCCGTTACGGCTGCAGAAGAGCTCTCGGCAGGGGCCTGCTTTTGCTGGCAGCCGCAGAAAAGAAAAACAGCACTCAAGGCGAGCAAGCCCGCCCTGAGTGCTAGGTAGGAACGCTTACTTGTTCTCAACCAGGAACGCAATGGGACCAACGCCGTCCAGCTTTACGTCAACGGTGCCGTCCTTGTTGACCGTCACGTTTTCCAGAGCCAGGGGAACCCACTTGCCGTCAACGAAACGCATGACAACAACGGTGGTGCCTTCCTTGACATCCAGCTTGAAGCTCACGGTGATCGTGGTGCCTTCGGTTTCCAGCAGCTTGGCCACATCTTCGGAAACAGAAACGTTGACCAGGTCACGAACCACCAGGTTCGCCACAGGGACATCGATCTTGGCTTCCTCCAACACGGTCTTCAGCTCGGGAACAGCCTTCTCCAGGGACTCAGCCTTGGCGATGACATCGTAAGCCTTGTCCAGCTCAGCCTTGACCTCGGGGGTCATGTCCTTTGCCGCAACAGACTCAACCTTGATGTCGGAGGCCTTGACCTCAACCTTGGTGCCGTCAGCGGCCACGACCTCAGCGGACTTGGTCACGACGGGGGCATCCTTCTGCGTGACACTGGCGGTAAAGCTATCAGCGAACACAGCCACAGACAGCATCGCAACCAGCAGCACGCAGGATACTACGCGTACAAGATTCTTCATGTTGTTTTCCTCACCTTTCTAAAGATTATAGAAATACCGTTTTTCGGTAATTCTACCTATATGTACTGTCAAGCGAACACTCTCGACCTACATTTTCGCCAAACAGCGAAGCCATTGGTTCCCTCCGTCAGAAGTTTCCAATCGCTCTCAGGTCACTATACCATATTTTTCTTAGAAAGTCAACACTCCGGCCATAGTCGTTGTATAATTTTCTATTGAGAACTTACACATCGATCACGGAATTGGGGATGATGACCGCCGCAATCAGGTAGGCCACGATGCCGGTGCCGCCCATGAGGCCCAGAATGGCCCAGACGAGACGGATAATGGTGGGGTCTACCCCAAAGAATTCCCCCAGCCCGCCGCAGACACCGCAGATCATTTTATTGGTATTGGATTTATACAGCTTCTTATTCATATTGCTTCCTCCTGTTTATTCTTCTTTATTCTTTAGGATGGCTTCCTGCAGCAGCCCTTGGATTTCCCGGTGGATGTCTTCAATGGAGCGCATGGCTCCGTCCCGGCAGCATTCCACGGTTTTCCAGCCCAGATGGTCGGCGCAGAATCGGGCAGCGGCCTGGCTTCTGTCAAGATACCCCCGGTCCCGCTCGTGGATGTCCTTTTTGCTTTCATCCCCACTGTAGCGCCGGGTCATCAGCTGCTGGCTGACCATGGGGTCCACACTGAGGTAGATCACAAGATCAGGGGACGGAATGCCCAGCTTTCCGTATTCAAAGTCAAACAGCCATTCCAGGAACGGCTCCCACTGCTGCCTGGGGAGCTTGCTGCACTGGTGAATGGCATTGGAGGTGGTGTAGCGGTCCGCAATGATGATGCCCCGTTCGTAATCCCGGCACCAATCCCGCTTAAAGGAGGCGAATCGGTCCACAGCGAAAAAGGAGCTGGCGGCGTAGGCGTTCACATCCTGGGGGTCCGAGCCGAACTGGCCGGACAGATACATTTTCACCAATGCCGAAGAGTCCGAGCCGTAGTCCGGAAAGGATACCTCCCGAACGGCGATGCCCTCCTGCGCCAATGTCTTTGCCAAAAGCTTTGCCTGGGTCGCCTTCCCGCTGCCGTCCAGGCCCTCAATGGCCAGTAGTGTCTTCTTCGCCATGGCCTTCCTCCTCTTTTTCATTGATCCTTCTGCCGCGTTTCAAGCGCACCGCTATCATACGCTAATTTTGTAAAAAAATCAAGGACTTCCACGGAAAATGCCAACGGCTTCCTTTATTCTACAGAGGTCACGGTATAATCCTCCGCCTCTACCGCCTGCTTTAATTTTGCGTCCGGCACCTCTTTGGCAAGAACCACCAGGGCGGTGCCCGCCTGGTAGTCGGCGGTGGCGGAAACCACTCCGTCAACGGATTCCAGGGCTTTTTGTACCGCGTTCTCGCAGTGGTGGCACATCATCCCCTCAATATGCAGCCGTTTCTCCCGGCGTTTTTGCTGCTTTTCCCGGCGCTTATGGTCATGGGCCGTGTCATAAAGCTTGCACAGATTCAGCCGCAGGGCGTTGCTCACCACGCAGAAGCTGGAAAGGCTCATGGCGGCGGCTCCGAACATGGGATTCAAGGTCAGGCCAAAGCCCACAAAGCAGCCCGCCGCCAGGGGGATGCCGATGGTATTATAGAAGAAGGCCCAAAATAGATTCTCGTGGATATTGCGCAGGGTGGCCCGGCTCAGGCGAATAGCCGCGGGCACATCCAAAAGGCTGCTTTTCATCAGGACCACATCCGCCGCGTCAATGGCCACATCCGTACCGGCACCGATGGCGATGCCCGTGTCCGCCCGGGTCAGGGCCGGGGCATCGTTGATGCCGTCGCCCACCATGGTCACCTTTCCTTTGGCTCTCAAGGAGCGGATCACCGCCTCCTTGCCCTCCGGCAGAACCCCGGCAATGACCTCATCCACACCGGCCTGGCTGCCGATGGCCTGGGCGGTGCGTTGGTTGTCGCCGGTGAGCATGACCACCCGGATGCCCATATTCCGCAGCTGGGAGATGGCCTGGGCGCTGTCCTCTTTAATGGTATCCGCCACGCAGATCATGCCGGCAAACCGGCCGTCCCAGGCAAAAAGCAAGGGTGTCTTTCCCTGCTGGGCAAGCTCTGCCGCCCGGGCCTCCGTTTCCTGGGAAATTTTCGCCTGGGTTTTTACAAAGGCCAGACTGCCGCCCACCAGTTGTTTTCCGTCCAGCAGTGCTTTCAGGCCGTTTCCGGGCAGGGCCGAAAATTCCGAGACTGCCTTGGGTTCAAGTCCCCGGCTGCTGCCCGCCTCCAGAATGGCCTTTGCCAAGGGATGCTCGCTTTTGCTTTCCAGGGACAAGGCCAGCTCCAGAAGGTCATTTTCCTCAAATTCCGGTTGAGGAAACAGGTCTGTGACCTTGGGGGTTCCTGTGGTGATGGTTCCGGTTTTATCCAGCACTACGATTTGGGTCTTTCCGGTCTCCTCCAGGGAGACGGCATTCTTAAAGAGGATGCCGTTCTTGGCCCCTACCCCGTTGCCCACCATAATGGCCACCGGCGTGGCAAGGCCCAGGGCGCAGGGACAGCTGATGACCAGCACGGAAATACCCCGGGCCAGGGCAAAGGCAAAGTCCCGGCCCAAAAGCAGCCACACCAGGGTGGTCACAATGGCGATGCTGATCACCCCGGGAACAAACACTCCGGAGACCCGGTCCGCAATTTTGGCAATGGGAGCCTTGGTGGCGGCGGCATCGGAAACCATTTTGATGATCTGGGATAAGGTGGTGTCCTCCCCTACCCGGCTGGCTTCACAGCGCAGGAAGCCGGACTGGTTGATGGTGGCGGCGGAAACGGCGCTGCCCGGGGCCTTGTCCACAGGGATGCTCTCCCCGGTCAGGGCGGCCTCATCCACCGCGCCGGAACCCTCCAGCACCACGCCGTCCACGGGGATGCTCTGCCCAGGCCGGACCACGAATACATCACCCTTGCGGACCTCCCCGATGGGCACCGTCACTTCCTTCCCCTGGCGGAGGAGGGTGGCGGTCTGGGGTGCCAGCTTCATCAAGGCTTTCAGGGCATCCGTGGTCTTGCCCTTGGACCGGGCCTCCAGCATTTTGCCCACGGTGATGAGGGTCAGGATCATGGCGGCGGACTCAAAATAGAATTCGTTCATATAGGTCATGACCCCGGCCATATCCCCCCGAAGCTGGGCATTGGTCATGGCAAACAGAGCGTAGACGCTCCACAGGAACGAGGCCGAGGAGCCCAGGGCCACCAGGGAATCCATATTGGGGGACCGATTCCACAGAGCCTTAAAGCCGGAAATAAAGAATTTCTGATTGATGACCATGACAATGGCTGCCAGCAGCAGCTGAGCCAGGCCCATGGCCACATGGTTCCCCTCCAGAAAGCCCGGCAGGGGCCAGCCCCACATCATATGGCCCATGGATAGATACATCAGCAGCGCCAGAAAGCCCACGGAGGCCACCAGCCGCTTTTTAAGTTTGGGGGTCTCCCGGTCTTCCAGGGCATTTTCCTGGGTCTGGGGTGTTTTGGCCCCCTTGAGGGCGGCGCCGTAGCCCGCCTGCTCCACGGCATGGATAATGGCACTGTCCTCTGCCGTACCCTCCACACCCATGGAGTTTGTCAGCAAACTGACCGCGCAGCTGCTGACCCCGGGCACCTGGTTCACCGCCTTTTCCACCCGGGCAACACATGCGGCGCAGCTCATGCCCGTTACGTCAAACTGTTTCATTTGCTTCCTCCTGTCTGTTTTGCATGGGAATGATTATTTCATAAGCTTTTGCAGAATGGTCACCAATTCCTCAATGACCTCGTCCTTCCCGGCCCGAATGTCCCGGGCAACACACCCCTCAATATGATGGGCCAGAATTTCTTTATTAAACGCATTCATGGCGGCATTGACCGCGGCAGACTGGGTCAGGATGTCATAGCAGTAGGCATCCCGCTCGATCATGGCCTGTAGGCCCCGAACCTGCCCCTCAATGCGTTTGAGCCGGTTCTGGAGCTTTCGCTTTTCCTCCTGGCTCCGCAGGGTGGTCTTTTCCGTACCGCCGCAGCAGCAATTGGCTCCTTCCATTTCAAAAACTCCTTCACTTATTCAATACCCCTTGGGGGTATTTTGATTATATACCCCTATAGGGTATTTGTCAAGTTTTTTTAAGGCTGCCCTGAACGTCAAAAACCGGCGGTTCACTGGGAACCACCGGTTTTGACATTCAATTATTGATCTTTGTTCTCTGGCTGCTTTTTCATATTCTCTCTGGCAACGGAGAGCATCAGCTTGATGCGGTTGAGCTGGTTGACCTCGCTGGCGCCGGGGTCATAGTCCACGGCGGCAATATTGGCCTGGGGGTAGTTCTTTTTCAGCACCTTGATGACCCCCTTGCCCACCACATGGTTGGGAAGGCAGGCAAAGGGCTGGATGCAGATCACATTGGGTACCCCGGAGGTGATGAGCTCGATCATTTCTCCTGCCAGGAACCAACCCTCGCCGTACTGGTTGCCCAGAGACAGATAGGGCTTGGTCATTTCCGCAATGCGCTCAATAGGCACCGGGGCGCTGAACCGGCGGCTCTTCCGCAGGGCATCTACCGCGGGCCGCCGCAGGGACTTGAGGATCTGGATACCCGCCTTGGCGGTAAACTCCGAGCCGAATCCGGCACCCAGATATTCATGGCGGTATTTGCCCCCCAGCAGGCAGTAGTTGAAGAAATCCAGCATATCCGGCACCACCACCTCGGCACCCTCTGCCTCCAAAAGCTCCACCAGATGGTTGTTGGCCAGGGGCATATACTTGACCAGAATTTCCCCTACCACGCCGACTCTGGGCTTGCGGAGGGTCTCGTCAATGGGCAGATTGTCAAAGGCGTTGACGATGCCCCGGCAGACCCAGCCGAAGGAATAGGTGCTGTCTTTATTGACCAGGGAATCGATGCAGATGTCCTTCCAGGTCTGGTGCAGGGCCTCGGCAGAGCCGGGGACCTTTTCGTAGGGCCGTACCCGGTAGAGGCAGCGCATAAAGAGGTCCCCATACACCAGGGCGTACACCGCGTCCACCGCCAAAGAGGGGGTGATGCGGAAGCCGCTGTTTTTCTCCATGCCGTTGGCGTTGACGGAAATCACGGGAATATTGGGATAGCCCGCCTTTTGCAGAGCCCGGCGGATAAAGGCCACATAGTTGCTGGCCCGGCAGCAGCCGCCGGTCTGGCTCATCATAATGGCCAGGTGATCCGTATCATACTGGCCGGAGAGCACCGCCTCCATGATCTGGCCCACCACGGTGATGGAGGGGAAACAGGCATCATTATTGACGTATTTAAGGCCCGTATCAATGGCCGTCCGATCATCGTTGGGCAGCACCACCACATTGTAGCCGTGCTTCCGGAACACCGGCTGCAGCAGCTCAAAATGGATAGGGCTCATCTGGGGGGCCAGAATCGTATAGCCCTCCTGCTGCATTTTTTCCGTATACTCCACCCTCTGGAAATTCACGGGATGGGGGTCCGCGGTGATGCGCTCGGCCTTGCGCATGTTCATGGCGGCGATCAAACTGCGGATGCGGATACGGACGGCCCCTAAGTTGTTGACCTCATCGATTTTCAAAAGGGTATAGAGCTTGTTGCTGCCCTCCAGGATTTCGTTCACCTGGTCCGTGGTCACGGCATCCAGGCCGCAGCCGAAGGAATTGAGCTGCAGCAGCTCCAAATCGTCCCGATTGCGGACAAAGCGGGCGGCGGAATAAAGTCTGGAATGGTAGACCCACTGATCTACGATGCGCAGGTGCTGGTCCTCCTCCGGGTCCGGCAGACTGTCCTCTGTCAGCACCGTCAGACCATAGGAGGCGATGAGCTCCGGGATGCCGTGGTTGATCTCCGGGTCGATGTGATAGGGCCGCCCGGCCAGAACAATGCCGCTGCCGCCCTTTTCTTCCATCTCTTTGAGAACTTTCCGGCCCTCCGCCACAATGTCGGCCTTGGCCTTTCGCTGCTCCGCCCAGGCCAGGCGCACCGCCTCTTTGACCTCTCCGGCGGGGATGTTCCATTCCTCCTTGCAGACCTTTACCAGCCGCTCGGCGGCGATCTTTTCATTGGTAAAGGCCACAAAGGGCCGGATGTAGCGGATTTTCCCTTCGGTAACGGCTTCCACATTGTTTTTAAGGTTTTCCGCATAGGAGGCCACCATGGGGCAGCTATAGTGGTTCTGGGCGTCCTTGTGTTCCTGGTATTCGTAGAACACGCAGGGGTGGAAAATGGTGGTGATGCCCTGGTCAATGAGCCACTGCACATGGCCGTGGGCCAGCTTGGCGGGATAGCACTCGGATTCCGAGGGAATGGAGTCCATGCCCAGCTCGTAAATCTTCCGGTCCGAGAAAGGCGACAGCACCGCCCGAATGCCCAGCTGCCGGAAGAAGGTGGCCCAGAATGGATAATTTTCATACATGTTCAGCACTCTGGGAAGGCCCAGGGTGCCCCGGGTCGCCTCTTCCTGGGAAAGGGGGGTATAGTCAAACATCCGCTGCCGCTTGTAGGCGACCATGTTGGGGGCCTTCTCCCCGGTGCCGGATTTCCCGGCGCCCTTTTCGCAGCGGTTGCCGGTGATGTGCCGCCGTCCGCCGGGGAACAAATTGACGGTGAGCATGCAGTTGTTGCCGCAGCCACCGCAGCGTCTGGTTTTGGTGGTATAGGTCAGGTCCACGATCTCTTCCAAGGGGAGCATGGTGGTACCGGCTCCACGGTCGTGGCTTCTGGCGATCAGGGCTGCCCCAAAGGCGCCCATGAGCCCCGCAATATCCGGGCAGACTACCTCTGTTCCCGCGATCTGCTCAAAAGCCCGCAGCACCGCCTGATTGTGGAAGGTGCCGCCCTGGACCACAATATGGCTGCCCAACTCCTTGGCGGAGCTGAGCTTGATGACCTTAAAGAGGGCGTTTTTGATGACGGAGTAGGCAAGGCCCGCGGAAATATCCGCCACCTTCGCCCCCTCCTTCTGGGCCTGCTTCACGTTGGAGTTCATAAACACCGTGCAGCGGGTACCCAAATCCACGGGATGCTCCGCAAAAAGGGCCTCTTGGGCGAACTGCTGGGCGGTAAAGCCCAGGGAATTGGCAAAATTTTCAATAAAGGAGCCGCAGCCGGAGGAGCAGGCTTCGTTCAGCATGATGGTATCCACGGCCCCGTTTTTCAGGCGGATGCACTTCATATCCTGGCCGCCGATGTCCAGAACACAGTCCACCTCCGGGTCAAAGAAGGAGGCCGCGGTGCAGTGGGCGATGGTCTCCACTTCCCCCTCGTCCAGATTAAAGGCGGATTGCAGCAGGGTCTCGCCGTAGCCTGTAGAGCAGGTCCGGGCAATGCGGGCAGAGCCTGGCAGTTTGGTTTTCAAATCCCAGATGGCTTTCTTGGCCGTCTCAATGGGATTTCCCTGGTTGCCTGCGTAGAAGGAGTACAGCAGCTGCCCCTCCTGGCCGATGAGGACCATTTTGGTGGTGGTAGAACCGGCATCAATGCCCAGGTAGCAGTCGCCGCAGTAGGTTTCCAGGGGGGCTTTTTGAACCACAGCCTTGCCGTGGCGCTGGCAGAAGGCCTCATAGTCCTCTTTGCTTTCAAAAAGGGCAGGCAGCCTGGGCATTTCGAAGGAGACCTTCACGCCCTTTTGAAGCTTCTCTATCAAATCCTCCAAGGTCACGGTCTCCCCGTTCCCCTCTTCCAGGGCCGCACCCATGGCGGCAAAGAGATGGGAATTTTCCGGGTCCACCACATTTTCGGGAGTCAGTTTCAACGTGCGGATAAAGGCTTTTTTCAGCTCCGGCAGGAAATGCAGGGGCCCGCCCAAAAAGGCCACGCAGCCCCGGATGGGCTTTCCGCAGGCCAGGCCGGAAATGGTCTGGTTCACCACCGCCTGGAAAATAGAGGCGGCCAGGTCGGCCTTGGTGGCCCCTTCGTTGATCAGGGGCTGAATGTCCGTTTTGGCAAAAACGCCGCAGCGGGCGGCAATGGGGTAAACTTGCTGATAGTGCTCCGCCTCCCGGTTCAGCTCCCCCGCGTCAAGCTGCAGCAGGGCTGCCATCTGGTCAATAAAGGAGCCGGTGCCTCCGGCGCAGACGCCGTTCATCCGCTCTTCCAGGCCACCGGTAAAATAAATGATTTTGGCATCCTCGCCCCCCAGCTCAATGGCCACATCGGTCTGGGGGTAATACTTTTTAAGGGCCCCCGCCACGGCCACCACTTCCTGGACGAAGCCAATGCCCAGGGCCTTGGCCAGGGTAATGGCACCGGAGCCGGTGATTCTGGCCTCCACGGCGCAAGGACCCAGCTTCTGCCGGGCATCCTTCAAAAGCTCCGCCAAGGCCCCCTGGGTATTGGCCTGGTGGCGGGTATAATTGCCATAAATCAGCCGGTCTTCCTGGTCCAGCACCGCAAGCTTCACCGTTGTGGAGCCGATATCAATTCCTGCGCGATAGGTATTCATAGTAACTTTCTCTCCGTTTTTTGCCAATATCTGTATGCAGATATTTTATTTTTCATTTGTGAACCCAATCTAAACTGTTCTTTTCGGATTTCTGAACGGGCAAAAAAGGCCGCTGCCATAAAAACGGCAGCGGTTCAGATAAAATTTATAACGATTGCGCAGGGCCCAGGCGGCCTTCCTGTTTGCAGTTTTCTATATAGGCGACGAACTCCTGCTCCGGCAGGGGTTTGGAAAAATAATAGCCCTGAATATAGTCACAGCCGTTTTCCCGAAGAAAGCGAACCTGGGCCTCGGTTTCCGCACCCTCGGCAATGACCTTGATGCCCAGCTCATGAACCATCTTGATGATGCCCTTGATGATGATGCAAACTTTCTCACTGGTCTCGATCTGGCGGGTAAAGCTCATATCCAGCTTCAGAATGTCAAAGCTGTAGCGCTTGAGCATGCCAAAGGAGGAAAAGCCGCTGCCAAAGTCATCCAGAAGGATCAGGGAGCCCAGGCTTCGGAACTGCTCCAGGATGCCCTCCCGGTCATTTTCCAGGGCGGTGTAGGAGGTTTCGGTGATCTCCAGGCGAATGTCGCCCTTTTGGACCTTGCCGCTTCCCAGCAGGTCTACCAAGCCCCGCATGACGTTTTCATCGTAAAAGTCCGTCCAGGACAGGTTGACGGACACCGGCAGCACCGGCTCTCCGGAGGCGTAGCGCTTCCGGTCAAACTCTGCCACCTGACCCGCAACAAACCAATCCAGCTTGGAGATATGGCCGCCGTTTTCCAAAGCGGGAATAAAGGCCGCAGGCGAAACCATGCCTCTTTTGGGATGGATCCAGCGAACCAGGGCCTCCGCGGAAATCAAATTCCCGCTGACCGCCTCTACCACAGGCTGATAGTAAACCTGGAACTCTCCGCCTGCAATGGCCGCCTCATACTCGCCCATGAGCTCCATCTGGTCCACATACATGCGCCGCATGGATTCATCAAATACGGCATAGGGCTGCAAATGGTCCGGCAGAACGCTTTCCTCCGCCAGCTTGGCCCGGTCGATCATGCTGACCACAGAAACCTCATCATCTTCCAGGTAATACACACCACAGCAGCCGTAAAGCTTCATGTTTCTGTCTTCCAGCTGGATATTCATGGTCAGGTCCCGAAGCATGGAGTCCATATGAATATGGTCCTTGGGAAGCAGGCAGACAAAATGGTCCGCCTCCAGCCGGGCCGCGATGATGGGGTTCCAGACCGTTTCCAAGCGGTCATAGAAATTCCGCAGGACACTGTCCCCGCCCCGGGTACCAAAAAGCTCATTGGTGGCCTTGAAGTTCTTAATGTCAAAGAACATCAGGGCATAGTCCGACTTTTTGGGGGCATTGTGCAGAATGTTCTTTGCCGTACGGATAAAACCGGAGCGATTATAGCCGCCGGTGAGGCTGTCCTTATATTCATGCTCATACAAAGACAGGATGTTGTGCACTCTGTTGAGTACGATTTCCGGGCTGAAGGGCTTGGTAAAGAAGTCCACCGCCCCCAGCTTGTAGGCGTGGAGAACGGAGGCATCGGAGGACTCTCCGGAAATGATGATCACCGGCAGGTGCCGCAGAATCTTCATCTCCTTCATTTTCTCCAGAACGCCGAAGCCGTCGATTCCCGGCATCTGGATGTCCAGCAGCACCAGATGGTACAGCCGGTCCTGGGATTCGATCATCTCAATGGCCCGCGCTCCGTTTTCGGCCTCAAATATCTGGTATTGGTCCCGCAAAATATAGGAAAGCAATTCCCGGTTGATGGAAACGTCATCTACAATTAAAATGTTGGGCTTTTGCATATCAATCTATCCTTTTCCATAAATCCGGCACGCTTGCGCCGGTGCCTCCGAACGTCGGAGTCTTATTGCCCCAGGGGCAGGTTATTTTTCCGCGCTGTAGGCTTTTATGGAATCCACCACCAAAGCGTAAGCTTCCTCTACCTTCCGGACCAGATCCGGAGCCCCGGGGGCCGTCTGGGGCCGCAGCTGCTCGGTGAGCTGGGAGGCCGCCGCCTGAAGCTCCGTAAAGGCCAGATTTGCCGCAACGCCTTTAAGCGTATGGGCCGCCCGGAAGGAATCCGGAATATTTCCGGCTGCCACAGCTTCCCGCAGAGAAGCCATGGTGGTGTCCTCTAAGAAACGATTAAGGAAATGCTCGATCATGGGGTCCATGCTCAGTCTGCTTTTGGCCTCTTCATAGTTCCCATGCATCCGCTGGTAGCACTCGTTGAGCGTCATGGTTCTTCCTCCATTGTTCATCCCGAAAGAGCTCGGGAATAAAATCATCCCGCTTTGATCCGCACGCAAAATAGTTTCCGGATCGGCGCCCGGAAATATATCGTATATTATACATATATTATTGGCATATTTCAAGTAATTTCTGAAAATAAATACCACCGGGCATTTTCCGGAAAATGTCAAAGACCGAGAACGGCGCTGTTCAGCCGTTCCCGGTCTGCCTACCAGGACGCAACAAATGCCCCCGGCTATTTTAGTTTTTCAGGCTTTGCAGCGGTGCCGGAATTCGGCCGCCTCGGGCGATAAAGTCCTCGCTCTTTTCCTGATGGACCGGCATCACCGGGGCGCTGCCCAGCAGGCCACCCATTTCCACCCGGTCGCCCACCCCCTTACCCAGAGCAGGAATGATGCGCACGGCGGTGGTTTTGGTGTTGACCATACCAATGGCGGCCTCGTCCGCAATGATGGCGGAAATGGTCGCGGCGCTGGTATCCCCAGGCACGGCGATCATATCAAGACCCACGGAGCACACACAGGTCATGGCTTCCAGCTTGTCCAGCACCAGAGTCCCCTGCTCCGCGGCGGCGATCATGCCCTCGTCCTCGGAAACGGGAATAAAAGCACCGGACAGGCCGCCTACGTGGTTGGAGGCCATCACGCCGCCCTTCTTCACCGCGTCGTTGAGCAGCGCCAGGGCCGCCGTGGTGCCGTGGGTGCCGCAGGTCTCCAGACCCATTTCCTCCAGAATCCGGGCCACACTGTCGCCAATGGCAGGAGTGGGCGCCAGACTCAAATCCACAATACCAAAGGGAACACCCAGGCGGCGGGAAGCCTCCACGCCCACCAGCTGACCCATCCGGGTAATGCGGAAGGCGGTCTTCTTAATGGTCTCCGCCACCACGTCAAAGGGCTGTCCCTTGACGCTCTGGAGGGCGTGATACACAACACCGGGGCCGGAAACGCCCACGTTGATAACGCACTCCGGCTCGCCCACACCGTGGAACGCACCGGCCATAAAGGGGTTATCCTCTACGGCGTTGGCAAAGACCACCAGCTTGGCGCAGCCCAGGCAGTCATTGTCCCGGGTCAGCTCCGCGGTTTTCTTGACCACCCGGCCCATTTCCGCCACGGCATCCATGTTGATGCCGGCCTTGGTGGAGCCCACATTGACGCTGGCGCAGACCATATCGGTGCTGGCCATGGCCTCGGGGATGGAGCGGATCAGCTTCCAGTCGCTGACCGTTGCGCCCTTTTGCACCAGGGCGGAGAAGCCGCCGATAAAGTTGACACCGCAGGCCTTGGCGGCGGCATCCAGGGTCTTGGCGATCTCCACATAGCTCTCCGCCTCACAAGCGGCGGCCACCAGGGAAATGGGGGTGACGGAAATCCGTTTGTTCACAATGGGAATGCCGAACTCCGCCTCAATATCCTGGCCGACCTGCACCAGATTTTTGGCGCAGCGGGTGATCTTATCGTAGATTTTCCGGCAGCAAACATGAATATCCCGGTCCGCGCAGTCCAAAAGGCTAATGCCCATGGTAATGGTCCGGATGTCCAGGTGCTGATGATCGATCATGTCCAGAGTGGACAAAATATCCTTTTGGTCCAGCATGGCATCCCCCTTAAATTCTGTGCATGGCCTGGAAAATGTCCTCCCGCTGCACACGGATGGACAGGTCCATCTTGGCCCCCAGGGCTTCCATCTCCTTGGCAAGCTCCCCCAGGGAGAGGGTGCAGCCGGAAATCTCCGTGACCATCATCATGGTAAAGCAGCCCTGCATGACCGTCTGGCTGATGTCCAGGACGTTGACGTTAAACTCTGCCAGCTTGGCGCAGACGGCGGCAATAATGCCCACCCGGTCCTGACCGACCACCGTAACAATTGCTTTCATATTCTTTCTCCTTATACTTCGTAGTCCGCAGCCACACGCTCTGCAACCCAGGGGAAGAAATGGCTCTTGGCCTCCACATGGGCGGGGTGGTCCGCATAAAGACGCAGCGCTTCCTTGCTTTCAAGCTCCGAATACAGCACAAAATCCGGACCCACAAAGCACTTGGTCACTTCCATTTTGGTAAGCCCGGGAATGATGCCCACCAGGGGCAGCAGGGCCTTTTGGGCCGCGTCGATCACCGCATCCTTGTCGGCCTCATCCTTCAGGGTAAAGAAAATAATGTGTTTGACCATGAGAAACTCCTTTCTATACCAAGAATACCGGGGCAGACAGGCTACCCCGGTATTGGTTGTGGAAAAAATTACTCGGCGTCCTCGCCATCCTCCAGCAGGGCACGGATGGACAGGGAGATGCGCTTGTTCTCGGCATCCACGTCGGTGATCTTGACCTTCACATCCTGACCCTCGGACAGAACATCCTCGGGCTTGCCGATGCGGCGGTCAGCGATCTGGGAAATGTGGATCAGGCCGTCAACACCGGGCAGGATCTCGGCAAAAGCGCCGAAGGTCATGAGCTTGACCACCTTGGCATCCACAACATCACCAACAGCGTAGTTGGTCATGAACTGATTCCAGGGGTTCATCTCGGCGGTCTTGTAGCCCAGAGAAATCTTGTGCTTCTCGGTGTCGAAGGAAATGACGTAAACGTCGATCTCGTCGCCGACCTTCACAACGTCAGCGGGAGTCTTGATGCGGTTCCAGCTCAGCTCGGAAACATGGACCATGCCGTCCACGCCGCCGATGTCAACGAAAGCGCCGTAGGAAGTCAGGGACTTCACAACGCCGTGGTACTTCTTGCCAACCTCGATCTCGCTCCAGATCTTCTCCTGAGCGGCCTTCCGGGACTCGGCGTTCACGGCACGGATGGAGCCGATGGCACGACGGCGGGCACGGTTGACCTCGGTGATCTTCAGCTGCACGGGCTTGCCAACCATGGCAGCCATGTCGCCGCCCTTGGCAACGCCGGACTGGGAAGCGGGGATGAACACACGGATGCCCTTCACATTGGCAACCAGGCCGCCCTTGTTCTCTTCGGTGATAACGGCATCGATGGTGGTCTTGTTCTCCACGTACTCAGCCATTTCGTCCCAAACCTTCAGGCCATCCAGCTTCTTCTTGGACAGCTGCACGGTGCCCTCCTGGTCGTTGACGCGCACCACGAACACTTCGATCTGGTCGCCGACCTTCAGAATGTCCTCGGGCTTTACGGAAGGATCGTTGCTGACTTCGTCATAAGGAATGTAACCGGCATGCTTGGTGCCCAGGTCTACCTGGACTTCGGTATTGCCGATTCCGGTAACGGTGCCGATAACCTTGTCTCCTGTATTTAAAGTCTTGATGGACTGCTCGAGAAGTTCAGCGAAGTTCTCCTCCTGTACAGCCTCAACATTGGTAATTTCGCTCATAGTCTTGTTGACCTCCTTTATAATCCACGCCGGTGTGGACGCACCAGCCGTGATTCCAACATCAGTGATACCGGCGAAAAACGCGGGCTCCAGTTCGCTGGCATCGTCAACAAGAGCTACACGGTCGCAGTATTCCCGGCAAATCATAGCAAGGCGCAGGGTATTGGAGCTTTTGGCATCTCCAACCACCACCATGGCCTGGCACCGGCGGCTCAATTCCGCCGCTTCGGTTTGCCTATCTTCAGTCGCCTTACATATTGTATCAAAAATTTTCAAGTTAGTAAACTGTTTTTTTGCAAAATTTCTGCACGATTTCCACAAATTTTCAGTGGATGTGGTCTGGCAAACCATGCAAATTGGCAAGTCCGCATCAATTTGTTCTTCCTGAACCCATTTTTTTAGAGATTCTGCACTATCAAAGACCTGACATTTGCCGCACCAGCCTGCAATTCCCTCCACCTCCGGGTGGGTAGGCGTGCCGATAATGATGGGAAGCCGCCCCTCCTGCTCTGCCTGGCACACCAGGCCGTGGATGCGTTTTACAAAGGGGCAGGTGGCGTCCACGATTTCGGCCCCCTGCTGCTCCAGGCGGTTGTAGACCTCCCGGCCCACACCGTGGGAGCGGATGATCACCGTATCTCCGGGGCCCGCCTGGCCAGGGTCATCAATGACTCCCACACCGGCCTCATGGAAGGCCTGGACCACATGGCGGTTGTGGATGATGGGCCCCAGGGTCACGGTGCGTTTCCCGGCGGCGGCAGAGGACTGCACCAGCTCCACCGCCCGGTTGACCCCAAAGCAGAAGCCGGCGCTTTTGGCTACCTGTACACTCATTTGTTAAGCTTCTCCTCAATGATCTTCCGAATGGCCGCCACCGATTCTTCCAGGTTCAGCTCAGACGTATCCACCTTGACGGAATCCCGGCACATTTTAAGAGGTGCGATCTCCCGGTGGGTATCCTGGTAGTCCCGCTGCTGGATTTCCTTGAGGATCTGGGCATACTGGGCCTTCTGGCCCTTTTCCTGCAATTCCTTGCACCGGCGCTCCGCCCGGACCTCCGGGGACGCAGTGAGGAAAATTTTCACGGTGGCCTTGGGCAGCACCACGGTGCCGATGTCCCGGCCGTCCATCACCACGTCGTAGTTCTTGGCCATATCCCGCTGCATATCCAGCAGCACCTCCCGGACCACCGCATGGGCGGAGATCAGGCTGGCCTTCTGGGAAATGTCCTGGGTGCGGATGTCCTGGGTCACGTCCATGCCGTTCATGATCATGTGCTGCAAGCCTTCCTCGTCATACTCAATGCCGATGGTCAGCTCGTCGATGTAGCGGTTCACCCCGTCCACATCCTTGGGGCTCACGCCCCACAAATCCATAAAGTAGGCCACGGTGCGGTAAATGGCGCCGGTATCTACATAGCGGTACCCCAGCTCCGCCGCCAGGCGGCGGGCGATGGTGCTCTTTCCCGCACCGGCAGGGCCGTCAATGGCCACAGAAATCTTTTTCTCCATTGGTTTCCTCATTTCCCGGCATTTTCAGCCGCTATTTTTCTCGTTTCTCAGCAGTGCCAGTGCCGCCGCCTCCCGGCGGTTGACCTCGCTGACAGTCAGACCCAGCTTCTTGCCGGTTTCCTCCGGGCTCAAAGGAAGGCCCTGTTCCAGGCCGAAGCGCAATGTCAAAAGTCTGGCATCTTCCTCCGGCAGAACGCTCAGCAGCTCCATAATGCGGCTGCGCATCTGGAAGTAAGCGGTATCCTCCACCGCCTGGTTTTCTTCCTCCGGGGTCTCCTCCTGGGGCTGGGCCGTGGCCCGTTCCAGCATTCTGGCATCCTCCAGAACACGGCGGACCGTATCCGCATCCTCCGGGGTCATGTGCAGCTCCCAGGCGATCTCCTCCAAAGTGGGGTTTCTGCCCAGCTCGGAGAGCAGCCGCTCATCCACCGCCCGGTAGTCTTCCAGGGCCTGGCGCATTTTCTGGCCGACGCCCCGTTCCCGGGCCTGTAAGCTCACCGCCCGGGCCATGGCACCCCGAATCTCCCTGTCCCGGTTCTCGGCATAATGGGCCGGGTCCCGGGAAATGGCCTGCCACAGTGCCAGGCCCCCTTCCTGAATCAGGTCCAGCAGCAGCACCCCATAGCCCGTAAACTCCGGGGCGATCTGGGTGGCCCGGAGCAGCCCCAGGTGCATCAGCTGTTCCGCGGCCTCCCCGTCTCCCCGGGCTGCCTTTTCCTGAAGCACATCCTCCGCCACGTTGGGGGTCATGCTTTTGATTTCCTCTAAATACAGCCGCAGCGGGTCATTGGGGCCCAGCTCCGAAACGTCCAGGCCCTTTTCCGCCAGCTCCGCCTCCTGCTTCAGCCGCAGGGCGGCCTGACCTGAAAACTGTCTGTGAGGAAGCCCCGTCAAATCCAGCACCAGGCCCTGCTCTTCCAGGGCGGCAAAGGCATCCTCCACCGCTTCCTCGGTTTCCTCCTCCAGAAGCGTCAGAAAATGGGCGGCGTTTACCCGGTCACCCGGCCGCTTGCCCCGAAGAGACAGCTCCCAGGGACGCTCCTCAAAGGATACATCCAAATCGATCATTCCAAAAAGTCCTCCAATCCCATGCTGGTGCCCATGGCCTGCAATTTTTCCATGGCCTGCTTTTCCACCTGGCGCACCCGTTCCTTGGAAATGCCCAGCTGCTGGCCGATTTCTTCCAGAGAATGGCACACCCCATCCTCCATGCCGAAATGCAGCCGCAGAATGGTCTGCTGCCGAGGTGTCAGGTCCGACAGGAGCTTGTCCATCATGTCGGTCATTTCCTTGCGCACCAGCTCCTCCAGGGGCTGGGGGGCTTCCATATCTTCCAGAAGGTTTCCCAGAGTTCCCTTATCCCCGTCGCCGGTGGGAACATCCAAAGAGCAGATGTCCGGGGAGAGCTGCAGCAGCTCTTCCACCTTTTCCTTCGGCAAATCCACCCGGGCGGCGATCTCCTCCGCCGTGGGCTCCGTGCCGTTCTGCTGACGCAGATAGGAGCTGGCGGCCTGGATTTTCCGCATCCGCTCTGCCGTATGCACCGGCACCCGGATGGTTCCCGCGTGGTTTAAAAGGCATCTGGTAACACCCTGACGGATCCACTTGGTGGCGTATGTAGAAAACCGGTAATCCCGGGTATAGTCAAATTTCTTGGCCGCCACCAGAAGGCCGATACTGCCCTCCTGGATCAGGTCCAGAAGGGGTACGCCGCGGCCCGTATACTCCTTGGCAATGGACACCACCAGGCGCAGATTGGAATTGACCATTTTCCGAATGGCCTCCTCGTCTCCCTGGGCGCAGCGGCGGGCCAGCTCCTTTTCTTCCTCCGGGGTCAGACGGGGGTAGCTGCGGATTTCCTGAAGGTACTGGCGGATATCGTCTTCATCCCCCGGCACGGGAAGGGCCTGGGGCTGCTTTTCTTCCAGTTCTGTCATACTTTGATCCCTTTACTTTCCTGAAGTCTCCGCCGCAGGGCCAGAAGATCGTCATCCGACTGGGCGGTTTTGAACTGATGGGTCTGCCGGATCACGGAAATGCTGTCCCGCATGGCCTGGTCCGACACCGGGCCCTGATGTCTCTGGAGGATGCCCGCCACATGGGCCATTTCCTCCGCCGTAAAATCCGTAAGCCCCGCCAGATTGGGGGTCATCCCCTGCTTAGCCTGGTCCTGAAGCTGGGAGAACACCTTTCCAAGCAGCGGTGCTGAAAAGGTTTCCGGCAGCAGTTCCCGGGCCTGGTCCATCATGGCCGGGTCCCGCAGGCACAGGGCAATGACCGTTTCCTCCGCCATGGCGGATTTGACATTGTCATAGTGAAAGGCCTTGGTTTTGGGCTGAGCGGAAACCGCCGGGGCCAGGTCCACCCGTTCCTGCTTCCGCTTTTCCCGGGCGACCCGACGCTTGAAGGCCTTGTTCAGCTCCAGCTTCATGGCCTCCACGGAAATACCGGCGGCCTCCGCCACCCGGGTGCCGTAAACCTCCCGCTGAACGGCGCTTCCCAGGCTGCTTAAAAACTCCGCCGCTTCCCCGATAAACTGCACCCGGTCCTCGTCCTGGGTCAGATCATACTTTCTTTGGATGGAGCGAAGCTGGTATTCCACCCGGTTGGAGGATTCCTCCATGAGAAGCTTAAACCGGTCCGCCCCGAATTTTTTTAAGAATTCATCCGGGTCCTTGGCATCCCGCATTTGCAGGACCTTCACCTGGAGCCCCGCCTTTTCAAGCATGGGAATGGCCCGGCGGGTGGCGTTCTGACCGGCGTTGTCTCCGTCGTAAATCAGGGTCACCTGATCTGTATACCGGGAGAGAAGCACCGCGTGCTCCTCCGTCAAAGAGGTGCCGAGGGACGCCACCGCGCAGTCAAAACCGTATTGGTGCAGGGCAATGGCATCCATATACCCCTCCACCAGAATCAGCCCCTCCATCTTTGTTTTCTTGGCAATATTCAGGGCAAAGAGGTTTTTCCGCTTGTTGAAAATCAGCGTTTCCGGGGAGTTTAAGTATTTTGGGGTGGAGTCGTCCATGACCCGGCCGCCGAAGCCGATGACGTTGCCCCGGACATCGATGATGGGGAACATGAGCCGGTTCCGGAACCGGTCATAGATATTGCCGTTTTTCTGGGAAACGGAGGCCAGCCCCGCTTCCTTCAGCTCTTCATCCGTATAGCCCTTGGCCCGCATGGCGTCGCACAGGCTTCCCCAGCTGTTGGGGGCGAAGCCGATGCCGAACCTTGTCAGGGTGCCCTTGGTCATGCCCCGCTTTCGGGCGTAGGCCAGGCCTTCCGCTCCGGCAGGTGCATAGAGTTGGGAGACAAAGAACCGGGCCGCCTCTTTGGAAAGGGCCCAGAGCCGCTCCTGCTTGTGATAGCGGCTTTCATACTGGGCATCCTCCGGCACTTCCATCCCCGCCCGTCTGGCCAAGGCCCGGACGGCATCGGGGTAGCTCAGGCCCTCGATCTCCATTTCAAAATTGATCACGCTGCCGCCCTTGTGGCAGCCGAAGCAATAGAAAATGCCCTTGTCCGGCGCTACGGAAAAGGAGGCCGTTTTCTCTCCGTGGAAGGGACACAGGCCAAAGAGGTTAGAGCCGGAGCGTTTCAGATTGACATACTGGCCCACCACTTCCTCAATGGGATTTCTGGCCGCCAGTTCATCCAAAAATGCCGGTGGAAAAGGCATTGGGGTCCCCTCCTTTCGTTGTTCTCTTTTTCAGGGTCCGAGCCGTCCGTCGGCCTTTTCCCTGATTTTATTACTCTTCATTATAGCACATTATCCCCGGACATTCCAGCCGCTGGGGACAAAAAGTTCTGTGAATTTTCCCACGGCGTAATTGTCGGTCATTCCGGCGATATAGTCGCAGACCGTGCGGCCCAAACCCTCGAAGCTCAGCTGGGGCTGGAAATCCTCCGGCAGGCACTCCGGGTGCTCCACATAATAGCCGTAGAGCATTTTAAGCAGGTCCTTGGCCTTGGTCTCCTCCCCTTTTGCCACAGGATTCCGGTAGACCCGTTCAAACATGAAGCTGCGCAGGTCCGCTAACGCCTGTTGGACCCTGGGGGTCATGCAGATGGCCCCGGCCTCCCGGGAGACCCGGATGGTATCGCAGACCAGGGTATTGATCCGGTCCCGCTGATTGTCACCCAAAATGGCCGCAATGTCCCGGGGGATATCCTCGGGCGTTAAAATCCCCGCCCGGATGGCATCGTCAATATCATGGTTCACATAGGCGATCTGGTCGGACCGCCGGACGATTTGCCCTTCCAGGGTTTTGGGAACCTGGGGACCTGTATGGCCCAGGATGCCCAGGCGGACCTCGTGGCACAGGTTCAGGCCCATGCCGTCCTTTTCCAGCACATCCACCACCCGCAGACTCTGCTCATTGTGGCGGAAGGGTCTGCCCCAGCACTCTGTCAGTGCCGCCTCTCCGGCGTGGCCGAAGGGGGTGTGGCCCAGGTCGTGGCCCATGGCGATGGCCTCCGCCAAGTCTTCGTTGAGCCCCAGGGCCCGGGTGATGGTCTTGGCAATACGGGTGACCTCCAGGGTGTGGGTCATGCGGGTCCGGTAGTGATCTCCCTCGGGGTTTAAAAAGACCTGGGTCTTGTGCATCAGCCGCCGGAAGGATTTGCTGTGGACGATGCGGTCCGTATCACGCTGATAGCAGGTCCGCACATCCTCTTCCCGCTCCGGCTCCTGCCGGGGTCTTCCTGCGGAGCAATCGGAAAAGGCCGCCAAAGGATTCAGCCTTTTGTGCTCCAACCGTTCCAGTTCTTCCCGTACCGTCATGGAAATCACTCCTTTTCAGTTTACTCTATAGGAAAGGCTCTGTATTCCGTGCCCAGCTCCATGGCCTCCACCCCGCCGCAGGTCATGTCCTGCAAGTGGGTCAAAAAGTCCTGGGTCCGGGCTTCGGGAAACAAAAGCTCCAAATCAATTTCCGCACCGAACTCCGTTTTGCGGATGATGCCCTCATATTCCTCCACCGCCAGCTTGACCCGCTCGTAGAAGGGATAAGGGCAGGGCAGATACAGCACCGTCCACACCCGCTTCATGGACTTGCCCGCCGCATCCACGGCGATTTTTGCCCCCTTGGTATAAGCTCGCACCAGGCCACCGGCCCCCAGAAGGATGCCGCCAAAGTACCGGGTCACCACGCAGACCACGTTAAAAAGGCCTTCCCGCTGGAGCACTTGCAGCATGGGCATTCCGGCGGTGCCTCCCGGCTCTCCGTCATCGGAAAACCGGACGGCCCCGTCCCGCAGAATGTAGGCCCAGCAATTGTGGGTGGCATCGTAATGCTTCTTTTTCATCTCCTGGATTTTTTCCAGGGCTTCTTCCTCGGTTTCTACCGGCCAAAGACGGCCAACGAACCGGGATTTCTTTTCCGTAAATTCGTCTTCTCCAAAGCCGGTGGGGACCATATATTCTTCCACGGCTCAAATCTCCTTTGTGACGTACTGTTGAAGCCGCCCATAGAAAATCTCATCCAGCACCGCTTCTACCTCGATGCCCTGGGCAGTATACTCCACACCATGGACCTTGGCCCCGCTGTGAAGGGCCTCCACCTGACCGCCCATGGAATAAGGCAGACACAGAACCACATGGTGCAGGGTCTTTCCCAGGTTCTTTTCAATCAGTGCCAGAAGCTGCTCCATGCCCTGGCCCTTGGCGGCGGAAACGGCAATGACGTTTTCACCCGTCGGCAGCTCTTCCCGGCTTACCAGGTCCGCCTTGTTGTAGCAATAGATCACCGGGGTACCGGGCTTTGCCAGGGTGGCGGTGAGCTTTTCCACCACCTCCATGTGTGCCTGTCTGTTGGGGTCAGAGGCATCGATCACATGCAGCAGCAGGTCGGCGTATTGAAGCTCTTCCAGAGTTGCCCGGAAGGCATCTACCAGGTGGTGGGGAAGCTTTGCGATAAAGCCCACGGTGTCGGACAAAATCACATCCAGATTGTCCGAGACCTTCAGCTGCCGGGAGGTGGTATCCAGGGTGTCAAAGAGCCGGTTGTTGGCGGGGATGCCCGCGCCGGTCAGCTGATTGAGCAGGGTGGATTTTCCCGCATTGGTATAGCCCACAATGGCCACCACCGGCACGGCGTTTTTCATGCGCCGCTCCCGCTGGACGCCCCGGACCTGACGGACCTGGCTCAGCTCCCCTTCCAGCCGGTTGATCCGTTCCCGGATGTGGCGGCGGTCGCTTTCCAGCTTGGTCTCACCGGGGCCCCGGGTGCCGATGCCGCCGCCCTGCCGGGAAAGGCTCCTGCCCATACCGGAGAGCCTGGGCAGCAGGTACTTATACTGGGCCAGCTCCACCTGTAAGCGGCCCTCCTTGGTTTTGGCCCGCTGGGCGAAAATATCCATAATAAGGGCGCTGCGGTCCAGCACCGGCAGGCCGATGATCTCCTCCAGGGCCCGGATATTTCCCGGGGAAAGCTCGTTGTCAAAAATCACCATGGTGGCTTCCGTGGCCTCTGCCAGCATCCGGACCTCCTGGGCCTTGCCCTCGCCTATAAAGCTGTGGGGGTCGGGATTGGGGCGGTTTTGGAGCATTTTCCCGGTGCAGAAGCCTCCGGCAGTTTCCAAAAGCGCCTCCAGCTCCTCCAGGGATTCCTCTGTGGCGGTTTGTTCCTTTGTAAAACAGGCCGCGTTCAGCCCCACCAGCACGGCCCGCTCCTGTTTGGTTTCCTGCAATTGTTCCATATGTTTCCTCCACTGCCTCTTTTATAAAATTATACCACAGCCGCCGGGTCCGGGGCAACCAGAAAATACAAAAAACCCGCACTACCAACGTAGTGCGGGTAATTGGGTTTCTTACTTCAGGCCGAAACGCTTGTTGAAGCGATCAACACGTCCACCGGTGTCAACCAGCTTCTGCTTGCCGGTATAGAAAGGGTGGCACTTGGAGCAGATTTCAACACGAATGTCCTTCTTGGTAGAACCGGTCGTGATGACGTTACCACAGGCACAGCGAATGGTGGTCTGTTCGTAGTTAGGATGGATACCTTCCTTCATTTCTTTCACCTCTTTCATATCAGTTAAAGGGCATAAATGCCCTAGCAATCCTCAAATCGCCTGAGTATAATATCACAGGCATGAGAAAAATGCAAGTGTTTTTTTGAATTTATCGAAAAATATTTTTATCCATTAAAAGGCCCAGTTGCCGTTGCGGAAAATGGGCTTCACGGAGCCGTCGGCGCAGATGGCATCGATGTTCATGGTGTCGCAGCCGATCATGAAGTCCTCGTGGATCATGGAGTCGTTGATGCCCAGCTCCCGGCACTCCTCCAGAGACTTATTCTGGAAGTCCTCAATGGTATCCGGGAAGCCCATGCCCAGGGCCAGGTGGCAGGCGGCGTTTTCGTCAAACAGGGTGTTATAGAACAGCAGACCGCTTTCGGCAATGGGGCTGGCCTGGGGAACCAGGGCGCACTCCCCCAGATAGGCAGCGCCCTCGTCCATGGAGATCATGGACTTCAGCAGCTCCTCGCCGTTTTCCGCGTGAACTTCCACGGCCTTGCCTTCGGCAAAGCGGATGGAGAAGTTTTCGATCAGCTGGCCCCGGTAGCTCAGGGGTTTGGTGGCATAGACGATGCCCTCGGCCTGCCCCCGCTTGGGAGAGACGAAGCACTCCTCCGTGGGGATATTGGGGTTAAAGAAGATGCCGTCCCGGCTGGTTTCCCCGCCGCCGCAGAACCGGCCCTGGGGGATCATGCCAACGGTCAGGTCCGTGCCGTTATCGGCGGTGTAGTGGAGGGTGCGGATGTTCAGACCATTCAGGTACTCGCAGCGGCTCTGCAGGTCCCGGTCGTGGTCTTCCCAAGCCTTGATGGGGTCCTCCGTCACACGGGAGGCGGACAAAATGGCCTGCCACAGCTTTTCTACGGCGGTGCTGGTACGCTCACCGGGGAACACCTTTTTGGCCCAGGCATTTCCGGGCACTGCAGCGATGCACCACTGCTGGCGGTTTTCCAGCTGGTCCTGATAGGGCTTGACGATGGGATAGGACATCCGGCGGGCCTTGACCACCTTTTCCATGTTGATGCCCTTGAGACCGTCAGGGTCCTCGGAGATCAGATGGATGCGGCAGGGCAGCACATCGACCTCATGTTGATATTTGGCCTTCTGCCACTCCTCCACGGTGCCCATGGTGGTCACGGAGCGGTAACGGGTGTGGATTTTGGTCAGAGGCTGGTAATTCCACTCCACGGTGACCTTTTTGGCCTTGGCCTTATAGGCCTCCTCCACCACCATCTGTACAAATTCCGGCTGGTCCAGGTCCGCATAGACCAGCACTTCCTGGCCCTTGCGTACATTGACGCCGGTGCGAACGATCAAGCGGGCATACTCCCGCAGAACGGTTTTTTTCATAGGGGTCATTCTCCTTTTTTCGGAAAGATTGAGCTATTATAGCAGATTTTTGTAAAAAGGTCAACGGATATTGCATTTTCTGTCATTTTCCTTTATAATATACGCATCTTTGTGAATCGAGGTCCTCCTATGCTGACAAAAGAAGAATTCAAGGCTCTGGTCTCTCAAGGCCCGGTGCTGCTGGACGGTGCCACCGGCTCCTATCTCCGGGCCAAGGGCATGCCCCGGAACTGCGCCACAGAGGAATGGGTGCTGCACAATCCGGAGGTGCTGGTGGAGCTTCAGCGGGGATACCTGGAAGCCGGTAGCCGCATCATCTATGCCCCAACCTTCCAGGCCCAGCCCATTGCTCTGTCCAAAATTGGCCTGGAAAAGCACACCGAAGCCATCAACGCCCAGCTTCTGGCCCTGAGCCGTTCCGCCGCTCCGGGCTGCCTCATTGCCGGAGATATGGCCACCCTGGCCGCCTTCTGTGACAGCTGGGACCCGGACAATTTTGACCTGCTGGTGGAAAACTACCGCCGCCAGATTCGGGGCCTGATCGACGGCGGCGCGGACCTGCTGGTGGGGGAAACCCTGCTCTATCCCCAGGAGGCGGAGGCCATTCTCACCGCCGCGGAGCTGGAAGGGGCTGGGGCCACCATGATCACCTACTCCATGCAGTCCGGGGGCTTCCTCTACAGCGGCCATGACGCGGGCCCGCTGATGGAGCAGCTGGAGCAGTGGGGCGCCTGCGCCGTGGGCTTTAACTGCGTGGCCGCCGACGACATGACGGCCCATCTGGTAAGCAAGCTGCGGCGGCACACCAGGCTTCCCCTGATCTCCAAGCCCAATGCCGGAAATCCCATTATTAATGAAGAGGGGCTGGCGGAATACAAGCTGGAGCCGGAGCCCTTTGCAAACATTCAGCTGGAGGCCTATCATAACGGCGCTGCCCTCCTAGGCGGCTGCTGCGGCACCACCCCCGGGCATATGAAGGCCCTGAAACGTCTTCTGGAGGACAACCATGAATAAAAATGTGCATTTCTATGTTCAGCCCAAAAGCGCCATTGTGGTGCTGATGACCCTGTGCCTGACCCTTTCCGCCCTGGGAAGAATCTACCTCTACTGCTTTACGCCGGTTCCCGTTTACACCAGCGTGTGGCTGCAGCTGGTGCTGCCTGTGGCGGCCACGGTGCTCTATATGCTGACGGTGCTGCTGGACGGCCAGGAGCGGTTTTACAAAACCGCCATTCCAGTGTGGTTCTTTGCGCTGTTTTCCGCCGTCTGGGTCCGGCATAACCTGAACGGGCGGATGCTGATCGCCTTAAGCTGGATGGCCCTGTTTTTCTTCGGCTTCATCTATACCGACCTGACCTCCGGCATCCGGCTCCATCGGGCCTGGCTGCTGTTCCCTTTGATGCTGGCCCCCATGGCCACGGTGGTTTTTTACAACCGGCAGGCCATTTTCCTCCGGGACTGGAACGCCGTTGTGCTGCTGCTTCCCAACACGCTGCTGTTTTTAGGGTGTACGGCCCTGATTTTCGCCATTCGGGTCCATCCCGCCGGGGAATACCACCCCACCTGGGGCGACCGGGTAGACGGTCGGAGGATTCGTTCCCTGCCCCCGGTCAACTACATCATCCCCTACATCATGGTCAACCGCAACGGCTCCTCCAATCTTTTTGAGCAGGCCTTTGAAATCACCAATGTAGACCGCTATATCCGGCAAAAGCGCCGGGAGGGCCTGACAAATTTCGGCCTGACCCATGTGTTTCTCACGGCCTACTGCCGGGCCATTGCCAAATATCCCGGCATCAATCGGTTCATCGCCGGTCAGAAAATCTACTCCCGGGGCGAGGACATTCAATTCTCCATGACCATCAAAAAGGAAATGAGCACCGATGGAGCGGAAACGGAAATCAAGCTGCATCTCAGCCCCCGGGATACGGTTTACGATGTCTACAAAAAAATGAATGACGAAATTGCCAAGGCCAAAAGCGCCTCTTTGGATGCCGGAGTAGACAACGCCGCCTACGCCCTGACCCTGGTTCCCGGCGTGTTCCTGAAATTCACCGTGTGGCTGCTGAAAACCCTGGATTATTTTGGGCTGCTGCCAAAGGCTCTTCTGGAGCTCAGCCCCTTCCACGGAAGTGTCTACTTTACCTCCATGGGTTCTCTGGGCATCCCCCCTGTCTATCACCATCTGTATGACTTCGGCAACCTTCCCGTATTCGGTGCCTTCGGCTGCAAGCGCAAGGAATTGGAAATACAGGAAGACGGCTCTGTGATCCAGAAAAAGTACGTAGACTTCCGCTTTACCATGGACGAGCGCATTGTGGACGGCTTCTATTATGCCTCCTTCCTCAAATACCTCCGCCGCCTGATCCAGCACCCGGAGGTGCTGGACGAGGCACCCGCAGAGGTCGTAAAGGACGTAGAATAATGAAAGACGCGATTTTAAATGCCCTTTCCCCGGATTATCCCTGGAAGGATTCCTTTTATTGGTTTGATTCCGTTGATTCCACCAATACATACCTGAAAACCGCCGCCCGGCAGGATGCGCCCCATGGCACTGTAGCCGTGGCGGACTGCCAGACAGGCGGCAAGGGGCGGCTGGGCCGCAGCTTCCAGTCCCCTGGGGGTGTGGGGGTGTACTTGAGCATGCTGCTGCGCCCCCAGTGCCCCCCGGAAGAGCTGATGCACCTGACCTGCGCCGTAGGGACCGCCATGTGCGATGCCCTGGAGCAGGTTTCCGGACTCCGGCCCGGCATCAAATGGACCAACGACCTGGTCTACGGCCGCAAAAAGGCCGCGGGCATTCTCACGGAACTGGGCATGAGCCCGGAAGGGCTTTACGCCGTAGTGGGCATCGGTGTCAACTGCTGCCAAGGCCCCCAGGACTTCCCCCAGGAACTCCGGGACCGGGCCACTTCCCTTACCATGGAGACCGGCCGCCCCATCGACCGGGCCCAGGTGGCCGCCGCCATGATGGATGCCCTTTACCGCATGGATGCGGGGCTGCTGACCCAAAAGGAAGCCATGCTCCGGCGGTACAAGCAGGACTGCGTGACCCTGGGCAAGGAAATTTCCCTGGTTCGGGGAGAACAGATTTCCCACGGTCTGGCCCTGGACATCGGTGACAACGGCGATCTGATCGTTCGGTTCTCCGACGGCCATACAGAGGCCGTCAGCTCCGGGGAAGTCAGTGTCCGGGGGATGTATGGGTATGTGTAACCATCCATGGAGCCAGCCCCTCGCCGGGGCTGGATGGCGGCAGATTGCCGCCGCTACATCAACGTACCACGTTTTTCGTATTTTATTGGCGCAAAACGACGATAAAAACTTCAAATATACGGTAATACGAAACAATTGTATCGTAGGGGCGGCAACCTGCCGCCCGCCACGTTCCATATACAACCTGTTCGGTCGAACGGAACCACCCAATATACGGAACAAATGTAGCGGCGATGATTCATCGCCAAGTAACGTAACAAATATAACCCGTTCGGTTGAACGGAACCACCCTCCGACATGTCATCCCGACCGAGTGAAACGAGCGGAGGGATCTACTCAAGTTGCGGATTTTACCATGCGTAGGAAATTATTGTTACTTGGGAAGATTCCTCCACTCCGCTTCGCTACGGTCGGAATGACATACCAGGGGGTGGTTCCGGTCAACCGCACAAGTTGTATTCGCAACGTTGCATGGTGGTGCTCCGCGCAGCGAATCAAAATCTACTGATTGCCGGGGGCAATCACACCTTGATTTCATCGATGAATCATCGCCGCTACATTGCATGGTACCATTCACCCACACAGGTTGTATTTGCCAAGTGGCGGGCGGCAGGTTGCCGCCCCTACATCTGGATACTATGTTTTTTGCATTTTACTAAACGCAATACGATGATATTTCTATAGAATTGTGCGTATTTGAAACAAATCCGTCGTATATACAGTGAATCGCAAACAAGGACATGGCATTTTTTGCGCCATGTCCTTGTTTTTATTTTGAAATTAAGCCATCCGCAGGATGTTTACCAGCATTTCCACGCACTGCTCCATATCCTCTGTGGGGATATACTCAAAGCGGCCGTGGTAGTTTTCGCCGCCGGTGCAGAGGTTGGGACAGGGCAGGCCCTCGTAGGAGAGTCTTGCGCCGTCTGTACCGCCGCGGACAGGGACTTCCCGAGGGGTCATGCCCGCCAGGGTCATGGCCCGCTTGGCCCGGTCCACGATTTCCATGCAGGGCTCGATTTTCTCCCGCATGTTGAAATAGCTGTCCCGAAGGGTCAGCTCCACAGTCCCCTCACCGTATTTCTGATTCAGGAAGGCGGCGACTGTGGCCATAACTTCCTTCTTCTGCCGGAATTTTGCCATATCATGGTCCCGGATGATATAGCGCAGGACGCTTTTTTCCACTTCCCCTTCCATATCCGTCAGGTGGATAAAGCCCTCGTAGCCCTGGGTATACTCCGGCTTCTGGGCCACAGGCAGCAGGCTCTGGAACTCCATGGCGATATACTGGGAGTTTACCATCTTGTCCTTGGCAGAGCCCGGGTGGATATTCAGGCCGTGGAAGGTAACTGTGGCTCCTGCGGCATTGAAGTTTTCGTATTCGATCTCCCCGACCGTGCCGCCGTCGGCAGTGTAGGCGTAATCCGCGGCAAAGCCCGCAACATCAAACCGGTCTGCACCGCTGCCGATCTCCTCGTCCGGGGTGAAGCCGATTTTTAAGGTGGCGTGTTTGCCGCCCTCCGTGAGAAGCCGCTGGGCGGCGGTCAGGATTTCCGCCACGCCGGCCTTGTCATCGGCACCCAGAAGGGTGGTGCCGTCGGTGACGATTAGGTGCTTGCCCCGGTTCTTTTGGAGGGACTCGTAGTCCTTTTCCCGAAGGTAGATGCCCTTCTCCGCATTGAGCAGCACATCTCCCCCGTTGTATTCAACGACTCTGGCCCGGATGTTTTTACCGGAGGCATCCGGGGCCGTATCCATATGGGCAATGAGGCCAATGGTGGGCAGGCTCGGGTCTCCGGGCACCGTGCCGTATACGTAGCCGTTTTCGTCCATGTGGGCGTCTTTAATGCCCATGGCCTTCATTTCCTCTGCCAGTGCGGCCCCCAGAACCTTCTGGCCGGGAGTGGAGGGGCAGGTTTCGGAAAATTCATCCGAGGTGGTTTCATAGCTTACATAGCGCAGAAAGCGCTCAACAACTGTTTCCATGGTGTGCTCCTTTCCTTGGCAGGGCAAAAGGCGTTCCTTTTTACCTGCCCGGATTCAAAAAGGCCGCCGCGGAAAGCGGCGGCCCTTGGCGTATGTTTACTTCTTGGCAGCGTTGACCAGCTCGGCGGTATCCTGAGCGATCATCAGCTCTTCGTTGGTGGGAACCACCCAAACCTGAACCTTGGAGTCGGGGGTGGAAATGACCATTTCCTTGCCGCGGGACTTGTTCAGCTCGGGGTCCAGCTTCACGCCCATGAAGCCCAGGTACTCGCAGACCATGCCGCGGACCAGGCCGTCGTTCTCGCCGACACCGGCGGTGAAGGTCAGAACATCGATGCCGTTCAGAGCGGCGGCGTAAGCGCCTACGTACTTGGCAACCTCGTAAGCGAACTTCTCAAGAGCCAGCTTGCAATCCTCGTTGCCCTTGTCAGCGCCGTCACCCAGGTCACGGAAGTCGGAGGACACACCGGACAGGGCCAGCATACCGGACTTCTTGTTCAGCATGGTCAGGCAGTCGTCCACGCTCATGTTGTACTTGTTGCAGATGAACTGCACCACGCAGGCGTCAATATCGCCGGAGCGGGTGCCCATAGGCACACCGGCCAAGGGGGACAGGCCCATGGAGGTATCCATGCACTTGCCGTCCTTAATGGCGGACAGGGAGGAGCCGTTGCCCAGATGGCAGTTGACCATCTTGAACTCCTTCTTGCCTACCAGCTCGGCGGTACGGCGGGCAACATACTTGTGGGAGGTGCCGTGGAAGCCGTAGCGGCGGATGTCGTCATTCTCGTAGTATTCCTTGGGAATGGCGTAGCGGTAGGCCTTGGGAGGCATGGTCATATGGAAAGCGGTATCGAACACGGCGACCTGGGGAGTCTTGGGCATGACCGCCTGGCAGGCGCGGATGCCCATCAGGTTGGCGGGGTTATGCAGAGGTCCCAGGGGGATGCACTTCTCGATGGCCTTGATGACTTCGTCGTCAATGATGCAGGAGTCAGAGAACTCCATGCCGCCATGGAGCACCCGATGGCCAACGGCATCGATCTCGTCAACAGACTTGATGACACCGTCAACGGGGTCCACCAGGATCTCCAGAACAGCCTGGATGGCCTCGGAGTGGGTGGGCATGGGGATGTCCTTTACGACTTTCTTGTCACCAACCTTGTGAGTCAGGCGGCCGTCAATATAAATACGCTCGCACAGGCCCTTGGCGGAAACATCACCGGTCTCGGGGTTCATCAGCTGGTACTTCAGGGAAGAACTACCGGCGTTGATGATCAAAACGTTCATTGGAATATCCTCCTAAAATATTGTTTTCTTTTTCATTGTGTGATACAATATCGACATTATTATAGTCCATCTTTCCCGTTTTCTCAACCCCTATCTGAAAAATTTTTATCCCTGGAGGAAAATCTTTGGAAAAAGTCGGGATCATCTGCGAATACAACCCTTTTCACCAGGGTCACCGGAAGCAATTTGAACTTATCCGGCAGGAATTTGGCGAAGAGACGGCCATTGTGTGCCTCATGAGCGGAAATTATGTTCAGCGGGGAGCCCCTGCCCTCTTTGACCGGCAGATAAGAGCCCGGGCCGCTTTGAATTGCGGCGCCGACCTGGTGTTGGAGCTGCCCGTTACCGGGAGCCTGTCCTCGGCAGAGGGCTTTGCCCGGGCCGGTGTTTCCATTCTCTCAAGCCTGTGCGACCGGCTTTGCTTTGGCAGCGAGACGGCGGACCCAAAGGCCCTGCTGCAATGCGCCCAGGCTCTGCTGGAGGCGGGTTTTCCGGAGCAGCTGCGCTCAGCTCTCGCCGGGGGCATCAGCTTTCCCGCCGCCCGAGTGCAGGCGCTGGAAGCTATGGGGCTTCCCGGCGCACCTTTGGAGCAGCCCAACGACATTCTGGGGGTAGAATACTGCAAGGCCATTCTGGAGCTGGGAAGCCCCCTGAAACCCTATCCCATTTTCCGGCAGGGCAGTTATCACGACTGCCGTCCGGACATGGAGAATCCTTCCGCCACCTCTCTTCGACGTCTGGCAGAGGCGGGGGAAGACTATTCTCCCTACATCCCGGCCCCGGCGGCGGACTGTTTTCGCGCTGCCCCGGTGCATACGCTGCAGGCCGGGGAGCGGGCCATTCTCTACCGGCTGCGAACCATGGCGGATGAAGATTTTGAGGCCCTGCCCTATGGCTCCGAAGGGCTGTGGCGGCGGTTTATGAAGGCCTGCCGTCAGGAAGGGAGCCTGGAGGACATTCTCACCCGGGTCAAAACCAAGCGCTATACCCGGGCCCGGCTGAACCGCATGGCCCTGTGCGCCTTTCTGGGCATCACAGCGGCGGACCTGGCTTCCCCTGCCCCCTATGCAAGGATTCTGGGCTTTAATGATGTGGGCAGGGTCCTTCTCCGGGGAAATGACTTCTGCAAGAATTTAGGCTGGAAGGACGATTCTCCTTATTCAAGGCTGGAAGGGCGCTGCAACGCCCTCTACGGCCTGTTCTGCCGGGAGGAGGTCCCCCGGGCCGACCAAGCCGATGACCAGCGGCTAATCTATATTCACAGGTGATCTGATGGTTTTTTCATCCTATATTTTTCTGTTTGCTTTTCTGCCCCTGGTGTTAGGGGGATATTATCTATTGTCCCACGTGAAAAACCCCATTTGGCAGCGGTTATTTTTAATTGGGGCCTCCCTTTATTTTTACGGCTACTTTAACCCCAGCTATCTGACGATCATTGTGGTCTCGATTCTTGCAAACTACATTCTGGCCTACGGCATGAGCCGGAGCAAGGGAGCCGCTGGGACGGTGTTTTTCTGGCTGGGGGTCCTGTTCAACGTGGGGCTTCTGGGCTATTTTAAGTACCGGGATTTTTTTGTGGAGAACATCAATGCGCTCTTCCACGCCTCCATGATGCTAAAGCACATCGCCCTGCCCCTGGGCATCAGCTTTTTTACCTTTCAGCAGCTTTCCTTCCTGGTCTCCATTCGCAAGGGCGAGGAGGTTCTGGAGCGCTTTGATGACTACTGCATTTTTGTGCTGTTCTTCCCCCAGCTGGTGGCGGGGCCCATCGTGCTCTACAGTGAGATGATTCCCCAGTTCAAAGACCCCCGGCGGCGGTATTTTCAGTGGGACAACGCCGCCCAGGGTGCCTACATCTTTACCCTTGGATTATTTAAAAAGGCGGTGATCGCCGACACTCTGGCCCTGTTTGCGGATACCGGCTTCGGTGCCTCCAGCCTGGGCTTCTGCGCCGCCTGGGCCACGGCTCTTTCCTATACCTTCCAGGTCTATTTTGATTTCAGCGGTTATTCCGATATGGCTGTGGGCCTGGGAAAGCTCTTCAATATCGATATTCCATTTAATTTCCGCTCCCCTTACCAGTCTGAAAGCATCGGCGTTTTCTGGCGGCGGTGGCACATCACCCTGGGCCGGGCCCTGCAAAGCTACATCTATTTCCCCTTGGGCGGCAGCCGGGAAGGAGCCTGGAAAACCTATCGGAACCTTCTCATCACCTTCCTGGTCAGCGGCCTTTGGCATGGGGCAGCCTGGACCTTTGTGCTGTGGGGACTGCTTCACGGGCTCTTTAACGCCTTGGAGCGGGGATTTTCCAAGCCCCTGTCCAAGGTCCCCCACGGTCTACGGGTGCTGGGGACCTTCCTCATCGTCAATGCCCTGTGGGTGCTGTTCCGGGCGGAGAGCTTCCGGAATGCCGCCATGGTCTACCGGGGGATGGTGGATTTTTCCAACTTCAACCTGCTGCAAGTAGGCACGCTGGCAATTGACGGCTTCGTAGGGGTCCCTCTTGTGCTGAATACCGCCTACGTGCTGACCGTTCTTCTAGTGCTGGGGCTGGTGTGCTTCCGGGCAAAAAACAGCTGCCAGATGCTGGAGGACTTCACCTGCCGGAAAAGCCTTTTGTGGCTGACCGCAGTGCTATTTTGCATCGCCCTGGTCCATTTGTCCCGGGAAAGTGTTTTCATCTACTTTAACTTCTAAGGAGCAAGCAATGGCAAAAAAATGGCTGATTCGGCTGCTGGCCCTGACTCTGGCGCTGGTGGCCCTTATGTGCGCTGCCGTCTGGTGGGTAGACCCCTATATGCAGTATCGGGTGCGGGACAACCGTTATCTTCTGAATTCCCGGCTAGTGACCCCGGGGCTTATTAAGAATTACGACTATGACACGGTGCTCATTGGCTCCTCCATGATTCAGAATACAGATATGGCCCTGTTCCGGGAGACCCTGGGGGGCAAGCCCCTGAAAATCACCACCGGGGCCATCAGCTTAAAGGAAATCCAGAAGCTGACAGATAAAATCAATCAGGTGGGCAAGGCCGAAAAATACTACATCTGCCTGGACCAATACCTGTTTGCCCCGGAAAAATGGGACGACATGGACCGTTTCCCCGACTATCTCGTGGATGATGACCTTCTTAACGACTACCGCTATCTTCTGGGCTACGAAACCTGGACAAGGTTTTTGCCCATTGACTTAGGGCTCTCCGCCGCCCGGGCCCTGGGCATTTCCCTGCCGGAACGGTTCACCCGGTCCATGTCCATTGACGGCATGGAGGATTGGCGGGATGACTGGACCTTTGGTTCGGAAGCGGTGCTGTCCTTTTACGCTCCGCCTCCCAAGAACAAGGACTATGATCTGGACCGGCTTCTTGGCCGGATGGAGCGCCGGTTTGACGAATACCTGACCCATCTGGACTTTACCCGGGGAGAATACACCTTTTTCTTCCCCCCTTACTCAGCCCTGTTCTGGAATTACGCCGGGGAAGCAGGCTACGGAGACCTCTATCTGGCCTTCAAGACCTACGCCGAGGAACGTCTTTTGGAAATGCCCCATGTAAAAATCTACGATTTTCAGAATGCGGAGCGCATCACCGATTTGGAGCAATACAAGGACTACACCCACTATGCCCCCAGCGTCAACGACTGGATGCTGCGCTGCTTTGCCTCCGGGGACTACCAAGTCACCGAGGCCACGCCCACCGGCACCCTGGTCGAAAAGACCCGAGAACAGGTGCAGGTGCTTTTGGAAAGCTATCCGCAGATCCCCCACTAAATAAAGTCGTTCTTTTCTTCGTTCTTCCTCATTTTTCTGCGCAAAACCCATCGCAGGATCACAGACAGAACAATGACCCCCAAGGAGGCCACCCCATATAGCAGCGCCTCCGTATACCAAGGGGCGGAATAGGCCTGGTTCAAGTGTGGAAAACGCTTGTAGGCGTAATAATCCATAGCCGTTTTGATGACGATCAAATAGGAACTGCCGTAAATCAGGTATTTCAGGAAATCGTACAGCTTTTTCATTTTTCGGCCCTCCTGGGTTGCGGAATAGGTACGTTTATTATAGCATTGAGGGGATGCCTTTACAAGAAAAACCACCGCAGACTGCGGTGGTTTTTGATTGTAAGGGCAAGGAAGAAAACAGGGGTCTTTGGAATCTCCCGGTTGAAATAATACGCCTATCAGCGAAACCGTAGGGAACGGCCTATGTGCCGTTCCGCACGTTTAAGGACGAAACCGTTACCGATAAAACCGGAAACGTCCCCCCATTGTGTCATTCCGACCGTAGCGCAAGCGGAGTGGAGGAATCCACCACGTTGGATAATGAACCACCACAAGATAAAGCTTGCCACTCAGGAAGATTCCTCGACTCGCATTCTTCGCTCCCCTCGGAATGACATGTCGGGGGGTGGTTCCGTTCATCCACACGGGTTGTATTTGCCACGTTGTTTGGCGATGAATCATCGCCGCTGCATTGCGTGGTTCCATTCAACCGCACGAATTGTATTCGCAACGTCCCACCGGAGCGTTGCATTTGATTGTTCAAATCTCTCCTTCTTATTCCGCCAAAGAAAAATGACCCCACCCAAAAGGGTGAGGTCATTTTCTTTGGCGGAGAAGGAGGGATTTGAACCCTCGATACCCTTTTGGGGTATACACGATTTCCAATCGTGCGCGCTCGGCCAGCTACGCGACTTCTCCATGCGCAATGCTCGCTTCATGCCGCCCGTGGACAGCTTCAATATGATACTACAGAAGGCGACATTTGTCAAGTAATTTCTTTTAGAATTTCAAAAAATATCCAAAACCAATGTCACCGCGTTCTGGCTGACGGCGCCGTCAATGTAGCGGGCGTAGTCCAGACATTGCCGGAAGCCCTGGGACAGGTGGGTTTTCATGGAGGCGGTGTTCTTTTTTGCCACATGGGCGTACAGCCGGATGGGGGCTCTTCCCTGAAGGTAATTGGCAGCCTCCCGGAGAAGCTGGGACGCATAGCCCTTTCGCCGCTGCCCCGGGGCCGTTTCCAGGGCCTCCAGCAGAACGCCGTCCTCATAGTCCTCCAACCGGAGGGCGCTGACGTAGCGGCCCTCCGTTGTGAGAATCAAGTAGACCGGGTGCTCCCCGCAAAAGAAGACCTGGCTTAAATAGTCCCGAAAATCCTCTTCCGCCAGGGCCTGCTGCCGCTCCGGGGTTTCCTCCGGATAGCGTAGGGCTCCATTTTCCCGGTTTCCCTCCATATAGACCTCCATAAGCTTTGGAAAGGACAGGTCCTTCATGGACCGGGCAATGATTAGCATTACAGGGCCTCCCCCAGAATGGACTTGGTGGCGTAGGCGTTGAGAGACATATCCGCCACATTCCCCGCCAGATATTCATAGTAGGCCTGGGCACCGATCATGGCGCCGTTGTCGCCGCAGAGCTTGAGAGGGGGCATATACACCTGGGCCCCCAGCTTTTCAGCCGCTGCCAGCACATCCCGGCGAATGCGGGAATTTGCCGCCACACCGCCGGCAATGGCGATTTTCTTGCAGCCAGTCTGCCCAATGGCCAGCTCTACCCGGGGAACCAGGGTATCCGACACCGCCGCCGAGAAGCTGGCGCAGAGGTCCGGAATATTGATCTCCTCCCCCACCTGCTCGGCATGGTGGATCAGGTTCAAGGCAGCGGTTTTAAGACCCGAAAAGCTCATGTTATAAGGGTTCTCCCCGGGCTTGCTCCGGGGCAGGGCATAGGTTTCCTCGTTGCCCCCCTGGGCCATGCGATCCAGGGCCGCGCCGCCGGGATAGGGCATTCCCAGCACCCGGGCCACCTTGTCAAAGCACTCCCCCGCCGCGTCATCCAGAGAGGTTCCCAGAATCTCCATCTTGATATAATCCGTTACATGGACCAGCATGGTATGGCCGCCGGACACCACCAGGCACAGAAACGGCGGCTTTAAATCCGGGTAGGCGATATAATTGGCCGCAATGTGGCCCCGGATGTGGTGTACCGGGATCAGGGGTTTTCCCATGGCAAAGGCTGCCGCCTTGGCAAAATTCACCCCCACCAGCACCGCGCCGATAAGCCCCGGGGCATAGGTCACCGCCACGGCGTCGATCTCCTCCCGGGTCAGGCCGGTGTTGACCAGGGCCTGGTCTGCCAGGCCGTAAATGGCCTCAATGTGCTTTCGGGAGGCGATTTCCGGCACCACGCCCCCATAGAGCCGATGCAGGTCCACCTGGGAGGCGATACAGTCCGTCAGCACCTCCCGCCCGTCCCGGACGATGGCCACGGCGGTTTCGTCACAGGAGGATTCCACCGATAAAATATTCATAAGCTCCACTCCTTTCGAAGGATCAGGGCATCTTCCCTGGGGTTGCGGTAATAATTCTTCCGCCGCCCGATCTCGGTAAAGCCCAAGGATGCGTAAAGACTTCTGGCCGGGGTGTTGGAGTCCCGGACTTCCAGGGTCAGGCAGTGGCTTTCCCGGGCTTTTAATTGTTCCACCAAAGCCTCGATCAGCATTTTTCCAACGCCCTGGCGGCGGTAGTACTCATCCACCGCCACGTTCATCATATCCGACTCCCCCAGCACGGTCTGGGAGCCAACATAGCCCGCAAGCCTCTCTCCATCCATGGCCACCAGCCATAGGGACAGTGGGTTTTCCAGCTCCGAGGCTACGCTGTTTTCACTCCAGGGATCCGAAAAGCAGCGCCTTTCCAAGGCGGCGACCTGGGGCACCTGTTGAGCGGTCATTTGAAAAACACTGATCATTTGGCATCAAACCAGCTCTTTCCGAACTTGGCCTCCGCGGTCAGGGGCACCTTCAGCTGGGCTACCCCCTCCATCTCCCGGCTGACCAGGGCGGCAACCTGGGCCGCCTGTTCCTCCGGGCACTCGACGATCAATTCGTCGTGAACTTGGAGGAGAAGCTTTGCTTCCGGGTAGTTGTCTTGCAGGGCCTGCTCCACCCGGATCATGGCAAGCTTGATGAGGTCCGCGGCAGTACCCTGAATGGGTGTATTGAGGGCAATACGCTCCGCACTCTGGCGCACATTAAAATTGGTGCTTTTCAGTTCCGGAATATACCGGCGGCGGCCATAGAGGGTCTGGGTGTAGCCCTTTTCCCGGGCATCCGCCACCACCTGCTTCATATAGTCCCGGACCCCATGGTAATGGGCCAGATAGCTGTCAATATAATCCCGGGCCTCATACCGGCTGACACCGATGTCCTCGGCCAGAGAGAATTCCGAAATTCCATAGACAATGCCGAAGTTTACCGCCTTGGCATGGCGCCGCTGCAAGGGGGTCACCTGGTCCGCCGGGACCCCGAAGACCTGACTGGCGGTGACGGTGTGGATATCCTGGCCCTCGCAGAAGGCCTGCTGCATGGTCTTGTCATCCGCAATGTGGGCCAGAACCCGCAGCTCGATTTGGCTGTAGTCCGCATCCACCAGCACACAGCCGGGACGGGGCACAAACATTTTGCGGATTTCCGCCCCCAGATCGGTACGGACGGGAATGTTCTGCAAATTGGGTTCCGTAGAGGACAGCCGCCCGGTGGCAGTGACCAGGTTCTGGAAGGTGGTGTGAATGCGGCCATCGGCGGCAATGACCTTCATGAGGCCGTCGGCATAGGTGCCCTTGAGCTTGGTCAGCATCCGGTAGTCCATAATGGCGGGAATAATGGGGTGCTTGTCCTTGAGCTTTTCCAGCACGTCCGCATTGGTGGAGTAGCCGGTTTTGGTCTTCTTGGAAGCAGGAAGGCCCAGCTTTTCGAAAAGCAAGACCCCCAGCTGTTTGGGAGACTGAATATTAAAGGGGCCCTCAGCGAAGCCATAAATCAGGCTCTCGCAGTCCGCAATTCTGGTTTCCAGCATTTTGCCGAACTGGGCCAGCTGGTGCCGGTCAATGGCAATGCCCCGGCATTCCATACGGTACAGCACCGTACACAGCGGCAGCTCGATTTGGCGGTACAGCTCCCCTTCCCCCTGCTTTTCCAGTTCTTCCTCCAAGGGCTTCCGCAGCTGCCAGATGCTTTCGGCACAGGCGGCAGCATCCCCGTCTTCCACGGTCTTACCAAGGAACGTGGTGGCAAGCTTGGAGATGGGATAATCCGACTGGGAGGGATTGAGGTCGTAGGCCGCCAGGGCCGTATCAAAGGCCACTGTATCCCACTGCATTCCCGCCTCCTCCAAAAGGTGCATGGAGGCCCGGGCATCGTGCAGAATCACCTGCTCAAGCTTGGGAAGGGTCTGCATTTGTAGCTCCATAGGGGTCAGACCACAAACGCCCTCTTCCCAGGCGAGGCCCAGACTGCCGTCCGGGGCAAAGTACAGGGCGCACAGGGGAAGCTTTTCCGGGATTCTCTCTACCCGGGGCAGAGAAACCACTTCCCGTTTTTCCGAAACCGCCGCCTCCGCGGCAGCACCCCGAAGACCGTAGCGGTCAATAAGCCGCACGAATTCCAGCTTTTGAAACAGGGCGTACAGCTCCGGGCGATTGTAGTCCCGGAGAATGGCATCCTGGGGGGCAAATTCAATGGGGGCCTCCGGGATGATGGTGGCCAGTTCATAGGAAAGATAGGCGTTCTCCCGGCCCGCTTCCAGCTTTTCCCGGAGCTTGGGGCGAATGGAGCTGTCCTCCAGATGGGCATAGACCCCATCCAGGGTACCGAATTTCAGCAGCAGATCTGTGGCGGTTTTCGGGCCAACCCCGGCAACGCCGGGGATATTGTCAGAGCTATCCCCCATCAGGGCTTTCAAATCCACCATGCGCTTTGGCTCAAAACCGTACTCCCCACGGAAAACCGCCTCGTCATACAGTGTAGCAGAGGTCTGACCGGGCTTGGAGATCACCAGCTTGACCTTCACATGGGAATCGATCAGCTGTAGAGAATCCCGGTCTCCGGTGACGATCACGCAGTCCCAGTTTTCCTCGCCGCAGCGTTTGCCCACGGTGCCGATCACATCATCGGCTTCCCAGCCCTGGGCAGCGTAAATGGGAATGTTCATGGCCGTCAGCACTTGCTTCATCAGCGGCATCTGCTGGGCCAGTTCCTCCGGCATACCGTGGCGGTTGGCCTTATAGCCCTCGTAACGGGTATGGCGGAAGGTAGGGCCATGGAGGTCAAAGGCCACACAGACTGCGTCCGGCTTTTCCTCTTTCTCCATGCGCTCCAGAATGTTTAAGAATCCATAGATGGCGTGGGTGTAAATTCCCTCCCGCGTGGTCAGGGGCTTTACCCCAAAGTAGGCCCGGTTGATCACACTGTTGCCATCAAGAATCATCAGTTTCATACTTTTCTCCACTTGGCCCCCTGGGGGGTATCAATAATCTCCACGCCCATGGCCTTCAACTGGTCACGGATGCGGTCGGCCTCGGCAAAGTTCTTGGCCTTCTTGGCCTCCGTCCGGGCCTGGACCAGGCCGTCGATTTCCGGGTCAGCGCTCACCTGTTCCTCCTGGGCCTGCTTTTCCCGCAGGGCCTGGGCCGCCTCCAGAAGGTTCAGGGACAGCACCTTGTCAAAATCCCCCAGGGCGTAGAGCTTGGTGGCATCATTGGTCTTGGCCTTCAGCACATCATAAAGGGCGGTAATGGCCAGAGAGGTATTCAGGTCCCCGTTGAGGGCGCCGGTGAACTTCTCTTTCAGCTGCTCAAAGGCCGACTGGTCCACATCCCCTTCGGGATTCAGGGTTGCGATCTTGGCGATCAGCTTTTCATAGGCTCCGGCGGCATTGTCCAGGTTCTCCCAGGAGAAGACCAGGTTCCGGCGGTAATGGCTTTGCAGGCAGAAATACCGGTAGGCCATGGGGTCATAGCCCTTGTCCTGCAGCAGGGAAACGGTCAGAAATTCGCCCTTGGATTTGCTCATTTTGCCGTTGTCCGTATTCAAAT
This sequence comes from uncultured Oscillospiraceae bacterium, assembly GCA_934589225.1. GTDB lineage: Bacteria > Bacillota > Clostridia > Oscillospirales > Oscillospiraceae > Faecousia. The sequence continues at coordinate 338,186 of CAKTNS010000001.1, forward strand.
GGTGTACATGGAACCAGTAATTGCACCAGGGGTGGCCCAGGTAGCTTTCGGACTGGGCGATCTCATTGGTGTGGTGGGGGAAGGCATTATCGATGCCGCCGGCGTGAATGTCCAGGTACTCCCCCAGATGCTTCATGGAAATGCAGGAGCACTCGATATGCCAGCCGGGATAACCCACACCCCAGGGAGAATCCCACTTGAGGGCCTGGTCCTCAAACTTGGACTTGGTAAACCACAGCACAAAGTCATTTTTATTGCGCTTGTTGGTATCCTCCTCCACGCCCTCCCGGACGCCTACTGCCAGGTCTTCCTCGTCGTGGTCATTAAAAACATAGTACTTTTCCAGCTTGGAGGTATCAAAGTATACGTTGCCCCCTGCCAGATACGCATAGCCCTTGTCCAGAAGGGTGGTGATCATCTGAATATACTCCGGGATGCAGTTGGTGGCGGGCTCCACCGCGTCAGGCCGCTTGATGTTCAGCTTGTCACAGTCGGAGAAGAAGGCATCGGTATAGTATTTTGCCACTTCCATCACGGTCTTATGCTCCCGGGCAGCACCCTTGAGCATTTTGTCTTCACCGGTGTCCGCATCAGAGGACAGGTGGCCCACATCCGTGATGTTCATGACCCGCTTCACGGGGTAGCCCAGGTACCGAAGGCTTTTTTCCAGCACATCCTCCATGATGTAGGTCCGCAGGTTGCCGATATGGGCGTAGTGGTAGACCGTGGGGCCGCAGGTGTACATTTTCACCAGCTGAGGGTCCCGGGGGGTAAAGAGCTCTTTTTTATGGGAAAGAGAATTGTAAAGATACATGGTGGTTTTCCTCCTTAAAACTGATCGGTACCGGGGCAATAAAAAAACCTCTTATCCTCAGGGCCGCGCCCCTTCACGCTTCCCGCAGACCATAAATCAAAGGCCCGGGGAAAAAGGGAGACGATCCGAAGTACAAGAGGCGGACATGCCGCGGTTCCACTCTCATTTGTCGCTTTTTTATGAACCTGCCGCTCCCGGGCGCACCTTCCACCGTTTTTCCTGTCCCGGCTCACAGCCATCGTCCGGGGCTCTCTGAGAGGATGCGCGGTGTACTCTTCCCGTTCCTTGCGGAATTCTTGAGATATTTTACCATCAAAGCAGGGTCTGTGTCAAGCTTTTCCGGAAAATTACACGATTTTGAAAGAGAAGCACCCTTTGGGGCGCTTTGTAGGAACAGCCGGGTTCTTGCCGGATTTACAGGGAATCTATGGAAAGATTGCCCAAAAAATACAGGCTTTCCAATATTAAATAAATCTTATCCTATTGACAATGACGGCAGTAACAAGGTATAATACAGGTGAGAAAAACAAGAAAGGGAGGTAACAGTATGATTTACCCCTTCGCTAAGACCAATTCTCCCCAAATGAAGCGCATTATCAGTGGCACTGCCGCTGTGTTTCTGTGTGCGACCATGTTTACCGGCTGCTTTAAAAAGGGCGGCGATGACACCACCCAGCCCTCCTCCGGCCCCAACCTGGTAGACACCACCCCCACGGAAAGCATCGCCTCCGAGCCCTCCATCGAGGCCACGGAAACCACATCCCCCACCACGGAGGCCCCCAAGGTCAATGTGGCCGTGGTAAAGGAACAGGTAAACGCCCTGTCCTCCCCCACCGTTGACAGCAATGTGCTGACCACCCTGAATGCCGGTGACGAGGTATCGGTGAACCGTGTAGAGACCATCGGCGCCATTCAGTGGGCCTACATTCCTCTGAAGGGCTGGGTCAATACGGAAAGCCTGGACATGACCAATGTGACCATTTCCGGCGCTTCCAGCACCCCCGCCGGCAGCAATGACTCCGGCGCGCCTACCACTACCACCGCTCCCGCCAGCACCACCGGCACCACCGGCTCCGGAAAAGTCGGCACCGTTACCGCCAGTGAGCTGCTGATCCGTCAGTCCCCCAGCACCGCCGCTACCTCCGTTGGCAAGTACACCAAGGGTACCCAGGTTACCATTCTGGAAAGCAGCAACGGCTGGGGCCGTACCGACAAGGGCTGGATCAACATGGGCTATGTCCGTATGAATGACGGTGGAAACACCACCACCACCAATACGAACACTACTACCAACACCAATACCACTACCAATACAAATACCAACACCGGCACCACGACCACCACCGGCGGGAAGAAGGGCGTTGTCACCGCCACCCAGCTGAACATCCGGGAAAGCGCTGCCACCACCGCCAACAGAGCGGGCTCCTACAGCTACGGCGACCGGATCACCATTCTGGAAACCAACAACGGCTGGGGCCGCACCGATAAGGGCTGGGTCTCCATGGACTATGTTTATGTAGACGGCACCACCGGCAAGAACACCGCCAAGGGTCTGGTCACCGGCAACGGTCTGAACGTCCGCAGCGGTCCGGGCACCAACTACAACTCCGTAGCCAGCTACGCCGCCATGACCCGGGTCAACATCCTGGAGCAGGTCAAGGTCGGCGGCACCACCTGGGGCTGCACCAAGGACGGCTGGATCAGCCTGAGCTATGTTTACATTGACGGCACCACCGGCGACGGCGCTGCCACCGGCACCATTTCCGGCAGCAACGTCAACATCCGCAGCGGCCCGGGCACCAACTATGACCGTGTCGGTTCCTACAACAGCGGCGACACCGTCCAGGTTTACGCCCAGTTCACTGTCGGCAACATGAAGTGGGGCTGCACCAGCAAGGGCTGGGTCTCCATGGATTATGTGGAAGTGGGCTAACCCCTTCTGATCGCAACACAATTTTGGCAGCCCCGGAAGAAACCTCCGGGGCTGCCATTTTTATAGTGAGGTGTATTTATGAAACGTTTCCTTTGCT
>CAKTNS010000002.1 GCA_934589225.1 uncultured Oscillospiraceae bacterium
TGAAAGTCGCATGCACGGTGTGGAGTGGGGGAAAAGCCCGAGATTATATCAGAGGCTCACCTATCACTATAGAACTCGGACTTTATCTACATGTTGAACCAGGCCCAGGGCGACCGACAGATCCTCGCCAAGCAGCTCGGCATTTCGCCGCACCAGCTCTCCTATGTGACCCACTCCGGCCCGGGCGAGGGGCTGCTGTTCTTCGGCAATGTTATTATCCCGTTCGTGGACCGCTTCCCGAAGGACACGACCCTCTATAAGATCATGACCACCCGGCCGGACGAGATGACTCAAAGCGGCGCATGACAGTCTGCTCCCCGGAAGGAGGTGACCACCCATGGAGCGAGACGAAAAGTTTGAGCGTAAATTGCCGGACTCGGCGGCTCGTGCGGAGGATAGCCGTTCTGCGGCACCGGCCGAAAAAACGGGGCGCTCTGCCCGGCAACACGGCACCCGGTATCAGCGCCAGTTCCAGCAGTCTGCCAAAGCAGAAGAAGCGGAACGCACTGCGGAACAGGATGCGCCGAAGCATTCCAAACTGTCCTTCTCTGAGGACGAGCGGCCGCCGGATATGGATGGACCGAAGCTCACGAAAGCCAAAGAGAAATCCGCCCGTATGTCCGAGCGCCTGAAACAGGCGGAAAAGAAGCTGCCCACCCGGCGCAGGCTGCGGATGGAAACGGTCTCCGACCCGGAGGCCGGAACGGCCCGGAAAAAGCTGACCTTTGAAAAAGAGGTCAAATCCCAGCACGCACATTTGAAAGGGCCGCTGCCTCTGCGCCCCATCAAGGCAGGCGGTAATGCGGCCATCGGCTACGCCCACCGCAAGGTGTATCAGGTCGAGGAAGAAAATGTGGGTGTGAAAGGAGCCCACAGAACCGAACTTGCGGCAGAAAGCGGTCTGCGCATGGCATATCACCGGCATAAAACCGCCCCATATCGCAAGGTATCCAAGTTGCAGCGCAAGGCTGCGGCAGCGGAGGCGCAGGTAGCCTATCAACAGGTCTTGCAGGATCACCCAGAGCTGGAAAAGAACCGGCTTGCCCGGCTCTGGCAAAAGAAAAAGCTCCAACGGCAGTATGCCAAAGCGGCCCGGGAGGCACAGAAAACCGGCCAGCGTGTCAAGGATACCGCCGTCACCACGGAGAAGATCACCAAGCGTGTGGTCGAGTCCGTCAAGCGCCACCCAGTCGCCTGGGGGATCGTTGGACTGCTGCTCCTGCTGATTTTTCTGATTGCTTCCGTGTTTGCGTCCTTTTCCAATATCGGCACGGCGGGGCTGAATGTGATCACCGCCTCCTCTTACCTTGCCGAGGATGTGGACTTAAACACAGTGGAGCTGACCTATACGGAATGGGAAACGGATCTGGAAATCGAGATTCGCAATGTGGAATCTGCACGCCCCGGCTATGACGAGTACCGCTATCAAATCGATGCCATTGAGCATGATCCCTATATCCTCATGAGTTATCTGACGGCAGTATATCAGGACTTCACTTATGCTTCGGTGCAAGGTGCGCTGCGGCAGCTTTTTGAAAGCCAGTACACCTTGACCTACACCGAGGAAACGGAGATCCGCTACCGGACAGAGACCTTCACAGACCCGGAAACCGGCGAGAGCTATGAGGAAGAAGTCCCTTATGAATGGCACATTCTGAATGTCCGGCTTTCCACCACGCCCATGCCGAACCTGATCGTCAGCCGAATAAATCAGGAACAGCGGGAAATCTGTGAGGTGCTGCTGGAATCCAAAGGCAACCGGCAGTATGTGAAAAATGTCTTTGGCACCAACTGGCTGCCCTATGTCAGCAGCTACTACGGCTACCGGGTACATCCCATCAGCGGCGTGAAGAACTATCATACCGGCATTGACATTGCTATGCCCTCCGGCACAGAGATCCTTGCCGGACATGACGGAACCGTGACACTGGCCGGTGAAGCGGGCGGCTACGGTCTCTGCGTAGCGATTGATGGTGTGGCCTATAAGGATCATACCCTGACTACCAAGTATGGGCACTGCTCACAGGTGCTTGTCTCGGTCGGGCAGGAGGTCAAGGCCGGGGATGTGATCGCCAGAGTCGGCAGTACCGGGAACTCCACCGGACCACACCTGCATTTGGAGGTGCTGGTGGACGGACAGTATCTGAACCCGCTGTATTTTGCGGAGACCGGCGATACCGGCTCTGTCAGCCTTCCCACGGCCGCAGGCGGCGGAGGCAGCTACATTTCTTATGATGTGCCGCCGGAGGCTCTGGCAGACGAACAGTTTGCGGCCATGCTGGCCGAGGCGGAGAAGTATCTGGGATACCCCTATGTCTGGGGCGGCAGCAGTCCTTCCACCTCTTTTGATTGCAGCGGCTATGTGTCCTGGGTCATCAATCATTCCGGTTGGAATATGGGGCGGCTTACGGCACAGGGACTTCTGGACGCCTGTACACCGGTCACGGCGGCCAATGCCAAGCCCGGCGACCTGATCTTCTTCCAGGGCACCTATGATACCAGTGGCGCCAGTCATGTAGGCATTTATGTCGGCGGCGGGATGATGATCCACTGCGGAAATCCCATCTCTTACGCAAGCATTGAAACAAAATACTGGACAGAACACTTTTACTGCTTTGGGCGGCTGCCCTGAGAAACGGAGGTAATGGATTGAACCCTAAAATTGAAAAACTTGCTGTCGAGATCGCCAAAACCAAGGCGAAGATCGAGACCATGCAGGCAAGGCTTCGGGAAATGGAGAAACAGAAAACGGAGCTGGAAAACACGGATTATGTGTCGATTGCCCGCAGCTATGATATGACGCCCGCGGAACTGGCGGAATTTCTCAAAGCCATGCGGGGTGGTCCTGCGAATACGCTGCCTGTCGGCAGCAGTCAGGAGGACGCCAGATGAAAAAGAAACGAGTTGGATTTTTGATGGCGCTTATGCTCTGCGTAAGTGTCATTGCTTTGCCCACTACGGCGCTGGCCGCCAGTGATGCGGACACCACGCCGCCTACGCTGACGGCCACACTGGACGGCGACACCCTTCATATCGCCGCTGCGGATGACCTTTCCGGTGTGGAGGCCGTGCTGATCGACGGCACCCGGGTCAACGCCCTTTCAGATGGCGCGGCGGATGTGCTTTTGAAGGACTATGCAGGGACCGGCAAGACCGTCAGCGTCTATGCGGTGGATTATGCCGGGAACCGTTCGGAGACGATCAAGCTGGACAATCCCTATTATGTTGCGCCTGTGACGACACCCTCCGGCAGCACCGGAAGCGGCAGTTCCGGCCAGGATACGCCCCAGCCGACCACACCCAGCGCCCCGGCTTCGGATAGCACCGCTCAGCCGGACAGCACAGAAAGCACCTCGTCTATCCCGGCCGGGGCGTTCACCCCGGAGGGCACCGGCACGGTGCAGGACAATGTGACCAGCGCAGACGATAAGCAGTTTTACACCATCACCACGGAAGCCGGAAATGTGTTTTATCTCATTATTGACGGCAAGCGTGACAGCAACAATGTGTATTTCCTGAACGGCGTCACAGAGTCCGACCTGCTGGCGCTGGCTGAAAAGGACGGCAGTTCCACCACAAACAGCATTCCCGAGGTCATTACCTGCACCTGCTCTGTGAAGTGCGAGGCCGGAAAGGTCAACACCTCCTGCCAGGTCTGCAAAAATGATCTGAACGGCTGCACCGCCAAGGCGGCGGAGGTCACGCCGGAACCCGCGGAGCCGGAGAAGCCGAGCAGCGGCGGCAGCAATGCGGCCATGCTGATCCTTGCGGCAGTCGCTCTGCTGGGTGTCGGCGGCGTCGGCTATTATGTGAAGATCGTCAAGCCAAAGCGGGAGGCCGCCGATGAAGATGACGACTTTGAGGATGACAGCTATGGCGAGGGCTTTGACCCCACCGCCGAGTATGGCACAACGGAATACCTTCCTGACGAGGAAGATGAAACCGGGGACGGCGAATGAGCCGTCCCTTATCCATTACAGGAAAGTGAGGAAATTTTGAAATGAATACGAGAACAACGCCCCGCCGAGCCCTTACACGGCTGACGGCACTTTTGCTCTGCGTGATCTGCCTGCTGGGTCTGCTGCCCACCAGCGCCTTTGCGCTGTCCCCGGGCACAAAGGCAAGCTCCTGGTTTGGCGACGCCTATCGGGCTTCCGATGGCGATTCCTATTACCATCAGGGAAGCTGGCACTACATGGTCTATAACAAAGACGGCACCACCCGCTATGTGGCCGGAAGCGGTACTTCGCCCTACTACCATTACATGCTGACGGATTCCAGTGGCGTGACCCATTCGGTCTATTGTATCGAGAGCGGCGTGGCCTACACCACGGCGGATAACGCCTATACCTCCGAGAGCGGCAGCAACAGCGACTATCTGGCGCTGCTGCCCGAAAGCTCTCAGAGAGGTCTTATGCTGACCGCTCTTTACGGCTGGCAGCCCGGTGCGGAACTGCCCATCTCCGGGATCAACGCCGACGACTGGAAAATGGCGACCCAGTGCATTCTCTGGGAGTATCAGCAGCAGCTTCGCTCGGATCCGTACAGCCTCCACGATAATTACCTGGTGACAGCGGATCAGTATTACAAGATCATTGCCGGGCGTCCGGCAGAAAAAGCCTACAACTGGATCCTGGAACAGATCGCAAAGCACAGCGAGATCCCATCCTTTACCGGCACTGCGGAAAGCAGCGCACCCACGCTGGAACTGAAATGGGACAGCACCGCCAAGGTCTACACCCTGACCGTGACGGACACCAATGGCCTGAACGAGGATCTGGAACTGCTGTCCGGCAGCGGCGTTTCTGTGACCCGCAATGGCAGCAGCTACACCTTCACCAGCCGGAATATGATCTCTGACCCCATTACCTTTACCTTCCGCAAAAACATTCCCGTGGCAGATGAAATGCTGATCTGGGGCCGTCCCGGGTATCAGACCATGCTGACCGGTGCCAGTGACCCGGTTACCTTTGCGGTGAAAATCAAGACGGAGACCTACGGCAAAGCTCAGGTCGTCAAGACCAGTGAGGACGGCATTGTGTCCGGCCTCCCGTTCCACATCTCCGGCAACGGCGTGGAGATGGATGTGACCACCGGCGCAGACGGCACGATCTCTGCGGAGCTTCTGCCCGGCGTCTACCTGGTATCCGAGCTCCCGGTTGACCGCTATGTTACCCCTGCTTCTCAGTACATTACCGTAGAGAGCGGTGCAACCTCTACCGTGCATTTCAGCAATGTTCTGAAGAAATTCCGTATCCACGCAGTCAAGAAAGATGCGGCCACTGGCACAGCGCAGGGCGATGCCACGCTGGCCGGTGCGGTTTACGGCCTGTATCTGAACGGTGAACTGGTGGATACCTACACCACCGGCCCGGACGCAGAGTTTACCACCCGCTACTACGCTTGCGGCGACGGCTGGACGCTGCAGGAAATCCAGCCCAGCACCGGCTATCTGCTGAATGATACCGTCTATGAAGTCGGCAGCAGTCCTTCTCTTTATGAGGTGGAGCTGAACACCACGGAAAATACCGTAAGTGAGACCATCATTTCCAGCAGTATCCGCATTGTCAAGCACACAGATGAAATTGACCCCGATGTGCAGGAAGAAGCCATTCCACAGGCTGCGGAGGTAGACGAAGCGGAGGCTGTTATGGATGACACTGAGCTGTCCGAGGATTTGACCGCTGACAGCGAAGATGTTTCCGCAGATGTGGATATGCCCGAGGAAGAAACGGAGCCGGAATCGGCAGAGCTTCTGCTGGAAGATGAACCCGAAGAACTGGCCGCAAATCATGTGGGCATGATCGAGCGCCCGGAGGAAGGTGCCCAGTTTCAGATCTTCCTTTCCAGCGCAGGCAGCTATGACGCGGCAAAGAGTTCCGAGCGTGATCTGCTGGTGACGGATAGCGACGGCTTTGCTTCCTCCAAGCAGCTCCCTTATGGCCGCTATACGGTACATCAGATCTACGGTGAGGACGGCAAGGCATTTGTGCCGGATTTCACCGTGTTCATCTCCGAAAATGGACAGATCTATTCCTACATTCTGAACAACACCACCATCACCGCACGGCTGCGGGTGGAAAAGCGGGATTCGGAGACCGGTGAGCTGATTGGTCTGACCGGCACGGGCTTCCGTATCCGCAATGTGGAGACCGGCGAATATGTCACACAGGAGATCTACTATCCCAATCCCCAGACGTTGGATGTGTTCTATGTCTCAGACGAGGGCTGGCTCATGCTGCCCGAGCCGCTGCCTGTGGGTGAATTTGAGCTAATCGAGGTGTCCGCACCTTTCGGCTATGTGCTGTCCTCCGAGCCGATCCGCTTTACCGTGGATGGCAGCGAGGAAACGGTCACGGTTGTTCAGTACAACGCACCCCAGAAGGGCCGCATTACCATCTCCAAACAGGGCGAGGTGTTTGCCTCCGTCATGGAGAATGCCGGACTTTATCAGCCGGTGTATCAGGTCATGGGGCTGCCCGGTGCGGTCTATGATGTGATCGCCGACGAGGACATTTATACCGGCGACGGAACGCTCCGGGTGGTAAAGGACACCGTTGTGGAAACGCTTACTACCGGCGACGATTCCACTGCCACCACCGATCTACTCTATCTGGGCCGCTACCGTTTGGAAGAACGGACTGCCCCGGCTGGCATGGTGCTCAATGAAACGCCGGAATATGTGGAACTGACCTATGCCGGAGAGACTGTTGAGGTGGCGGCCACTTCCGTTGCTCTGTATGACGAGCGCCAGAAAGCGGCCGTGGAACTGAAAAAGTCTTTGGAGCAGGACGAGCGCTTTGACCTCGGCCTTGGTGAGGAATACAAGGATATTTCCTTCGGCCTCTATGCGGCCTATGACCTGGAGGCGGTGGATGGCAGCGTCATTCCCGCAGGTGGTCTGCTGGAAGTAGTATCTGTCCAGGTGGACGGCGACCACAACGCCGCTTCCTTTGCGACGGATTTGCCCATGGGCGCTTTCTATGTGAAGGAGCGCACCACCAATGAATCCTACATTCTCTCCGACAAGGAATACCCCGTGGAGTTCGGCTATGCCGGGCAGAACACCGGCCTTGTGACCATCTTGGTCAATGATGGCACTGCCATTGAGAATGAGCTGCTGCGCGGCCGTATCTCCGGCGTGAAGTACGGCGAAGATCCCGCGGGCGGCGAGGGCATCAAGCTGGCAGGCGCTGTTATGGGTCTGTTCCCGGGTGATGCCGAGAAGTTCACAGAGGATACGGCGCTGATAACTGTAACCACCGGGGAAACCGGTGCCTTTACCTTTGAGGATGTTCCTTTCGGCCACTGGATTGTAGCGGAAATCTCCGCTCCGGCACTTTATACCGTCAGCCAGGAACAGCACCATGTTTACATCAGTGCAGATGGGCAGGTCATTGAAATTTGTGTGGAAGATACGCTGATCCGCGGCTCCGTGCAGCTTCGCAAGACCGAGGCCATCAGCGAGCCTTCTGCTGCCAAGAAAGAGGACGGCGATAGTTTCCTGCGCTATCTGCCCGGTGCAGTGTTTGAACTGTATGAGGACACCAACGGTGACAAGCAGTTTGATTCCGGCGATAAGAAGATCGGCACGCTGACGGAAACGAACACTGGATTCCACTCAGCGGAGGGCCTTCTGGCGAAGGGCTATTTCGTAAAGGAGAAGATTGCCCCGGAGAATTACAAGCTGGACGAAAATGCCTATTATTTTTCCATTACGGAGGATGGACAGATCGCCGTCATTGAAAACGGCGAGAAAGGCTACGGGTTCAGTAACGAGGCATACCGCGGCAATCTGAAAATCGTCAAGGATTCCAGTGACGGCCGCAAGGATGGCTTTGCCATTGAGGTCAAGAGTGCGGACGGTACTTACCGGGAAGTCTTTACTACTCCGAAGGACGGCGTAATTGAGATCACCGGGCTGCGTATCGGCAAATATACCGTGACGGAGCTCTCCAACCGGGCAAGCCAGGGCTACATCATTCCTGATCCGGCCACGGTGGAGATCAAGGACGGCCAGACGGTTACGGTGCAACTATTCAATGAGAAGCCCGCCAAGTCTGTGCCTCAGACCGGCGACGATTACTCTGTCTATCTGTGGGCAGGACTGATGCTCCTCTCCCTGATTGGCTGCGGCGGTGCGGTGGTGCTTTGCCTCCGCAAAGGCGGCAAGTATCTGGACAACCCCAAGCGTGACAAGGCGGTAAAGTTTACGGTCCTTGGCCTTTGCGGTGTGCTGCTGATCGGCAGCGGCTGTATGCTCGGTTCCGAGCTGCGGGCCTACTGTCAGAGTTCCAACGCCTATGATGAAATCGCTGCCCTGGTTCAGATGCCGGAAGAAACAACGCCCGAAACGGAAAGCAGCGAGATTTCACTTTCCACGGAGGACCGGACTGCTGAAGAACCGGCTGCTATTCTGCCAACGGTGGACTTCGCCGCTCTGCGGGAAGCTGCACCCAATATGGTCGGCTGGCTCATGCAGGAGGACACCGCCATCAACTACCCCATTACGCAGACGGAGGACAATGACTATTACCTGACCCATCTGTATGACGGCACCTACAACAAGGCAGGCTGCCTGTTCTCCGATTATGAGAATCGGGCGGATTTTTCTGACCGCAGCACCATTGTCTACGGTCACAATATGCGGGACGGCTCCATGTTCGCTTCTCTGAATCAGTACCGCAAGCAGAGCTATTACGAAGTACACCCGACCATGACCCTGCTCACGCCGGAGGGCAGCTATGTGGTGGAACTCTTTGCGGCCTTCAATGCCAGCCCCAAGGAGTCCGGCAAGAGTGATTCCCCTTGGAGACTGGATTTTGAAAATGATGCAGATTTTGCGGTCTGGCTCTCTGCTATGACCAGCCGCTCCATGATCCAGACCGAAACGACGGTAACAGCCAGGGACAAGGTTTTGACCCTCTCCACCTGCAACGGAAGCGGCGACCGCTTCATCGTCATGGGGAAACTGACTGCTGTGAACTGAACAACGAAACCGGGTGCGGGGGCGAATGGCTCCCGCACCTTCCATTTGGAGGATAATGTATGGTAAATACCCTTTATTCGCTGCCAGGCTATATTCATCTCTACCGTTCTCTGCTGCGTTTTTGCGATATGCCGGAGAACGAGATCAAGGAAATGCTCTATCAGCTCAACTCGGCCAACCTGGACTGCTTTGCCTACTACCACCCGGATTTCCATGTATATGAGAGCGGCCCGGTGCGGTTCAGTATGGAGCTGGACCGACTGGACAAGCGGCCCTATCGGACGGAGGTGCAGCTTTATAAATCTCTGCTGGCTCTAAAACGCGGCATTGACCGGGATCTGATCATTACTGCCCAGCGGGAGGCACTGCAAACCCTCCGCTGTATCCTCTCCAATATCGAGTACCGCTTCTACAAGGCTTACGGTATGGAGATTGAGGACAAACGCACGGTCTACGGAGAATGCCTGTACCGCCTGATCCCCAGCGACTGCGAACCCAGCGTGTGCCTGATGAACGACTGGATCTGCTTGCCGCGCGCGTAAGCATGAGAATGTAACGAAAAATATATAATATTCGTTACATTTCCTATTGAGCCACCGACTCGCTTTGCTGTATAGCCAGCACCTATTTAGGGAAAACTGGAAATATCTCTTGTTGGGCGGTTGCAAAAATGTAACGGATAATGTATAATATTCGTTACAAAGGAGGTGGCAAGCTATGGCGAATGGCTATATGAGCGGAATAAGAGAGCGGGTCATTTCTTCTGAGGATGGCACTATTTTCGTAGCTTCTGACTTTGCGGATATTGCTGATGCAAATACGATTCGGCAAAGTATGTATCGTCTTGTAAATGACGGGACACTAAAACGAATTTTGCAAGGCGTCTACGAAAAGCCAAAGTACAGCAAGCTGCTTGACGAATATGTAGCGGCTGACCCGGACGCTGTTGCCAAAGCATTGGCGCGAAGTTACCACTGGACCATTGCTCCATGCGGAAATACGGCCCTGAACCTGCTGGGTCTCTCTACGCAGGTAACAGCGGTCTGGTCCTACATCAGCGACGGTCCGTATAAGAACTATGAGTGGAATTCCACCAAGCTGGAATTTAAGCATAGGACCAACAAGGAAATCACCGGCCTGTCTTACATGACGAGTCTAGTGATCCAGGCGCTGAAAACTCTGGGAAGAACCAATGTGACGCCGGAGATCATACAGACACTTTCTGAAAAGCTGTCCGAGGATGAAAAGCAAGCCTGTCTGAAAGAGGCAACGGAATCCACGGATTGGGTTTATGATACGATACGAAAAATGTGTGGAGGTGACACACAATGAGAAATGTAGCACGATTGCCGGAAAGTGACCGGCGCGAACTGTTCCGAAACACAGCAGATAAGATGGGCTTGAATGATGCCATTGTAGAGAAAGATTTTTGGGTATGCTTTACTCTGGATTATCTGTTCCACCGCTGCCCTTGGAAGGACGCTATTACCTTCAAAGGCGGCACCAGTCTTTCCAAGGCATTCAATCTGATTAGCCGCTTTTCTGAAGATATTGACCTGATTCTGGATTGGCGGGTGCTGGGCTACGGTAAGGACGAGCCATGGGAAAAGCGCTCCAACACCAAGCAGGATGTGTTCAACAAAGAAGCCAATGCACGGGCGGAGGTTTTCCTTGCGGAACAGTTTTGCCCCACCATTCAGGCAGAACTCTCTCAGGAGCTTGGCTGTGAAGCAAACATTTACATAGACGAAAAGGACAAACAGACCGTTATCTTTGCCTACCCGCACCTGTTTACAAATCCCGCTACCTTGCAGGTCATTCGTTTGGAGATCGGTGCGTTGGCCGCATGGACACCCACAAAAATCGCTCAAATCGAGCCCTATGCCGCGACCTATTATCCAAAAGTCTTTGTGCAAAAGGACACGGCGATTCTGACTGTTGCGCCGGAGCGAACTTTCTGGGAGAAGGCAACGATCCTGCACCATGAAGCCAACAGGCCCGAGAGTTCGGAAATGCCGCAGCGTTATTCCCGGCACTACTATGACCTGTACCGTATGTCCATGACGCCTGTGAAAGAGGCTGCCTTTGCCCGGGTGGAATTATTGAAAACGGTGGTGGACTTCAAAATGAAGTTCTATCCGAGAGCCTGGGCAAAGTACCAGGAAGCTGTTCCCGGCACTTTGAAATTGGTTCCCCCGGATTATCGCTTTGCAGCATTGGCCGCAGATTACGAAGCAATGATGGATATGCTCTATGGTGATGTGCCAACCTTTGAGACTGTCATGAGTGCGGTCAGCGAATTGGAAAAAGAAATCAACGCACTGTAACAACCTAATATTATAAAGCCACCGGCTATTCTAACGGATCTTAGAGTGGCCGGTTTTTCTATGTCAAAGGAGGTGTGAGTTATCACACAAAACGAATTCAAACAGGTATTTGAGCAGCAGGTAGACCGATGCCGGGTACTGATGACCCGCAAAACCAAAGAGTACACCGGCGACAACGCGGACCGTCTCTCGGCCTTTAAGGCTGCGGCTGCCTTGCAGAGCTGCACCCCGGAGCGAGCGCTGGCCGGTATGCTGGCAAAACACATCGTCTCCCTCTACGATATGTGCTATGCCGAAAATGCCGTATTTCGCCCGGAGGAATGGGACGAGAAAATTACGGACAGTATCAACTATCTGTTGCTGCTCCGAGCCATCGTAAAGGAAGGTGAAGAAAATAGACAGAATTGAAGTGAAAATTCTGAACTGCTCCGCTGTGCCGGAAACGGAGAAGAACATGGTATTTGCCGCCCGACTGACCCAGCGCGGCCACTGTATCGCCAGCATGGCGGATTTGGAACGGCTGTATGAACAGCCCTATACGGACACCGCCCTGAAAACCATTGCCGCACTTCCGCACCCGACCGTGCAGAAGTTTGCGGTCATTACCGTTGCCATTGTGGGGGCCAGCCGCCGCTTTCTGGCACAGATCACCCGGCACCAGAATGAGGTCAAGTTTATGAGTGCTTCGCTGCAATACAGCGATTACTCCGGGAGCGCCGAATTTGCCATGCCGTATGAGATCATGACGGCCCGGGAAAAAATCAAGGAAAAATACAGGCAAGCCTGTTGTTCGGTATTGTCAGAGTACGAGCAGCTTTGCAAGACCGGGATCGGGCACGATTCCGCAGGTTATCTGACACCCCAGGGATTGCGGAATGTACTGATCATCAGCGCAACGCCGTACCAGTGGAAGCACATGATTGGCCAGCGTGTCTGCCGCCGCAACACAGACGAAACTCGGCTCGTTATGCTGATGATCTGGCGGGAATTGTACAAACTCAGCCCAGTTCTCTTTGCGCCGGAACTGGCCGGGCCGTTTTGTCAGAGTGGCCGGTGTGCAGAGGGTAAAATGTCCTGCGGTCAGCCCATTCAGAGAGAAATGCTGCCTGTGGATATTTTGCAGGCTGATTATCCTCTGCTCAGGAAGGAGGCTGCCATTGAAGATCACGCTGATTGATTTCGGCGTCCGGGAGGACTGGAAGCCTTACCGTCCCCACGGGAATGACGCCGGAGCGGATGTCTATATGCCCTATGACCTGACCTTAGCGCCGGGAGAGGTTGCCAAGATCCCGCTGGGGTTTGGGATCGAAGTACCAGACGGATACGCCGGATATGTGTTCCCCCGCAGCAGCATGGCTGTCCGAGGTCTGGTCTGCGAGCTGCCTCCCGTGGATTCCGGCTATCGTGGGGAGATCCACGCAATCCTCAGCAATGTCAGCCGGGATACACAAAGTATCCAGAAGGGTGCCCGGATCGGGCAGCTTGTGATCACGCCGGTGATTATTGCCGACTTTGTGAAGGACACCGGCGTGTCCCGTGGGACAGGAGCCTTTGGCAGCACCGGCGAATAGACATGAAAAAGCGGTCAACGCTTTTTCGCCGACCGCTTACTTCTTGCTATTCAGTTCTTTCATAATACCGAGGATGTATTCCATCGACTTTGGATCCAGCCGCCGTGCCTCCTGGATAAACTCCCGCAAGGCTGCCGGGTCGGCGTTTTCATCGTCAAAGAATTCCTTCGGCGTGACGCCCAGATACTCGCAGATGTAGAAAAAGGACTGCATGGCAGGCAGAGACTTCTTGTTCTCAATATTGTTGATGTAGTTGTTGGCCTGCCCCAGGGACAGCGACATATCCCGTGCGGATACGCCCTTCTTCATACGCAGCGCCGCAAGCCGTTCCGGGACGAAATCTTCGTACATCAGCCTCACCTCCTTGCTGCATAATAGATTGTACCTTACACACCAGCGAAAACCGATAAATGAAAGAGGGCATTTTTTGTTGACTTGAAGAATTAAATCTATTACAATTAAGTATTCGATAGATTTGAACTATCTACGTGCAAGGAGGCGGTAACGATGGAAGAAAAGACCTGCTGCGTGACCGGGCATAAGAGCATACCAAGCGACCAGACGGAGGCTGTGCGGCAAGGATTGGAACAGGCAGTGCGTCAAGCTGTCAAAGATGGATACACTGCTTTTATCTCCGGCTTTGCGGACGGCGTTGACCTGATGTTTGCGGAGATCGTCAGCCAGGCCATGCAGGAAAATCCGAAAATCAAGCTGATTGCCGCTCTCCCATACCGGAAGCGGCTGGAAACGCTGCAAAAGCGGGAGTGCACAAAGGTTCTGATCGAGCAG
The DNA here is from genome assembly GCA_934589225.1 of uncultured Oscillospiraceae bacterium. Lineage (GTDB taxonomy): Bacteria > Bacillota > Clostridia > Oscillospirales > Oscillospiraceae > Faecousia. The sequence continues at coordinate 13,677 of CAKTNS010000002.1, forward strand.
TGCGCAGAGATCTATGTTGCGGCGGAGGAATACCTGCCCAGCGTGTATGTAAAGCGCAACCGCTATATGGTGGAACGCTCCGACCGTGTGATCGCCGTATATGACGGCCGGGACAGCGGCGGCACAGTAGGCACGATCCGTCTGGTCCACCAGATGAAAAAGGAGCTATGGGAGATCCCGGTAGGTCCGCTTCATATCCCGGAACACCTGAAAAAGAAAGAACTGTAATTGGCTGCGCCCGCGATTTTGCGGGCGTTTTCTTTTACCCAAAACAAATAGAGCGAAACGAGCAGGTAGTCTGAATGGCTGCCTGTTTTCGTTTCGCTCGGATTGGAGGTATTCAATGAAACTTGTAATTGCGGAAAAGCCCTCCGTCGCTATGTCGCTGGCCGCCGTTCTTGGAGCAACGGAAAAGCAGGACGGCTACACCGAGGGCGGCGGCTATCTGGTCTCCTGGTGCGTGGGTCATCTGGTGGAACTGGCTCAGCCGGAAGCATACGGCGAACAGTATGCCAAGTGGCGGCGTGAGGATCTGCCTATCATGCCCGAAGTCTGGAAGTATGAGGTCGCCAAGGAGAAGCGCAAGCAGCTTACTGTGCTGAAAAAACTCATGGCAGATAAGCGAGTGGAAAGTATCGTTTGTGCGACCGACGCAGGCCGCGAGGGCGAATTGATCTTCCGGCTGGTGTATGACTACTGCGGCTGCAAAAAGCCCATTGAACGACTCTGGATCAGCTCCATGGAGGATGCCGCCATTCGGGAGGGTTTTGCCCATCTGCGTCCCGGTTCCGATTATGACCTTCTCTACCGGGCGGCGGTGTGCCGGGCCGGTGCGGATTGGCTGGTCGGTATCAATGGCACCCGGCTTTTCACGGTCCTGTACCACACCAAACTGAATGTGGGTCGGGTCATGACGCCGACCCTTGCCCTTGTGGTACAGCGGGAGGCTGAAATCAGCGCTTTCCAGAGCAAGCCCTTCTATGTGCCGGAGCTTCATGCGGGAAGCCTGACCGCTTCCGGCGAGAAAACGGAGGTCAAGGCGGAGGCTGACCGCATTGTATCCGACTGTACCGGCAAGACTGCGGCGGTTACTTCCGTAGACCAACAGGAAAAGACGGTTCAGCCGCCCCACCTCTACGACCTGACTACCTTGCAGCGAGAATGCAACCGTTACTTTGGCTACACAGCCCAGCAGACGCTGGACTATTTGCAGAGCCTCTATGAGAAAAAGCTGGCGACCTATCCCCGCACGGACAGCCAGTACCTGACCGAGGATATGAAAGCTCCAACGGAGCGCCTGATTTCCTGGCTGAATGGAAATATGCCGTTTGCTGCGGAAAATGGCACTCCTGACCTGGGCCGGGTAATTGACAATAAAAAGGTCAGCGACCACCACGCCATTCTTCCCACTATGGAAGTCAGCAAGACGGACTTGACGGCACTTCCCGCCGGGGAGCGGGATGTTCTGACACTGGTTGCAATGCGTCTGCTCTGCGCCGTTGGCAAGCCCCATATCTTCGAGGCCGTGACGGCCGTGCTGGACTGCGGCGGGCACAGCTTTACTGCCAAGGGCAAAACCGTCAAACAGGACGGCTGGAAAGCCGTGCTGTCCGCGTTCAAGGCCAGCATGAAGCAAAAGTCCCAGGAGAATGACGAGGAAGAAGCTGCTTTGCCCGCTCTTGCGGTGGGGCAGATCCTTTCGGATGTGCAGGCCAGTGTGCGCGAGGGCAAGACCTCGCCGCCCAAGCACTTCACGGAGGATTCTCTGCTGGCGGCAATGGAGACGGCCGGTGCAGAGGATATGCCCGAGGATGCCGAACGCAAAGGTCTTGGAACACCAGCTACCAGAGCGGCCACGCTGGAAAAACTGGTCAACTCCGGCTTCGTTCAGAGAAAGAAGAAACAGCTCCTGCCCACGGAAAAGGGCGTCAACCTGATTGCGGTGCTTCCCGAAAAGATCAAGTCCCCGCAGTTGACCGCAGAGTGGGAGTCCATGCTGAAACAGGTGGAGCGGGGTGAACTGACGGAACAAGCATTTATGGCCGGAATCCGGGAGCTGACTACTGGACTTGTGCAGGAGCATGCCGCCCCGGATCCGGCGTTTACGGCATTATTTGCCTCTGAAAATATTTCACCTTCTATCGGCTCCTGCCCCCGCTGCGGCGGTGCGGTCCGGGAACGGCAAAAGGGCTTCTTCTGCGAAAACCCGGATTGTGCCTTTGCGCTCTGGAAAGAGAACCGATTCTTCTCGACAAAGAAAAAGAGTCTGACCAAGACAATGGCGGCGGCATTGCTGAAGGAAGGGCGTGTTGCTGTTTCCGGGCTGTACAGTGAAAAGACCGGAAAAACCTATGACGCAACGGTTGTGCTGGATGACACCGGCGGAAAGTATGTCAATTTCAAGCTGGAATTTCCGGCAAGAAAAAGCGGCAAAAAGTAAGGAGGCAGTTTTATGAGTATTACACCTGTTACGACCGAGGAGCTGCGCCGCATGTGGAATCAGGATGGCTTAATTATCCAGGGTTGCGGCGGCGACCTCAATGAATGGGTCGATGGGATCAATGAGCTTCTGGAACAGACCGGTATCCTGAGAAACGGCAGCAAGTTTGAACCCGTGATGACCTTTCAGAACGGAGAGACGACCTGTCTGCTGTTTCCCTTTGAGGGTGTGGATGCCGACATCGGCAAACTTGCCTTGTGGCGGCTGGACACGGTTGCTGAATTTGGCGGCACCTGGCTTTCCGATTATGTGAATAACCGGCTGGGTGGATTTCTGAGCGCAGAGCCGGAAAAGCCGGATTGTCCGCTGATCGGGCAGGACGGAAACATTTTCAATCTGGTGGGCATTGCAGCTCGCACCCTGCGGCAGAACGATATGCCGGAGCAGGCCAAGGCCATGACGGAGCGGGTGTTCGCTTCCGGCAGTTACAACGAGGCTCTTTGCATTATTGGCGAGTATGTCAATATCACTTCTGCGGAGGAAATGCAGGAGCGGCGTTCCTCTGTGCGGCAGGCACTGCAAACAACGTCGGAGGCACCCACCCCTAAACCCCACAAATCCAAAGAACCGGAACGATGAAAGGAGGAATCCCTATGGAAGAAAAGAAGTATGGCGTGTGGGCGGTTCGCAGCGCAGCCTCTATGTTTGGCACGGCAGAGGCATGGTGTAAAGCAGACGGCGTGCCCAGGGAGTTTGATTCCATCAATGCGGCAAGGCTATATGCCAATCACCTGAATGAGACCGTTGGCAGCCCCAATGTTCACTACTACCCCAAAGAGATGCAGCCGGAGCTGGTGGCCGCTCCGAAGGCCCCGGTGCATTTTGAAATGCAGCCCACGCCCGGCAATCCGTTGAAAGCCGCCGAGTTGGATATGGAGGCCGAGGGCGGCAACTACAATATGATCGATGGCGTGATCAACAACCTGCCTCCCGCAAAAGCGGAGCTGACCGATGGGCAGACCTATGACGAGATCAGGGAGCTTGCCCCGGAAACCTTGCCGGAGGAAAAGCCTTCCGTCCTGGAGCATCTGAAAGCAGACATTCCTCACCCGGAGGAACATGAACTGGCCGTCACGCCCCCGGAGCGGGAACGCTGATGGCGGGCGCAATTTTCAAATCTTCCGACCTGCTGGCTGATCTGGAGCGTATTGTAAAGCTGCATACCCTGCATTACCAGGAAGATTTTGAGTTGGATAAAAAGCTGCTGACAGAATTATGCGCGTCTGCCACCCCGGAGGATTATCACATGATCTGGATGTCCCGTGTGAACGGAACACATTGCTTGCGGGAACGGGAGATTTTTCTGGCAGACAGCTATGAAAACCATGTCTGGCATTTCTATCATGAGCAGCTGCATGACAGTGTTCTGGCGTATGCCCTCACGCTGACCGGCATGGAAAACGGCAAAATCAAAGCAGATATTTTTCCGTTAGATTATCCGGCATACGCAGAACGCACCAAGGCGCTGACTTGCTCCGTAGAGCGCATGACCGCCGGGTTTGAAGATGGAACGCAGCACACCTTTCCTTACCGAGAGCGCCGCAGTCAGATTGCCGCGCTTACTTCTGCTCACGGTGCTATGCAGTGCATGACGCTTCACCCGGAGAGCGAGCGGGAGCTTGCAATGATCCTCCTTCGGGAGCGCACGGCCAGAGAACGGAATGCAAAGGTTTCTGATATTGACGATCACTTTGCGCAGTTGGAGAAGAAATCTGTCAGGAGCAAATTGAAGGTCGAGCGGAATGTCAAACCGCCCGCAAAAAAGAAAGCGGTGCCGGAACGATGAAGGACAACAGCCGCAAGACGCAGCTTCACTTTGTCGTTTCCGAGCCGGAACTTGACCGAATCCGGCAGCGCATGGAGGAATGCGGCGTTGTCAACCTCTCAGCCTTTCTGCGGAAAATGGCATTGGACGGGTACATCATCCACCTGGATATGACGGAGCTGCAGGAACTAACCCGGCTCCTGCGGATCTGCTCCAACAACCTGAACCAGTATGCCAAACGGGCAAACGAGGTGGGCAGCGTCTATGCCGCCGATGTAGAAGATCTGCACTCGCGGTTGGACGAGATATGGAAACTGGCCGGAAAGCTGCTGCAAGGATTCGCAAACATTCCATGAACTTATCTCCGGTCATTGCCTTTTCTATCCCGGCACGATAGAATTTGGGCAGAAGAATCATTATATTTTGAAGGAGGATCCGCTATGCGTTTGCTTTTGAAAATCTTATCCTTGCCGCTTCTGGTGGTCACCGGGATTCTCTATGCTTTTTGCAAATTCCTTGTTCTTGCGTCTGGGGCCGTCCTCGGCGTTCTGTCGGGAATCGTCTTTCTGATAGCCATAGGTATCTTTTTCGCTGCGGGCCTGTGGGGCGGTCTTGCCTGGCTGCTGATCGCGTTTCTGATCAGCCCATACGGATTGCCGCTGTTGGCGGCCTGGGCCGTGGGATTGCTTGGCGGCGCCCATGACAGTATCAGAGAATTCGTCGTATCATAAAAATTGGAGCGAGACATTTCGGTGTCCCGCTCCTTCTCTATATCTGTATATTTTGGAGGAAAGCCTATGAAAGATAATACACCTCTTTATCGGTATCCGGGCTCCCATGCCCGGGAACATGGCGAGCTGGAACAGTACCGAGCTTCCAACCGCGCCAATCTGCAATGCAAAGAAAGTATCGAAGCGGCTATCCGGGAGCATTACTGGGACAACCGCCTTGACCCTGCGGGTGCCCGGCAGGTACTGGATGATTTTGGCTCTGGACGAGTTACCTATCTGCTTGCCAATACGATTCGTTGGGCAGATTGGGATCTGCGCTATTCCCGGGACAACAAAGCCTGGGCGCAGACGATCCCGGTCTATCCGAACCCGGATTTTGAAGGCCATGACCGGAATGCCAATTTTGTCATCAACAGTCACCCCGGTCTTGTGGATCTGTTTACCGACCAGACACGGGAAGAACTGAAATTGCGCCAGCAAGAGAAAGCGTCCGTGCGAAAGCAGCTCAAAGAAACAACCGTTGCTCCGACAAAACACACGCCTGTAAAACAGCAGGAGCGATAAAATGGCGACCACGCGGCTCATGCCCTTGCACACAGGAAAGGGGCGCAATGTCTCCACCGCCATTGCCACGGTGATCGATTATGTGGAAAATCCGCAAAAGACGGATTACGGCAGACTGATCTCCGGCTATGGATGCGATACCCGAACAGCAGATGCCGAGTTTCTTCTTTCCAAGCGGCAGTATCAGCAGCTGACCGGCAGACAGCGTGGGACGGATGATGTGATTGCCTATCATCTGCGGCAGGCGTTTCTTCCGGGGGAAGTATCACCGGAGGAGGCAAATCAAATCGGGCAGGAGCTGGCAATGTCGCTGACCAAAGGAAAGAATGCCTTTGTGGTCTGTACCCACATTGACCGCCACCATGTGCATAATCACATCATCATCAATTCCACCTCGTTGGACTGCACCCGCAAATTTCGGAATTTCTGGGGTTCGACCTGGGCTATCCGCAGGCTGAATGACAAGCTGTGCGTGGAGCATGGCCTGTCCATCGTAGAAAAGCCGAAGCCCAGCCGCAGTCATTACGGCACTTGGCTTGGAGATGACCAGCGTCTTTCTCAACAGGAGCGGCTGCGCCGGATCATTGATGAAGTGCTGGCGGAAAAACCGCAGGACTTCCCAGATTTTCTGAAAAAGCTGGAAGCGGTCGGTGTGGAAGTCAACCAGGAGCGGAAAAATCTTCGTCTGCGGCTGTCACCCCAGGACCGCTTTACCCGCTGCAACACGCTCAAAGGCGATTACACGGAGCTGGCAATCCGGGAACGCATTGATGGACATCGTACCGTGCAGCCACGGCGTATTCCGAAGAAAGCGTCTCCGAAGATCGGCCTTCTGGTAGATATTGAAGCGGCCATGCGAAACGGGAAAGGTCCTGGTTATGTACGCTGGGCCAAGGTGTTCAACCTGAAGCAGCTCTCGCAGGCTGTGATTTATTTGAAAGAACACGGCGACATGGATTACACCGAGCTGCGGGAAAAGTCTGGCGCTGCCACCACTCGTTTTAATGATCTCTCTACCCAACTCAAAACGCTGGAAGGTCAAATGACAGCAAACGCCGAACTGCAAAAGCAGATCGTCAATTACGCCAAGACCCGGGCGGTGTATGTGGAGTACCGCAAAGCCGGATACAGCCAGAAATTCCGAGCTGAGCATGAGGCCGATATTCTTATCCATCAGGCGGCGAAAAAGCACTTTGATGACATCGGCATTGAAAAGCTCCCCTCCATGAAAACGCTGCGGGAAAACTACGCGGAGCTGCTGGCCGAGAAGCGGAAAGTTTACGCCGACTACAAGCAGGCTCGCTCCGACATGCGGGAGCTTTACAATATCCGCGCCAATGTGGAGAGCCTGCTTGAACTTTCGCCCCAGCAGGAAGCTGAGAAAGAAACACAAAAATCCCGTTCCTGACTTTTTCAGTATTTCAGCGTTCGTAGAACGCGTAGCCGTCACCACAGGTGGCGATCTCAGGGGTTTGGGGAATCGACCCCAACAAGCATTTGCGGGAGGTAGCGGGTCGGTGCCTCCCGTAAAATACGCAAACTTGTACAAGTTTGCATTGCTTGCCACCTTGAAAAGCTACGAATATTCGTATATAATGTATTTGGATAATTTTACGCTGTCGGAGGGGTCACAATGAACGGCTATATTTCCATTCGGGAAGCCTCTTATAAATGGGGCGTTTCGGAACGACGAGTCAACCAATACTGTTCTCTCGGGCGTATTCCGGGGGCAGAACGATTCGGGCGTTCCTGGGCAATTCCTTCTGATGCAAAAAAGCCAAGTGATCCTCGTAAATCCCAAAGTAAAAAACAGGAAAGGGGCATGATGTGATGTATAACCCACAACTTGAGACTTTTCTCCGCGTGGCGGATGCAGGCAGCTTCAATAAAGCCGCCGAAGAAAGCTACATCACGCCCACGGCTGTCATCAAGCAAATCAATCTTTTAGAAGAATCCCTCGGCGTGAAGCTATTCGACCGGAGTCACCGTGGGCTGACATTGACAAAAGCCGGACGCTCCATGTATCAGGACGCCAAATATATCATTCGATATTGCCGGGACTCCGTAACGCGGGCAAAAAACGCCATGCAGGAGGATGAGAATATCATCCGCATCGGTTCCTCGCCCATGACTCCGGCACAACTCCTGATGGAGCTCTGGTCCAGAGTTCAAACTCTGCACCCGGACATCAAATTTCAGATTGTCCCCTTTGAGAACACCCCGGAAAATGCGAGAGAGATCCTTGCAAATCTCGGAAAGAACATTGATGTAGTAGGCGGCATTTTTGATGAGACCATGCTGAATCTGCGTGGTTGTGCTGGGCTGGAATTGGTCAGAGGCCCGTTCCACTGTGCTGTTTCCATTCACCATCGACTGGCAGCAAAGGATAAATTACAGATCACAGATCTTTATGGCGAAAATCTCATGCTGATGCACCGGGGCTGGAGCCATTATGTGGATCAACTCCGGGATGACCTCTGGCAGCACCATCCGCAGATCCATATCGTAGATTTCGACTTTTATAACATGGATGTGTTCAACCGCTGTGAGAACACCAATGATGTGCTGCTGGCGATTCCCGGTTGGGCAACTGTCCATCCGCTTTTGAAGGTAATTCCAGTGGAATGGAATTACAGCATTCCCTATGGCATTCTCCATTCCCCGGAGCCGACACCGACAGTACAGCGCTTTTTAGATGCAGCCAAAATCATCAGCAAAGAGCTGTACAACTGATTATAACCTAAAGGTATATACTGATGAACGAAGCGAGACTTCTCTTGAAGTCTCGCTTTTTTTATAATAGAGGCAGAAGTTCAGGAAAAGGCAGATGATGATATGAAGTTTGGATGTTTCTCTGCGTTGCTGTTTTGTACGGCGCTTCTGCTGAGCGGCTGCGGTGCTCGTGAACCGCAGGAACCTGCGGAAACCACTCCACCCCAAACAGCAGCATTTACAAGGGAAAGCAAAATCAAAGATGTGAAGAATGCTCCAATATTCGGCTCTTACGGACAGTTGCTGTTCCCTGTAGAGGATGCCTATTACAGCGGCGACACGCTGGAAGATCTCGGTCTGACCTACTACAGTCATATCGATCCGGACGAAACAGTGGAGATCGTGAACACCCTGCGAGAGCGGGCAGCGGACGGCCAAACCATCTTCTATGACATCTACACCGACGAGGAAAAGGCGGCTGACCCTGCCAAAGAAGATACAGGATTGTTTTTCTTCAAGGGTGTACCCGGCGAAAAATTCGCTATCTGCAATGCGGGCGGAGCCTTTGCCTATGTGGGCGCCATGCAGGACAGCTTCCCTCATGCGCTGGAGCTTTCCAAAAAGGGTTACAACGCCTTCGCTCTCATTTATCGCCCCGGCGCACAGACCGCCTGCGAGGATCTGGCAAGAGCCATCCGCTTCATCTTTGACCATGCGGACGAACTGGAAGTGGACACCGATTGCTACTCCCTATGGGGCGGTTCGGCAGGTGCACGGATGGCGGCGTGGCTGGGGTCTTACGGTGCAGAAGCCTTTGGCGGCGGCGATCTGCCCCGTCCCGGTGCGGTCATCATGCAGTACACGGGACTGAGCGAGTATTCCGAAAGTGATCCGCCCACCTATGCCTGTGTCGGTGACAGGGACGGCATCGCCAACTGGCGGGTCATGCAGGCGCGACTCGAAGCCATGCAGCAGGCCGGGATCGACACGGAGTTTCATGTGTATTCCGGTCTGGGTCACGGCTTTGGACTTGGGGCTGGAACCAGCGCCGAAGGCTGGATCAATGATGCCGTTTCCTTTTGGGAAAAACAAATGAAGTAATTGAGGAGGATGACAGATGAAAAAGAAAACATGGCTCATCATTGCGGCGGTTCTCGTCATTGTCGCAGGCGGCGTATTCACACTGCTTCGCCTGACGGGTGGTTCGCATACTGCCATAGACCGTGACCCTGAGCCGGAGGTCAGCGGAAACAGCAATGTGCTGGTGGCCTATTTCTCTTGGTCGGGAAACGGTCAGCAGATGGCGGATTGGATCGCTGAGGAGACCGGTGGGGACTTGTTCCGGATTCTGACCGAGGAGCCTTACGGTGACGACTTTGATTCCACCGCTTCCCGTGCGCAGACGGAGCTGAACAACGAAACCCGCCCGGCGTTGTCTACCCATATCGATCCAGAGGTCATGGCAGGCTACGATGTGATCTATCTTGGTTTCCCGGTTTGGTGGTACGACCTGCCAACGCCAGTCTGGAGCTTTCTGGAGGAATACGATCTATCCGGAAAAAACATTATCCCATTTTTCTCCCACAACGGAAGTTCCAATGGAGCAAACAGCTTAAACCGTATTGCAGAGCTGGCACCGGAGGCAACCGTGCTGACCGATGAGGCACTTTCCATCCGTGGCAGCAGCGTAGACGGTTCGGAGCAGCAAGTGAAAGAATGGGCGGCAAAGTTTGAAAACTAACAGGAGGTAACGGAACATGAACAATTTTATTTTTGAAAACAAGACCAAGGTGTATTTCGGCAAGGGCGGCGTGAAAGAGTACCTCGGCAGTCTGCTGGGGAACTATGGTGAAACCGTCATGCTGGCCTATGGCGGCGGCTCCATCAAGCGCAATGGCGTGTATGATGAGGTCATGGGCATTCTGAACGCCGCCGGCAAGCGTGTCGTGGAGTTCGACCGCATCATGCCTAATCCCACCTATGCCAAGGCGCAGGAGGGCGCAAAGCTGGCGCGGGAAAATCATGTTGACCTTATCCTCGCCGTGGGCGGCGGCAGCGTGTCCGATTGCTGCAAGGTCATCTCCGCGCAGGCCAAACTGGACGAGGACATTTGGGAACTGGAGAACACCAAGCACACATTCCCAACAGAGTTTATCCCCCTCGGCACTATCGTCACGGTGTTCGGCACCGGCAGCGAGATGAATAACGGTGCCGTCATCACCCACGAGGAAAAGAAAATCAAGGGCGCTCTTTGGGGCGCACAGGCGGATTTTGCCTTCCTCGACCCCAGCTATACCCTGTCCGTTCCCATGAAGCAGGTCATCTCCGGTGCGTTCGACACACTGAGCCACGCCATGGAGACCTACTTCGGCAAGCCAGATGAAAACAATCTTTCCGATGACATCAGCGAAGCCGTCATGCGCAGTGTCATCAGCAACACCCGCGTGCTGCTGACCGACCCGGAGAATGATGACGCAAGAAGCGAGCTGGCCTGGGCGTCTGCCATGGCGGAAAACGGCATTTTGAAAATTGGCAAGGTCACGGACTTTCAGTGCCACATGATCGAGCATCAGCTGGGTGCCTACACCAACTGCAACCACGGTGCAGGGCTGGCGGTCATTCACCCGGTTTTGTACCGCCACATCTACAAGTCCGGCGCAGCCCGCTTCGCCCGCTGGGCGCAGAGCGTGTGGGACATCGCACCCAAGGGCAGTGACGATGAAACTGCCTCTGCCGGTGTGGAAGCACTGGCTGCGTTCATCAAGGAAATTGGACTGCCCACCACCTTTGCAGAGCTGGACATTCCCGCCGGCACCGACTTCCGTGCCATTGCTGATTCTACCGTATTCACCGAGGGCTGCTGCAAAAAGCTGACCCACGATGAAATATATGACATTCTCTGCGAATGTAAATAAAACCAAAATTGAATTGAAAGGATGATTTAATCATGAAAAAACTGACTGCACTACTGCTGAGCGTCGTGCTCGTACTTAGCCTTGCCGCCTGCGGCTCTGCCAACAAGCCTGCATCTTCCACCACGCAGCCCGAAACCTCTGCGCCGACTGAACATCCTACCACCGAACCGTCCGAAAGCTCCTCGACCGCTCCCGCAGAATCCGAGCCGGAGACCCAGCCCGAGACCGGCAAGACGCTGGTGGTCTACTACTCCGCTTCCGGTAACACCGAGCGGGTGGCCAAGGATATTGCAGAGGCCGCCGGTGCCGACCTCTTTGAGATTGTTCCCACCGAAGTCTACACCAGCGAGGACCTGAACTGGACGAACTCCGACAGCCGCGTCAGCCGGGAGCATGACGACGAGTCCCTGCGGGATGTGCCCCTGGCCACCACTGAAGTTCCCGATTGGGATTCCTATGACACCGTGTTCATCGGTTATCCCATCTGGTGGGGTATCGCAGCGTGGCCCGTGGACACCTTTGTAAAAAACAATGATTTCACCGGCAAGACCGTCATCCCCTTTGCCACTTCTTCCTCCTCCGGCATGGGTCAGAGCGGCAGTTTGCTGGCCGACATGGCCGGTACCGGCGACTGGCAGGAAGGCCAGCGGTTCTCCTCCGGCGTTTCCAGTGATGATGTGCAGTCCTGGGTCAATGGACTGGGGCTGTGATGCGTAGGAACAGAGTTTTCGCCGCAATGCTTGCAATTCTCATGGTCGTGTCGCTGACCGCCTGTGGCCGGGAGTCCGTCGGGACTCCCGGCGGTGAGCTGGAAAACGGCGTTGCGGCCATTGAGAATGCTATGACAACGAAACCAAGCGAAAACAGTTCCGCTTCCTCCACCCCCATCGATGATCTGCGCGACGGATCTTCTACGGACACCGTAGCCACGCCGGACGATTTTCCTGATGCATACAACTACGGCAACGGCAAGATTTCCGATTATTCCCGCACAGCCATGCTGCAAAAGATGCCGGAACCGGCAGGTAATAAGACTGTTCTGAACACGGTAGCAGACCCTGCAAACATTCAGGTGCTCTATCTCTGGGAGGAGGGCAATGTCCCCGCCAAGACGAAATTTACGCAGGACATGACCGGATATTTCGATGATTGGGACTTCCGCCCCTATGTCACCGCTATCCCCGTCCGGGAGGGCGTGAAGCCAAAAGGCGCGGTGGTGCTGATGGCGGGCGGCGCTTATCAGTTCCGGGGCAACTATACCGATTCGCTGCCCACCGCCGCAACACTGCGAGAGCTGGGGTTCCAGACCTTCATCGTAGATTACCGCCTGTCTCCTTATACGCAGGAGGAAGGTGCGTTGGATGTAGCAAGAGCTGTCCGCTTTGTCCGCAAAAATGCGGAGGTCTACGGTATTGACCCAGATGATATTGCCGTCATGGGCTTTTCGGCGGGCGGCATTCAGGCCGGTGAATTTCTGATGCATTATGACGAAGATGTGACCGGCACAGCGCTGGACAGCACCTATGTGCCGGACGAGCTGGACGCCGTTCTCGCCTATGCCTCCGCCGCAGGCATGATCCATTCCTTCTATGGCCGCCTCAGCGTGGGAAATATGGATGCAAGTTGGCTGGACGAGGGCAATTTGCCGCCGACCTTCTATGTCTATGGCACCGAGGATCCCTTCTATCGTCAGTTCCAGCAGCAATATGATGTAATCTCTAGAATGGGCATTTCCACCGGGCGCATCGTGCTGAACGGTTGGCCTCATGGCTTCGGCTCCGATGGTGGCTGGGTTAAGGACTACGCCGCATGGCTGGAAACAATTTTCGCATAAGGAGTGATTTCGGTGAAAGCACTGTTAGTAAACGGTAGTCCCCATCCAAGGGGCTGCACATATACCGCCCTGACCGAGCTGAAAAACACGCTGGAGGCCGAGGGTATTGAAGTTGAGCTGCTCCATGTGGGCAACAAGGACATTCGCGGCTGTATTGCCTGCCGCAAATGTGCCCAGACCGGCAAATGCGTGTTTGACGATGTGGTCAATGAAGTCGCACCAAAGCTGGCGGAGGCGGATGCCTTTGTCATCGGGTGCCCGGTGTATTTCGCTTCCCCCGCAGGCGGAGCCATCTCCTTCATGGATCGGCTGTTTTTCAGCACGCTCGGTATCGACAAGACCATGAAGGTAGGTGCGGCGGTAGTCACCTGTCGGCGGGGCGGCAATACCGCCACCTTCGATGTACTGAACAAGTATTTCACCATGACAGGAATGCCGGTAGCGTCCAGCCAGTATTGGAACATGGTCTACGGCGGCTCTGCCGAGGAAGTAGCGCAGGATGCCGAAGGTTTGCAGACCATGCGGACGCTGGGGTATAACATGGCATTTATGATGAAGTCCTTTCAGTTGGGTAAGGAGCAGATCGGCTTGCCCCAGAAGGAATCGCCGATTTTCACAAACTTTCACAGATAAGGAGTGCTGCATTATGAGAAAAATTACAGCAGGCAGAGATGTGCTTGGTGAATTTGCACCGAAGTTCGCACAGCTCAATGATGATGTTCTTTTCGGTGAGGTCTGGAGCCGGGAAAGCGAGCTTTCCGCACGCGACCGCTCCCTCATCACCGTGACAGCGCTGATGGCGCAGGGGCTGACGGATACTTCCTTCGGTCATCATCTGGCAATGGCAAAAGAAAACGGGATCACCCGCAGCGAAATTACGGAGATCCTGACACACGCCGCATTTTATGCGGGTTGGCCGAAGGCATGGGCAGCATTCCGCATGGCAAAGGACATCTGGGCAGACGAAGAAACATCTGATGAAAAGCAGCGTCATCAAAACAGTATGGTATTTCCCATCGGAGCACCCAATGATGGTTTCGCACAGTATTTCAGCGGGCAGAGCTATCTTGCGCCGGTTTCCACGGAGCAGGTCAAAATTTTCAATGTGACCTTTGAACCCGCCTGCCGCAACAACTGGCACATCCATGAGGCTGACAAAGGCGGCGGACAGATCCTCGTCTGTGTGGCAGGCCGGGGCTACTATCAGGAATGGGGCAAGGAGCCACAGGAGCTGCACCCCGGCGATGTGGTCAATATTGCGCCTGGAGTCAAGCACTGGCACGGCGTTGCACCGGACAGCTGGTTCTCCCATCTGGCGGTGGAAGTACCCGGAGAAAACTGCTGCAGTCAGTGGTGTGAGCCGGTGAGTGAAGAAGAATATCAAAAACTGAAATAAGGAGCATCACTATGAGTATTTTATTTATCAACGGCAGTCCCAACAAAAACGGGAACACCGCTGCACTGGCGGCGGAGCTGCTGAAAGATCACGAATATGAGACGTTGAACCTCACGGACTACACCATCGGCGCTTACGGCCAGAATCTCCCCGGCGACGGGCTGGATGCTGTCATTGGTGCCATGAAGCAGGCCGACACCATTGTCATCGGCTCACCCCTGTACTGGCACAACATCTGCGGCAGTGTCCGCAATGTGCTGGATCGTTTCTACGGCAAGGTGGAGAACGGCGAACTGTCCGGACGTAAGCTGTATTTCGTGTTTCAGGGCGCGGCTCCCGAGAAATGGATGCTGGAAGCGGGCGAGTACACGATGAAGCGCTTCGCCGGCCTCTACGGTATGACCTACGGCGGCATGGCAGCCAGCAAGGCCGATGCCGCCAAGCTGAACAAGGAAGTGTAAAATGCAGTACCGTACTTTGGGGAGTGATTTGACCGTTTCCGCTGTTGGCCTTGGATGCATGGGCATGAGCCACGCCTATGGCGCACCGGCCGACAAAAAGCAAATGACGGAGCTGCTGGCGCAGGCGGTGGATCTGGACTATACCTTTTTCGACACCGCCGAGGTCTACGGTACACCGGAGCATCCACATGACAATGAGGAACTGGTAGGTGCAGCGTTGAAGCCCTACCGCGATAAAATCGTGCTGGCGACCAAATTCGGCATCCATTTTGATATGACGAGCAACGCAACGAATAAGCCGATCGTGCCGGATTCCCGACCGGAGGTCATTCGTGCGTCCGTAGATGCATCGCTGAAAAGATTGGACACCGACCACATCGACCTGTATTACCAGCACCGGCTGGACCCGAAAATCCCGATTGAGGAAGTGGCAGGTGTGATGGCCGATCTGATCCGTGAGGGCAAGATCACCCACTGGGGGCTGTCCGAAGCAACGGATGACACGATCCGCCGCGCCCATGCAGTCTGCCCGGTGACAGCCATTCAGAACCGCTACTCCATGATGGCACGGTGGTATGAAAGTCTGTTCCCAGTGCTGGAAGAACTACACATCGGCTATGTGGCGTTCTCGCCGCTGGCTAACGGTTTTCTCTCCGGCAAGTATGATAAGAGCTCGCAGTTTGACGCTGAGACAGACTACCGCAGCGTCATGCCCCAGTTCCAACCGGAGAATATCGACCGCAACCACGATCTTCTCACTTTGCTTCAAAAATTGGCAGAGCAGAACAACGCCACTCCCGCACAAATCTCACTGGCATGGATGCTATGCAAAAAACCGTACATTGTACCCATTCCCGGCACGCGTCGGCTGAGCCGCCTGCTTGAAAATGCCGGTGCGGCAAATGTTACGCTGTCCGCCGAAGAAATCAGCGACATCGACGAGGCACTGAACGGCATGGAAATATCAGAGGTGTTCGGCGGCAGCAAAACCGTAAATAGATGATTTTATCAGAAAGGATGTTGTTTTATGGAATATGCAAATCTTAATAACGGCGTAAAAATGCCGATGGCCGGTATCGGCACATTTCTTTTGACCCCGGACGAGGCAGAGGCCTCCTGCGTCAGTGCCTTGCAGGACGGCTATCGCCTGATCGACACAGCCAACGCCTATGTGAACGAAAAGGCAGTTGGCCGCGCCATGAAAAAGTCCGGGTTGCAGCGGGAGGAAATTTTTCTCGAAACCAAGCTGTGGCCCAGCTTCTATGAGCAGCCCGATGCGGTGGACAAGACCCTTGCCCGGCTGGATACCCCCTACATCGACCTGCTGCTGATCCACCAGCCTGCTGGCAACTATGTGGATGGCTATCGCCAGATGGAAAAGGCGTACAAGGAGGGCAAGGTGCGCGCCATTGGCCTGTCCAACTTCAACCAAGCGCAGATTGAGGAGATTCTCTCCATCTGCGAGGTGCGCCCCACGGTATTACAGACCGAGCTGCACCCCTATCATCAGGAGCCTGAACTGAAAGCCTTCCTGAAGGAGAACTGCATTGTGCCGCAGGCATGGTATCCGCTGGGCCACGGTGACAAGGCGCTGCTTCAGGAGCCGCTGTTTGCCCAGCTTGGCAAGAAGTACGGCAAGTCTGTGCCCCAGATCATTCTCCGCTGGCACATTCAGAGCGGAAACATCGTCATCCCCGGCTCCAAGAATCCCGACCATATCAAGTCCAACATTGAACTGTTCGACTTTGCTCTGACGGAGGACGAAATGGCGCAGATCACCGCCCTTAACAAGGATGTGCGCTACTACACCAGCACCCCGGAAATGCTTAAAAAATATGCGGAAATGGTTCCGCCGGTGGACGAGCAGAAATGAATCGATTTCTTTCGCTTGCTGTGATTCTTGTGTTGATACTGACTCTCGCGGGGTGCGGAGCCGGTACAGCAGCGCCGATCCAGCCGGAGACAACGCCTGCACCGAGTGCCGAACCAACGGAAGAACCGTTGGAAAGCACAGCATCGGCTGTCACATCGGAGCCGGTTCAGACTGGTCTATTTGCAGAGCAGATTTTCTCCGGTGCGGACGGCGACATTCATTACAGCTATTATCTGCCAGACAGCTACGACGGCAGCCGAAAGTTTCCGATGATGGTCGTTATGCCGGGCTATAACATGATGTGGTTCGGTGAAGATTCTTCCGGCAGCAATCTGAATTGGAGTGGCTTTACCGCATGGACAAGGCTGGACACCGAGATGGTCGTGGTTTCTGCACAGCTCACTGACTGGGGCGAAAAATCCGCCCGGCAGGCCATTGAACTAACGGAATACTTTATCAATAATTTTGCCGTGGATACCAGCCGCGTCTATGCCGCCGGTTATTCTGCAGGAGGCGAAACCATGTCCCGTGCAGTGTCTATGCGGCCTGACCTATATGCGGCCTATCTCCACGGCGCTTCTCAGTGGGATGGCAGCTATGCACCTATTGCGGAGAATAGCGTGGCGGTCTATATCTACATGGCCGACGGCGACGAGTATTACGGCAGCGCCAAGGCCCGCTCGGCTTACGAAAATCTCCACGATGCCTATGAAAATGCCGGTTGGAGCGATGCCGACATCGATCAGGTTCTTCGTATTGAAACGCCCAATAATGCCTTCTTCAACGAAAAGGGCATTTATAACTACCACGGCGGAGCCAATGTGGTCTTTGATGACCCGGACAATTTGAACTGGGTGATCTCTCACAGCAAAGGATGAGGACATGAAACCAATTCTCAAAATAAAAATCACCGTAGATGCGGCCATGTCGGTGTCCATGCTGCTTCTGATGGCCTATGGCCTTGTGGGTGAGGCAGCCCACGAGTGGATCGGCATGGGAATGTTTGCCTTGTCCGTGGCGCACCATGTTTTGAACCGCCGATGGATTCAAGCTGTGCCGCGGGGGCACTACACGCCCTTGCGCATCGTGCAGACGGCACTGGCTGGGCTGATTTTCCTGTGCATGGTTGGCTCTATGATCAGTGGCATTGTGCTGTCCCGTCATGTGTTTGCGTTTCTCCCCAGGCACGGCGGTTATGAATTGGCCGGAAAGCTGCATATTCTCTGCGCCTTTTGGGGCTTTGTGCTGATGAGCCTGCATTTGGGAATGCACTGGAATATGCTTCTGACCATGGCACGGAAGCACTTGCAGCTGAGCAAAATACGCACATGGGCGCTCCGAATTGCCGGATATTCTTTTGCTACCTACGGAGTCGTGACCTTCGTTCGCCGGGATGTGGGGCTTTACCTGCTGCTGAAAAGCCATTTCGTGTTCTTTGATTATTCCGAGCCGCTCATCACTTTCCTTCTGGACTATCTGGCAGTGATGGGGCTGTTTGTGGCGATTGGTTATTTTATGAATATATTATTGCGCAATACAAATGCAACATCAAAGATTTGCTGTAAATAACTCAGGTAGTGTTCTTGGCAAGTCCTTTATGATCAAAAGTTTTTTTCAGCCAGACTGTCGCTTATTCTAAAAGGTCAATCTACCTGATGTAGGTTGGCCTTTTATAAATAAAGGGGGATGAGCACATGAGCGACTACAAAGATTGGATCAACCAAAATCCATTGACGATTGTAGAGTCTGGTTCTTTACATTTTTGCCTCGAATATCGCGAAGTAAACATCGCTGGTCAGATAGTTGAGTTGACCGCCAAAGAATTTGATATTCTGGCGCTGCTTATCTTGAATTCTCGCCGTGTGTTCACCTATGAAATGATCATGGATATTATTTGGAAAGAGGATTATAACTTTTACTCGAAGAAAGCGATACATAATCATATCAGCAACCTAAAACGAAAGCTGCGAGAATTATGTCCAGAACATGATTTTATCGTCAGTGTTCATGGAATCGGGTATAAATTTAGCCCAATGCCTTAATGTAGAACAATAACCGAGTATGTGTTGACTATTACGGGAACAAACATAGTAAACTACCCCGTATAATCTCCCTCAAAGATGAAGCGAGGCCGGGTCAGACCACACTTCACCCGGCTCTCCTTCCTTTGGGGAGGATTCCGGGATGCCGCCATGTTCTAAGCAACGATACCTATATAGCTGCTTTTTATATTGCCTTGACGCCGTAAGCCCTGGGTGGCTTGCGGCTTTTTTTACCTCTCCGAGCGCCTTTGCGTTCGATCCTCCGCCTCCGGGCGAAAATAGAGTATTCCTATGTGTGCGTGTATCTTCCGAAAGGTCGATATGCGCATTTTTGTTTACAGATGGCACCTCGGCTTTGTTATTCAGCTCGGGGTGCCGCTCGCCACCTCTGATTTCGATTTGCCTGACCTCAAAGCAACAAATCGAAATTGGAGGAAATCAAATGACTATGATCAATCTCCGGGAATACTACCCGGATTCCTATACTACTGACTGCTTCATTGCCGTCCCTGACGAAATTGCCGAAACGCTGCGACGGTTCAAGCTGGAGGATGAAGCCTATCGGATCCGTACCTATCGGAACAAAGCCTACTTTTCGCTGGATTATGGCGAAAACATTGAGCGTGAGGCCGTGTTTTTCGTTATGACGCCCGCCGACATCTGGGAGCAGAAAGAGATCAACCGTCGGCTGCATGAAGCCATGAGCAAGCTCACGCCTCAGCAGAAGCGGCGCATTTATGCGAAGTTTTTTCTCCACATGAACAATGCGGAAATTGCCAGAGCTGAAGGTTGTGACATCACCTCAGTGCGGGACAGTATCAACCGTGGCCTTCGGCGGCTCAAAAAAATCTTTGAAAATCTGGGCTGACCCCACCCCTATTTGCCCGAAAAATGTACTGTATAGTGAAGGGACACATCAACGGCTACTTCAAGATACAGGAGGCTGAGCGGTACAAGGTCTATATGGCCGCCGTTTCTCATTAAGTCTGAATCCATGCTGTCCTTCGCCTGTACATTGATAACCGCATATACGCTGCCATAGGTACGTTTCCCCGTACAGCAAGCAAAAGCAGGGTGGCGCCATGACGACGGCCATAGGAGGTGATAAATTTCCGGCCGCCCGAGCGATCTACCGCAGCCTGTAAAACCAGCCCCGGCAAGCTGGGTGCCATGACCTGTACGGAATATAATGATACTTACTCACGTCCTCTCACAGACTTGCAGGGGAGCTCCTGCGGTGTGCGCCAGCTTTGGCAAAGCAGCGGCACCGTGGGACTATGATGCGGTTACGCTGACCGCAGCCTATGGCAGCCCCTATCTTTTCGCTGGGGGTGCGTGGCAAATACGGCGAAGCAAATCGAAATCAGATACCATGAGCCGGGCCTGTTTCTAATTTTGTGCAGGTCCGGCTTATTCATGTGGTTTTGAATGACCGATAGTAGATTGAAGGGAGGAATATCTATAAACAAAGCAACATCATTGCCGATGAAACTTGCCGAGCCTTATAAAAAGGACATTGGAAAGGTTACATTCCAGGTTTCATCATTTGGAAATGTGCAAGGAAAAAGCACAGCACAGCAGCTCATCATACAGATGTTGGAGAGCAAGGTGAAACGGGAAAAAGTGACAACAGCTTCTGATTTTACATTCTGACCTGCTGAAATTTCTGCATGGATGCGATATAATAAAGGTGGATGAAAACCTGAATCTGTTGTTGGAAAGGACGGTTATGGGAAAGTTAAAACAACAGATCAGAATTACCGCTTTATATTGCAGACTCAGCAGAGACGATGAATTTAGCGGTGACAGTGTAAGTATCCAGACACAGAAAACGATGCTCACCCAATATGCTAAGGAACAGGGATTTTCCAACTGTGAGTTTTTCGTGGATGATGGTTATTCGGGAACAAATTACAACCGCCCGGATTTCCAGCGTATGCTCGGGCTTGTGGAAGATGGCCGCGTTGCGGTAATCTGCGTAAAGGATCTATCACGACTTGGACGCGATTACCTTCAAACCGGATATTACACAGAGGTAATTTTCCCCGAGCATGATACCCGTTTTATTGCCATCAACGACAATGTTGATACCGCTAAAGGAGACAATGAATTTGCCCCATTCAAGAATATCATCAACGAATGGTACGCAAAAGATTGCAGCCGCAAGGTGCGGTCAGCATTTCGGACGAAGGCTTTGAATGGGGAATGCACCGGCGGCTATCCAGCTTATGGTTACCGCAAAGATCCAGAAGATAGGCACCGGTTGATTCCTGATGAACACGCTCCAATCGTACAGAGAATGTTCCAAATGGCATTAGAGGGTACGACCTGTTTTCACATTGCAAAGACATTGGAGAGCGAGGAAATCCCAACCCCGAGGGCTTATTTGATGGATGCGTTTGGAAAGTACCATGCTAATGAACGGATAAAACACCCGTATGCGTGGGCCAAAACAACGGTTCATCAGATTTTGAGCAATCCCATTTACCTCGGAAAGTTGGTCAGTCAAAGGTACAAAACGAAATCCTTCAAGGACAAGCGAATTGTACCAAGGCCGGAAGATGAATGGATTACAGTAGAAAATACGCACGAGCCTCTTGTCGATCAGGAAACCTTCGATACCGTGCAAAGGCGCATTCAAATCAAGCAGCCAGCCACATGGGCAAATTCTGATAACATCTTCCGTGGTCTGCTGATTTGCGGAGGCTGCAATACACGGATGGTCTTTTCCTCGCGGACTGGCCGAAAATCCCGCGGACACTTTTGCTGCAATAAACATCGGCGCTACGGTGGGAAAGAATGCTCCAACCACTATATTACCTTGGAACAGGTCACAGAGCTGCTTTTGTGTGATATTCGCACTCATGCAAGTCTGGCCGCCGCAGACAAGGACCGGTATATAGAATACCTGATGCACTTGTCCGAACAAGAGTGGAACGGTGAAAGGGCTTCTTATCAGAAGGAAGCTGCCGTTTGTCAGAAGCGAATGTCGGATTTGGAAGTAATCTTGAAAAAGCTTTATGAGGATCGTGTGTTTGGCTTGATTTCTGATGAACGCTATCTTTCAATGTCCGCTGATTATGAAGCAGAAACAGTACGGGTGAAAGACAGGTATTATGAGCTTCAAACCCTGCTGGATGGTTTCTCCAAGCAAAGCCGTGACGCTCAGAAATTTGCTAAGCTGGTGGAGTCCTATACTGACATTACGGAAGTAACCGAGGAATTGCTTCATACGCTGGTTGATAAAATCGTTGTCCACGAGAAAGAAGTCGTCGATGGAAAAATCATTATGCGGGTAGATATTTACTACCGCTTTATCGGTAAAGTAGGCGACAAAGACGGTGAAGCCTTACAAGCTCCCAAAATTCGCAGAAACACGAAATTGCTTATGGAGGCTGGAGTCCTGCCGGTTCAGTAACGGCAGGCGGCCTCTAAAAAATGGTGCGCAATAAACATAACACCCCAGGCATCATCAAGTACCCCTTCTGGCAAATGACCGCCACTAGTCCCAAAGCCACCTACGCCAGCATCAATCAGGGGCAGGCCCTTTGCCCCCAGGAGATCCGGCAGCGCTCCATCTGCATCCATGGGGACATCGGGGAGACGCTTGCAGCATTATAAAAATGGAAAAGAAGCCGCTGGGAGGAAACAGCGGCTTCTTTGGGGAATCGGCACAATATTAAGCGGTCATTTTTGCCACTTGTCTTTTCCGGTCCAGCATGGTAAGGACCACCACCGAGCCGGAGAGCACCAGGCCGATGACGTCGGTCATGGTGCCGGGGTAGATCATCATGAGGCCCCCCATCAGGGCCAGCCCTCTGCGGAACCAGCTGAGTCTGCCGAAGAGGTAGCCTTCCATGGCGGCGGACACCGAAGCGATGCCCACGAGGGAGGTGACGGTGATGAGGATGACCTCGGGAACGGTGGTATCGATCAGCAGCATGGAGGGACTCAGGGCAAAGGCATAGGGCACGATGAAGGCACCGATGGCCAGCTTGGTGGCCTCCAGGGCAGTCTTCATGGGGTTGGCCTGGGCAATGGCAGAACCGGCATAGGCCGCCAGGGCCACCGGCGGGGTCAGGTCCGCCACGATGCCAAAGTAGAATACGAAGAAGTGGGCCGCCACCATAGGAACACCCATCCGCACCAGAATCGGGGCGCAGGTGGCTGCCATGATGCAGTAGGTGGCGGTGGTGGGCACGCCCATGCCCAGAACGATGCAGCAGATCATGGTCAGGAACAGGGCGATCAGCACACTGTCACCCGCCAGAACCACAATGGCATTGATGATCACGTTGGCCAGGCCCGTCATGGTAATGGTACCGGCGATGATGCCCGCAATGCCGCAGGCCGCCGCCACGGTGATGGAACCCTGGCCGCCGGCTGCCAAGGCTTCCAACAGCCGCATGGGGGTGATGCGGGTCTCGGCGCTGAAGAGGGTGACCACGATGCAGGCAACGATGGACAGGGCCGCGGCGTACTGAATGCTCTTCTGGCTGGTGCTCACCAGGTAAATGAGCAGCACCAGGGGCAGCAGCAGATAGCTCTTTTTCAGCAGGGGGCCGATTTTAGGCAGGGCTTCCTTGGGAAGGCCCCGCAGGCCCGTTTTCTTGGCCTCCAGATGGACAGAGATGAAAATCCCCGTAAAATACAGCAGCGCCGGGAGCACGGCCTTCAGGGCGATCTGTCCGTAGGGGATCTGGACATAGTCCGCCATCAGGAAGGCGGCGGCACCCATAATGGGGGGCATGATCTGACCGCCGGTGGAGGCGGCGGCTTCCGCGGCCCCGGCAAACTCCGGCTTATAGCCCGCTTCTTTCATCAGCGGAATGGTCACGGCACCGGAACCTACCGTATTGGCAACGGAAGAACCGGAGACCACGCCCTCCAGGGCGCTGGCCACCACCGCCACCTTGGCGGGGCCCCCGGAAAAACGGCCTACCAGAGCGTTGGCCGCCTGGATAAAGTAATCCGCAATGCCGGTGCGCTCCAGGAAGGCACCGAAGACGATGAACACCACAATGAACTTGGAGCACACGTTGATGGGTGTTGCCAGAATGCCCTCTTTGCCGTAGAACAGATACCGGACGGAGTAATTGATCTTGCCCCAGAGGGAGGGGTTGGAGAGACCGGCAGTCAGGGCATAGACCAAGAAGCACCCGGCCACCACCAAAATGGGCAGGCCCACGCTTCGGCGGCATACCTCCGCCAAGGCCACAATGCCCACAATGCCGATGACGATCTGATAATTTGCAAAAATGCTGCCCTGCTGGATAATGGACTTGGCGTTAAAGGCATAGTACAAAAAGGCGGCGGTGCCCAGGGTCATGAGCACCAGGTCATACCAGGGGATGTAATTGACCCTCTGGCGGCCTTTTTTCGCCGGGAACACCAGATAACCCAGCAGCACGATCCAGGCCACAAAGGTGGTCAGCCGCAGCTCCTCCAGCCAGCTGGCAAAAAGGGTGACGCACAGGCAGAACAGGGAAAAGGTGGCCAGAATCAGATTCACAACGATCCGGGGCTTTCCCTCCCAGATGCGGACATTGGATTCCCGGTCATATTTTTTCATGACCTCGTCCAGGTCCATGGGCTCCTGTGCTTTTTTATCAAACAGACTCATAGAAGATTCCCTCCTTCTGGAAAATCGGAAGCGCTGAAGAAAAGGCCCTCTGCTGCCGTTTCTTCGGCGTTTCCCTGTTCCGGCGAGGCGGGGGCCGCCTCGCCGGGGTTTTGATTACTGTGCGTCCACGGTAATGCCCTTTTCGGCAAAATACTTGGCTGCGCCCTTGTGGAAGGGGGCGGTCATGCCGGAGGTGGCATTGTCCAGGCTCAGCTCCGCGCCCTTGCCGTTTTCCTTGGCAATGTCGGCGGCGTTGTCAAAAATGGCCTTGGTCAGGTTGTACACGCTGTCCTCAGAAGCATCCTTGGAAACGATGAGGGTGGCTTTGACGGTAACGGTGGACACATCCTCCGTCTGGCCGGGATAGGTACCGGCGGGGATGGTATAGGCGGTATAGAAGGGGCAGGAGGCCATCATGGTATCGGCCACCGCACCGTCAATGGGCACCAGGTATGCGGAGTTGGTGGTACACAGCTCCGTAATGGCGGGGGTGGGGGCACCGGCCACGATGAAGGCCGCGTCGATCTTGCCGTCCTTCAGAGCGTCGGCGCTGTCGGCAAAGCTCTGGTACTGGGCCTTGATGTCATTTTCCGTCAGGCCTGCGGCGGTGAGCACGTCCATGGCGTTGAAGTAAACGCCGGAGCCGGGAGCCCCGATGGAAACGGACTTGCCCTTCAGGTCTGCCACGGATTTGATGCTGGCATCCATAGTCACCAGCTGGACGGACTCGGCATAGAGCCCGGCCACCACCCGGAAGGAATCCACCTTGCCGGTGCTTTCAAAGGAGCGGGTGCCCTCCCAGGCGTAGGCCATGACGTCGGACTGGACGGTGCCCAGCTGGTAGTCGCCGGACTGGATGCCCTGGATGTTGGCCTTGGAGCCGTCGGTGGCCACCACGGTCACATCGATGCCCGCTTTATTTTTAATGTACTGGCCCAGCACGCCGCCGTAGCCGTAGTAGGTTCCGGCGGAGCCGCCGGTGCCCATGGTCATCTTAGCAGCGGAGGCCCCGCTGCCGCAGGCAGCCAGAGAAAGGGTCAGGGCCGTGGTCAGGGCCAAGGTAAACAGTTTCTTGAATTTCATAGATGGTTCCTCCTTTTCATTTTTGGGCTCTCCAAAAACTTGATGGGTGCATTATAACGCAGTTTTTGCATTTTTTCAATAGCGAAATTGCATCTTTTTCTGTCGTGCGGACATTTGTTTTCGGTCGTATACCGTATAGAGCCTTAAATATTCCGTATATTCGCCGTTTTCATCCCGCTGTTTCGTCTGTTTGCACAGTTTTAAGCAGCATCGCAAGTATATTTTTTACAATTAAAGCAGCCGAAATCTCATTATTTTCAATTTACGGTCTTTTGCAGGATTAATGGCATCTGACAGAGTCTTAATTTCATCGTGCATTTTCGTTCTTTCTCTGGTTTCTTGCTCCGACTTTTTCTTCATATTTTTAAGTTTTATCTTTCTTTTAATCATTTTACACAAATTTGCGGTCATACTATGTTCATATTTTGAAACCCCAAAAGGCCGGAATGACTTGCTTTTTTCACCCGGGGCGAGTATACTGACATGGATAAAACGCAGGAGAGGAGGAAAGGACATGCAAAAGGACCTTCCCTCCCCTTTTTTGCGAATAGAAAGGAAGAATTTTAATGGCAGCTCCTGAAATGAACAATGAAGTGGTGTATGATGCCAGCACTCTGGCGGCGCCCAAGCGTCTGCTGCTGGGGGTGCAGCATCTGTTCGCCATGTTCGGCGCAACGGTCCTGGTGCCGGCGCTGACCGGCCTGGATGTGGCCAACGCCCTGCTGTTTGCGGGCCTGGGCACCCTGCTGTTCCACCTGATCACCGGCCGGAAGGTCCCCGCCTTCCTGGGCTCCTCCTTCGCCTTCATCGGCGGCTACAACGCCATCCGTGCCCACGGGGTGGGCGACGAGCTTCTCCCCTACGCCTGCTTCGGTGTGGCCTGCGCCGGTCTTGTGTACCTGGTCATGGCCTTCTTCTTCAAGCAGTTCGGTGCCAAGAAGGTCATGCGCTACTTCCCCCCCATCGTCACCGGCCCCATCATCATCTGCATCGGCCTGACCCTTTCCGGCTCCGCCGTGACCAACTGCTCCGCCAACTGGTGGGTGGCGCTGGTTGCAATTCTTATTGTAGTCGGCTGCAACATCTGGGGCAAGGGCATGGTGAAGATCATCCCCATCCTGCTGGGTGTGGTCGGCTCCTATGTCTTCTCCATGATCGTTGACCCCGCCTCCCGGGAGAACCTGGTGAAGCTGGTCAGCGAAGCCAAGTGGGTCGGCCTGCCCATCGTCTGGAACAAGACCGCCCTGTCCATCTTCGGCAATAACCTGGATACCGGCATGCTGGTCACCGCCATCGTCACCATCATGCCCATCTCCCTGGCCACCATGATGGAGCATGTGGGCGACATCTGCGCCATCTCCTCCACCGTGGGCCAGAACTTTGTGGAAGACCCGGGTCTGCATCGGACCCTGGTAGGCGACGGTCTGGCCACCACCATGGCTTCCCTCTTCGGCGCTCCCGCCAACACCACCTACGGAGAAAACACCGGTGTGCTGGCCCTGAGCAAGGTCTATGACCCCAAGGTCATCCGTATGGCTGCCTTCTTCGCCATCATCCTGTCCTTCTGCCCCAAGTTCTCCGCACTGATCGTGGCCATGCCCGCTGCCACCATGGGCGGTGTGAGCCTGGTGCTCTACGGCATGATCTCCGCCGTGGGTGTCCGGAACGTGGTTGAAAACCAGGTGGACTTCACCAAGAGCCGCAACGTTCTGATCGCCGCCATGATCATGGGTCTGGCCGTGGGTGTCAGCTATGCCGGTGCCATCCAGATCCCCGTAGGCTCCATCACCATCAACCTCTCCGGTCTGGCTGTGGCCGCTCTGGTGGGCATTGTGATGAACGCCGTCCTCCCCGGCAAGGACTACGAGTTCGGCGCCAACGAGCAGGGCGACACCGCCGTGGTCAACTTCGGCAGCCGCGCCCAGAAGTAAGCCTCGTCCCCAATAAACGCACGAATCCCCCATACCGGGCTTTGAAACCCGGTATGGGGGAATTTTTTTGCGCTTTACTTTCTTTGCAGGGCGTAGTCATCATGGAGCCAGCTGATGCGCACGTCCGGGTCGGTGCAGATGACGGCGTTGCCCCGGCTGTACATGCACTTGCCTTCCGGGGCTTTTCCGGCGGCCATGGCGTTCAGGGCTTTTACCGCCGTGGGACCGGCGGGGCCGTCATCGAAGACCACCAGGTTGTCGCTGCCGGTTTTCAGGTGGCCGGTGGCCTCGTCTATATAGGGGCCCAGGACGGTGCCGTCCTCATAGGTATAGAACCGGGTCTCCCCCTCGGAGACGGGGAAACCGCAGAGAATGGCCAGGGACTTGGGGCCGGTGTAAATGCCGTTGGCGATCTTCTCGCCGCCTGTGACTGCGGGCACCATCAGGTGTACGGCCACGGGCACCTCATACAGGCATCTGGAGAAGCCCTCAATGGTAAAGAAGACTCCATGGTCCGCCCCCTGGTCCAGCAGGGTCTGGGCCACAGCGTCCACCACAAAGGCATTTTTCGCCCAGCCGAAGTCCAGAAGCTCCGGAATCTCGTTTTCCCGGGCAAAATCCAGATATTCTTCGCTCACGTAGAGCTCTACCCGGTTATCGCCCAGCAGCTCCAGGCGGATGTGGCTGTCGGAGGACAGGTAGGTCATGAGCGCTTCCACAAAGGCCCCGGCCTCCGGGTTTCGGTCCGGGTCGTAGAGCGCCGCATCCTGGTCGTTTTCGCAGGCAAAGAGGGCATTATACCGGCTGTAGAGCGGGGCAAAGTACAGGCTGCGGCTGCCGGTTTTTTCCCAGGACTCCAGGGCTTCGTAAAGCTCCTTCCCCACCGTCACCGGGGTGTTGGGCTGGGAGCTAATGGTGTGCAGATTCACGGTGCCTTCCGTTTCCACCCAGTCCAGCTGAGCGGCGGCAGATTGAAGGGCCTCGGAATAAATGGCCGTGACCCGTTTCTTTTCCTGGGCCACATCCTCCGCCTGGTCAAAATTATATTCCAGAATGACTTCTTGGGCGGCGGAGGTCTTGGTGGTAACCTCGATCATCTGCCAGCCCTTTTTGGGAGTCAGCATGGTGTTCAGGGCGTAGGCAAAGGCCGCCGCGCCAACGGCCAGGGCGCAGGCAAAGAGGATGATTCTCTTAACGTAGTTCCCTTCCTTCAAATCCAGACGCTGAACTTCCGGGGCATTGGGACGGCGGTCCCGCTGGAATCTTGACATAACAGGTCTTCCTTTCGTTGGTTCTCCCGGATTCCCGGGTTTTAAAAAGCCCGACTTCCTGGGGAAGCCGGGCATGATGCTCTACAGTACCGGGAACTATAGGATGGCCAAAATCAAAAGCACCGCAAAAATCCCGAGGATCACGGCCCGGAAGACCAGGCCCACCACGGCGCCCTTCTTCAGGGCCTTGTAGTTGCGAATGTAATTGTGCTTCCGGAAGGCCACGCAGCCCAGCAGGCTCAGCAGCGGCAGGATGAAGGCCAGGATGTTATACCAGAAGGAACCGGTGTCCCGGGCGGGGGCCATGTGGATCTCCTCGTGAGAGGGGGCGGGCTCCGCTGCCTTCTTAGGAGGCTCGTTTTCGTCCCGAATGGTGATGCTCTTCAGGGGTACATTCTTGGCACGAAGGGCCTTGTATTCCTCGATCTCCTTTTTGTTGCCGTAGACAAAATGGTTGTTGCCAATGTCCACCATCTCGGGGCCGTCCTCGCTGTAATCGTGGAGGGAGGGGTCGTAGGTGAACAGCTCCTTGTTCTTTTCCAGCTTGGGGTCGGGAATGGGAATGGCGGAAATCAGACTGCGGGTGTAGGGGTGCATGGGGAAGTTGAACAGTTCTTCCGCCTCAGCAACCTCCACGATGTCGCCCTTGTAGATCACGCCGATGCGGTCGGAAATGAACCGCACGATGGACAGGTCATGGGCGATGAAGAGATAGGTGGTGCCCTGCTCTCTCTGGAACTTCTTGAGGAGGTTCAGCACCTGGGCACGGATGGAAACGTCCAGAGCGGAAATGGGCTCGTCGGCCACCACCAGCTCCGGCTCCATGATCATGGCACGGGCCAGGCCGATTCTCTGGCGCTGACCGCCGGAGAATTCGTGGGGGTAACGGGTCAGGTGCTCCGGTAGAAGGCCTACCTCGTTGATCATCTTCTCCACCTTCTGCACACGGTCCGCCTCGTTTTCGTAGAGGTGGAAGTTGTACAGGCCCTCGGAGACGATGTAATCCACGGTGGCACGCTCGTTCAGAGAGGCGGCGGGGTCCTGGAAGACCATCTGGATGTTCCGGATGACCTCCCGGTCCAGGGAGTGGGGAATCTTGCCGGAAATACGGACACCCTTATACAGGATCTCACCGGCAGAACAGGGGTTTACACGGATGACCGCACGGCCAATGGTCGTTTTTCCGGAACCGGACTCGCCCACCAGAGAAAAGGTTTCGCCTTTGTAGATATCAAAGCTGGCGTTTTTTACGGCCTTAAAGGCTTTGTCTCCCTTGCCAAAGGTAATGTCCACATTGCGGACGGAGAGCAAAACCTCCTTGCCGGTCTTTTCATCAATGGGGCCATGCTCGGGAATATGTTTGGAAGTGGCTTCCAGCTTGTTTTCTTCTTTGCTCACGACGGCATGACCTCCTTTCAAATATTAAATGCTTCCACGAGTTTCTCGTGAAGGTTTTGGATGGCTTCGGGCTTTTCGATCTTAGGCGCTCTGGGGTCCAGCAGCCAGGTCTTGGCGAAGTGGGTATCGCTGACCCGGAACATGGGGGCATCCTGGAGGGTATCGATCTTCAGGCAGTAGGGGTTCCGGGGTGCGAAGGGATCGCCGATGATCTTGTTATACAGGGAAGGAGGGGTACCCGTAATGGAGTACAGCTCCGTATTCCGCTGGGCAAGCTGGGGAAGGCTGGAGAGCATAGCCCAGGTGTAGGGGTGCCGGGGGTCGTAGAACACATCTTCCACAGTGCCCAGCTCCACGATCTGACCGGCGTAGAGCACGGCCACACGGTCAGCAACGTTTGCAACAACGCCCAGGTCATGGGTGATGAAGACGATGGTGTAGCCGAATTCCTTCTGCAAATCCTTGATGAGCTTCAAAATCTGGGCCTGAATGGTCACGTCCAGAGCGGTGGTGGGCTCGTCGCAGATAAGGATCTTGGGCTGGCAGGACAGGGCGATGGCGATAACGATTCTCTGCCGCATACCGCCGGAATACTGGAAGGGATAATCGTCAAACCGGTTCTCGGCGTTGGGGATACCAACCTTCTTCATGAGCTCCATAGCACGGACCCGGGCCTCGCCCTCGGAGCAGTGCTGGTGTTTGAGGATGATGGAGGTGATCTGCTGGCCGATGGTGATGATGGGGTTCAGAGAGGTCATGGGGTCCTGGAAGACCGTGGCGATTTTCTTACCACGGATCTGGGACAGGTCCTTGCTGTACTTGATGTTGGCCAAATCCAGAATGCAGGTACCGTGGAGGCGGTTTTCCTCTTCCTCGGTGAGCTTGACCCGGAAGGTCACGGCACCGAACACATCGTTGAGGACCCCGTCATCGGTCATGTCCAGACCCTGCCGCATGGCTTCCTTGCAGGCCTTCAGCAGCTTGTTGATCATGCGGTTCCGGGAGGCCCAGTCGTAGCGGCCCACGGTCAGGTAAACTTCCTTGGCCAGGTGGGAGTTCCGGGTGTGGGTCTCCAGGGAAATGGCCTCGGAGGTCTCCTTGCGGTACTGCTCCTTGAGAGCCGCCATTTTCCGGTTAAATTCCTCATTGTAAGCGGTGTCTGCCTGGGCGGCCTTGGCGTGCGCTGCCTGGGCGGCCTTCCGCTCTTTGTCCACGGCCTCGATCTGATTGTCCAGGTCCTTGATCTTGGCGGTGCAGGACTTGATCTTGTCCTTTTCGGAGGAGTCGAGGGTGAGCTTCAAGTTGAAGGCCTCGGCTCGCTCAAAGCGCAGGTCCTCCAGCTTCTGCTGGAATGCCAGATCTTCCTCATCGGAAATGCTGGCCTTGGCCTTCTTCTCGGCCTCCAGGGCCTTGATCTCCTTGTAGGTCTTGGCGCCCCGCTCCAGCTTGGAGTAGGCATCCAGGTGCATCCGGATGGAGTTGATTCGGGCCAGTTCCCGGCGGCCCACATTCAAGGTGGTGTCGGCCAGCTCCGGGTCATTGAAAATGATTTTACCGCTGTCCACATAGCCGTTGGAATCCAGCATGTTGGCAAAGGTCTTGGTGAATACGGACTTACCGGAGCCGGACTCCCCCACGATGGCGATGGACTCGCCCTCGTAAATATCCAGGCTGATGCCCCGGATGGCGGTCAGGGAGCGGCCACGGACCTTGAATTTTACAACCAGGTCCTGGACGGAAAGCAATACTTTTTTCTGTTCCATGTTCCGTCCTCCTTACATATGGGTTCTGGGGTCAGACGCGTCGCCCAGGTTCTGGCCGACAACGTACAAAACCACCGTAATGATGGAGGCAATGGCCACGGGGCTCCAGAACTCCATCTGCCAGCCGGGGGTCACCATGGCGGCTTCCGCGGCGTAAATCAGACGGCCCAGAGACATTTCGCTCATACCCATACCGATGTAGGACAGGAACACTTCGTAAGAAATGTAGCTGGGCAGCTCGGTGGCCAGCAGGGTCACGATGACGGAGGTCATAAAGGGCAGGATGTTCTTGGTGGCGATTTTAAACAGAGAGGTGCCCAGGCACTTGGAGGCCAGATTGTACTCCCGGTCCCGGATGATCAGGACCTGGTTCCGGATAAAGTAGGCAATACCCAGCCAGCCCACGATGGTCAGGGCGAAGACCATGGTCCAGAAGGTGGGAGAGAACAGCATGGACAGGACGGAGATGATCAGGATCATGGGCACGTTGCCGATGATGGTGTAAACCTCCATCATGACCATGTCCACCTTCTTGGAGAAGCCCCACACGGCACCAAGCATCACACCGATGGTCATGTTGATGGCGGCGCACAGAAAAGCCAGGGAGATGGAAATACGGGAGCCGTTCCACACCGCGTCAAAGGTGGACTCACCGGAGGCACCGGCGCCCAGAATCCAGCGCAGCTGGGGGCCAAAGTAGCTCATGGCATCCGCGGGGCTCAAGTGCTTGGCGTTGGGATCAAGCAGGTTTGCGTAGGGGTCATAGTTGGTCAAAGAGGGGTAAATATACGCAAACAGGATGACAAACAGCAGCAGGCACAGGGCAAAAATGTTGATTTTCTTCCGGAAGAACACCCGGAATACAGACTTCCAGTAGGAATATCTGGGAGCGGCGATCTTTTCAGACTCCGCGTCGCTATGACTGATGGGAGCAAAAAGCTCCTCGTCCGTAAACTGATTCAATTCTTCATGCATATAGATCACCTACCCTTGGAAGTAAAGGAGATTCTGGGATCGACCGTGGAAATGAGAACGTCACCCAGGATGGTGGAAACAACGGTCAGAATGGCGTAGAACAGAGTCACGCCTACGATGACACCGTTGTCGTACTTGTTAATGGCAATGGTCAGCAGGTTACCGGCACCGGGAACGGAGTAAATACGCTCGGTGATGATGGCACCGGTCATGGCAAAGAGCATACTCTGGGGAATGCCATGGACAATGGGAATGGCGGCGTTCTTCCAGATGTGCTTGGTGAAAATCTCGTTTTCATTCAGGCCGCCGGAACGGGCGAACTTGACGTAATCACTGTTCATCTGGTCAATCATGTACCGGCGCATCCACTTCATGAGGTTAGCAATGCTGGGCAGGGCCAGGGAGATGATGGGCAGCACGTACATGGCCTTGGAATTGGTGTCCATATCAAACAGGGTGGGGAGCCTAAAGAGGCTGCCGCCGATGGCCTTGAACAGGAAAATGTAAGCAAGGCTGGGCACTGCGATGATGAACATAATATAGAACGTACCGATCTTGTCCAGAACGCCGTCTTTGAACCGGGCCATGGCAAGGCCCAGAGGCAGGCCGATGATATAGGACATGATGGTGGCAATAATGCCGATGACAAAGGAGAAGCCCAGCTTGGACATGTTGTTCTTGTGGGTGATGGTATGGGTATAATCATCCTCAAAACGGCTGGCCAGCATGGCACTCTGCTCCCGGGAGCCGGCAATATAGGTGGCGGTGTGCAGGTCATCCGCACTCTTTTCCGTATGGCCGGTGGGGAAGGTCACGTCTTTCAGGTTGTAAGCACCCTGAGAGGCGGTCATGGTTTCAAAAACATCAACGCCCCGGTTCACCGTGTAGCTCTCGCCCAGGTGGAGGGTCAGGAAGTTCTGGTGAATGAAGGGGAAGGAATTGTCAACGTAAAGCAGGTACTTGTGCATGGTACCGTTGCCCATAATGGCAGGGGCAAACTTCCCGCCATAAAGAGGGTCATGGAGGGTGAAGGTGAGTTTCCGGGGACCAATGTCCACGGACTCGTCCACATAATGCACATTGTCAATGAAGAACATGTCTCCAAAGTAAGACACAACACGGTCAAATAGAGACCGGTCCCGGGAGGCATAAATGGCCGCCTGTCCGCCGTCTTTTACCTGGCCGTTCCTTTTCCGGTCCGCGTCCAGCCGGGTAATGGTATAGCCCTTGGACTCGTATTCTTCCGTAAACTTCTGGATATAGCTGGCAGCAGTCTCGGAAGCCTTTTCCGCGGTCACACCGATTTTCAGGGCATCGCCCTTGGTCTCCTCGGTGAGCTCGCCGGAGGCCACCAGGCCCTTGATATAATCGGAATAGGTCACATAGTCAATATAGCCGAAAGCCTTATAGCGGCTCTGCTCGTAAGTGATTCTGGCATTGCTCTGCATTTTGGAATAGTTCGGGTCGCCGGCAAAAATCGTGGTGCGGTCCATCAAAGAATACACCAGCACCATGATCAATACGACGACGCAAACCGCAGACAGCAAACCTTTTACAATTCGTCCACAGATATATTTTGCCACGGTTTCACCTTTTTTCTTTGAAATTTTAGGAAGCTCTGAATCAAAGAGGCCAGTCGCTCCCGAATCCTATGGGTACGGAACGGGGCATAGCATCATTCCGCAAGAAATCTTCTCAATGTGCCGCTCAAACCGGCAGCCTCATTGATTCAGAGTTCCCCTCTTGAAAGTAGCCGAAAGTGTGGGGGAGTTTTCGCTCCCCCACACGCATGCTTCAATTGGTGCTGTGAATTAGTACAGACCGATGTTCTTGGTCATGTAGCCGTAGGGCTGAATGACATCCAGGTAGGTCTGGGCATCGCCGTAGTCGGGGCCCCAGCCGGAGGTACCCGGGGTGATGTCGTAGTTGGCCTCGCTGCCCTTGCTGGTACGGTAGTAAGAGTAGGAGAAGGAGGTCTGATCTGCGTAGGGAATCAGGTCCACGATGACCCGGCCGTCAGTGACCTTCTCGATGGACTGCTTGTAAGCCTGGAACCGGTTGGTAATAGTCTCGCTGAAGGTGCCGTAGGGAACGTCGATGTGGATGGGGTTCTCCTTGGAGACTTCCACGCCGATCTGAGCCAGCTCGGCAACAGCCTTGTCCAGATACTTTACAGCTTCCTCGGGGTTGTACCAGCCGTCGAAGCCATCGCCGGAACCGGCGCCGTCGTTACCGGCGGGATCCCAAACCTTCAGAGCAACGCCGTCAGCATCCAGCTGGGCCTGCTCGATCTGGCCAAAGTAAGTGCCGGCGGGGAAGGTGGTGGACTGACCGTTGATGTCAACGGTGACTTCACCGGCGGTCTTCTGGAAGTCGCCGGGGATGAAGGCGTTTCTCAGGGAAGCGTACTTCAGGTCCTCACCAACGATGGTGGAGTTGAAAGCGCCACGGTCAAAAGCCATGGCCATGGCCAGACGGAAGTTCTGATTGTTCAGAGCGGAACGGGTGGCGGCCTTCATGTCATCGGTCTGGTTGGACACACCGATGGTGTTGTCGTTGAAGTTGGCCCAGCTACCGCGGTTGACGTTGACCCAGCCGCAGTAAGTGGTACCGTCGTTGGCGGTGGTGTAGTTGTACAGGTCAAAGTAGGTCTTATCGGAACCGGCGGGCTTTTCTTCCTTGGCCAGAACCAGAGCGGAGGAGTTGAATGGGCAGCCGGCGATGGTGCCAGCCTTGGCCTCGTTGTAGCTCCGCAGGGGATCGGAGCCGTCGTTGTAGTAGATGTTTATATTGTGGCACTGAACGGCGTCAGCATTCCAGTAAGAGGGGTTGGCCACATAGCTGGTCACGTTCTTCTCGGTGAAGTTCTTCACCAGGTAAGCACCGCAGTAAGCGATGTTGGCAGGAGTGGTGCCGTACTTGCCGGCGGTGTACTCGTCACCCTCGGTGGAGAAGGTGCCGCCCTGAGCCTTGTAGAAAGCACGGTTCAGAGGAGCGAAGCTGGTGTAGCCCAACATGGAAACGAATGCGGGGAAGGGTGCTTCCAGAGTGTACTGCAGGGTGTACTCATCAATGGCCTTGACACCGACCTCGGAGAAGTCCGTCACATCGCCGCTGAGGTAAGCATCGTAGTTCTTGATGCCGCAGCCGGAATCAGAGGAGCAAAGGTAGCCCAGCGCGTCATTGTTGTCGATCAGGTGCTCCATGGAAGCGACCCAGTCGTCAGCGGTGACCTCGGCGACCTCACGGCCCTGCTGGTCCACCCACTTCACGCCCTGGCGCAGGTGGAAGGTGTAAACGGTGCCGTCCTCGGAAACCTCGTAGCTCTCAGCCAGAGCGGGCTGCTGAACATTCTTGTTGTCGTACTCCATCAGAGGGGAGTAAGTAGGAGCAATAAAGTACTGGTCGGAAGTGAAGCTGGAGGCGATGCCGTCCCAGGTAGCAACTTCGTAGTTGATGCTGAAGTTCCAGGTGTCGTTCAGAGTGTAGCCGTGGTCTGCCAGGTAAGCCTTGGCAGCCTCATTCCAGGAAGCGGCATCGGCGCTCTCGCCCCACAGAGCGGTCAGAGCGGAACGGTCTTCGGTGGTAATAAACTCATTGCAGACAAGGGAGGTGTACCATCTGTACTCATCCACGCCCCAGGACACAGTGGTGACGGTGCGGGGAACGGCACGGTTCATGGCATAGGCGCCGCCTTTGCCGTAAACAGGGATGAACACACCGGACTCCATCAGCTTGGCCTCGGCAATGGCCATCTTGGCCATACGCAGATCCAGGTCAGTGACTTCTTCCTTGGCTTCCTGATAGACAGTATTGAACTCGCTCAGGTTCCAGTCATAAATGGCATCGGAAGCCTCATCGGCGTCCATTGCGTCGATGGCGGCCCAGTCAAGGCCGGTGTAACCATCGGCAGCATCGGTGGCTGCGGGAGCGGTCTCGGCGGGCGCCGTGGTCGCAGCAGCAGTGGTCGCGGTGCTGTTGTTGCCGCCGCAGGCAGCCATAGACAGAACCATGGTCAGGGCCAGCAACAGTGCAAGGGTTTTTTTCATTGCATTTTCCTCCTTTTCATTTTGCGGGAATCTGAATATTCCTTTTCCGATTCCTGCACAGGCCGCACACGTTCGTGCAGCGTGTAAGAATCATATCATGTATCCGGAGAAAAAGCAAGTGCAAAGTTGATTATTCTCCGCTTTTCGATACAATTACTGCGGAATGTGCAAATGTAATCCTTTGCTAACCGGGATCTGCTCCGCCCTTGAAAGTGTTTCGCAATACCGCAGATTTCCGCAATATACGCACACATGTCCCAGGTTCAATTACATTTTGAACCGTTTTCTCGAAATTATGAAGTTTTTTCTTTTCAAAATCCAATCTTTCACCGCACACATGTGTTTACAGCAAAGACAAACTGCAAGAACCGGAGGTTTTCCTTCATTTGTGACCGAAGCTCAAAAACGGGCCCCGAAAAATGGGGCCCGTTTTGGGGTAAGTTCACTTTTTTACTTGTTCCGGTTCTCCATGAAAACCTTCTTGGCCTCGGCAAAACCGGCCTTGGCACCGGCAAAGCCTGCCTTGGCGGCATCGGCCAGCTCCGCGGCAGCTTCCATAGCTACCTCCTTGGCGTTCTCGGCGAACTCCTTGGCAGCCTTCTGGGCGGCTTCCTTGGCAGCCTCCCGGGAAGCAGTCTTCTCTTCCTCGTTAGCTTCCTGCTCCGCTTCCTTGGCGGCAGCTTCCTTAATAGCAGCCTGGGCGGCGGCCAGACGGGCGATGGGCACCCGGAAGGGGCTGCAGGAAACGTAATCCAGGCCCACATTGTGGCAGAACTCTACAGAGCTGGGATCGCCGCCGTGTTCACCGCAGATACCGCAGTGCAGGTAGGGACGGGTCTTCTTGCCCAGCTCCAGGGCGATCTTGATCAGCTTGCCCACGCCGTTCTGGTCCAGCTTGGCGAAGGGGTCATTCTCGTAGATCTTGGCTTCGTAGTAGGCGTTCAGGAACTTGCCCGCGTCGTCACGGGAGAAGCCGAAGGTCATCTGGGTCAGGTCGTTGGTGCCGAAGCTGAAGAACTCGGCCTCCTTGGCCACCTCGTCAGCAGTCAGAGCGGCACGGGGGATCTCGATCATGGTGCCGACCTTGTAGGTCATTTCCACACCGGCATCCTTGATCTCCTCGTCAGCGGTCTGGCAGACGGTCTTTTTCACGTAGGCCAGCTCCTTGACCTCGCCCACCAGGGGGATCATGATCTCGGGGACCATCTTCCAGTCGGGATGGGCCTTCTGGACGTTGATGGCGGCACGGATCACGGCACGGGTCTGCATTCTGGCGATTTCCGGATAGGTGACGGCCAGACGGCAGCCACGGTGGCCCATCATGGGGTTGAACTCATGGAGGGAAGCAATGATGTTCTTGATCTGCTCCACGGTCTTGCCCTTGGCGGCAGCCAGAGCCTCGATTTCGGGCTGGGTGGTGGGAACGAACTCATGCAAAGGGGGATCCAGGAACCGGATGGTAACGGGCATGCCCTCCATGGCTTCGTAGATGTTCTCAAAGTCACTCTGCTGGTAGGGCAGGATCTTCTCCAGAGCCTCTTCCCGCTCTTCTACGGTATCGGAGCAGATCATCTCCCGGAAAGCGGCGATCCGCTCGGGGTCAAAGAACATGTGCTCGGTACGGCACAGGCCAATGCCTTCCGCGCCCAGCTCCCGGGCCTTTCTGGCATCGTTGGGGGTGTCGGCATTGGTGCGGACACGCAGGCGGCGGAACTTGTCAGCCAGGGCCATGATGCGGCCAAACTCGCCGGCGATCTCGGCATCGACGGTGGGGATCACGCCCTCATAGATGTTGCCGGTGGAGCCGTCAATGGAGATGAAGTCGCCCTCGTGGTAGGTCTTGCCGCCCAGGGTGAAGCGCTTGTTCTCCTCGTCCATGGCGATGTCGCCGCAGCCGGAAACGCAGCAGGAGCCCATGCCACGGGCAACAACGGCAGCGTGAGAGGTCATGCCGCCCCGGACAGTCAGGATGCCCTGGGCAACCTTCATGCCGGTAATATCCTCAGGAGAGGTTTCCAGACGGACCAGAACCACCTTTTCGCCTCTGGCGGCCCACTCCTCGGCATCCTCGGCAGAGAACACCACCTTGCCGCAGGCGGCTCCGGGGGAAGCACCCAGGCCACGGCCAATGGGGGTAGCGGCCTTCAGGGCGTTGGTATCAAACTGGGGATGGAGCAGGGTATCCAGGTTCCGGGGCTCGATCATGGCCACGGCCTTCTTCTCGTCGATCATGCCCTCGTCCAGCAGGTCGCAGGCGATCTTCAGAGCGGCCTTGGCGGTACGCTTGCCGTTACGGGTCTGGAGCATGTAGAGCTTGCCGTTTTCCACGGTGAACTCCATGTCCTGCATATCCCGGTAGTGGTCCTCCAGCAGGGCGCAGACCTTGGTGAACTGCTCAAAAGCGGCGGGGAACTTGTCCGCCATCTGGGCAATGGGCATGGGGGTACGGACACCGGCCACCACGTCTTCGCCCTGGGCATTGGTCAGGAACTCGCCCATGAGCTTCTTCTCACCGGTGGCGGGGTCACGGGTAAAGGCAACGCCGGTACCGGAGTTTTCGTTCAGGTTGCCAAAGACCATGGGCATGACATTGACGGCAGTACCCCAGGAGTAGGGAATGTCGTTGTCACGGCGGTAAACATTGGCGCGTGGGTTATCCCAGGAGCGGAACACGGCCCGGATGGCCTCGTACAGCTGGACCTTGGGGTCAGAGGGGAAGTCCACGCCCAGCTTTTCTTTGTACTCTGCCTTGAACTGAGCCGCCAGCTCCTTCAGGTCCTCGGCGGTGAGCTCCACGTCATAGGTGACACCCTTGCGGGCCTTCATCTCGTCAATGAGCTGCTCAAAGTACTTCTTGCCCACTTCCATAACCACGTCGGAGAACATCTGGATGAACCGACGGTAGGAGTCATAAACGAACCGGGCGAAGGCGGGATCGGGGTTGCCCTTGATCATGGCATCCACCACATCGTCATTGAGGCCCAGGTTCAGAATGGTATCCATCATGCCGGGCATGGAAGCACGGGCACCGGAACGGACGGAAACCAGCAGCGGGTTATGAAGGTCACCGAACTTCTTGCCGTTGATCTGCTCCATCTTGTCCACGTATTCCATGATTTGGGCCATGATCTCGTCATTGATCTTCTCGCCGTCCTCATAATACTTGGTGCAGGCCTCCGTAGAAATAGTAAAGCCCTGGGGAACCGGCAGGCCGATTCTGGTCATTTCCGCCAGATTCGCACCCTTGCCACCCAGAAGCTCTCGCATAGAACCGTCACCCTCGGTAAACAGGTAAACATACTTGTGAGACATACAATACCCCTTTCGATAAACGGACTTGTCTTTCTTTTTGTCCGATATTTACACATTTGCATTTCTCAAGTGCCAAAATAGTATATCATAATCGTCTGGCTATTTCAATAGCTTTTGCCATTTCTTGGAATCTTCTGCAATTTGTACAAAAACCAATTGTAATTTTGTCAATTGCGTAGATTTTCATTGGCTCCCCTGCCCCGGAACTGTTGGAGCCGCTCTTATTCTGCCTCCCGGTGTCCTGAATTATTTCCCCATTTGGGGCCATTCTTAAAAAAGCAGCAGTGACACCCAGGTGACCATGTTTTGGCCGTACTGGAATTCAATACCATGCTTTTCCAGGGTGGGAATGATGTTGATGCCCTGGCTTTCCACGCAGGGATGCATCTTTTCGGGATGGCGGCAGGGCTTGCCGTCTAAGATGGCGCAGCGGCCGCAGATGGCGCAGGCCTCTGTGGAGAGAATATAGGGCTCCGCCCCGTTTTCCCGGAGGATGTCCCCGACCCGGTCCGTGATCTCCTCATGGTCATGCCGGGTGGCCAGGGTGGCCTCCATGCTGCCAATGTCCGAGACCTCGGACAAGGTGGAGATCAGCAGGGCCTTTTTATAGCCCAGGCACTTTTTTTTGCACTCTTCCACCGTCCCCACCCCCGGAGGGCAGGCCCAGCTTTTGCCGTACATGCTGCACTCATGCTGACAGATCCAGCGGACACGCTCCGAAAACTCCAGGGTTTCGGGGTCTATCCAAGCGTAAATATACAACGGCAGCTCCGCCAGCTCCGCCTCGACTTTTTGAACATCCATATGTGTTCCCTCGGTTTTTTCTAATTTTTCGTTTCGCGGTGAACAGTATACCATTTTTTCAAAAGAATATCAATGGGGGCGTTGCGAATAGAACCCGTGTTGATAAACAGTATTACGCCAGTAGGGGCGGCTATTAGCCGCCCGCCACGTGGCAATGATAACCTGTGCCAATGAATGGAACTACCTAATATACGGAACAATGTAGCGGCGATGATTCATCGCCACTCCAGCCCCGTCAGGGGCTGGCACCGTTGGACGATGCGGATACAAACGTACCACGGTTCCGGCCCTGCGGGCCGGTTGGCGGCAGATTGCCGCCGCTACAGTGGGGGTACCATATTTCGTGTTGTACCATTCAACCACACAGGTTATACATCCCACGTGGCGGGCGGCAGGTTGCCGCCCCTACGATACATTTGTTTTGTATTACCGTATATTTAACGTTTCTAGCATTGTTTTGCGTTCGTAAAATGCGGAAAACGTGGTACGTTGCCGTAGGGGCGGCAATCTGCCGCCCGCCACGTGGCAATTA
Source organism: uncultured Oscillospiraceae bacterium (assembly GCA_934589225.1). Classification (GTDB taxonomy): domain Bacteria; phylum Bacillota; class Clostridia; order Oscillospirales; family Oscillospiraceae; genus Faecousia. Next base: position 55,211 of record CAKTNS010000002.1, read on the forward strand.
CAACCTGTTTGGTTGAACGGTACCACCCCACCCGATATGTCATTTTCCCAATGTTTTACGCTGCTCCTCTCTTGCCTTTCTTCCTGCCGTATACTATAATTTTCACCGAAAAGAAAGCATTTCTTGGATGGTGCATACCTGGCTTTTCCATAAATTTTTATAGGAACCGTGAAACCTATGGATGTTTTCTGCGTGTATGTAGGTGAAGACACATAAGAAAGGACTGATAACATGGAGGACTCCAATATTCTGGCGCTGTATTTTTCCCGGCGGGAGGATGCCATTCGGGAGACGGACCGGAAATATGGCGGCTATTGCTACAAAATTGCCTACAATATTCTATCCAACCGGGAGGATTCCGAGGAGAGCGTCAACGATACCTATTTATCCGCCTGGAACAGCATTCCCCCCAATAAGCCTCAACGGCTCTCCACCTTCTTAGGAAAGCTGACCCGGAACCACGCCATTGACCGGTGGAGGAAAAGGAGCAGCCAGAAACGGGGCGGCACGGAAGCAGAACTGGCCCTGGAGGAGCTGGGGCAATGCGTCTCCGGGGTACCCAGCGCCGAATCTATTATAATAAGGAAAGAGATTCTGGATTGCCTGAACCGGTTTTTGACGGCGCTGCCGACGGAGCAGAAAACCGTCTTTTTATGCCGGTACTGGTACATGAACTCCCTGGAGGAAATTGCCCAAAAAACCGGCTTTTCTGTGGGAAAAATCAAATCCATGCTCCACAGGACGCGGAAGCGTCTGGCTCTGGAGCTTCAAAAGGAGGATCTGCAATGACGAATTTGGAATTGTTTCGGCTCCTGGGAGACATCCGGCAGGAGCACCTGGAAGAGGCGGAGGGGCTGCAAATGTCCCCGGGGCCCGGGGCCCGGAAGCGGGCACCCAAACGGGCGGTGCTGGTGGCGGCGCTGATCCTACTGACCTTCCTGCTGGTGGGCTGCGCGGTGGTCTATGCCATTCACGCCGCGGACCTGCGCATCGGCAGCCGGGAGATCACCCGGGATGTATTTGACCCCTACCACCGGGAGATCATCGGCACCGAGCCGGTTTCCCAGCAGGTGCTGACCTACGCCGGTATCCAGGGCAGCCCCGGCTATCAAGCGGCCAAGGAATGGTTTGAATTTTTGCAGACCTATGACCCGGACCGCTCCATCAGAAAGGAGGCCTTTCAGGGCGACCCGGAAATTCTATTTCCGGATACTTATTTAAGCTACCACACCTATTCCCAGGAAATGGTGGACAAGCTCAACGAACTGGCGGACAAATATGACTTGCAGCTTTTGAGCACGCCCATGGAATTTTCCTCTACGGGAGAACTGACCCGGGTGCTTTCCATTGACCATGTGCTTCTGCCGGGAAGCACCGTGGAAGCCTTTCTGGACGGGGGTAGCTGCTATCCCCAGGGGAACTTCTGGCTCTCCATGAACCTCAATATGCCGGAAGGGCCTGACATGTGGCAGTATACCGTCCACGGCATTCTCGAGTACTGCCGGAAGGACTGCCTGAGTCCGGAGTTTGCCTATCTGGATCAAGGCAAAGCTTTAACGGAATGGAATTATAAAACCGCCTCCGGGGCCACGGTTCTCATCGTCAAGGAGCAGGAGGGCGATGCTTATTTCTTCTGCGACTGTGGGGACGCCACCTATGTATTTGAGTTCCGGGCGGGGTTTGATCCCATGACTGACGACCCGGATTTCAAGCGGGCGTGGATGACCGACAGACAGATCGAGCAAATCGCCGATGCCCTGGACTGGAACCTGCGGCCCCAGCTGCCGGATGCAGCCGCCGCGGCAGACGTGAGCCACCCCCAGGGCTGGGAAATCGAGACAAAACAGGCCATCTTTGACGGCAGCCTGGGCCGGTTGGTGCTGCACCTGACGGCGCCCAAGGGAACGGAGCTCCTGACCCATGAAGTAGAACAACTATTCCCCTCCAACGACTACCTGCTCTATGCGGGGGAAGTTCAACTCTCCCCCATCTCCTGGAGCATCGGTGCGGAAGAGGACGGTGACGGCCTGGAAAACACCGCAGACATTGTTTATACCTTCGGTCTGTCCCCAGAGGATGCCGTAGATTTTCCCTTAGACGCCAAATGGACTGCCCATATAGAGGACCTGATGACCTGCTACTCCGAGGGCCTGAAGGACATGGAGCGCGTCATTGCCCAGGGCATCCTGGAGTGTCCCGTAAGCTTCCAGGGCAGCGACCAAAGAAGCATCGAGTTTTTGGAGGCCCCTCTCCATGTGACCGCCCCCAACTGTGACGTGACCCTGGAATCCATCCGGCTTCGCTGCCTGGGGGTCACACTGACCTTCCAGGAAGGTATCGAGAATTCAGGCAGCATCAAACCCATCGCAATATTGGACGACGGCACCCAGATTCCCCTTGGCATCGGCTACACGGAAAAAACCTACAGCTGCCGGGAGGCCGACACCCCCATCGATCTGGACAAGGTCCGGGCCCTCCGCCTGCCTGACGGCACGGAGCTGCCCCTGCCCCAGAGCGGCGCAGCCAAATAAGCCCCAAAACCCAAGCCGCAGCCGGACTGAAACCCGGCTGCGGCTGTTTTTTGCGTGCTAAAAAGCCGCCCCGGAAAAATCCGAGGCGGCTAGCGCACAACTCAAGAGGGATTAATAGAACTTTCTCTTGTTCTTACGGGCAGCTTCAGACTTCTGCTTACGCTTCAGGCTGGGGCTGACGTAATGCTCGCGCTTCTTAACTTCAGCGATAACGCCCTCCTTGGCACAGCTGCGCTTAAACCGGCGCAGAGCGCTTTCCAGAGACTCGTTTTCCTTTACGCGAATTTCAGACATTGTTTTCCCTCCCTCCGATGCATCCGGCTCGATCCTGGATGCGTTCAGGGCCATACGGCTTGTTTATTATATGGTCTCTTTCCCGAAATGTCAAGAAATAATTCCGGTTTTTTCAAAAAAATTCAAAATTATTTCACGATCAGGTTGACCAGCTTGTTTTTGACCACAATGGTCTTCACAATGCTGCCCCCCTGCTTTTCCAGGAACCGGGCGATTTTTTCATCCGCCAAGGCATTCTTTACAACGGTGTCGTTGTCCAGGTCCGCCTCCATCTGGACGGTGCCCCGCATTTTGCCGTTGATCTGGACCGCCATGGTGACCTCCTGGTCCTTGCACTTTTCCTCGTCATAGGTGGGCCAGGGCTCGTAGGCGATGGTGTGGTCATGGCCCAGCAGCTGCCAGAGCTCTTCACCCACATGGGGAATGATGCAGGAGATCATCTTCACGAAGCCCTCGGCGTAGGCCTTGGGGCAGGAGCCGTTTTTATAGACCTCGTTGACAAAGACCATCATCTGGGCAATGGCGGTGTTGAAGCCCAGGGACTCAAAGTCCGAGGTGACCTTCTTCACGGTCTGGTGGTAGATTTTGGTCAGCTTGCCATCATCCGTTTCGGTAATGTTGGCAGGCTCGGAGAAGAAATTCCAGACCCGGTTGATGAACTTCTTGGCACCGGCCACGCCCTGGGCGCTCCAGGGCTTGGAGACCTCCAGGGGGCCCATGAACATTTCATACAGCCGCAGAGTATCCGCGCCGTAATCTCTGACGATGTCGCTGGGGTTCACCACGAACTCCGGGAAGCGCTTGCCCATCTTGATGCCGTTCTCGCCCAGGATCATGCCCTGGTGGACCAGCTTCCGGAAGGGCTCCTTCACGGGGGACAGGCCCTCATCATAGAGGAAGCGGTTCCAGATCCGGGAGTACATCAGGTGGCCCACGGCGTGCTCCGGGCCGCCCACGTAGAGGTCCACGGGCATCCAGTGCTTCAGAAGCTCCTGATTGCAGAACTCTTTGTCGTTCTTGGGGTCAATATAGCGCATATAGTACCAGGAGGAACCGGCGGAACCGGGCATGGTAGAGGTCTCCCGGGTACCCTTGATGCCGTGGCGGTCATACTGCTTCCACTGCGTGGCGTTTTCCAGAGGGGCCTGGCCGTTGCGGCCCTTGTAGTCCTCCAGCTCGGGAAGGATCACAGGCAGCTCCTCATCAGGGACAAAATAGGTCTTGCCGTCCTGGGTATACACGCAGGGTACGGGCTCGCCCCAGTATCTCTGGCGGGCGAAGATCCACTCCCGGAAGTGGTAGTTGATTTTTCTTCTGGCCACGCCCATGGCTTCCAGCTTCCGGGTGATGGCCTCCTTGGCCTCCTCCACAGTAAGCCCTGAGAACTCCTCGGAGTTTACCAGGCGGCAGCCCTTGCCCAGGTAGTCCTGCTTTTCAAAGGCGCATTCGGAAACATCCCGGCCCTCAATGACCTGGATCATGGGGATGTTGTGGGCCACGGCGTACTCAAAGTCCCGCTGATCGTGGCTGGGCACGGCCATAACGGCGCCGGTGCCGTAGTTTGCCAAGACAAAGTCACCGATGAACACGGGGACCTGCTTGCCGTTGACGGGGTTGATGGCGTAAACGCCCTTCAGGGGGCAGCCGGTCTTGCCCTTGTTCAGCTCCGTCCGGTCCATGTCGCTCTTCTTGGCGGTCTCGGCAATGTAGGCGTTGACCTCGTCCTTGTTTTCGATGCGGTCCATCAGGTCCTGCACGATCTTGCCGTCAGGGGCCAGGACCATGAAGGTGATGCCGTAAATGGTTTCAATGCAGGTGGTGTAGATGGAGAAATCTCCGCCGCCTGCCAGCTTGAAGTCCACTTCCACACCGGTGGATTTGCCGATCCAGTTCCGCTGAATTTCCTTGGTGGATTCCGGCCAGTCGATCTCGTTCAGGCCCTCCAGGAGCTTTTCGGCAAAGGCGGGCTGATCGATGACCCACTGCATCATGTTTTTCTTCACCACGGGATAGCCGCCCCGCTCGGACTTGCCGTCAATGACCTCGTCGTTGCTGAGCACGGTGCCCAGCTCCTCGCACCAGTTCACCGGCATTTCAATGCGCTTGGCATAGCCCGCCTCATAGAGCTTCTTGAAAATCCACTGGGTCCACTTGTAGAAGCTGGGGTCGGAGGTGGCGATCATCTTGGACCAGTCGTAGTCAAAGCCCAGCTCCTCCAGCTGCTTGGAGAAGGTCTTGATGTTCTCCTGGGTGAAGCCCTCGGGGTGGTTGCCGGTGTTGATGGCGTACTGCTCGGCAGGCAGACCGAAGGAGTCATAGCCCATGGGGTGGAGCACATTGTAGCCCTGCATCCGCTTCATCCGGGACATGATGTCCGTGGCGGTGTAGCCCTCGGGATGGCCCGCATGGAGGCCTACGCCGGAGGGGTAGGGGAACATATCCAGGACATAATACTTGGGCTTGGAAAAATCCCAGACATCCGTGTGGAAGGTATCGTTTTCCTTCCAGTACTTGTGCCACTTTTCTTCAATTTTTGCGAAATCGTAATTCATGGAACCTGACATCTCCTGTTAATTTGTGGGCTCTGCCACAATAATATCTTTCAAATCAATGCGCTCCGCGTCTGCCCACAGCCGCTCCAGGGCGTAAAACTGCCGGGCCTCCTCGGTAAAGACGTGAACAACGATGCTGCCGTAGTCCAGCAGCTCCCAGGAATTGCCCCGGTGGCCTTCACGGCTCAGCATGGTCTCCCCCAGCTGCTCCAGGGTGTACTCAGCGTAGTCGCAGAGGGTCTTGACGTGGGTATTGGAGGTACCGGTGCAGATCAGGAAGTAGTCCGCCAGAGAGCTGATCTTGTCGATTTTCAGCAGCTCAATATCCATGCCCTTTTTGGAATCCAGGGCCTTGGTGACCTCATAGGCGATCTGTTTGGGTGTAAGCATGTATTTGTATTCCTTTCTTGGCTTAGAGTGTTTGTCCGTTTAAATAGGCCAGGGCCTGCCGGGATGCCGGGGACACCTCGCCCCCCTGCTCCGCCAGATGCTCCAGGGTCATTTCAAGCCCCAGTTTCAACGCCCCCCGAATGTCGGAAAAGGCCAGGGAGCGCAGGGTCTCCACCCCGGGGAAATCCCGGTTGGGCTCCATATAGTCTGCCACATAAATAATGGTTTCCAGCAGGTTCATGTTGGCCTTGCCGGTGGTGTGGGATTCAATGGCGGAGACCACCGCTTCATTTTCCCCAAATATCCGCTGGGCCACCAGGCTGCCTGTGAGAGCATGGAGGGTTTTGGGGTATTTTCTGGAAAAATCATCCAATATTTTACCATAGGCCTGACACAAAGTCAATTGCAGGGGCCCGTCCAAAGCCTTGGTGATGTCGTGGAGAAGCCCGGCCCTGCCGGCATCCACTTCGTTTGCCCCCCAGCGCTTGGCCAGCTCCACCGCCGTATCCCGGCAGCCCAGCACATGGCGCACCCGGTTGGGGTTTAAGAGCCGCACCACCACCTGCTGAAGCTCCTCCATGGGAAGATTCTTGAAATCCGCCCCGGAATCGTAGAGCCCTTCCCGGCGGATGTAGTCCAGGACTTGGGGGCTTAAAAAGGATGCCCCGGCCCCAAAGGCGATGAGCCTCCGCAGCTGGGTGGAGGAAATGGCCGTTATGGGATTATCCAGCATCATGACCCGGCCCCCCAGGGCCTCCAGGGCCGCCTTGCCCTGATTCAAAAGCTGCTCTTCCTTTTTTTCTCCCCGGCGCAGGGCCGCCACCGTGGCAAGCTTCAGAATTTCCGCCCCGTTTCTCCATTGGGGAAGCTTTAAAAACTGGTCCGTGCCCAGCAGCAGAAAGAGTTCTGCCCCGGGGTGCTGCCGGGAAAGGGCGCAGAGCGTTTCATAGGTCAGCCCTTCCCCGGTAAGCTCCAGGTCCGAAACCTGCAGCCAGGGGGTGTCTGCCGCCGCCAGGGTCAGCATTTGCAGTCTCTGGGCATCGTCGGCACCGCTTTCCGGCCGGGGCTTTCCCGGGGTCTGCCGGTCCGGCATCAGAAAAAGTGTTGTAAGTCCCAAGGTTTCCGCCGCATAGGCGGCGCTGCGGATGTGCCCCACATGGGGCGGATTGAAAGAGCCTCCGAAAATACCGATTTTTTCCATTTTCTCTCCCCTTTTCCACTGCGCCGGAGCCATACTCTACCAGTTTACAGGCCCACCGGCATCCTGTTTGTCTCTTACCGCTCCTTTTGCCGGAGCTGCTTTTCCCGGTCCCGCTCGATGGCCTTTTCCACGGCCTTCTCCTTAAAATAGGCATTGCGCTGCTCCCGCACCAGCTTGGCGGCGTGGCGGCGGGCACGGATGCCCTTGCGAACGGGGTCAGACTTGCTCACAGGGGTCTCCTTCCGCTTGGCCCGGCCGGTCATGTTCCGCTGGGCCTGGAGCTTTTCGCTGAACCGGTAGATCACAAACTTGGTGCCCACACAGGCAACGCCCTCGGCATCGGTGGCCTCACAGATGGCCTGGCTCACCTCCTGGGGAGACATCAGCGCCCCCTCCAGGACCTTGCCCTTGACCAATTCTCTGGCGGTGAGCTGGTTTTCCGCTTCCGCGATGACCGCCTCCGTTACGCCGCCCTTGCCCACCATGAGGGTGGTATCCAACTGATTGGACTTTGCTCTCAGCTCCGCCCGTTCCTTACTGTTCAGCATAGCCTGCCTCCTTTAGTTTCTCATAAAAAATCTTCAAAGCCTCTCCCCGATGGGACACCTGGTTTTTCTGTTCCTGGGGAACCTGGGCCAGGGTCTTGCCGAAGGGGGGATAGTAAAAAATGGGATCGTAGCCAAAACCGCCCTCTCCCTCCGGGGCACGGGTCACAAAGCCGTGGACCTCGCCCCGGGCCTGGATGGTGGTGCCCTCCGGGGTCACCAAGGTGATGACACAGACGAACTGGGCCTGCCGCTGATCGTCCGGTACCTGCTCCATGTTGCGCAGCAGCAGCTGCACCCGTCCGGCATCGTCTAACGTCTCGTCAAAGCCATAGCGGGCGGAGTAAATGCCCGGCTCTCCGTTTAAGGCATCCACCGCGATGCCGGAATCGTCCGCCAGCGCCGGAAGACCCGTTGCCTGCATGACGGCATTGGCCTTTAAAAAGGAGTTTTCCTCAAAGGTGCTGCCGGTCTCCTCCACATCGATGTCCACGCCCAGCTCCGACTCCAGCACCAGCTGGATGTTGAATTTTTCCGTGATCTGGCTGATTTCCACCAGCTTGTGCTTGTTTTTGCTTGCCAAAACGACTTTCATTGGTCTTCTCCTTACAGCAGGGCGTTGACGAAGTCCTCCGCCACAAAGGGCATGAGGTCCTCTGCCTTTTCGCCTACACCGATGAATTTCACGGGAATTTGCAGGGTGTTGGCCACGGCAATGACGATGCCGCCCTTGGCGGTGCCGTCCAGCTTGGTCACGGCCAGAGCCGTCACCCCGGCGATCTCCTTAAACTGCTTGGCCTGGATAAGGCCGTTCTGGCCGGTGGTACCGTCCAGCACCAGCAGTACCTCCCGGGCGGCGTTGGGCAGCTCCCGCTCCACAATGCGGCTGATTTTGTTCAGCTCGTTCATCAGGTTCTGCTTGTTGTGCAGCCGTCCCGCGGTATCCACGATGATGACATCCACGTTCCGGGTCTTGGCGGACTGAATGCCATCATAAACCACGGAGGCCGGGTCGGCTCCCTCGTGCTGCCGCACGATGTCCGCGCCGCTGCGCTCCGCCCAGATTTCCAGCTGGTCCGCCGCGGCGGCACGGAAGGTGTCCCCTGCCACCAGCAGCACCTTCTTGCCCTGGTCGCAGAGCTGCTTGGCGATTTTGCCGATGGTGGTGGTCTTGCCCACGCCGTTGACACCGATGACCAGGATCACGCTGGGGGTGGTGGAAAGGTCCAGCTCCGGAGAACCCACGCTGACCATCTCCGCTAAAATACGCCGCAGGGCGGCCTTGGCTTCCTCCGCCTGGGTGATGTGCTGCTCCCGCACGGCCTTGCGCAGGGCCGCCGTGGCCTTCCCGGCGGTTTCCACACCCAGATCTGCCAGGATCAGGCATTCCTCCAGCTCGTCATAGAAATCGTCGTCGATTTCCGTATCCCCGGAAAACAGGTCATTCCAGCTGTCGCTGAGGGCATCTCTGGTCTTGGCCAGTCCGGCTTTGATCTTGTCAAAAAATCCCATATTCTTCTCCTTATTCTCCGATTCCCAGATATTGCTCCATCTGGTTCAAATCCAGCCGCAGAAGCTTGGAAACGCCCTGCTCCTGCATGGTCACGCCGTAAAGCACGTCTGCCGCTTCCATGGTGCCCCGCCGGTGGGTGATGACAATAAACTGGGTCTTTTTCAAATTGTGCAGGTATCCCGCAAAACGGTCTACATTCCGGTCGTCCAGTGCCGCGTCAATTTCGTCCAGCAGACAGAAGGGCGTGGGCCGGACCTTCAAAATGGCAAAGTACAGAGCCGTTGCCACAAAGGCCTTTTCGCCGCCGGAGAGCAATGTAATGGTCTTGACCTGCTTTCCGGGGGGCTGCACCCGAATCTCAATGCCGCAGGTCAGGGGGTTCTCCGGGTCTTCCAGAATCAGCTGGCCCTTGCCGCCGCCGAACATCTCCTCAAAGACCTGGCCAAAATAGTGGTCGATCCTGGCGAACTGTTCCACAAAAATCGTGGTCATTTCCTTGGTGATGTCCCGGATGATGCTCTCCAGCTCCCGTTTGGAGGTCAGCACGTCATCCCGCTGCTCGGCCAGGTAGCTGTAGCGCTCGTTGACCCGGGCGTATTCGTCGATGGCTCCCAGGTTGGGAGTGCCCAGGGCGGCGATTTTCCGTTTCAGCTCTCCGATGCGGCGGTTTCCCGCGGCGACGGATTCAATTTCTCCCCGGGCATCCTCCGCGGTGCCGGGGGTCAGACCGTAGGAATCCCACAGCTTGTCCACGATCTGCCGCTCCTCCATGGAGGAGGTCACCTTTTTCTGCTCCAGCAGGGCACAAGCCCGCTCCATATTGAGGATTTCTTTGTTCTTTTCCTGGGCATCGTGCTCGGCCTTGGTCTTGGCGGCCTCGGTCTGGGCACGGTCCGTCAGCATGTTTTGCAGGGTCTCGTTCATTTCCGCCGCTTCCCGGTCGTTGTCCTGCTGGCGCTGCTCCAGTTGGGCGATTTCCCCCTGAAGCCGCTGATTTTCCTGGGCGATGGCATCCATCAGGGCCTGCTTTTTCTCCCGGTCCCCTTCCATGTCCGACCGCAAAGACCGCAGGTCTTCCATGTGGGAAATGGCCGTAGCCCCTTCGGCATCCAAAGCCGCTTCCTTGGTCCGCAGCTCCGTCAGGTGGGCGGTAATGGCATCCGTTGCCTGGGCCGCCTGGGACTGGCTGCCCTCCAGGCCGGACAGCTGCTGCCGGGTTTCCCGGAGCTGCTTTTCATAGACCTGGATTTTGGCCTTCTGGGCCGCCAGACGTTCGCCGTCTGCCCGGTCCCGGTCTTTGAGGCTTTCCAGCTCCCGGCAGGCCGCATTTTCCGCATCTTCAATGGCGCCGCAGAGCACCTCAAACTGCTTTTCCTGGCCCTGGAGGCGCAGGACCTGGTCCTCTGCCTCCCGAAGCTGGTCCCGGGCGGCAGACAGCTGGAACTCCACCTGGTCATACTGCCGCTGGAACTCCTGAAGCCGCCCTTCTTCCTCCTGGCGCTGGGCCAGAAGCTTCTGTTCCTGAGCCGCCAGCTTTTCCAGCTCGTTGGCTCTTGAAAGAATGCCCGCGTCCTTATTGACGGAGCCGCCGGTCATGGAGCCGCCGGAGTTCATGACCTGGCCGTCCAGGGTCACGATGCGGAATCGGTTTTTAAACTGTCTGGCCATGGCAATGGCGGCATCCAGGTCCTCCGCGATCACCGTGCGTCCCAGAAGGTTTAATACGATGTTTTTATATTTGGGGTCATAGGTCACCAGGTCCGCCCCGATGCCCACAAAGCCCCGGAAGTTTTCCACCCCCGGCTCCTGCAAACTCTTGCCCCAGATATTGGACAGGGGCAGGAAGGTGGCCCGGCCGCCGCCGGTGCGCTTTAAATAGTTGATGGCGGCCTTGCCGTCGGCTTCGCTGTCCACCACGATCTGCTGCATGGCTGCGCCCAGGGCGATCTCAATGGCCACCGCAAAGCGGTCCTCCGTGCGGATCAGCCTGGATACGGGGCCATGGATGTTTTTAAGCCCTCCCCGCTGTGTCTCCTGCATGACCATCCGGACGGATTTCTGATAGCTTTCAAAATCTCGCTCCATGGCCCGGAACACCCGGAGCTTGGCGGTGACGCCCTCCAGGGCTGCCCCCAGCTGCCGCAGCCGTTCCGCCGAAGCATCCCGGTTCTTCTGCCGGTTCTCCTGCCGCAGGGCAAAGCCCGCGATCACGTTGTTGGAGGCCACCACCTGGTCCTTTGCCTCTTTCAGAGCCTTGCGGCTGGCGTCCAGGTTGGCTTTTGCTTCTTCCAGTCTGGTTTTTCCCGCGGAAATGTCCGCTTCCAGCTGTTGTAACCGCTCTCCGGCAGCACCCCGGTTTTCTTCAATGCCCCGGATGTCCGCCTCGCAGCCGGCAATATCCGCCTGCAAATTGGCTTCCGTTCCTCTTAATTCCAGGAACTGGCGGCTGAGGCCCTGGGCGGAGGCGGTCATGTCCTGGAGCTTCCGCTGGGAATCCGTGACGGCCTGACGCACATCCTCCAGGTCCCGGTGGATCTGGTCCACACGAAGCTGGGTCTGCTGGATCTGGCTGTCCAGGCCGCCGGAGCGGTCCTGCTGGCCCTTGATTTCCTCTTCGATCCGGCGCAGATTTTCCTTGTTATTTTCCACATTGCCCTGGAGCACCGCCATCTGGCCGTCCAGCTGCTGATGGGTGCTGCCCAGCATATTGGTCTTCACCCGCACGGACTCCAGCAGACCGTCCTTTTCCCGGAGAGATTCGCCCAGCTGCTCTGCCTGGCGGTACAGCCCATCCAGGTCATCGTGGGCCTGCTGCAGCACGAAGGAAGCGGAGGCGTAGTCCTCCTCCGCCTTTTTGGCGGCGGCAGAGAGCTTATTGAGGGTGTCCAGCCAAACGGCTACCTCCACGCCCTTGAGCTCCTGCTTCATTTCCAGATATTTTTGAGCCTTTTCCGACTGGGCTTTCAAAGGCTCCAGCTGCAACTCCAGCTCCGAGACCTTGTCCCCGATGCGCAGCAGATTGTCCTCCGTCCGTTCCAGCTGCCGCTCGGTTTCCTCTTTTCTGTGGCGGTATTTGGAAATGCCGGCGGCCTCTTCAAAGATTTCCCGGCGGTCTCCGCTTTTTAGCGACAGAATTTCGTCAATGCGGCCCTGGCCGATGTTGGAGTAGCCCTCCCGGCCCAGGCCGGTGTCCATCAGCAGCTCATTGATGTCCTTGAGACGGGCGGACTGACGGTTGATATAGTATTCTCCGTCACCGGAGCGGTAATACCGGCGGGTGACTACCACCTCGTCGGCGTCATAGGCCAGGGCTCTGTCGGAGTTGTCCAGGGTCAGAGAGGCCTCCGCGAAGCCCAGCTGGGGACGCTTGGACGTGCCGCCGAAAATAACGTCCTCCATTTTGGCGCCCCGAAGGGTTTTGGAGCTCTGTTCGCCCATGACCCAGAGAATGGCATCGGAAATATTGGACTTTCCCGAGCCGTTGGGGCCGACGATGGCGGTAATGTCATCTCCAAACCGGATCACCGTTTTATCCGGGAAGGACTTAAAGCCCTGTAATTCCAGTGATTTTAAGTACACAGCATAACCTCGTAACGTATAATGAATCAGTTTATTATACCTGTATTCTGGCTTAAATGCAATGGTTTCTTTTTGAAAAGCAGCCCACTGCCTATTTTTTCTTTTTGGATGTTCCAAGGGGTTCCCAGGCCCTGGGGCATTGTGAATTCTGCCGAAAATTTGAGAAAGTCATTTTGTATCAGCCTGTTTTTTCTTGTGATTTTCACCAAATAACCGGGCATTGATTGACTTTTGCCCAAATATGCGGTAGAATGGGCCGGAATGTGGCAGCAGTGGTCTTCCAGCTTCTGCCCTTTCTTTTCGCACGCTCCCAAGGAAGCCCCCACACAGTGAGGCGGCGCTTCCCCCAAATATAACCATGAGAGGTCGTAGAGGACTGTGGATTTTAATGAGAAATTAGAGCAGGTGTGTCGGCTCTTCCGGATCGAGGATACCTACCTTGGGTATGAAACCATCCAGATGGGCAATGTAAACCGCACCTACAAAGTAAACTTCCGGTTAAAAAACGGAAATTCAAAATCTTTTCTGGTTCAAAATGTCAATACTTACGCCTTCCGTGACCCCGTCGGGCTCATGGACAACATCGACAAGGTCACCGAGCACATCCGGGCCAAGTGCCCGGACCGGACGTGTCTCCACTTCCACCACACCGCGGACCGGAAAACCTACGTCATCGACGGCAGCAACTTCTGGCGCATGACCAACTATATTCCCTCCGTCACCTTCAACACCGTCAAAGACCCGGAAATCATCAGAAACGCCGGGCGGGTATTCGGGGAATTCCAGAACCAGCTTTCAGACTTTGACATTCACTCCCTCCGGGAGACCATTCCCAACTTCCACAATACCCGGCAGCGCTACGCCGACTTCAAGGCCGCCGTGGCCCAGGACAAGGTGGGCCGGGCGAAGGAAGTGCGGGAGGAAATCGACTTTCTGCTGGCAAATGAGGATCTGGCCTGCACCCTGACGGACCTTTACAACCAGGGCCGTCTGCCCCTGCGGGTGACCCACAACGACACCAAGATCAACAACGTGCTCTTCAGCACCGACGACCACCGGGCGCTGGTGGTCGTTGACCTGGACACCGTCATGCCCGGCCTCATGGGCCACGACTTTGGTGATGCCATCCGCTTCGCCGCCAACCGCTGCGAGGAGGACTGCAAAGACCCCAGCCAGGCCGGTGTGGATATGGAGGTCTTCCGGGCCTTCTCCCAGGGCTTCCTGGAAAAGACCGCCGCCTCCATGACCCAGGAAGAGGCCGACACCCTGGCCCTGAGCTGCTTCTGCCTGACGGCGGAGCTGTGTACCCGGTTCCTGGGAGACTACCTCCAGGGAGACCCCTACTTTAAGACCCTCTACCCCGAGCACAACCTGGTGCGCACCCGCTGCCAGATTGCCCTGTGCAAGGACATGCTGGCCAAGCGCTCCCAAATGGAGCAGATCGTCCGGGACTGCCTGGCTGCCGCCCGATAAACGAAGCGCCCACAAAAAAGTTTTCCCGCCTGCACGTTCGCAGGCGGGATTTTTTTATCCTTCTTCCGGCAGAAGGGGGTTGGGCCGGAAGCCCTCCATAAGCCCGTCGTTTTCCATTACAAAGGGCCGGGCGGTAGGCTGCCCCCAGGCGGTGTCGTATTTTTCCGTCAAATAGTCGCTGAGGGCCTGCCGGTCCCGGAACTTGACCAGCCGATAGGGCTCCTGGAAGGCCACCTTTTCTATAAAGAGCAGCCCCCCGTCCTTTCCAGGCAGCAGCACGCCGGTATGGCCCACAGAGAGGGTGCCCGCCTCGTCGGAAAAACGGTCGTGGAAAATCACGGTAATGAGCCGGGCCTTCCCTTCCGAAAACCCAATGCCCCGCTGCGCCCAGCCCTTTTGAAGGGCCTGGACCTGGTCTTCCGTTTTGACAGAGTCCGCCGCCGTCACCGGGGCAAAGAGAGCGCAGAATTTGGCCTGGCTCTCGCCGCAGAGCACCGCCCCGTCCTGTTTCAGCGTTTCCAGGTCCAGAAACAAAAAGTCCTCTCCCTGGGCGGCAGGGGCATCCGGGGCCACGGTGATCCGGTCCCCCAGGAGCCCAAAGGCGGTGATGCGGCAGTTGTAGCCGGGGAAGGTCCCGTTTTGAGCCGTCCATTCATCCTGCATTGCATAGGGGTCGTATTTGGTAAATGCCGCCGGTGCCTTTTCAAACCCCTTTGTCAGCCATTCCGCTTTCACACCGGCGTTGAACCGGTCCACACGGGTCATGAGGCTTTGAATGCGTTCATCCTGAATGTCCACATCCCGCAACGCCTCCTCCAAAAGGCTCCGGGATGCCCCATCCGTCAAGTTGGAATACTCTGCGCTCTCCTCCACCGGCTGGGCAGGCCCCCCGCTCCCGGCACAGCCCACCAAAATCACCATCGCCAGCGCCAAAAGGAACGCGGTTTTTAAAAACGTCTTCATATGCTTCTCCTTTGTTGTTTTTATTTAGTGTACCCCAAAAGCCTTGGAATGTCACCAAAATAAAACAGCATGGGGCAGGGCGGCGTGAAATGTTGTAGAAACAGCAGGCGAATCCGTAAAAACGTTCCCCCATATGCCCCAAACGGAGAAAAACGCACATATGTAGGAACACAGCGGTTGAAAAGAATCCACCTGTCAGCGAAACCGTAGGGAACGGCCTGTGTGCCGTTCCGGCCCGAAAGGACGGAACTGTTCCCGATAATATCAGAAAACGCCCCCCATTATGTCATTCCGACGGTCGCGTCAGCGGAGTGGAGGAATCCACTACGTTGAAGGATAGACCAACACAAGATAAAGCTTGCTACTTGAGTAGATTCCTCGACTCACATTCGTTCGCTCGGAATGACATGTCGGTGGGTGGTTCCGTTCGTCCATACAGGTTGTATTCGTTACGTTGCATGGCGATGAATCATCGCCGCTACATTGCGTGGTTCCATTCAACCGCACAGGTTGTATCCGGAACGTGGCGGGCGGCAGATTGCCGCCCCTACGGACACACCGGTGGGTGATACCGTTCATCCGCACGGGTTATATTCGCCCCGTCCCCGGAACGGCACACAGGCCGTTCCCTACGGTTTCGCTGACACGTTCTACCTCTGCGCCTATTGTTCCTACAATGGAAAACGCCGTACTGCGCCTCAACCCCCACCGCCTATGGCGGTCCCCCTTCCCCGAAGAGGAAGGTTTTAGGCAGGGTTTCATATATCGCTTGCGGTCAGGTAATGCTTTGCATATAGCCGTAGACTGTCATTTTTCCGTCCACAGTTTCCGGATAATGCTTGCGCCAGTTGAGCTTGTGGAAAATCTGATGGTCGGTGAGTTTTTTCCACAGCTCCTCGTCATAGGGCTTGCCCGTATAGTCAAAGAGGGTATAGACCTCCCGATTGTTGGGGCCGATGGCATCCACTGCCTGCCGGGATTCCGGGTACAGGTCATAGAGCATCCGGAAGCACAGGTTGATGGGATGATAGTCCATCAGGTGGCCGTATTTTTTCTGGTATTCCAGGAAGAACCGGTAGCAGAAGTCATAGACCATGCACTCGGTCCCTCCTGCCAGCAGGAAGGAGGTCAGGCCGCCGTAGTAGGGGTTCCGGTCCCGGTCCTCCTTGCCCCACATCTGGATGCTGTAAAGCTGCGCATCCAGATAGGCCTTGGGAATTTTGTCGCTGACGAAGACGGTGGAGTCCACCCACAACCCGCCAAAGCGGCTGAGGAGGTTCATGCGCAAGAGGTCCGAAAAATGGGTCAGGGTCAGCTTGCCGGATTTGAGGTTTTTGTAGACGTAGGGAGGAAACTGGGCGTACTGCCCGATATTTTCTCCCGTCAGCAGCACCACCTCCGCATTTTCCGGAGCGTTTTTCCGCAGGGAGCGGATGCACAGCTTAACCACCTCCGGCATATGCTCCTCCCCCTGAAGCCAGCATACCCAGATGATTTTTTTGTCCGATTCTGGTTTATGGGGCGTAAAGCGGTAATCCCGGAGGAAATCGGCAAAATCCTCCGTCAGAATATCATAGCAGGTATCCAGCCACTTCATCCGGTCATCCTTCACGGGGTAGAGCCGGTCGGTCCGTTCCTTGCCGAATTTCAGAATATAGGTTGGTTTTGTAAACTTGGCATTGAGCAGGTTTCCAACCTTCTGCTGAATTTTCAGGCGCTTGTAATCTGCCACTGTCAGACCCAGGGAATCTCTCATGTTCTGTACGCTCCTATTTTCATTATTTCCACAAATAAACCCTTGTCTCATAGGGCTGCAGGGTTCCGGGGATGGGGTCTTGGTAATTGCACAAAATCAGCTTGCCATCCTCCAGGCAGAAGTCCCTGGGGGGCTTGTAGCGCTGCCGGTGGGAGCTGAAGGAGCAGATGACCAAGATTCGCTGCCGACTGTCCCGCATGGAGTACTGATAGAGCCACTTGGAGCCCTTGGTGTACTCTTTGTAGACGCCCCAGCGGACGCAGCTGAGCCGCTTGCGCAGAGCGATGGCCAATCGGTAGAAATTGAGCACCGAGTTCCGGTCCCGGTCCTGATCGGCCACATTGATCTGGCGGTAGTTGTCATTGACGTAAAACCAGGGTGTGCCGGTGGTGAAGCCCGCGTTTTCGCCCCCGTCCCACTGCATGGGCGTCCGGGCGGAATCCCGGGAGCAGCGCCAGAGCCTGTGGAGTCTGGCCCGGGGGGTCATGCGCTGGGCGTAGTGGTCAAAGTAATAGAGGGTGGCCACGTCCTCGTACATCTCGGGGCTTCCCGGGTGCCAGTTGGTCATGCCAATCTCCTGGCCCTGATAGACGAAGGGGGTGCCCTTCTGGAATAAATACATGGCCGCCAGCATTTTGGCGCTCTGCTCCCGGAACTGCTCGCTGCCGTACCGGGAAACGATTCTGGGGTGGTCATGGTTTTCCAGGAACAGCATGTTCCAGCCCCGGCCCTCCAGCTTCCTCTGCCACAGGCGGTAGGCTCTTTTCAGCCGTTTCAGGGAGAATTTCATGGGGAAAAAGTCCTGGAACAGGCAGTCGGCGCACATGGCGGCGTTCTGGATCATCATGCTGAACTCCTGGTCTTTCCCTTCCCGGATGTAGCGCAGGGCGATCTTCGGGGTCACCATGGGGGCCTCCGCCAGGGTCATGCAGTCGTAGTTTTGCAGCACCGAGTCTCTGAATTCCGACAGGTATTCGTGGATCTTCGGCCCATGGTTGTAGTGAAACAATCCCTTATACACCGGCATCCAATGGTCATTGGGAAGCCCCGGCTTTTTGGAAATGAAGGTGATCACGTCCTCCCGGAAGCCGTCCACCCCCAATCCTAACCAGAAGCCCATGATTTTTTTGACTTCCTCCCGGACCAGGGGATTGTCCATATTGAGGTCCGGCTGCTTGACCGCGAACAGATGGAGGTAATATTCCTTGCGGATGGGGTCATAGGTCCAGGCCTTGCCCTCAAAATGGGAATCCCAGTTGTTGGGGAGCTTCCCGTTTTTCTTGGCGGGCCGCCAGATATAGTAGTCCGTATAGGGCTCGATCCGGCGGCGGCTTTTCTGGAACCATTCATGCTCGTCG
Source organism: uncultured Oscillospiraceae bacterium (assembly GCA_934589225.1). Classification (GTDB taxonomy): domain Bacteria; phylum Bacillota; class Clostridia; order Oscillospirales; family Oscillospiraceae; genus Faecousia. The sequence continues at coordinate 73,366 of CAKTNS010000002.1, forward strand.
CTGGTGTGGTTGATGACCAGGTCCATAATGACCTTCATCCCCCGGCTGTGGGCCCCTTCCAGCACCGCCCGGAAGGCCTCCATGCCGCCGAACATCCGGTCAATGTCCATATAGTCCGAGACATCGTAACCGCAGTCCACCCCGCCGGAGGGATACAGAGGGGAAAACCAAATGCCGTCACAGCCCAGGCTCTTGATATAGTCCAGCTTCCGCAGCACGCCATAGAGGTCCCCCATGCCGTCGCCGTTGCCGTCTAAAAAGCTTCTGGGCCAGATTTGATAAAATACGGTATCTTTATACCATTGGGTTTGCTTCACGGTTCATCCCCCACTTCCTGCTATTGCTTACATTATATCTTTCTCACCAAAAAAGGTCAAGGGTGCGATTCCTGACGACCGCACCCTTGAGGATCATTTTTTGAATATTTTTTTCCGGATTTTCTCCAGGGTTTCCAGAAAGAACAGCGACAATATCACCTTTTTATAGGGATAAGTGATGCCCCGGATGTGGTAGGCCGCATCCGCCCGGCGCTCCTTTGGCGCAGGCGCACACTTCCCGGCAGACATCCCCAGGCGGTAAAGGCCCAGCTCTTCTCCCGGGACCTTTGCCAGCACGTTCCACTCCTGGGGCCGCATTTCCCGGCCGTAGCTTTCCAGCAGCTCCGCCCCCCGGAGTTTCGACGCGGTGAGCACATAGCCCTTTCCCTCAAAATGCTCCTTGGAGCCATAGAGGTCCACGCACAGGTCTTCCCGGCCTAAAGCGGTCCGCAGCCACAGATTTTCCATCCAGGCATCATACACCGCCCGGGATTCAGAAAGCTCTGAAAAACGCAGTTTGCCTTTCCGCCCGCCCTGAAGAAGGGGCACCTGATACATGCCGGTTTTGACGGAGAAATTCACCCCGGCATCGGAAAAGCAGGTGGTCCGGGCGGTCCTTGGGTACAGGAAGAAGCGGTCCGTTTCCACGGTGAAGGCAATGTGATATTTCAGCCAGGAGTGCTTGCCCCAGTCCCGGATGTGGGCGGGGAGCTTGGGGGCATTTTCAAAATCATAGTCCCCGTTTTGTTCCAGCCAGTTTGCAAAGAGTGCCCACTGTTCCCTGGTCCACATCTGACCCCAGGAACAGGCGTATTGGAAATACCAGTTGTCATAGCCGTCGTCCAGGGGCTCAAAAACCTTGTCCGTCAACTGGCTCAGCCGGTGGTTATACAGGGCCACACCGGCGATCCGGTCCTTTCCCTTGACAAATTCCAGGCATTCCAGGGCGTACCGATAAAAATCCGGGGAGACATACAGATCGTCCTCCAGAAGGATGATGCCGTCGTGGCTCTGGGTCAGGCCGCCGCACTTCAGGATGTGCCGCTTGAGGCCCAGGTTCTCCTTCTGATAGAGCACCTGTTTTTCCCCAAAGGGCCAGGAAAAGTTCTGGGCGTAGCTTAAAACCTCCTGATTGTCCCCCCGGTCAATGCTGATGATGAGGGGGGCGCTTTCCGGGTATTCCCCCTGCAACAGGCTCCCTAAAATTCGCTTCAGCGACTCCATTCGGTTGTAGGCCACCACCACAATGGGCAAATCAGCCATGGTTTCCGCCTCCCTCCGCAATGCTGACCGCCTGATCGTAGCCCTTGGCCACAGCGGCAAAGCTGAATTTTTCTCCAAGGGTCTCCCGAAGCGCCTGGGGCACCTCCGGTGCCCGAAGCAGGGTGTCCAGGGCGGCAGCAAATTTCTCCGGCTTTTCCGGATCTGCCATGAGACCGTTCTTCCCGGGGGTGATCACGTCACAGGCCCCGTCGGCATAGATGGAGGCCGCCACCGGCAGCCCGGCACAGCCCGCCTCCACCAGAATGAGCCCAAAGCAATCAGACCGGGAGGGCACCGCCAGAACCGTGGCCTTTGCGTATTCAGAAAGCAGGGCTTCCCCTTCCCGGTAGCCCAGATAGTCGATCCGGCCGCTGACACCCAGGCGGTGGGCCAGGGCCTGAATTTCTGCCTGCTGGCCGTCAACATCATTGCCCACCACCCGCAGCCGGGCATTCTTGTTTTCCATAGCCGCCAGGGCCTCCACCAGCAGGTCCAGCCCCTTTTCCCGGGAAATCCGGCCCACATAAAGAATCGTATCCTCCCGGGGCTGCCGGTTAAGCTTTACAAAGGGGGCCACATCCACCGTCAGGTAGGCCACGGCGATTTTTTCCTCCGGAGCGCCCCAGTGCAGCAGCTTTTCCTTGGCCCGGGTGCCGCTGGCCAGATAGGCATCGGCTTTTCCGATAATGATTTTCCGGGTCAGTCTTTGCACCCGGCCGATGTAGGCTTCGGAGCGCAGGGTGCCGTCTGTCATGTTGATATAGGGAACGCCGTGGCGCTTGGCCCACAGCAGCGCCCGCACCGCGGATAGATTATATTCTCCTCCGATAATCACCTGGGGCTTGAGGCGGTTCAGCATGTTGGTCAGGCCATAGGGAATGTGGATATACCGGGTAGCGGTGCCCCCCACCTTTCCCCCCTTGACCCGCAGAATTTTGGAATCCAGGAAATAGGTGTCCTGTAGCTCCTCCTCCGAGACCTTCCAGGCCCGGTCCGCCTCGGTGTGGCTGGTGTAGAGCACCTGATAGCGGTATTGGGGCGTGCCGGATTGCATATAGGAAAACAACGCCGTCCGGTAAGGGGCGGGAATATTGCTGAGGATCAACACATTTTTCATTGTCTTTGCTCCATGGCTTTCTTGTAAATTTCCGTCAGACACCGGTAGTTTTCCTCCGGGGCCATGTCTTTTTTGTATCGGGCAAGCACCGCCTCGGTCCAGTCCTGTTCCCTTTCCCAGAAGGCCGCCACGGTATCTGCCAGAGCTTTGGGGTCATCCCCCCGGAATTTCATACCGGTGATGCCCTCTTCGATCAGGCTGCCGCCGTTGCCCAGCCGGGATACCAGCACCGGGGTGCCCATGGAAAAGGCCTCCGCAATGCTCATGGGGAAGCCCTCATACCACTGGGTTGGCAAAACCATGGCCCGGCTCTCCCGCAGCAGAAGCCTGACTTGGTCGTTTGGGACGAAGCCTAAAAGGCGCACATTATGAAGCCCGTTGCTTTCAATAAATTCCCGGCACCAGTCTTCCAGAGGCCCGCTGCCGCAGATCAGAAGCTCCGGCCCACGCGCGCCTAACAGCCGCCAACCCTCCAGCAAAACTTTGATGCCTTTCAGCTCGTCCAGCCGCCCGGCAAAGAGGATCTGATTTTTGCGCCGGTCCCCGGGCAAGGGCTCCAGAGTCTGCTCCACGGCATTGGCCTTGACAAAGACCCGCTCCGGTCGGAGCCCCGGCAGGCGCAGCAGCTTCTGACGATTAAATTCCGTCAGGCAGATGTAGGTCAGCTTCTTGTAAATGCCCGTGGCCCGGTGGAGCTTCATGGAGAGCACGCAGCACAGGGTCTGGGCAAAGCTTCCCCGGTAGCACCGGTGCTTCAGGGCGCAGCCCAGGCCCTTTTTAAGGCACTCCTCGCACACATGGCCCTGGCGGTAGAAGGTGGCCCCGGGGCACAAAAGTCTAAAATTATGGACGGTCTGCACCACCGCCGCCCCCTCCTTCCGGGCGGCATAGTATACCGCGGGAGACACCAGCATCAGGGTATTGTGTACATGGACCAGGTCTATTTTGTTTTCCCGAATCATTTTCCGGACTTCCCGGTAGGTTCTGGGGTTCCAAAGAACAGAAAAAGGCAGGCACATCTTTTTCCACAAAGGGAATTCTGAAAGCTCTCCATTATTTCGGAAGTAGGTCAGAACCCTGTGGCCATGGGCCTGCAGCATTTTCTGCTCACCGCATGCCACCACCTCCTCCCCGCCGGGAATCTGGTAGAGATTGTGAACGATGAGTATATTCATTTTTATTTTCCTCGCAAATCCGCTTCGATCAGATAAAGCGTATTGGTGTAGAGATACCGGGGGAACAGCCGCTTGGGGTCTTGCAGCAGCCGATAGAACCATTCCAGGTTGTGCCGCTGCATCCAGTCCGGGGCACGGTAAATGTTTTCCGCCGCATAGTCAAAGGCGGCCCCCACCCCCACCATGAGCCCAGGAACCTTGCCCTGGTGGTCGTGCATCCAGATCTCCTGCTTGGGGGCTCCCAGGCCCACCCAAAGGAAGTCCGGCTGCTTTTCCCAAAGCTCTTTTTGAAGAGCCTGCTCCTCCTCCGGGGTCATGGGGCGAAAGGGGGGGCTGAAGGTTCCGGATATCTCAATGCCGGGATACCGGGCCCGCAGATTCTGCTCCATTTTTTCCAGGGTCTCCGGCGTGCTGCCGTAAAAATAGTGCCGCCACCCCTTGGAGATACCGGCGGCAATGGCCTGCTGCATATAGTCCGGCCCCGTGACCCGTCTCATGGCCCGGAAGCCTCGGCGGCGGCCGGTGGTAGACAGGGGGCCCCCGTCGGGAATGGCCAGAATGCCCCCGTTCTGGACCTGCATATAGCCGGGGTCTTTAAAAGCCGTGACGGTGGTATGGACATTGGACACGCAGATATAGTCCCCGGAAAGCGCTTTCAGGTTCCGCTGGGTAAAGTCCAGCAGCCAGGGCATATCAATGGCCGCGATCTGCACCCCCAGAATGGGACACACGGGCAGCGAGGCCTTATTCACCTGATGCTGAAAAGCGCCTGCTGGCTTGTCCACGGTCTTCCCTCCTCGGTTGCAAATGGCTGGATGGGGTTATTATACCACCGTTTTGACAAAAAATCTACTGTTACTTTTCTGCGGCCTCCAGGCAGGCCTTCCGCAGTTCCTGTTCGTTTTTCTGGCATTGCAGCCGGTCGCAGAGGGCCAGATAGCTGTCGCAGCCCAGAAGGGTAATGTAGTCCATGATCTCCGGGCTGTGGGTGATCTGGGTCAGAAGCAGGGTCAGCTCCTGGCCATCTCCAAAGCAGTCGGACAAAAAGCCGATGGCGTTTTCAAGGCCCCGGCCCATGGCGGAAATCTGCTCCTGCCGTTGGGACAGACTCTTGGCAAAGGCCTCTTTTACAAAGGCATCCTGATTCTTTTTCTCCCGGAGGCGGTTTTGCGCCGCCGCCTGACACCAAACTTCCAGCTGCTTTATTACCTTGGCTTCCAGGTTCAGCGCCCCGGTACCGGCAAGCTTAAACTGCCGCTTGGTCTCCAGGGCCTTCCGGCGGGCATGGAGGACGTCCTCCAGAGACTCTTTCCCGTTTATAAAGGCCGTGAGACTCTGGTGGAGGGCCTGGGCCAGCCGGTCCGCCGCCCCATAGTCCCGGGCGGTGTGGCGCAGGGCCTCCAGCACCTGGTTGACCAACGTGAACCGCTCCGTAAAGTCCCCCTGCCGGGCCAGGGCCACCCGGGCGTTCCACTCCTCTTTCGAGGCCGTTCCCGCCAAAAGCCCGGGCACGCCGTAGTCCTGACCGTATTTCCGGTAGAGTAAATAGTAAGCCGTAAAGTCCCGGGCCGTTTCCTCCAGGTTTAAAAACTCCCGGACCAGCTCCTCCCCCACCGGCAGCCCCAGCTCCTCGCAGCTTTGCAGGAGCCTGGAAAGGTCCTCCCAGCCCCGGGCGGTGACATAGCGCAGCTGGTCCTCCTGACGGCTCACATGGTAAAACTTTTCCGGCTTCAGCCCCAAAAAGCTCAGCACCGCCCCGTGAAGCCCCGCCGCCGCGCCGTAGCCCAGGAAGGCCTCCACGCTGGCTTCCACGGAAATCCAGCGGATGCGGTCCAGGGTCACCACGTCAAACTCCCGGACGGACTTGTTGTACTCCGGGGGATTGCCCGCCGCCACGATGATCCAGCCCAGGGGCAGGGCGTGGGTTCCGAAGGTCTTGTTTTGCAGAAATTGCAGCATGGTGGGGGCCAGGGTTTCCGAAACGCAGTTGATCTCGTCCAGGAACAAAATCCCCTCCCCCTTCCCGGACCGGTCCATGGCGGCATACACCGCGCCGATGATCTCGCTCATGGTATACTCCGTCACGGAAAAATGCTGCCCGCAGTAGTCTCGCTCCGTGATTTTGGGCAGGCCTACGGCGCTTTGCCGGGTGTGGTGGGTCATGGTGTAGCTGACCATGGGAAGCCCCGCCTCCCGGGCGGCCTGCTCCACGATGGCAGTCTTCCCCACCCCGGGAGGGCCCATCAGCAGCAGGGGCCGCTGGTTGACCAGGGGATAGCGGTAGTTCCCATCCTCATCCTTTTGCAGATAGGCCGCCAGGGTGTTTTTGATTTCTTCTTTTGCTTTTTGAATATCCATACATCTTCTCCTATAGGCCCTGGGAAGCTCTGATTAAATCGGCAAGAGCTGACGGCGAAAGATTTTGGTTCCAGGCAAGGTTTGGAAAATGAGGGAATACTTTGTGTACCCGCAAGGGGTATGCCGCATCCGTAAGCCAGCTTGCGCTGGCAACGGCTGCGCTATATTTCCCATTTTTCAAACCGCAGCCTGGGAGCAAAAGATTCGCCGCTCAGCCGCAGACGATTTATTCAGAGTTTCCCTAATCCAAAGTCAGGATCTTCGCCCATTTGGGCACCAGTTCCGGGTGCTTCTTTGGCCCTGCCAGTACAAAAACCGTTTCATAGTCCGGCTGCCGGGGGTAATAGCCGTCCCCGTCCGTAAAATACAGCAGCGCCCGGGGCTTTGGCAGCTCCCGTCTTTCCCGCATGGCCTGGATCTCCCGGAACACCGGGGTAAAATCCGTGCCGCCCCGGCCCTTGATTTTTAGGCGTTTTCCGTAATCTTCCCATTCCCGGGGGGAGCGCACCAGGGTCTTGTCCTGCAAGCAGCAGTCGCACTGAAAAAACACCACCTGCATGTTACGGAAAAAGTTCTCCTGGGCGCTGAAAATCCCATAGGTCTCCCGCAAAAACTGGTTGACCAGGGCCTTGTCGCAGGAGGCGGAGGTGTCAATGGCGATGGCCAGAGCATCCAGGCGGCGGACCTCCTTGTATTCAAGAGGCTCCAGCAACGGCATATTGCCGTAGAGGGTCATCCCCAGGTGGTAGGGAATGTAGTCAAAGCTCTCTTCATCCGGCTCCAGCTCCTCCTTCGGCACGGTGTAGCGCCGCAGATACCGGCGAAAATCGTACAATGGGCCTTTTAAATCCCCGGTGTCCTGTTCCCCGCTGCCGCCCATTTTGCCCCGGTTGCCAGCACCCAGACCCTGACCGGAGGAACCCAGGCCTTCCCAGCGGCGGCAGAGTTCTTGGGAAAGATCGGGTGTCCACAAACTGTGGTCGTCAAAGGCCACGGCCTTTTGGATTTGTGCCCGCTCATAGGGAAGCCCGGGCAGCTGCTTTAAAATATCCCAGGGTGTTCCCCGGACCTTCGCAAACAGCTCCTTTTGGAAGGCGGTAGAGGGGGACAGCCGGCTCTGGTGCAGCTCCTCCATGAATTTTTCGGTCCAGAGGTCACAGGCCAGTCCCCAGTCCTTCGGGTCTACCCGGTCCGGCACCCGGATGTGAAGGTAGAGGCAGTGCAGGAGCATATGCAGGTATCCCCGCCGCACCGCCGCCGGGTCGTGGGCGTAGAGCCGGACGATGGCATCCGGCACATATAAAAAGGCCCCGTCCGTCCCCAGCTTGGCTCCGTTTTTTTGGGGAAGGCACGCAAAGGCCCCGTTGAGCCCGGGATACAGGCCGCAGAGCTCCGTGCGGCAGGCCGTCAGAATCCGGCCGGGCAGATCTTCCATGTTCGCGCCTCCTACAGTGAAAAATCCCGGTCCTTGAATCCCCAGCGCTGCTTTTCCTTCAGCAGCCACACCAGGATCTCCGGGCGGTCCAGCTCCATGGCGGTTTTCAAAAATTCATCCACAAGCCCTGTGGAAAACGGGACTCTACCCGAAAAGTCCTCCAATTCCGGCACCCGGTTCTCCTCCATCAAGGCTTTGACGGTGTTGCGCACCCGCTTTTTTAAAAATGCCAGATATTCTTCCCTCTGGGCTTCATCGGCGCAGCCCGGGGTGTAAAACCCCCGCAGAGCCGCCGCCAGGCGCACCTCTTCCCGGGAGGCGGTTTTGAATTTGTTCAGCAGCTCCGCCCCTGTCAGCCCATTGGCCCACAGCACTTTCTGAAGCCGCACCACCTCTGACTGGGTTTCCTGCCACATATCCCCATCCCCCTTTTCCGCCTATTATACCCCCCTTTGTCTCCCGGCGCAAGATGGGAACGGCTCCGAATGCGTAGATGTTTTTTCCTTTACCTTTTGGGGGATATATGATAGAATGATATGTCGATAGTCTAATACCATTGTTCCCGGGGAGGTCCCTCAAATGCGTTTGCCTGATTTAAGAAAAAAGAAATGGAATTTTACAGCCCTGTCCTTTGTGTTCCCCTTTGTGGGGATGCTTCTGGTCATGCTGATCAGCGGATATAAGCCCTTCGGAAAGTACTCCATGCTGTATTCGGATATGTACCACCAGTACTATCCCTTTTTCGTGGCCTTTCGCCGCTCCCTGCGGCAGGGCCAGAGTCTCCTGTACAATTGGAGCATCGGCATGGGCCTGGACTACCTGGGGCTCATTTCCTATTACTTGGGGAGCCCCCTGAATCTTCTCAGCGTCCTGGTGCCGGAAGGGTGGCTTTTGAGCTATTTTTCCCTGATGATGCCGGTGAAGCTGGGCCTTGCGGGGCTGTTTTTCTGCCTGTTTCTGGAAAAGCTCTACGGCCGGAAGGATTTTTCCCTGGTGTGCTTCAGCGCCTGCTATGCTCTGTGCGCCTGGGCCCTGGGCTTTCAGTGGAACATCATGTGGCTGGATACCTTCGCCCTGCTGCCTTTGGTCATCCTGGGGGAAATCAAGCTGCTCCAGGAAAAGCGGTTCTTTTTATATACCGTCAGCCTGTTTTTTGCCGTGTTCATCAATTATTATGTAGGCTTTTTTGTGTGCATTTTCGTGGCCCTGGTGTTTTTCTGCTATGAGATTTGCCGTTTTCCCGGCTGGAAGCGGGCGGGGCTGGACCTTTTGCGCATTGCCTTCTTTTCATGTTTGGCCATTGGCATGACCGCCGTTCTGGAGCTGCCCACTCTGGCGGCCCTGCAAACCACCCAATCCAGCGTCAACGCCTTCCCCAAGGGCTTCCGGCTGAACATTGCCAAGGAAAACACCTGGAAGGGGCTGCTGGATGCCATGCGCCAGGTGGCGGGGAACATGGGCGGCGCCCTGGAGCCCAATTTTAAAGAGGGTCTGCCCAACCTCTACTGTGGCGTTTTTACCATGGAGCTGGGATTTTTGTTTTTGCTTTCCCGGGATGTTAAGCTCCGGGACAAGCTCTGCGCCCTGGGCCTATTGCTGTTTTTCATGCTCAGCTTCATCATCCGGCAGCTGGACTATATCTGGCACGGCTTCCACTTCCCCAATATGATCCCCTACCGCTTCAGCTTCCTGTTCAGCTTTGTCCTGCTGTATATGGCCTACCGGGCCTGGCTGCTGCGCAGCCGCTTCCCGGTGTGGCACATCTGGGCTGCCGCTCTTTTTACCGCCGCCCTGCTGTGCTGCTCCAATAATGCCCTGGAGACCCAGAGTTCGGAGCTGTTCGGCGTGACCATGGATTTTCATGTCTACCTGATTTATAACTTTGGCTTCCTGCTGGTCTTTACGGCGGCCCTGCTCTATGGGAAACGGACCGTGAAGCTCCCCCAAGAGCCGGAGGAAGCAGACCTTTACCGGGCCAGATTCCTGCGCAGCTGCTTCCGTGTTCATTCCCGCCGGGCGGTGCTGACTCTGATGGTACTGGAAATGGGCTGCAATCTGCTGTCCTTCGGCCTGTATTTCCCGGGCACCGGGGTTTCCAACTACCCCAAGGGTACCCAGGCTGCCGCCTCCATGTTCCGGTATATGCAGGAGCGGGAAAAGGAGCCCTTTTACCGGGCGGAGGTCACCCATTCCCAGACCCTCAATGACGATGCCCTCAACGGCTACAACGGCATTTCCGCCTTTACAAGCTCCGCCAACGTCCGGGTCACGGAATTTCTGAAAGCCCTGGGCTACGGGGCCAAAAACACCTACAACCGGTATTGCTTTGAAGAAAGCTCCCCGGTGGCCAACCTCCTGCTGGACCTCAAATACATGCTGGACCGGGACAGCCGGGACCGCAGCAGCTCCATGTTTGAAGAGGTCCACCACTACGAAGACGTGACCCTTCTGAAAAACACCGCCTATCTCCCTCTGGGCTTTTTGGCAGAGGAGGGCCTTGCCCAGGTGGACTTTACCGCAACGGAGCCCTTCGGTCTGCAAAACGAGATTTTTTCCGCCATGACAGGCCTGGAAAAAGACGTGTGGCACAAAATAGAAGGCAGCCAGGTGGTGGCCCTGGGCAACGGCACGGAGATCACCCAAAGCGGCAGCCGGGTCACCTATTCCCAGAGCCAGGAAGGGGCCTATGTCTCCTATTTCTTCACCCCCAGCGACTCGGGCTTCCTGTGCATTTATCTGGACCTTCCCAAGCGGAATGATTTTGTGGTGGCCGTGAACGGCGTGGAGCTGTACCGGGAGACCATCAGCCTGCCCCAGATGCTGGCGGTGGCGGATGTGATCCCCCAGGACAGCGTAGAGGTCCGTGTCCTCTGCGCCAAGGACGAAGGCAGCACCATGAGCGTCACCGCCGCCCAGCTGGATAACGACCTGTTCTTTGAGGGCTACGATATTCTAAGCGCCTCCACCCTGAATCTGGCCTCCTTCCGCCAGACCCGGGTAGAGGGCACCATCCAGTGTGACCGGGAGGGACTATTGTACACCTCCGTCCCCCAGAACGGCAACTGGCACCTGTATATTGACGGCCAGGAAGCGGAAATCACCCTGGTAGGCGACTGCATGATCTCTGCCTACCTGACCGAGGGCAGCCATACCGTGACCCTCCGCTACCAAAACAAGGCGTTCTATGTAGGGCTCCTGGTGACCCTTGTTTCCGCCACCCTCTTTGGGGTTTGCACCTACCTTGCCTACAAACCGGAATGGGAAAAGCGGAAAAAGAAAACGACCTGACCCCAACCCCCACGCAGCACCCCTGCGTGGGGGTTTTGCCGCCCGCAGCGTTTCGAATACAACCTGTGCGGTTGAACAGTACCACCCACCGGTGTGTCTGTAGGGGCGGCTACTAGCCGCCCGCTACGTCCCGATTACAGCCTGTGTGGTTGAATGGTACTACGCAATGTAGCAGCGATGATTCATCGACTCTCTTTCGCTCCCTCGGGATGACATGTCGATATGTGGCACCATTCATCTGCACAGGTTATAATTGCAACGTGGCGGGCGGCAGATTGCCGCCCCTACGGACACGTCGGTAGGTGATACCGTTCATCCACACAAGTTCTATTTGCTACATTGGGTGACCGCATATCGGGTGGTACCCTTCAACCGTACAGGTTGTACTTGCGGCAATCCCGTAACGGACAAAAGAAATTTAAATTTCTTCACAAAAAAGAAACCTCTTTACAGATGCACCTGTGATACGATACAATATATAAGTAAGAACGGGAGGCGTTTGTATGGCGTATATTGAATTTCAGAATGTGCAAAAAATTTACGGCACCGGGGCAGCGGAGGTGCGGGCGCTGGATGGGGTGTCTTTTGAGGTAGAAAAGGGCGAATTTGTGGTGCTGCTGGGCTCCTCCGGTGCGGGCAAGACCACGCTGCTGAATATGCTGGGGGGCATGGACACCATTACCTCCGGGACGATTTTATTTGACGGCCGGGATATTTCCCACTTAAATTCCATAGAAATGGCCCGGTATCGCCGCCACGATGTGGGCTTTGTTTTTCAGTTTTACAACCTGATCCCCAACCTGACGGCTCTCGAAAACGTGGAGATCGCCGCCCAGCTTTGCGCCGACCCCATTCCTGCCAGACAGGCCCTGGACATGGTGGGGCTTTCCGAGCGGGCCAGAAACTTCCCGGCCCAGCTCTCCGGCGGGGAGCAGCAGCGGGTATCCATTGCCCGGGCGCTGGCCAAAAACCCAAGGCTTCTGCTGTGCGACGAGCCCACCGGCGCTCTGGACTATGTGACCGGCAAGGCGGTATTGAAGCTTCTCTACGACCTTAGCAAGGCCCGGGGCACCACCGTCATCATCATTACCCACAACCAGGCCATTGCCCCTATGGCGGACCGGATCATCCGCATCAAAAGCGGCCGCATCCGCTCCAACGAGCGGAACGAAAACATCGTTCCCATTGAAACTATCGAGTGGTGAGTTCTATGAGATCCATTGTAAAAATGACCCTGCGGACCGTCCGGGCCTTTCTGGGGCGGTTCCTGGCCCTCATGCTCATCGTGACCCTCAGCGTCAGCTTTTTTGCCGGTTTGAAGGTCACCAAGGATGCCATGTATGCCACCTGTCAGGACTATCTGACGGAGCAGAAGCTCTATGATTTTCGCCTGCTCTCCACCCTGGGCTTTTCCGACGGGGATGTGGAAACCATCTCCAAAGAGCCCTGGATCTCCGCCACCGAGGGGCAGAAAAGCGTGGATGCCCTGATCCCCTATGAGGATTCCACCGCCGCCTTTAAGTTCCTCTCCCTGCCGGAAAAAATCAACATTCCCTCCCTCCGGGCCGGGCGGATGCCCCTGAACCGTCAGGAATGTCTGGCCGATGCCAAGGTCTTTACGGAAAAGGACATCGGCACGGTTATCAAATTGTCCCCGGAAAACAGCCAGGATACCCTGGATTTTCTGGAGGAAACCAGCTTCCTCATCACCGGCCTGGGAGACTCCCCTTTGTACATCGGCGCGGACCGGGGCACCACCACCATGGGGGATGGGGCGTTGAAAGGCTTTTTCTATTTAAGCCCCGAGGCTTTTTCCACAGAGCAGGATGTGTATACGGAGGTAGACGTGACCCTGCGGCCCCAGGCGGAGATTTATTCCCAGGCCTATGAGGAGCTCGTGGGCGCCTACAAGCCCCAGGTCACCCAGGTCCTTTCGAGTGTTGCCCAGGACCGATTTGACTCCATTCTGGATGCCCTGGGCCTTGAAAAGGAACAGGCCCAGTATATTGACCTGGAGGAGCCGGAAACCTATGTGCTGACCCGCCGGGAAAACGCAGGCTTCGTCAGCTTTGAAAACGACACTGCCATTGTCTCCGGCATTGCCAACCTCCTGCCGGTGTTCTTTATTATGATCGCCACCCTGGTGTGCATCACCACCATGACCCGGATGGTCAGCGAGGAGCGGACGCAGATTGGCGTACTCAAGGCCCTGGGCTTCCACAGCTGGGACATTGCGGCCAAATATCTGCTCTATGCCGGCAGCGCCACGGTGATTGGCTGGGCACTGGGCTATTTTCTGGGCACCTGGGGGCTGCCCCAGGTCTTCTGGATGGCCTACAGCGTGCTGTATAAGTTCGCCCCTCTCAAATATCAGCTCAGCCCCTCCCTTGCCAGGATCACCCTGCTGGTCTCCCTCTTCGGCATTCTGGGGGCCACCCTGGCCTCCTGCTGGCGCGCCCTCAGCAGCACCCCCGCGGACCTGATCCGCCCCCAGCGGGGCAAAAGCGGGCGGCGCATTCTGCTGGAATACATCCCCTTCCTGTGGAAGCCCTTGAGCTTTCTGCAAAAAATCACCCTGCGGAACATGCTGCACTACAAGCTGCGGATGCTCATGATGCTGATAGGCATCGGCTGCTGCACCGCCATGATGGTCACGGCCTTCGGCGTCCGGGACTCCATGATCCACATCGGGGACCTGCAATATAAGGGCATCCAGCACTACGACATGGACTTGAGCTTCTCCGAAAGCAAGGCCGCCGCCACCCAAAACGCCGTTTCCCGCATGGATGGCATCACCGAGACCCTGCCCTGCATCAAAGACCGGGTGGACGTTTACGGTGACAAGGACAATCTCCGCTCCGTGACCATGCTGGGCATTTCCGATTGGGAGGCCCTGGAGGACTATTGGAGCCTTACCTGGGAGGATGCTCCCCTGTCGCCCCCGGGCCCGGGAGAAGCCCTGGTCAGCCGCCGGTTGGCGGAAAAGCTGGAGCTCTCCATCGGCAGCACCCTGGATGCCGAGGACAGCGACCTGAACCGGGTAACTTTCACAGTCGCAGGGATTTTTGAAAACTATGCCGCAAACTTCCTCTTTGTAAACAGCGCCGACTGCGCCCAGGGCTTTGGCAATAGCGGCCCCAACGCCATGCTGCTGCAAATCCAGGGGGACGAAAACGCCATTGCCAAGGCCCTGACGGATTTGGACGGTGTTACCGCCCTGAATCGGCTTTCCACGGCCCTGGACAGCGTCAACGACGCCATGAGCTGCCTGAACTACATCATCTGGCTGGTGGTTGGCTTTGCGGGGGCTCTGGCCTTCATCGTCATCTATAATCTGACCAACATCAACCTGGCGGAGCGGAGCCGGGAGATCGCCACCGTGGAGGTCCTGGGCTTCTACCCCAGGGAGACGGAGGTCTATGTGCTGCGGGAAAACCTGGTGCTCTCCTTCCTGGCGGCCCTTTTAGGTCTGCCCATCGGCACCGTCATTCATGCGCTGGTCATGGGCATGGTCACGGTGGATAACTCCTGCTTCGATGTCCACGTGGAAAAATTAAGCTATCTGGCGGCCTTCCTGTGTACCCTGCTCTTCGCCGCCATCGTCAACCGGGCCATGCGCCGGCATATCCGCAAAATTCCCATGGCCGAGTCTTTAAAGGCTGTGGAATAACTGTGGAATTTCCCATTGCTTGCATTTTGGGGATTCTTCCGTTATAATACCCCCAGTAAAGGAGTGGATGGTCTATGGAATACAACAAGCAGATCTCTTCCATGGTTCCCGGTGACCGGGTGGAAGGATTTTACATTTTAAAGGACGGACAAATCAAAACCTCCAACAGCGGCAAGCCCTTTCTGGCTGCCACCGTCTCGGACCGCACCGGCACCCTGGACGTAAAGGCCTGGGATTATTCCGGCCCCGTGGGCATGCCGGAGGACGCGGGAAAGGTGGTCAAGATCCGGGGGGACATTACGGAGTACCGGGGCACCACCCAGCTGACGGTGTCCAACATCCGCATGGCCCTGCCCGAGGACAGCTATGACCCTTCCCTGCTGGTGCCCGTGGCCCCCATTGACCAGGAGCAGACCCTGCATCAGGTGCAGCAGCTGGTGGACAGCCTGGAGGACCAGGATTACCGCCAGGTGGCCCAGGCCATGCTGACCCGGCACCTGGATGCCTTCAAGCGCATCCCCGCCGCCAAAAGCGTCCACCACAGCTTTCTCTCGGGGCTCATGATGCACACCGCCAATATGCTGCGGCTGGCAGACTTTATTTCCGGCCTCTACCCCCAGATCGTAGACCGGAGCCTGCTGCTCACCGGTACCTTGCTCCATGACTTTGCCAAGGAGCGGGAATTCACCTTCTCCCAACTGGGCATCGTCACGGACTACTCCCGGAAAGGCCAGCTGCTTGGCCACCTGGTCATGGGCGCCCAGGAGGTGGGCGCCCTCTGCGCGGAGCTGGGCACCCCGGAGGAAAAGAGCCTGCTGCTCCAGCACATGATCCTCTCCCACCACGGCGAACCGGATTTCGGCGCGGCGGTGAGACCCATGTTCGCCGAAGCAGAGCTCTTAAGCCAGATTGACATGCTGGACAGCCGCATGGAAATCTACGCTGAAACCCTCCCCAACGTCCCCGCCGGCACCTTCAGCAGCCGGATCTTCGCATTGGATAAGCGCATCTATCATCACGAATAACGGGACAAAACGGCGGCAAAATTGCCGCCGTCTTTGTTTCCCAAAGAGGGGCAGTACCACGTTCCGCATTGTAAAAACAACAGGCGCAGAGGGGTTGCGTATGTAGGGGCGGCAATCTGCCGCCCGCCACGTTCCGAATATAACCCGTGCGGTTGAATGAGACCACATATCGACATGTCATTCCGAGCGATCGAAAGCGAGTCGAGGAATCTTCCCAAGTTGCAGATTTTATCTTGTGGTGGTTCCTTTACCAACGTGGTGGATTCCTCCACTCCGCTGACGCTCAAGGCCTGAATGACAGATCTGAGGGGTGATTTTGTTTACCCACACAGGTTATCATTGCAACGTGGCGGGCGGCTAGTAGCCGCCCCTACATGCGCAACACCTCTGCGCCCACAGTTTCTACGACGTTTCACGCCGCCCTGGATTTTGAAGTTATGAGATAACGATCACCGGCTGTTGCGCCAAAAAATCACAGAATCTGACACTTTCTAAAATTTGCACAAAACCACCCGCCCCATTTTGTAGGGACTTCCAAAATTCAAAAAACCCTTGCAATACCTGGTTCCCGTTTGTTATATTTATAGTGTACAAGACCAGCCCCCCTTCCGGCGTAAGGAGGAATATTTATGAAGAAAATCACGACACGGTTGCTGTCCCTGGTGCTGCTGGGGGCCTTTATTCCCAGTTTCGTCCTGGCGGAAACCTGGGATTTGGGAAAGGGTGATATTACCGTCACCGCTACGGAAACGAGCCAGACCGTTTCCCAGGATGGAGGTGTCACAAAAGATGACCCTGATCCTGTCATCACCAGCAACGGAAAGACAGAAAACACCGTCACCATTAAAGCGGAGGCAAACGCCACCGCCAAGGTGACCCTGGACAATGTCAATATTGACGTAAGCTCAAATCAGGAAGCGGCCATCACTACACAGGGCCAAGGCGACGTGACCCTGAATCTCTCGGGGAACAACAGCGTCAAGAGCGGCGACTATCACGCCGGTGTACACAAGGAGAATGTCGGTAATCTGACCATTACCACCCCAGAGGGCGGCACCGGCAGCCTGAATGCCACCGGCGGTAAAGGCGGTGCGGGCATCGGCGGCAGTTCCATTGGTGCTAACGGCAACAATATCACCATCTCCGGCGGTACTGTCGACGCCAAAGGCGGCGAACACAGTGCCGGTATCGGCGGCGGCGGTAGCGGCAGTAGCAAAAATGCCAGCAATATTACGATTTCCGGCGGCGATGTCACAGCCCGCGGTGCCGGCAGAGCCGCGGGCATCGGCGGCGGCAATGGCGGCACTGGCACGGGTATTGAGATCACAGGCGGCAAGGTCACGGCCACCGGCGGTGAGCAAGGAGCAGGTATTGGCGGCGGTAACGGCGGCAACGGCAGCGGCATTACCGTATCCGGCGGCCAGGTCATTGCTACAGGCAAAAGTAACGGTGATGGTGGCGGTGCGGGCATTGGCGGTGGCAGCGGCGGCAGCGGCAGTACTATTACCGTCTCCAACGGAACAGTCAACGCCACCGGCGGTAATTATTCCGCGGGTATCGGCGGCGGTAAAGACGGCAGCGGCAGCGACATTACCGTCTCCGGCGGCGAGGTCACGGCTAAAGGCGGCGGTTTCGGCGCAGGCATCGGCGGCGGTATAAATGGAGATGGCAGCGGAATCACCGTCTCCGGCGGCAAGGTCAACGCCACCGGCGATCCGTATGGTGCCGGTATCGGCGGCGGACAGAGTGGAAGCGGTAAGAATATTCTGATCTCCAACGGCGAGGTCACTGCCAACAGCAATGCGTATGGTGCAGGCATCGGCGGCGGCTGGAAGGGTGAAGGCGATAAGATCACCGTCTCCGGCGGCAAAGTTACAGCCAACGGCGGCTACGGCGGTGCCGGTATTGGCGGCGGGGAGAACGCTTCCGGTACAAACATTGCCATCTCCGGCGGCGAGGTCACTGCCAAGGGCGGCGAATACGGTGCTGGTATCGGCGGCGGACAGAGCAGTAACGGCAGCGGAATCACGATCTCCGGTGATGCGCAGGTGAAGGCCCAGGGTGGTGTAGAATACAGAGGTTTGAAGGAAGGTGCCGCTATCGGCAACGGCGGCACTGATACTCAAAAGGGTGATGAGCTAGATATGGATCAGGTTGCTTCCGGTTTAAGCGTAGACGGATTCATCCAGACATACAAGCCCGGCGACAATATGGATACGGACACCCCCGAAAAGACAACCATCGGTAAAACCGGCGATCACAGCTGGGATAAAGGTACGGTAACGACCAAGCCCACCTGTACAACCGAAGGGGTAATGACCTACACCTGTACGAATACAGCGCACACTTCCCCAATAACCAAAACCGAACCCATCCCGGCGCTGAATCATGATTTCAAAACTTACATTTACGACAAGAATGCCACCCGTGAAGCAGACGGCACGGAGACTGCCAAGTGTGAACGCTGCACCGTGACGGACACCCGAACCGCCAAGGGCACGAAGCTGCCCGGGGATACCGCCGAGGCGGCTCCGGAAAACCAGGCAGCACCCTACTGGGTCTCCGGCCCGGAGGGCCAGAGCCTTCCTTACCAGGCCCAGATCAAGGACGGCGTGCTCACCCTGACGGTCCAGGCCGACACCGCCTCCCTCCGGGGCTCCACCGAGAGCCTCCGGCAGCTGGAGGCCCAGGGCATCACGGAGATCCGGTTCATCACCAACGGGGCGGAGTCTGCCTTCACCCTCTCGGCCCTCCTTACCTCCGGCACCGGCAGCTTCACCCTGACCCACGAAGGGAAGACCGTGACCTTCACCCTGGCAGAAAAGGACATCAGCGGGATTCTCAAGTAACCAACCACAAAACGGCGGCAAATTGCCGCCGTTTTTGTTTGCCAAAGAGGCGCAGTACCACGTTCCGCATTGCAGCAACAACGGGCGCAGAGGTGTTGCGCATGTAGGGGCGGCTAGTAGCCGCCCGCCACGTCCCGACTACAACCTGTGCGGTTGAATGGTACCACCCCCCGGCGAAACCGTAGGGAACGGCCTGTGTGCCGTTCCGGAAACGTCCCGAATAGAACCCGTGCGGTTGAACGGAACCACGCAATGTAGCGGCGATGATTCATCGCCATGCCACATTCCGAATACAACCTGTGTGGTTGAATGAGACCACATATCGACATGTCATTCCGAGCGAGTGAAAGCGAGTCGAGGAATCTTCCCGAGTGGCAATTTTTATCTTGTGGTAGTTCTTTCCCCAACGTGGTAGATTTCTCCACTCCGCTTCGCTACGGTCGGAATGACATGTCGGGGGTGGTTCCGCTTTGTCCACACAGGTTATGATTGCAGCGTGGCGGGCGGCTAGTAGCCGCCCCTACGGGCGTAGTACCTTTGTGCCCACTGTTTCTGCAACATTTCGCGCCGCCCCGCCGCCCTCATCAGGCTCGCCCACAGGGCGAGCCAGCTTCCCCCGAGGGAAGCTTTTGTACCGTGTCGGACGGGAACCTGTTTATTCTGACGTCGTTCTATCCGGAAGGTTTCCGGAACGGCACACAGGCCGTTCCCTACGGTTTCGCTGATTGGTTCATTCTTGAACCAACGTATTTTAAAAGTGGGCACGTCCGTCGTCCAAAGAATTGTCAATTGTCAATTGTCAATTTTTCTGCCGCCCCTACGGTCACGCTGGTAGGCGGTACCGTTCATCCGCACGGGTTATATATGCAACATTGCTTGGTGGTGCTCCGCGCAGCGAATCAAAATCTATTGATTGCCGGGGGCAATCACACCATGAATTCACCGATGAATCATCGCCGCTACATTGCGTGGTACCATTCATCCGCACAGGTTCTATTCGAAACGTGGCGGGCGGCTAATAGCCGATGAATGAATGTGTGATTGCCACCGGCAATCATTGGTTTTTAATTCGCTGCGCGGAGCACCGCCCCTACAGGCGTGGTACCTTTCAACCACAACAGGTTGTATTCGAAACGTTGCATGGTGCTGCTCCGCGCAGCGAATCAAAATCTACCGAAATAAAAGCAAAAAGAAATGACCCCTGACGAACCGGTTCCGGTATCTTCTCGTCAGGGGTCATTTCTGTTCGCTCTTATTATCTAACATCATTGGTTAACCTCCCTTTCTGCGGATTACGGGGCTGCCATCCTGCTTTCCTGTCTCCGTGATACAGTGTACTTCATTGATAAAGCCGGCAATAAACTCTATTTAATCGGAGATTTACAGGAGGTCCTGCCCTTGGCCCAGTTTAATGGAGCCCATCGGTCCGATACCCATCTTCATCATTGTTTCTTTTCAAAGTCCTTTCGGTTTTTCTTTGAACTCTTTGGTATCTTTCCTTTGTGTCTATACTATATCACAAAGAATCCCCCATGACAAGCCGTATTTTTGTACAATTTACACAGCATCTTTTTGTGAGCCTTGCACATTTCGCCTTTTCTCTGATCCTTTCAGCGCATGGAGTTAAAACGCCCCGGGCGGCGTCGGGCCGTCCGGGGCTGGTGTAATTTATGGTTTCTATTAGTAGGCAACGCCCCAGTAGATCATCTTCTGGGCGGGCTTGCCGCAGCAGGCGCAGGTGTCGCCCAGGTGCTCCTGGTTGAAGGGGATGCAGCGGGAGGACATGCCGGCCACTTCCTTCATTTTGAGCTCGCACTCCTCGTCCCCGCACCACATGGTCTTGATGAAGCCGCCGTTCTGCTCCTGCAGGGCCTTGGCCTCTTCCAGGGAGTGGGCTTCGTAGATGTGGTCTTCCAGGTTCTTCTTGGCCCGGTCAAACATGCCCCGGTGTACCAGCTCCAGCTGCTCCTCCACGGCCTTTTCCAAGTCCTCCAGCTTGACGGTGACCTTCTCCCGGTCGGTCCGGCGCACCAGAACGCACTGATCATTTTCCAAATCCCGGGGGCCGCACTCTACCCGGAGGGGCACGCCCTTCATTTCATACTCGGCGCACTTCCAGCCCATGGAGTTGTCGGAATCGTCCACCTTGACCCGGAAACCGGCCTTTTCCAGCCGCTCCCGCAGCTGCTGGGCAGCCTCCAGAACGCCGGGCTTGTGCTGGGCCACCGGCAGAATCACCACCTGCACAGGGGCGATCTTGGGGGGCAGCACCAGGCCGTTGTTGTCGCCGTGGGTCATGATGATGCCGCCGATAAGACGGGTGGACACGCCCCAGGAGGTCTGGAAGGGGTTGACCCGCTGGTTGTTCTTATCCGCAAAGGTGATGTCAAAGGCCTTGGCGAAGCCGTCGCCAAAGTAATGGGAGGTACCGGCCTGGAGAGCCTTCCGGTCGTGCATCATGCACTCGATGGTATAGGTAGCCTCCGCGCCGTTGAACTTCTCCTTGTCGGTCTTCTGGCCCCGGGTCACGGGCATGGCCAGCACATTCTCGCAGAAGTCGGCATAGAGGTTCAGCATCTGCTCGGTAAAGGCCTGGGCCTCCTGGGCGGTGGCGTGCATGGTGTGACCCTCCTGCCACAGGAATTCCCGGTGGCGCAGGAAGGGACGGCTGGTCTTCTCCCAGCGCAGAACGCTGCACCACTGGTTGTACTTCATGGGCAGGTCCCGGTGGGACTGGATCACCTGGGCGAAGTGGTCGCAGAACAGGGTTTCAGAGGTGGGCCGGATGCACAGCCGCTCCTCTAATTTTTCATTGCCCCCCATGGTCACCCAGGCGCACTCCGGCGCAAAGCCCTCCACGTGGTCCTTCTCCTTCTGCAGCAGGCTCTCGGGGATCAGCATGGGCATATAGACGTTCTCCACGCCCACCTTCTTAAACTCCGCGTCCATGATCCGCTGGATATTCTCCCAGATGGCGTAGCCGTAGGGCCGGTAAATAAACACGCCCTTGATGGAAGAATAGTCAATCAGCTGGGCCTTTTTGCACACGTCCGTGTACCATTGGGCAAAATCCACTTCCATGTCAGTGATCTGCTCTACTTTTTTATCCTTTGCCATAGTTTATTTCATCCTCTCAGGTTTTCTATAAATCTTCAACTTATTATACCACGGCTGTCAAGCATTTTGGGGGGTATTTTTGCCGTTCCTTCTTCCGGCGGCATATTGTTTTTTCCCGGATTTTCTGGTATACTGACCTTAGAACAGAAAACGGAGGAATCGAAATGAAGTCCATTCGGGAAATTTATAAAATCGGCAAAGGTCCCAGCTCTTCCCATACCATGGGGCCGGAGCGGGCTGCGGGGCTTTTTCGGAAGGAGCATCCCGAGGCGGATGCTTTTGAGGTCATTCTCTATGGCTCTTTGAGCAAAACCGGCGTGGGCCACGGGACGGACCGGGTGCTGCGGGAAACCCTGGCTCCCTATCCTACCAAGATCGTTTTCTCCCAGGAAGTGCTGCCCGGTGCCCATCCCAATACCCTGGACTTTATCGCTTTCAAAGAGGGCAGCGAAATTGGCCGTCTGCGGGTGGAGTCCATCGGTGGCGGGGACATCCGCATTCCCGGCCGGGAGGATATTCAGGGGGAAGAGGTTTATATTGAGCATTCCTTCGCGGAGATCGCGGATTTCTGCAAGTGGCGCTATATCCACACCCTCAGCGACTATGTGGAGCTGAACGAAGGGCCGGAGATCTGGGACTTTCTGCTGACGGTGTGGCAGGCCATGAAGCAGTCCATTGAGGACGGTCTGGCCGCCACCGGCACCCTGCCCGGGGGGCTGAACGTCCAGCGGAAGGCCAACTATCTCTATCACAAAACCGGCGGCTGCGATGCCCCCGCCCTGCGGGAGTTCCAGCAGATCGCCGCCTATGCCTATGCAGTGGCGGAGCAGAACGCCGACAATGGCACCATCGTCACCGCCCCCACCTGCGGGGCCTGCGGCGTGGTTCCCGCGGTGCTCAAATACATGCAGGACACCAAGGGCTTCTCCGACGAGACCATCTGCCGGGGTCTTGCCACTGCGGGCATCATCGGCAACCTGACCAAGAGCAATGCCTCCATTTCCGGGGCCGAGTGCGGCTGTCAGGCAGAGATCGGCACCGCCTGCTCCATGGCCGCCGCCGCTCTGGCGGAGCTCTACGGCCAGGATTTGGACCAGGTGGAATACGCCGCGGAGGTGGCCATGGAGCACCACCTGGGGCTGACCTGTGACCCCATCTGCGGCCTGGTGCAGATCCCCTGCATCGAGCGCAACGCCGTGGCCGCCATGCGGGCCATGAACGCCTGCAATTTAAGCTACTTCCTCACGGGCTCCCGAAACATCAGCTATGACATGGTCTGCCGGGCCATGCACGAAACCGGCATCAGCCTGAACCAGCGCTTCCGGGAAACCAGCGAGGGCGGCCTTGCCAAGCTCTACGACCGGAAAATGAAGAAATGACCTTTCAGTGTGCCCGGCCTCCTGTTTTTTGGGGGGTCAGGCACACTGCTTTTATTTTCCAAAGGTGACGGTGAAGGTGGTCCCCGCCCCTTCGCTGCTGGCAACGGCAATGGTCCCACCCAGGCGAAGGGTCATCTCCTTGGTGATGGCCAGCCCCAGGCCGAAGCCCCGTTGGGGGCCGCCACGGCTTTTGTCCCCCCGGTAAAACCGGTCAAAGACATGGGGCAGGTCCTCCTGGGGGATCAGGCTTCCCAGATTCTGAACGGAGAGCACCGTTTTCCGCTTGCTTTTGTGAAGACCGAGCCGCACCGTTCCCCCTCTGGGCTCATATTTCAGGGCATTTTCCAACAGGCTCATGACAATGCGGAACAAATAGTCCTCATTACCCTCCATCATGCACTGCTCCGGAAGGTCCGTTTCCAAGGTCACGCCGTTTTCATAGGCCAGAGATTCAACCTCCAGCTCCGCTTTCAGGGCGATGGCCGCCAAATCCGTTTCCTCTATGGAAAGGCGCACCTCCTGCCGCTCCACGTCTGCCAACGTCAGCATCTGGGCGATGAGCCCCTGCATGCGCTTGGCGGATTCCTGGGTGCTCTCCAGCCAGCGGCCCAGCTCCCCCACCGGGGTCTGGGGGTTCTCCATGAGAATGGAGTTGTTGGCCAGAATGACGGAAAGGGGGGTTTTCAGGTCGTGGGAGGCATCGGCCACAAACTGCTTTTCCCGCTCCATGGCTTCCTCCATGGGCCGGGCGGCGATGACCGCCAGTTTTTTACTGATGGCCAGAAACAGCAGCATGGCCCCGGCCCAGATGCCAAGCAGGGCCCCGCAGAGCTTCAGCATGGAATAGGTGATATAGTGCATATCCGCCAGGGCGATTTTGCAGGGGTTTGAGCCGCTGCGATAGTAGATCACATGCTGCCCCCTTAAAAGCCCAAAGTCCTGCTGCCGGTTCACAACCGTCTCCAGCAGCTCCGGCAGCTCCTGCTGAAACAGCTCATTTCCGGAGAGGACCGTATACTCTTCCGTGGCGGGGTCATAAAAGCAGACGGCAATGTTCATTTCCGCCCCCCGTTTGTTCTTGAAGTGGTCCGCCCGCTTTTCCGATTCCCCGGGCCGTCCCTCCGGGGGCTGGGAGAAGGCTCCCAGGGGGGCCACCACCTGCTCCATGGTCCGGCGCAGGCCGGTATAGTAATCCCGAACCATATACACCGCCACCGCTGCCACCATCACCGTCAGAACAACGCCGATCAGCAGCATATTGAACTGCACAAACCGCTTCCGATAATCCTTCATCCCTGGACCTCCAGCCGATAGCCGATCTTCTGCAAATTGCGGATGGTCACCCGGGAGCCCAAAAACCGCAGCTTTTTCCGCAAAAAGGAGATGTAGGCCTCCACATTGTTGTCCGTAGCCTCCGAATCCATGCCCCAGCCCTTGGAAATCAACAGGTCCTTGGAAAAGGTCATTTGAGGCTGGGTCAGCATCAGCCGGGCGATCTCCAGCTCTTTGGGGCTTAACTGCACGTCTCGCTTGCAGCAGCGCAGGGTCACGGTGTTCAGGTCCAGGGTCAGGTCCTCAAAGGACAGTTCATTTAAAACCATGGCCCCCTTGCGCCGGGTCATGGCCCCGATCCGGGCCAGCAGCTCCTCCGGGTCAAAGGGCTTGGTCAGGTAGTCATCCGCCCCGGCGTTGAGGCCCAGCACCTTGTCCGGCACCGTGGCCCGGGCGGTGAGCAGCAGGACGGGGGTCTGGATGCCCTCGCTGCGGATCTGCCGCAAAACGCTGATGCCATCCAGCTTTGGCAGCATGATGTCCAGCAGCACCAGATCATAGGAGCAGCCCCGAATATAGTCCAGAGCTGACTGGCCCTCCGCCACCCAGTCCGTGCGATGGCCCGCCTTCCTTAATATATGCTCCAAGGCCCCGGCCAGGGCGGCCTCGTCCTCCACGATCAGCAGATTCATAAAGATTCCTCCTCTATATCCTATATCTCCTATTTTACAGCAAGTTCTGAAAAGAAGCTGAAAAAATTCTTATTTGGTTTTCAGATTTTTTTAAGCGTTCCATGGATAATAAAGGCATCCACTTCTCAAGGAGGAATTCACATGGAACGATATACGGCTGTCTTTCAGCGTAAGGAAATCAAATACCTGTTAAGCGACGCCCAGCTGGCATCCCTGATGCCCATTCTGGAGCAACACATGGAGCCCGACACTTTTCCCCACAGCTCCATCGCCAATCTTTATTATGACACCCCGGATTTTCGCATGATCCGCCGTTCCCTGGAAAAAACCGGGTACAAAGAAAAGCTGCGGCTGAGAAGCTACGGCATCCCCGGCGGGGCCACCCAAGTCTTTCCGGAGATCAAGAAAAAGGCCCTGGGCATCGTCTACAAGCGCCGGGTCAGCATGCCCTACACCCAGGCCCTGGCCTACCTCTCCGGCAGCCGCCCCGGCCCCGACGGCCAAATCTACCGGGAGCTGGACTGGATGATGGCCGCCTACCCAAGTCTTGCCCCCCGGGTGTTTTTAAGCTATGAGCGGGACTCCTGGCAGGGGCTGGAAGACCCCTCCCTGCGGCTGACCCTGGACCGGGACATTCTCTACCGCACCCACGGGCTGGACCTGCGGCAGGGCATCTGGGGGGATACCATTTTAGCCCCGGGCCAGACCCTCATGGAGGTGAAGATTCCCGGTGCCGCGCCCCTGTGGCTGACCCGGGCCTTCTCGGAGCTGGGCATCTACCCCACCTCCTTCTCCAAATACGGGGAGGCCTACAAACGAATCCAGAAAGAACACAGACAGGAGTACAGACGCTATGCTTAACGGAATTTTTGCATCCCTTTACGGGGATTCCATCACCCTCGCCGCCTTTTTAGCGGCCTCCGGCCTGTCTTTGGTGCTGGGCTTTGGCATCTCCTGGGTCTACGGGAAAACCGCCGATTCTTCCCCCACATTGGCCGGGGCCTTGACGGTGCTGCCCTTTCTGGTGCAGCTGGTGATTTTACTGGTCAATGGGAATCTGGGGGCCGGTGTGGCGGTGGCCGGGGCCTTCAGCCTGATCCGCTTCCGCTCCGCCCCCGGCTCCGCCCGGGACATCACCGCCATCTTTCTGGCCATGACCGTGGGCCTGTGCTGCGGCATGGGCTACTGCGCCCTGGCCCTTCTGGCCTTCGCCGTGACCTGTGCCGTCTTCCTGATTCAGAAGGCCCCGGCCTGTGACCCGGGGGACCGGGACATCCGGGTGACGGTGCCGGAAAATTTGGATTACGGCGAGCTTTTCACAGACCTTTTTGAAAACTTCACCAGCTTTCATCAGCTGGTCCAGGTAAAAACCATCAACATGGGCTCTTTATTCCGGCTTCAATACCGGGTACATCTGAAGCAGCCGGAACAGGAAAAGCAGCTGCTGGATGCCATGCGGTGCCGCAACGGAAATCTGGAAATCTCCTGCGGCATCCCGGAAACAACTCGACAGGGGGATTTATTATGAAATTTTTGAATTGGACACTTTCCTTGGCCCTGACTCTGGGCCTGCTCACCGGCTGCGCTCCGGCGGCCTCCGGCAGCGCTTCTGCGGAAACTGCCCTCCAGGAAACCGGCAGCACGGTCACAGCCGGCGAAACCACCACCGTTACCTTTACGGATACCGCCGTCACCGCCTCCAATGCCGCCGGTCTGGAAATTGACGGCACGGCCCTGACCATTGAGAAGGCCGGAACCTATCTGCTCACCGGCCAATGCGCCGACGGCAGCGTCAAGGTCCGGAAGGGCACCACCGGCGTGACCCTGGTGCTAAACGGGCTGAACTTGACCTCCACGACCACCGCCCCCATTGTCTGCGGCAAGAGCTCCCAGGTGACCATTGTGGCAGCGGACGGCACGGAGAGCACCCTTGAGGATACGGAAAACAACAGTGACGACTCCGGCAGCGCCAGCGCCGAAAACGCCGTGATCAAATGCAAGGACGGCTCCCAGGTGACGCTCCAAGGCGGCGGCACCCTGAACATCCTGGCCAAGGGGAAAAACGGCATCAAGTCCGGTGCCACCACCCAGGCCGAGGGAGAGGCCGCGCTCACCATCCGGGAGCTGACGCTGAACATTGAGGCACCCAATAACGACGGCATCAACGCCGAAGCCGCCCTGAATATTGAAAGCGGCAATCTGACTCTCTCCGCCGGAGACGATGCCCTCCACTGTGATTACGCCCTGACCATCGGCTCCGAAAACACCCAGGGCCCCACCGTGACCGTCACCGCCTCCAACGAAGCGCTGGAAGGGGCCACCGTCAATGTGCTCTCCGGAACCCTGAACATCACCTCCACAGACGACTGCATCAATGCCGCCAATGGAGATTTGACAGATTACGACTTTGCCATTAACATTTCCGGCGGCACCGTGACCGCCTACAGCAGCACCGGCGACGGCTTTGACTCCAACGGAAACCTGACCATCTCCGGCGGCACCGTGGCGGTCTGGACCGCCAACGGCGCGGACAACGAGCCCCTGGATGCCGACGGCACCGTGACCCTTTCCGGCGGGACGGTTCTGGCCGCCGGGGGAAGCCAAGGCATGGGCATGAATTTAAGCGCCCAGCAGTCCTGCCTGATTTTCGGCGGTGACACCGACCGGATGGGCAATCCGCCCCAGGGAATGCCGGAGGGCACGGAAGGCCAGACTTCTTCGGAGCCCCCGGAAAAGTCCGGGGATTCCACGGATTCTACCGCCCCCGGCGCTCCTGACCGCCCGGAGAACGGGCAAGCGCCCCAGCCCTCCGGCACTTCCGGTGAGGCAGCGCCCCCGGAGCAGGGCGGCCAGCAGCCCGCTTCTGAACAGCCACAGGCCATGGGCGGCCCCGGCGGCAGGGCAACGCTGCTGACGAAAGGCAGCACCTTCTCTATTGTCGATGCCCAGGGCAATACCCTCTATACAGGCACCGCCCCCTGTGACATCTCCTACCTGGTCTTCTCCGCATCGGGTCTTACCGATGGCTCTGCCGCCACCCTGTCCTCCGGTGACACGGAAACCACCGCCACGGTGCAGTCCGGCACCCTGTCCACCGGCCGAGGCGGCATGGGTGCCCCCGGCGGCAGCCGCCAGCCCTTCCAGAAATCTAAAAAAGAGCCCACGGAGGGAACCGCCAATCAATAAAAAAGCCCGGCAGAAACCGGACTTCCTGAACAACCAAAGGCCCGCGCTTACGAAAGCGCGGGCCTGACTGTATGTGGCATTTATGCCTTGGGGGTGCCGTCGGGGTTAAACAGGGGCAGGGGCTCCAGATAGAGAATGTCCTCCCGGTCCTTGGCCTCGCCCTCGGCCAGAATGGCCATGCGGCCGCAGATGATGCCGCCGGCCTTCTCGACCAGGGCTTCCAGAGCGGTGAGGCTCTCGCCGGTGGAAATCACGTCGTCCAGCAGCAGGATGCGCTTGCCCTGCATCAGCTTGGCATCGTTGCCGTCTAAGTACAGGTGCTGCTCCCGGTCGGTGGTGATGGAACGGACCGCCACGCCGAAGGTATCCCGCATGTAGAGCTTGGAACCCTTCCGGGCCACAAAATACTTGTCGTCCCCGGCCTGACGGGCCATTTCGTGGGCCAGAGGAATGCCCTTGGCCTCGGCGGTGATCAGATAGTCATACTCCGGGGCCTTCTTCAGCAGCTCCCGGGCGCAGGCCACCGTCAGCTCCTGGTCCCCGAAAATAACGAAACCGGCGATGGAAAGATTCTCGTTGACAGGGCAAATGGGCAGGTCCCGCTCAAGGCCTGCAACTGTCATATGATAAACCATGGATGAACGCTCCTCATCTATTTAATATATATTGATTATACTCTCTTCCCCATGAAAGGTCAAGGAAAGCTTTTCAGCAAAACCGGCCCCGTGTACAAACGGCGCCGGTTTTTGAACTTACTTTGGCACATACTCCAGGGAATCAAAGCAGGGGTCATATTTCCCCGGCTCCATGTGGTAGAGCCTCGCAATATAGTCATTGGAGAAAATCTCCTGGGGCGGCCCCATGCGGTCGATGCGGTCCCCGGACACGCAGACCACCGTATCCGACACCCGCTGGGCCAAATCCAGCTCATGAAGCGACACCAGCACCGCCAGATTCTTTTCCCGGACCATGGTCTTGAGGATGGTCAGAAGCTCTAGCTTATAGCGGATGTCCAGATAGCTGGTGGGCTCGTCCAGAACGATGATCTCCGGGGTCTGGCACAGGGCCCGGGCCAGAAGGATGCGCTGCCGCTGGCCGTCGCTGATGGCATCAAAGGGCCGGTCCGCCATGTCCAGGCCGTGAACCAGCTCCAAAGATTCCTCCACGATCCGCTTATCCTCTTTTCCCAGAAGCCCCAGGGCCCCGGTATAGGGGTAGCGGCCGGTGCTGACCACATCGTAGCAGGTCATGAGCTCCGGGTGAACGCGCTCAGTCATCAAAATGGCCATGCGCTTGGCAATGTCTCTTTGGCTGCACCGCTCCATGGGGGTGTTGTCCAAAAGCACCGTGCCGGAGACCTTGGAGAGCTGGCCCACAATGGTTTTAAGAATGGTGGACTTGCCAGAGCCGTTGGGGCCGATGAGGGTCACGATCTTCCCCCGCTGAACCTGGAGGCACACATCCCGGATCAAGGGCTTCCCGTCATAGCCTACGGAAAGCTTTTCCGTTTCCAAAAATCCGCTCATTCCCTCGCCGCCTTTCTGTGGAGCATCATATAAATGACAACGGGGGCACCGAACACCGCCGTTACCGAGCTGATGCTGACCTCCGTGGGGGCAAAGGCCGTCCGGGCGATGAGATCACACATCAGGCAGAAGGCACCGCCCCCTAAGAAGCAGGCGGGGATCATCAGCATGGGCTCCGCCGTGCCGAAGAGCCGCTTCATCAGGTGTGGCACCGCAATGCCCACAAAGGAAATGGGACCGGCAAAGGCCGTGACACAGGCGGAGAGCACACTGGACAGCAGAATCAGCGCCGCCCGGAAGGCTTTCAGGTGGACACCCATATTCTGGGCGTAGACCTCCCCCAGCTGGTAGGCCCGGATGGGCTTGCTCAGGAGAAACGACAGCCCCACCGCCACGCCGCAGACCAGCACCATGGCCCGGACATCGGTCCAGGTCCTGCCGGAAAAGGAGCCCACGGACCAGTTGTGCAGGTTTACAATATTGGAGTCGTCCGCAAAGGTCACCAGAAAATCCGTCAGCGCCGAGCAGATATAGCCGATCATCACGCCGCAGACCACCAGCAGGCTCATCTGCTTGACCTTCTGAGAAATCAGCAGCACAAAGCCCATGGAGATCATGGCGCCAAAAAAGGCGGAGAAAATCAGGCTGGCGGAGCTGGAGACCGCCCCACGGCTCAGAAGGAAGATCATGGTGACGGAAACCGTCAGCTTGGCGCCGGAGGAAATGCCCAGCACGAAGGGACCGGCAATGGGATTGTGGAAAAAGGTTTGCAGCAGATAGCCCGAAACCGACAGTGCGCCCCCCAGGATCAGGGCAGACAGAAGCCTTGGCAGCCTGATGGAGCAGATGATGTTCCACTTGGTTTCGTCCTCTCCACGGCCCAGAAGAATCTTCAGGACCTCCTCGGGAGAAATGGCCACGGAGCCCGCGTTCAGGTTCCACAGCAGAAACACCGCCACCAGCACCAGCAGCAGAGAAAAGCCCAGACAGAGCCTTGATCTTCTTTTCTGTGTCATGGCGCGCCTCCTTTAGTGCAGCTGTTTCAGGAAATACAGCGTCCGGTCCGCGCCGGATGCCACGGTATTGACATCCAGGATAAAGTCTCCCAACGCCAGAGACTCCTGGTAGAAATTCTTGGAAATGCAGTAGACCTGCCCTTCCTTTACGGCCTTGAAGTCCCCCAGCAGCGGGGCCTTGGCCAGCAGCGCCGCCAGAGAATCCAGTTCTCCGTCCACGGTGCTGTTGTAAATCAAGATGTCTGCGTTGATGGCCCCGTTGTAGAAGGCCTCCATCTGGACGGTCTGGGAGGAGGTGGCCCCGGTGTCCTCATCCTCCGTAAAGAGCACGCTGTCGCAGCCCGCCAGGGCAATGGACTTTGTGATATAGTCTGTGCCCTTGCGCACGTTCACGGCCCCGGAGGCGGTGATGTAGAAGAAGGCCACGGTCTTTCCCGTGTCCGCTTCATTTAAAACAGGGGTCAGGCTGGTAAGTAGGCCCTCATAATAGTCCCGGGCCTCCTGCTGCCGGTTCAGCAGCGCCCCATAGAACTTGATCCACTCCATCCGGCCCAGGGGGTGGGCCTCATAGCTGGAACGGTCCACCAGCACGGGGATGCCCAGATGCTGGATCTGCTCCAGCACATCCGGGGTGTGGTAAATCATGGCGTTTTCCACCGCCAAATCACAGTTTGCCGCCAGAATGGTTTCGTAATCCGGGGCAGAATACTTGCCCGCATAGAGGATTTTCCCCTCCGCCATGGCCTGTTTGGCCTGGGGGAGATACCAGGAGGTTTCTTTCTGGCTGCTGAGCTTTACCGCGTCCAGGGCATCCAGCTTGCAGAAGTAATCCATGGAGGCGCTGGCCACCATATAGATATTTTGCAGGGGCTGCCGCAGCACCGTCACCTCCTGGGGAACGCCCTCCGGGAGTTCTCCACCCTCCGGCACCACCAGGAAGGTCTGGTCCGTGCCCACGGTGAGCTTCTGATAGCCCTGATCCTGGGCAACGGTAAATTCCCGGGCATAGGAAAGAGGCTCCTGCTGAAAATCCAGGTCGGACCAGCAGAGGGCTTCTTGGGTGGCGGCGGTCTCCGCCTGGGGCTCCTCTATTGGAGCCTCGGCGGCACAGCCCCCCAGGGACAGGGCCAGTGCCGCCAGAATCAGAATACGTCTTTTTTTCATGCCTTGGGGGTCAGGGTGTCCGCCTGGAGCGTGATGGTATACTCGATCTCATGGGGGGTACCCATGGCCACGGTGTCCGCCGTTACGGGAATTTCTACCCCCAGCTTTTCCACAGGGATCTGGAAGGTGGAGCCCCCCTCGGTGGTGATGGGCAGGTACTTTTCGCCCTCTACGATCATGTAATCATACTTGCTGCTGCTCCAGATGACGGTGGCGGTGATCTTGCCCTCGGCAACGGTCAATGCGGTGGGATTTAAGAGCTTGGCCTTGCCGGTGCCGCCGGAGAGGAGGGCTTCCACGGTGTATTCGCCGTCTGCCAGAGGCTCCTGCTCCTGGGGCTGGGGGTTGGTCACAGAGACCTTGTGGTCATACCACTTGCCCTTCTTGCCGATGAGGGCCAGGTCAAACTCCTCGTCCAGAGCAGGCACGGGAATGTCAAAGCCGTTGACGGTATCCTTCAGGCCGTCGGGATAGGTCACCTCGTCCTTGGTAGGCTGCAACAGCTCTGCGCCCTCCTTCTGGGCGTCCTCTGCCAGGCCCGGATAGAGGTTTACGATGGAGGTGGAGGCCAGGCTCACATGGATGGTCATCTTGCCATCCTTGACGGTGAGGGTACCCTTGCCGTCACAGGCCTCGTTGGCGTGGAACATGGAGCTGTCGGTGTTAAATTCCGCTGTATACACGCCGTCAGCCAGAGCGGGAGCGGGAGCCTCGGTGGTCTCCGGGACGGCTGCCTCGGTGGTTTCCGCCGTGGTTTCAGCGGTGGTCTCTACAGTGGTTTCAGCGGTGGTTTCGGTGGCAGCGGTGCTTTGGCCGCAGGCTGCCATGGACAGCACCAGCAGTGCTGCCAGAAGAAATGCAGTTGCTTTTTTCATGTTTCTTACCTCTTTATATACTTTTTCTGTTGAAAGGGCACTGGGGTTTCCGGTGCCCTTTCAATAAAAAACGCAGGTATCCCGGGAGGTGCGGGCCTCCCGGGAAGATTCAATTACTTCAGGGTGTCCATGGCAGCCTGGGTGTGAGCAACGTACAGGTCCTGAACGGCGTCGATTCTGCCAAGGCCCGCGATCTGGCACTCAACAGTCAGGCCGGCGGCCTCGATCATGGACTTCCAGGAATCCTCGTCGGCACCTGCCATGTCGTTGTTGGCATGGTCACCGGCAACCACCATCAGGGGACGCAGCACGACCTTGGTGTAACCCGCAGCCTTCACGGCCTCGATGACGGACTCGCAGGAGGTCTCCTCGGGCTCGCCTTCCACGGTGCCGATGAAGACGTTCTTGTAGCCCAGCTCGTTCATCTGGGTCTGCATCTGGCTGTAGGTGACCTTGGCAACGTGGGCGGTGCCGTGGCCCATCAGCACCAGAGCGGTGCCTTCCTCGGCGGCCTTGGCCATGCTCTCAAAGTTGCCGTCAGCCTCGGCAGCGGCAACAACGGCCTTGGCAACGGCTTCCTTGTCGGCATTGATGACGGTGGCATCGTTGCCTACCTCGCCCAGCAGGGGCTCGGCGATGACGATGTTCTCGATCTTGTCCTTATAAGCATCCAGGGCCTCGCACATTTCGTCGTACTCGGCACCGTGCATCAGGTGGGTGGGCTGGACCACCAGGGTCTTGACCCCGTTGGCAACGGCACGCTCCAGGGCCTGGTCCATGTTGTCGATCTTCTCGCCGTCACGGGCCTGGACATGGTTGATGATGATCTGGGCGGTGAAGGCACGGCGGACGGACCACTCGGGGAAGGCCTCGGCCAGAGCGTCCTCAATGCCCTTGATGTCGGTGGCACGGCTGTCATTGAAGGAAGTGCCGAAGGAAACCACCAGCAGCTCCTTTTCACCGATTTCGTCCTGGTTCCGGGGATCGTCCAGCTTTGCGTCACCGGTATCCAGGCCAAAGTACTCGGGGCTGGCCTCTTCGCCTTCCACCAGTTCCTTCTGGGCATCGGTCAGAGCGTCCCAAGCGGCCTTGGCTTCCTCGCACTGGGCGTCCGTATTCTCATTGCGGGTCTGAACATAAATGGCATCGATGAGCTCGGCCACCTTGTCGGCAGCGGCCTGGTCCAGCTCTTCCTGGGACTGGGTTGCCTCGGTGGTGGCTTCGGTGGTAGCCTCCGTGGCAGCCTCGGTAGTGGCGGCAGTAGTAGCAGTAGCAGCAGTGTTGCCGCCGCAGGCAGCCAGGGACAGGACCATACAGCCCATCAGCAGCAGAACAATCAGCTTTTTCATTTTTTATCCTTCTTTCGAATATTTTGCGTTCCGGAGATCTTCCAAAACGCCATCTGAAAAATACAAAAGCGGCTGCATCTCCGGCAGCCGCTCTTCCTGGCAAATAATATTCTCTCCGAGACCCGCATCCCGGAGAAAATGTATGCTGGAAGGTCGATCTGTAGACAGCAAATCGGAGATTCCACGCTCAGGCAGGTCTCCTGACTCGGTTCCGTGCGTTTTCGCCTTCCCGGTTTCCCAGTGGCATGAAGAAAACGCTCCCCATTACAGTGACTGCATCGTCCCGGATTTTCACCGGGTTCCCTTTTCACCGCCCGTAGACGGCACCTGCGCGCTGCTTTCATATTCATTTCAGATGCACTGATTATACCACGATGCCATAGGAATGTCAACGCCGGAGCCCCCTGCGTTTCGGCAAAATCCACCGCCCGGAGAGATTCGCGGCAAAAGCCCCGGCGGATTCAGCGGTTGTGACCACAAAAAGGGGGTTCAGGTCTGGCTGCCGGATTTGGGGATGGTGATGGTCAGGACGATCTGGCTGTCGGTTTCCCGGCGTTCGGAAATGGCGGGAACGCCGGAGCGCTGGATACGCTGAAGAGACTCTGTCAGGCTGTTGAGGAAAGAGCCCACGGATGTCTGGCGTTTTCGGGCGGTGGGGGCCACCAGGAGGCTTTCGATGTATTTTTCCGCCGCCGCCACGGTCATGGACTGGCGGCGGATGACCTCAATGGCCCCCAGCTTTTCTTCCTCGTCCTTGAGTTTCAGCAGCGCCCGGCCGTGGCGCTCCGTAAGCCCCGCCTCCCGCAGGGCAAGCAGCACCCGCTGACCGTGCTTTAAAAGCCGCAATTTATTGGCCACGGCGCTTTGGCTTTTCCCCAGGAGCCGGGCGGTCTGCTCCTGGCTCAGGCCCTGGGCCTCCATCAGGGCGGCGATGCCCAGGGCCTCTTCCACAAAATCCAGGTCCTGTCGCTGCAAATTCTCCACCATGGCGGCCAGGGCGCTTTCCCGGTCGTCCATCTGCAAAATCAGGCAGGGCACCTCCGGAAGCCCCGCCATCTGGGCCGCCCGGAGCCGTCGCTCCCCGGCAATGAGCTCATAGCCCCCGGCCACCCGGCGGACGGACAGCGGCTGCAGCACGCCGTGGAGCCGGATGGAATCCGCCAGCTCCCCCAGGGCCTCCTGGGCAAAGACCTTCCGCGGCTGCATGGGATTTGGCCGGATGGTCCGTGTGGGCAGGAAAATCACCCTTCCGGTTTCCATATAGGTTTTCAGCTTCTGGCACTGCATGGCCCTTCCTCCCCCGGTACAAGATAGGCCCATTGTACCCCCTGGAAAAGCTGAAAACTAGGGAAAGAGATTTCCCGGAAAAGTTTTTTCCAAATCTTGAAAATTCTTCTTTACTTTTCTGTCGCTATCGTGTATAGTGTTGGCGAACAGAGTAGAGAGCCCCGCGTGAAGTGCTGCCAGAATGGGGAGTTGTGTGGCAGACGAAGGACTTCGTGTCCGCGATGGGATTCTCGCACCCGCTGCGCCATAAATGTGGGTTCATCCCTCCTTTATGTAGCAACGATACTCGGTTGAGCGACGAATGGTTTGTAGCCCTTTCTTCCTCACCGGTAAGCTGACAAAGAACAACTCCCCAGTGGCATTGCGTCCATTGGGGTTTTTTGTCGGCACCGACGGCTGTGCCTTGGTCGCTCCTACAAAAAAGGAGGTTCTTTTTATGTCCACAAAAACCAACAATCTCTACCCCCACCCCTTTTCCAAAGCCTACTGGCGGGATGCCGTGGCGGAGCTGAAGGACGTACACATGCTGGTGTTCGCCGCCCTGATGATCGCCCTGCGGCTGGTGCTGAAGCAGTTTGCCATTCCCATTACGCCCTTTTTGAAGATCAACGTGTCCTTCTTCATCACCGCCCTGGGCGGCATGGTCTTCGGCCCGGTGATCGCCGCCATCTGCGGCGGCATTACGGACGTTCTGGGCTTTATGCTCAAGCCCGACGGCTTCTACTTCCCGCCCTTTATTCTGACGGAAATGGCCGGAGGCTTCGTCTTCGCCCTGTACCTCTACCGGGCCAAGGTCACCACCACCCGGATCATGCTCAGCCGGTTCACCATCAACCTGGGTGTCAACGTCATTATGCAGACCCCCATTATGATGTGGTACTACGCCGTATATATGAACGGCAAGCAGTTCACCCTGGCCATGGCGGTGCCCGGCATGATCAAAAATCTGGCCATGTTCCCCATTGAGTCCGTACTGCTGACCCTGTTTTTGTCGGTGATGCTGCCCATCACCAGCCGCCTGGGTCTCACCTACACCGGCCGGGATGCCAAGGAAAGCCTGAAATTCACCAAAAAGCAGGTCGTCTCCCTGGTCATGCTGCTCATCATCGGCGTGGGCTGCGTCTTTGGCTATCTGGGCTACTATTATAAGAACAACTCCCTGTCCGCCAGCTACTCCGACCAGGAGCGCTACGCGGAGAATACCCGCATGACGGAGCTGGTGGCCGAGGACTGCGGCCTCGACGAAGAGGACGCCGTGACCATCGTCGAGAGCGCCTACAAGAAGTTCCTGTCCGACGAGACCACCTACACCGTGGCCGTCTACGCCCTGGACCAGACCGCTCTGGAAGCCTATGACAAGGACCTGGATACCATCCGGGGCATGTCCAAGTCCAAGGCCAAAAAAGTGGCCGAGGACGGCGTTATGACCCGAGTCCACACCGTGACCCTGGTTCTGAGCACCAAGACCGGCGACGTACTGCGGCTTGATATCAAGTAAATGCTTCCATTGCCCGAAGCTCCCCTTCTGGGTGATCTGACAAAATTCATGCGGCGGTTTTCACGAACCGCCGCATGAAGCTTTTTGAAGAACCCGGCGGCAACGGTTTCAAAAATCTTCCTGAATATTTCCATCGTCCACGTCATCGAAAACAATGACTGGGCGATTTTTTGTTAAAGTTTTCTTGCATTGTTTTGTTTTCTTTGCTACTATAAAAACGGAGTTGCGTAATTTGTCCAATATATCGCACCAATACGACTGTAATCGGGTAGGAGGCTGACCATTAGTTGGACAGCCAACCTCCCACAGAACCGTGCGTACCGGTCTGGTACACGGCTCCTCCCCTGTTTACGCCGCTACAGACTTGCGGTAGTAAGAATAAAAGAACTGGAATTCAGCCTTCTCAAGCCTTCGGTTTGAGAGGGCTGTTTGCAGTATAGGGCTGGACGCTATCCGCCAGTATCCCTTTCTGGAATTGGCAAGAATACCCGCATTTCTGTTGGAGATTCCCAGCTTCAGCAGGTTTCTCCATCTTGTGCGGACTCTTTTCCACTTCTTCCAGAACACCATGCGGATACGTTTGCGCATCCACTCGTCAATGCTCTGGAGGTACTTTCCCATATCCGCCAGCTTGTAGTAGTTCACCCAGCCGACCACATACCGTTTCAGGTCTACCTTCCACTTTTCGTAGTCGTTTACCGTTCTTCTGCTGGTGAGCTCCCTGACCCTTGCTTTCATCTTCGCCTTGGATTTGTCGTGAACTCGCAGGGCAAACCCTTTCCTTCCTTTGTAGAAGCCATAGCCCAGAAACTTTATCTTTCCGGCATAGGCCACCACTGTCTTCTCCCGATTCACTTTTAGATACAGTTTCTTTTCAATGAATGGGACAATGTGTTCCAGGGTTTGTTCCGCACTGGCTTTGCTTCCGCAGAAGATCACCATATCATCTGCGTATCGAACAAAGCGGTGCCCTCTGCGTTCTAGCTCATGGTCAAGTTCGTTCAGCATGATGTTTGCGCACAGGGGACTTAACGGCCCTCCCTGCGGTACGCCGACTTCCGTATCTTCAAATCGTCCGCACCACACAACTCCTGCTCTGAGATATTTATGAATCAGGCTCAATACCCGTCCATCTCTAATATCTCTTGCCAGAATCTCCATCAACTTGCTCTGGTTGACGGTATCAAAGAACTTTTCCAAGTCCATATCCACCGTCCACACTTTGCCAGCGTTCAGATATTCTCTGCTTTTCTTGAGAGCGTCGTGGGCACTTCGTTTCGGTCGGAAACCATAACTCGTTTCTGCGAATTTCGGTTCGTAGATTGGCGTCAGCACCTGCGCAATTGCCTGCTGGATGACACGGTCTACTGCTGTTGGGATTCCCAGTTTTCGTGTCTTACCGTTGTCCTTGGGAATTTCTACCCTTCGGACG
Organism: uncultured Oscillospiraceae bacterium; assembly: GCA_934589225.1. Classification (GTDB taxonomy): domain Bacteria; phylum Bacillota; class Clostridia; order Oscillospirales; family Oscillospiraceae; genus Faecousia. The sequence continues at coordinate 111,656 of CAKTNS010000002.1, forward strand.
GGCTGCGGCTGGTATTTTCCAGCCAGAATGGACTGTCGGATTTCCTCGCCGTTGTCTTTGAGATATTGCAGAAGTTCATCCACTTTCATCCCATCGACTCCGCCTGCCCCTTTGTTCTTCTTCACCCGCTTGTAGGCACGGTTCAGATTTCCGCGGCTCACGATTTCCTCCAGCAGTCCACTTGCTTGTCTGTCGGCATCGGCGGCGTTGTTTTGGGCTATCCTCTTGTCAATAAGCGCTTCTGTTTCCTCTTCGTGTTCCGCACTATCCCTCCACAGACAGCCATTGCCACAGCAATGTTTTGTGCTTTCTTTTCTCTCGACTTCGGTAACCTTCATTTACTACCACCTCCAAGGGTTCCTCCCTTCCCAACGCCGTCGACTGCGTTGGTACTATGGATTCATCTGACTTCCTGCGGCAAATCTTATTTCAACCATACCTCGTAAAAAAACTCCGTATGTCCGCAGGACCTCCCCAGGTACTCGCATGTTCCTTCTCACCATATACCTGCCATGGTTACTGAATATGCTTCCGTACAGCTATTGGGCTTTGACTTGTCCTGCAGCCTTACCCACATATTCAGCCTTCATGATTTCTGTTCGTCAAGCCAGTGATTTGCCTCCAGCTTCCTTCAGATTCCCAGTTACCCAGGACACCCTTGCTCTTGGCTATATTCTTCCCGCTGTCGGGCGGATTAGGGACTTTCACCCTTTGAAACATGCGCCCGCTGGGAGCACAAGGAATGCCTCCGAACCATATCGGCTCGGAGGCTTTTTCGTTAGTCATCTTCCCAGATAAAGTTTACGTGGCCGCAGTGCGGACATTTCACATACCCGTCTGGATTGTTGCCGTTTTCCCACGGGGCTGTATATGATCCGCCGGTCATTTTTTGGCCACAGTTCTCGCAGGTTCTCTCGTTCTTCCTTGACCGAAACAGGACGTTTACAAGCTCTCCGTCGTCTTCGAGGAAAAAGCGATCTCTGCAATTTGCACAATTGAACCAACGCGACTTGTCAGGCCAGTCGCCCCTCATTCTCTTGCCACATTGTGGGCAGTTCATTACAACACCTCCTTACGCACAGTTTTTCACATAATCCCGGACATAGGTCTGGTGGTCGCCGAGGGTGATCCCCAGTGCCTCTGCAAGCGCTCTTTGCTCGGGGGAAGGCGTCCACGAAGCAGGCAGATTGCGGATATGACCGTTGACAGGGAAGGCTTCACCACCGTTGATTATCGCCAGGACGGGGCGCTGGGCTTCATGGACGACGTCCGTGACCGGGAGATCGACATGAATCTCAATGGGCTGCGGAGCAGGCTTCTGACCTTGGCGCAGCACCTTCATAGCCAGTTTGGTGACGGAACCCCAGTTCTTATACAGCAGGATGCCGCCAACCACCACCGCTACGCCCCCAGCAATCAAGACTCTCTTCTTGTTCCGCTGCCACCAGGTTCTCTGCTCGACATCGGGGATTTCATGGTTCTGCATAACACAGACCTCCAATTTCAAACTTGGGTGTTGACATTAATGTCCGCGCCCTGTATAATGCATTATAGGACATTAATGTCCGCAAGTCAACATTTTTCCCGTCAGTCGGGTGCGGTCATTTTTGCGTCATTTGTCCATGAGGAGGTAAGCAGATGGCAAACAAGGAAACGCCAAAGGTGCCCATCAACCGGGACCGGTTTTTTGAAGTTTTAAAGGCACGAGGCAGCAGTATCAGAAAACTTGGAGAAGCATATAACGAAATCCAAAGAACGGAGAAAACGATCCGTAGATGCTTGGACGAGGGGAAAATGCCGCCAGATCTTTTGGAGCGGATTGCCAGGTTTCTGAATGTCCACCCCGATTATCTGGCTGGTATTTATGACGAGAAGGCAGATCGCATAGAAGACGCCTATCTACGCCATATGTATTTAAAAAGGGTTAAGCCAGAGAATTACCCGTATCTGCTCAAAGCACGGGAGGATATCGATTATTCGCGCTACTTTGAAGATATCCTTACCATGAATAATATTTCTATGGAGCAGTTCAAAACGCTTGACCCAGTTGAAAGGGTTCTGTTCCGGCAAGAACTCGTACTTGCAATACTTGAAGTAATTGCAAAGCACTTCAAAGTCGACTCTCTGGGCCGTGATATTGCCGAAGACCTGGATTACTGCAGGTCGTTCGTTGATGATTTCGACCCCTTTTCATATTTTGCTGAATTGGAAGGCATCGCCGTTGAAGACGATTTTGAGGGACCCTCCCCTGAAGAAATGGAGGAATTGTCCGAGATCGAGAAAAAGTGGGCTGAAAAATATCCACCTAAAAAATCGCAGGAATAATGAAGTACCTCCGAACCAATCACATCGGCTTGGAGGCACTTTTCGTTATTCGTTTTGTTTCGGGCAAATCCTCGGCAGCACTTCCAGGAAGTGTCGACCGATCTTCTCCGGGTCCATATCATTCGCCTCGCAGATGAAGCGGATGGTGTCCGGCAACAGAATGTGGCCCTTTGCTTTCTCTTCCTTGTACTTCATCCATTCCTCATATTCCTTGTTTGTGATCTGTTTCATGCTGCCACCTCCATATAACAAAAACAGCCGGGACACCCCGACTTCCACAACTTACCCCTCAAATGCCAACTTACCCCTCAAGCGGCAAAATCGGCGGAGAAATAATTAAATTGTATCAATCTCGGTGTTTTCATATCAATATAAATGCACTTCACCCGCCCCTCATACTGGGGCAGTAAAGATTTCAGGGCTTCCAGGTTGTCCCCGTGGATGATTTTATTTTCACTGCCGTTGTCGGCCTCGTTCTGCCCATTTTCGTCAAAACTGTACTTTCGCTCCAATACCCGATAAGGCACTTCCAAATGGTGATTGACGACTTTCTCTTTTCCAATCCATTCAAGTGTTGGCACGGGTGGCCTCCTGATTGCTTACATAGTTCTTAATAAACGAGATGCAGGTACGAACAAAAATCTCATTGAATTTTTGGTAACTTATGGTCGTCTCAAAAATATGCTCAGCATTTGGCAATCCATTTGCTAAATTTGTTCTTACCATTACAGCGAGTGGTTTTTTTCCGCTATAGTTCTTAAAACAATCTTTTTCATATGCTCCTTCGTGGGCAGCAGCATTTCTGTATGCACTCAATACACTGACAAACTGCCAAAAACTATCTTCGTCAGGATACATACCTTGTGCTCCATGTGCGAAATGTTTCCTGATGTATTTTTTATCTTTTGCTGAGGTGTTGTTTTCAAAAAAGTCAAGGAGAAGATCCTTTTTATGCCCGTTTTTCCCATTCAGCTTTTGAAGAGTTTCAACGCAGCTAACTAAAATCACAACTTTGAAGACATCTCTGCCCTTCCGGATTTGCTCCATATCTCTTGCGGCAGATACCATGCGTTCAACACAGTTCAACATGCGGTGAGGAATGAACAGAGAGTCATTGGGGTCAATATAATTTTTCTCTTCAAGTGCTTTGAAAAACAGCTCTATTTGTTCTTTATCTGTGTATACTGGCTCATGTTCCACAGCTGCGTATATAAAGTCAAGACAGTTTTCATCTGTTTTGAAATAGTCCCTGTAGAAAAGCCAAAGTTTTGAAAGCTGTTTGCTGTCCATTCTTTGTAAAACAACGCTTAATTTCTCGTCCATATTCTCCCATCCTCAGCATTTTTTTCCATTTCCGCTGCTCCTTTCCGGTTTGCTGTAAGGTTGACTACCACTATATGTAATTATTTTATCATAATTCTATTGTAAAGTCCATCTGCAATCGGTATTATTCTAAGCGTTTGTAATCAAAAACTCCAAACACTATTGAAACACCCCCCGTTTTATGGTATACTAAACCATCATCATGAACCTGGTTTTCCTGTATACGGGAGATACCTGTGAGAATAAAGGAGATTTTAAGCGATATGAAATTAGGTATTGTTGGGCTGCCCAATGTGGGCAAGTCCACGCTGTTTAACGCCATTACCAATGCGGGCGTCCCTGCGGATAACTATGCGTTTTGCACCATTGACCCCAATGTGGGGGTGGTGTCGGTGCCGGATGAGCGGTTGGAGTGGCTGGCGCAGCTGCATCAGCCCAAGAAGGTGACGCCGGCGGTGGTGGAGTTTGTGGATATTGCAGGGCTTGTAAAGGGCGCTTCCAAGGGCGAGGGCCTGGGCAACAAGTTTTTGAGCAACATCCGCACCACCGATGCCATTGTCCATGTGGTGCGGTGCTTTGAAGACCCCAACGTGACCCATGTGGAGGGGACCACCGATCCCCTGCGGGATATTGACATCATCAATCTGGAGCTGGTTATGGCCGACATTGAAATGGTGGAGCGGCGCATTGACAAGTGCCAGAAGGCAGCCAAGGGCGGCGACAAGCGGTTTGTGAAGGAAGCGGAGCTGTTTACGCAGCTGCTGGCCCATCTGAACCAGGGCAAGCTGGCCCGGACCTTTGAATGCAGCGAAGACGACGCAGCCCTTATTGCCACCTCCGATCTTCTGACCCTGAAAAAAACCATTTATGTGGCCAATCTCTCGGAAGACGAGGTAAACACCCCGGAAAAGAGCCGCCACTATATGGCCGTCAAGCAATTGGCGGAGGAGGAAGGCAGCCAGCTGCTGCCCATCTGCGCCAAGCTGGAGGCGGACATTGCGGAGCTGGACGACCCCGAGGAAAAGGCCATGTTTATGGAAGAGCTGGGGGTTCAGGAATCCGGTCTGGATAAGCTGATCCGCAGCAGCTATGCTTTGCTTGGTCTTATCTCCTTCCTCACCGCGGGCTCTGACGAGTGCCGGGCCTGGACCATCAAGCGGGGCACCAAGGCGCCCCAGGCCGCGGGCAAGATCCACACGGACTTTGAGCGGGGCTTCATCCGGGCGGAAGTCATTGCCTTCGAGGATATGAAGGCCTGCGGCACCATGGCCAACGCCAAGGCCAAGGGTCTGGTCCGCAGCGAGGGCAAGGAATACGTCATGAAGGACGGCGACATTGTGAACTTCCTGTTCAACGTCTAAGCCCCTAAACTCCATAAGGAAAGGGACGGCCAGCGCCGTCCCTTTTATGATAAACAACGGATTTCCAAAAGCACCAGCAGGTGCAGGGGATAAAACAGGTAAAAGGCCCGGGAGATCCAGGGGCTTTTGGTACTTTTCCGCCCGGAATACAGGCCGATAGGCACCATGGCAAACACAGAAAACAGCTGCACCGGGATGTTCATCCCCAAAACCGCAATTGGAATGCTCCCCATGCACAGGCTCAGCAGGGCCATCCCCATGGTCTGGCTCAGGATTTCCCCCGGCTGTCCCCGGGTCAGGCCGAAGAGGGCGATAAGGAGAATCCCCCACAGACCGTAACTCACCCCCAGAAGCTCCCCCACGAGAGGAATCAGCAGGAACCAGAAGAGTTTTTCCAGCGGCCCACGGGCCTGTTCCAGCCGGTCCAGCAGCACCCCGCCCAACAGCAGCGTCCACAGCACGTTCTGGCCCTGCCAGATGGACCGGGGGTAAAAGGCAAGGTCATAAATGGGCTCCGTCACCAGGGCCATCAGGGCCAGGCGGGCAAAATACCGCCGCCGGTTCCGGGTATGGGCCAGGCCCTCGGAAATCAGGAAGCAGTAAATGGGAAAGGCCAGCCGCCCCAGGGCCCGAAACCACAAATCTTTCCCGAACAGCAGCGCCCAGTGGTCCACCAGCATGGTCCCGCAGGCCAAAAGCTTCAGTCCCTCCTGGGGTATGGGCTTTTTCATCCTCTCACCCCCTGTAAAGTCCAGAAAATTATAGCAGACTTCTTTTAAAGAAGCAAGTTTTCAAAAGAAAGAGGAGTCCATTTTGATCACCGTCAACGACTATTACCGCCGCCGCTTCGGCTGCAAGGTCTATAAATTATCCCTGGACGGGGGCTTCACCTGCCCCAACCGGGACGGCACCCTGGCCACCGGCGGCTGCCGGTTTTGTTCCGGGGCAGGCAGCGGAGAGTTCGCCGCCCCGGACTGCCGGGACATTTCCCGGCAATTGGAACAGGCCAAGCAAAAAGTGGCTGCCAAATGCAGGGACGGAAAATACCTGAGCTATTTCCAGTCCTTTACCAACACCTATGGCCCCCCGGAGCAGCTGGAGGCCCTTTACCGGGCCGCCATCGCCCCGGAGGAAATCGTGGGGCTTTCCGTGGCCACCCGGCCCGACTGCCTGGGGCCGGAGGTGCTGGAGGTGCTGGAGCGCATCAACCGGGAGACCTACGTCAGCGTGGAGCTGGGGCTGCAAACCATCCATGATGCCACCGCCCGGGCCATGAACCGGCAGTATGAAACCCGGGTCTATTTTGAAGCCCTGGAGCAGCTGGGGCGGCGGAACATTGAAACCGTGACCCACCTGATCCTGGGCCTTCCCGGGGAGACGGAGGAACAAATGGTGGAGTCCGCCCGGGCCGTGGGGGCTGCGGGCAGCCACGGGGTCAAATTTCACCTGCTCCATGTGGTCCGCTCCGCCCCCCTGGCGGAGGATTATTTGCAGGGGAAGTTCCGGTGCCTGACCCTGGAGGAGTACGGCAGAATTCTGACCAATTGCATCAGTGTCCTTCCCCGGGATACAGTCATCCACCGCATCACCGGCGACGGCCCCCGGCGGGAGCTGCTGGCCCCCCTGTGGTCCCTGGATAAGAAACGGGTGCTGAATTATTTGAACAACTTGCTCCGTACCTCTGGACAATTGGAAGAAACTGGTTTATAATAATAGTACAAAAAAACCGCTGATCCGGAGGAACATTTTATGAAACTCGACACCAAGCGAACCGTGCTGGTGGGCTTCGCCTTTCTTTCTATCTGCGCCTTCTGGCAGATGTACGACAACCTGGTGCCCCTGATCCTGACCAATACCTTTCATCTGAACGAAACCCTTTCCGGCGCCATTATGGCGGCGGACAATGTTTTGGCCCTGTTCCTGCTGCCTCTCTTCGGCGGACTCTCCGACAAGTGCAAAAGCCCCCTGGGCCGCCGCAGACCCTTTATCCTCTTCGGCACCCTGTCTGCCATCGCATTGATGCTGATGCTCCCTCTGCTGGCTGACAGCTACCACGCTGCCCCCAAGGCCGGCACCCTGGCCCTCTTCATCTGCGCCCTGGGCCTGCTGCTCATTGCCATGGGCACTTACCGCAGCCCCGCGGTGGCCCTGATGCCGGACATCACCCCCAAGCCCCTGCGCTCCAAGGCCAACGCCATTATTAACCTGATGGGTGCCATCGGCGGCATCTGCTATCTGCTGGTGACCACCTTCCTGTACCGGGTCAAATCTGACAGCTACGTCAGTTTCTTCCCCCTGTTTGCCATTGTGGCCGGGATCATGGCCGCGGCTCTCGGGGTGATCATGTTCCTGGTCAACGAACCGGCGCTTGTAAAGCGGCAGCAGGAATATGAAAAGAAGCACCCGGAAGACGACCTGTCCCAGCACACCGAGTCCGGCGAGACCCTGCCCGCCGATGTAAAGCGGAGCCTGACCTTCCTGCTGATCTCCATCAGCCTGTGGTTCGTGGGCTATAACGGCATCACCACCTGGTTCTCCGTCTACGCGGAAAACGTCTGGGGCATGAGCCTGGGCCAGGCCAATACGTGCCTGACCATCGCCACCGGCGGCGCCATCCTCAGCTACATCCCCATCGGTGCCCTGGCCAGCAAAATCGGCCGGAGAAAAACCATCCGTATGGGAACCCTGCTGCTCTCCGGCAGCTTCCTGGGGGGCTATCTTCTGACCGTTGCCATCCACGGTTTCAGCCCCGTTCTGTATGTCCTGTTCCTGCTGGTGGGCCTGGCCTGGGCGGCTATCAATGTCAACAGCCTGCCCATGGTGGTGGAAATGTGCAAGGGCAGCGAGGTGGGCAAATTTACGGGGCTCTACTACACCTTCTCCATGTCCGCCCAGATCGTCACCCCCATTGTGGCCGGTTGGCTCCTGCGCAATGTGAGCTACCACACCCTGTTCCCCTATGCCTCCATCTTTGTCTTCGCCTCCTTCCTGACCATGGGCTTCGTCCGCCACGGTGACAACCGGGTGGCCATGCGCCGGGGGCTGGAAGCCTACGACGTAGAGGATTAAGATTTGTTATTCCGCAGCGAACGCTGCTAAATAAAAAAGGAAGCGAAAAACAATGTTGGTTCTGATTCTTGTTATTCTGATCTGCATGCTGCTCCATGTGCTTTGCGTCCGGGGCCGGGGAAATCACCCCGGTATGGCGGCCTTCCGTGGGAAATACTATGCCCACCGGGGCCTCCACGACGAGACCAAGCCGGAAAACAGCATGGCCGCCTTTGCCGCCGCTCTGGAAAAGGGCTACGGCATCGAATTTGACCTGCACCTGCTAAAGGACGGCACTCTGGCCGTCATGCACGACTCGGATTTAAAGCGCACCACCGGTCAGGAGGGCACCATGGAGGACCTGACTGCCCGGGATTTGACAAACTACCACTTGGGCGGCACCGACCAGGTGATCCCCACCTTCCGGCAGGTGCTGGACCTATATCAGGGCGAAGCGCCCCTGATCATTGAGCTGAAAACCAAGGACGGCAACGCGGACGCGCTGACCGAGGCCGCCGTGGAAATGCTGGGGGGTTACCAGGGCCCCTACTGCATCGAATCCTTTGACCCCCGGTGCATCCGGTATCTCAAGAAGCACTACCCCCAGCTGATCCGGGGCCAGCTTTCCGAGGATTCCGTGAAGCGGGACAAGACCCACTCCTGGCCCGTCCGGTTCCTGTGCAGCTATTACCTGGAAAATTTCCTGACGGTGCCGGACTTTATCGCCTACCGGTTTGAAGATCGGGAGACCGTCAGCAATACCATCTGCCGCAAGCTCTGGGGCATGCAGGGTGTCAGCTGGACCATCCGCAGCCCGGAGGACTTCAAAACCGCCGTGCAGGAAGGGTGGCTCCCCATTTTCGAAGGCTTTGACCCCTACGCCCTGGGACTGTAAAACAGCTTATTCACATTTTCGTTGTATTTTGTTTTCAATTCCGCTATTTGCTGTTCAAATCCCTCCGGTATCTTAATAACAGAAAGGTTGCGGAAGCCGTGAGCCGCTCCCTTTCATTTCCGTAGATCCTCTTTTCTACCTCTCTTCTTTCTATTCCTTTTGCAAAGAAAGCCCCTGCTGAAAGCCACAGCAGGGGCTTTCGACTGCCCAAAACATCTTAAAATCAGCACCGCCTCCGGAAGAATCGATTTTTCTTCCGAAGGCGGATTTTTTTATTCTATTGCCAATCAGGGCGCTTTCTGTTCCTCCGGCCCGCTGAAGGCCGCCACAGGTGGCTTCCGGAGCCCCGCGTGGCGCTCCAGCAGTAAAAAGGAGATACGCATATAGGAGCGGGTGTAGGGGTCAGACAGGTCGCATTGCAGCAGCTCCTCGATCCGGCGGAGGCGGTAGAGCAGGGTGTTTTTGTGGATGTAGAGCATCTGCACCGTTCTGGTGACGGACCGGTCCTGGAGAAGGTATACCCACAGGGTCTGATACAGCACCTCGTCCTGGCAGTAAAGCCTGTAAACATCGGGCTGACAGGCCGCAAGGCACCGGTCCGGCTCATAGTCGCTGCGGATCAGATGGTCCAGGGCCAGGCCGTAGTAATCCGTAAAGTGCCCCCTTCTCCCCCGGCCCGACTTCAGGGCGAAGACCGCCTGCTCCAGGAGCCGGGGCAGCAGCCCAAAGCCCCGGTGGCTCAGACTCACGCCCCCGGCAACCGGGGCTCCCTCCAGCAGCTCCTCCAGTGCTTTCCGCCGCCGGTCATCGGGCATTTTGCTGTCGTTGGCCAGAAGCACAAACCGGTCCTCCAGCACCCCGCACAGGTCTAAGGGGAGCACTGCAGCCACGGCGGAAAAAAACCTGCGGTAATCCTGAAACAGCTGTTCCTTCTGGGCCGTCTGTTCCAGATCCAACACATACACCCGGTAGCTGTCGTTTTCCGTCCATCCCCGCTGTTCCAGGAAATGCCGGGCGCTTTCGTCGGTCAGGTCGCCCCCCTCCAGAAAGCGCCGGAGCATGGCCCCTCCGGGCTCCCCGTCCCGCTGCTCCCGGTCCAGGGCCGGAGCCAGGGCCTTTGCCAGCATACACATCAGCTGCATATGGCCGTCATTCACCGGCCGGTCCTTTTCCACCACGGTCAGATACCCCACGGGCATCCGGTCCTGGAAGACGGTGACGGAAAAGCTGTCTGACATCCCGCTGCCCTTGGGAAACCGGAAGCCCACCGCCTGCCCCTGGAGATGGTAAGAAAGCCGGGCCTCCCCGATCTCCCGGACAGAGACGAAGGAGGAATAGCCGTAGGTCTTTAAATGCCACCACTCCCTGTCCACCGCCTCCGGGGCATAGGCGCCGGAGCTGGCCAGACAGGCGTGGTTGGCATCCGTCAGGACAATGGGGTTTTTGATGACGGTGCCCAGTTCATCCACCAGGGCCTGAAAATCCCGCCGCTGGATGCATCCTGCCAGCCGGGCCTGCCAGTCAAACATGGAGTCAAACAGGCTTTGCAGCAGCTCAAAGCCCTCCCGGGCAGACAAATCCGGAATGCGGATGCTGTCTTCGTTCCAAAGGTACAGGCAGTCCGGCCCGGACTGCTGCACCAGCACGCAGTCTGTGGCGTAGGCCAGTCTGGCACTGCGCAACACCCGGGGAGACTCCTTGCGGATGTGAACTTCCGGTTCAAATGGTTCCAGCAGATTGGCAATGATCCACATACTGAGCTTCATCGTCTCGTCCTTTCCGTCCCCTTTTGTGGACTTCTTTCTATTTTGTTCGTTCTATTTTATCACCTTTCATTCCAAAAGGGAAGCCTCTTTTTTGTGAATTTCCACAATCCGCTTTTGCCGTGCTCCGGCTTCTTTGTACCATTGGTCCAAAATCCGCTTTTTTCTCCGGAAAAGCCCTGTGCCCTTGGAACGTATCTTTTTTTCCCGGCGGGTGATACAATGAAGCCATCAAAAAAGCCAACCCCCACATTTATCAAAGGAGTGAACACTATGAAAATTCCCTTCCGTGAAGAAGAACTGAAAGCCGTCGCCCAGGTCCCCGCTTTCGGCGGTGGCACCATCCCCATATTCAATTACCCCATCTCCACCCAGGAGCTGGTGAAGCGCACCTTCATTGATAAGGAAGCCCTGTGGATTCTCAACGGCTCCGAAACCGGCTTCTTCTGCCCCTCCGTCATTCCTGACCACGTGGCCCGGGGCTTCTGCTTTGAGGCCGTGCCCGTCCCCCGGGAGAAATTCGGCGGCAAGGACATGTTCGGTCTGAACTGGAAGTACATCGACGTGGCCGGCGGCTCCATGAGCGAAGGCAAGCTCTTTGATGATGCCAACGACTGGCGGGATTACGTCCACTTCCCCGACATTGACAGCTGGGACTGGGAAGGCAGCGCCGAAATGAACAAGGACTACCTGGCCTCCGGCCCCAAGATCCTGTGGCTGCTGAATGGCTGCTGGTTTGAGCGCCTGATCTCCTTCATGACCTTTGAGGGTGCCGCCATGGCCCTGCTGGATGATGACCAGCTGGATGCCCTGAAGGAGCTGATCCACGAGACCACCTCTTTGTACATGCGCATTGTGGACAAGTGCTGCCAGTACTATGACATCCCCGGCTTCTGCATCCATGACGACTGGGGCTCCCAGATGGCCCCCTTCTTCTCCGAAGCCGTAGCCCGTGAGGTCTTCCTGCCGGAGATGAAGCGCTTCTGCGACCACGTCCATTCCCACGGCAAGTTCATTGATCTGCACTCCTGCGGCAAAGGCGAGACCCGGTGCAGCGTCTTTGTAGACGCCGGCTTTGATTCCTGGACGCCCATGGCCATGAACGACACCGACAAGCTGTGGAAGGATTACGGCGACAAGATCGTGATCTCCGTAGTCTGCAACGAGCTGGAGCACCCGGAATCCGCCACGGAGGAAGAGCTCCGGGCCGCCGCCCGCTCCTTCGCCGCCAAATACGCCACCCCCGACCGGCCCTGCGTATTCAGCTACATGTATTCAAACCCCGCCTACCTGACCCCGGCCTTCCGGGAGGAACTGTACAAAGCATCCCGGATCGGCTGCTGCGGACAGGCATAAACATTTAAAAGCAAAGGTTGGAAGAGATCAAAGGAGGAACCCTTATGCAGCCAACAAGCACTAAAAAAGAAATCTGGACCATGGGCACCTATTCCCTGCTGACCCTGTCCATCATGGTCGGCTTCATGTACCTGAACACCTTCGCCACGGAGGTCCTGAAAATCCCCGCCGCCACCCTGGCCACGGCCCTGCTGATCGCCAAAATCTGCGACTTCCTGGTGTCCCTGTTCTGCGGCGTCATCGTTGAAAAGGTCAAGCTGGGCAAAAAAGGCAAAAATCAGGGCTGGCTGTTCTATGGCCGCTGGGTTCTCGCCATCATGATCATGCTGGAGGTGGCCAATACCTCCGCCGCCCCCATGGTTGTCCGGGTCGCCGTTCTGGGCCTTTCCTACACGGTGCTCAACTGTCTCATGAACATCATCCAGACCTCTTACTATGGCATCGTCGCCGTGGTAGCCGGTCCCAACCCCGCCAACCGGAACGCCATGACCATCAATTTCATCCGTCAGAACACCGTGGTCATGCTGATCTGTTCCTTCATCCCCACCCTGGTCACCAAGCTGCCCTTCGGCAACTGGAACTACTTTATCGTCTCCCTGGTCTTCATGCTCCCCATGCCCTGGGCCCTGGGCAGCATCTCCCGGCTGGCAGATGGCAAGGACCTGCCGGTGGGTCAGGGGCCTGCCGGTGCGCCCCAGGTCTCCATTAAGGACATGGTGGAGTCCCTCTTCAAAAATCCCCAGCTGCTGGCACTGTTCGTTTCTTTCACCGTCCTGCAGATCGGCATGTTCATGTATCAGGCCAACTACACCTACTATTTCATTTATGTCATCGGTGACTTCACCAAGCTGACCCTGGCCACCCTGGCCGCCTCACTGGTAGGTGTGGTAGCGGCTCTGTTCATGCCCAAGCTGGGCCTCAAGATCGGCAAAAAGTGGGCCTGCGTTATGGGCTTCACCCTCTTCGGCCTGGGCCTTGTGGGCATCAACCTGATGGGTGCCCAGCACTGGGTCTGGTACATCATCTTCATGAGCTTCGGCACCTGCGGCACTTACATCTACTCCTCCTTCCAGGTCACCATGTATCTGGACTGCGGCGAGTGGTACCTGAATAAGACCGGCAAGGATATGCGGACCATCGCCATCGGCCTGGCCTCTCCCCCCATGAAGATCGGCATGGCCCTGGGCGGCACCATCGGCCTGTACCTGCTGGGTGCCACCGGCTACGTGGCCGGATTCACCCCGGACGAGGCCTGGGTCAAGAGCTTCATGTTCATCTGCTGGGTCGTCCCCGCCATCATCTACTTCACCGCCGCCGCCATCATGGCCATCTTCTACCGCATCACCGACGCGGAAGCCGCCAGATGCGCCCAGGAAAACGCCGCCAAAAAGTAAACCCTCATTGGAATTACTTTCATACCGCCGAGCCGCCCCCCAAGGCCGCTCGGCGGTGTTTTCAGCAGCAACACGGGCGTTTTTGAATAGGTTGGTTCAAAAAATGAGCCCATCAGCGAGACCGTAGGGGCGGCAATCTGCCGCCCGCCACGTTCCGAATATAACCCGTGCAGATGAATGGAACCACGCAATGTAGCGGCGATGATTCATCGCCATGCCACATTCCGAATACAACCCATGCGGTTGAACAGTATCACCCACCAGCAAAACCGTAGGGAACGGCCTATGTGCCGTTCCGGGGACGCTGCGAATATAACCCGTGCGGATGAATGGAACCACGCAATGTAGCGGCGATGATTCATCGGTGGAATCATGGTGTGATTGCCCCCGGCAATCAATAGATTTTGATTCGCTGCGCGGAGCACCACCAAGCCACATTTCGAATACAACCTGTGCGGATGATAGAATCCACCCACCAGTGTGACCGTAGGGGCGGCAATCTGCCGCCCGCCACGTTCCGAGTACAACCTGTGTGGTTGAATGGTATTACCTATCGATATGTCATCCCGACCGAAATGAAATGGAGTGGAGGGATCTTCCCAAGCAGCAGATTTTACCTTGCATCGGTTATTTCTGCCACTTGGGTGGATTCCTCCACTCCGCTTCGCTGCGGTCGGAATGACATGTCGGTGGGTGGTTCTGTTTTGTCCGCACAGGTTGTATCCAGGACGTAACATGGCGATGAATCATCGCCGCTACATTGGATGTACCGTATATTGGGCAATACCATTCAACCGCACAGGTTGTATCCGAAACGTGGCGGGCGGCTAATAGCCGGCCCCTACATGCACATCGGTGAGTGATACCATTCATCCCCACGGGTTGTATTCGGGACGTCCCCGGAACGGCACATAGGCCGTTCCCTACGGTTTCGCTGGTTGGTGTGTTTTTTTTAACCAACGTATTTCAAAAACCGGCCACGTCCGTCGCTGAATAATTGACAATTGTCCATTGTCAATTGTCAATTTCCCCCTGTCTTCCCTGCGGTTTCGCTGATTGTTGTATTTTTTCGTTGCAAAGTGTCCTGCATCAAGGTATAATAGGCCTAAAGCCCGCGGTCTTTCGTTGCCGCGGGAGCGAGGAGGATTTATGGGAAGCAAAACAGGAGATGCCATCCGTGCCGCCCGTACCGGGGCGAAGATGACCCAGGCGGCCCTTGCCCAAGAGGTGGGGCTTTCCCCCGGGGACATCAGCAAGGCCGAGCGCGGGGAGTTGGAGCTTTCTCAGAAAGCCCTGAGGGCCATTGCCAAGGCCACCGGCGTGACCCAGGCCTCCCTGGTCAACGGCACCGTCACCCCCAAGGCCCCGGGGACGCTGAAGCTCACCGCCGCAGAAACCAAGCTCGTCCAGCTCTACCGCAAGGCCACCCCGGAGCAAAAAAGCGACATCCAGCGGATTTTAAACGGGGAGAAAACCGAAGTCGAACAGCTGGTAGACAGCCTGCTGGGGGACAAATGGCGAAAAAAGCGCAGACGGTAAGTCTCTTTCCGCGCGGCTGAATAAATTGTATACAAAAATTGCCCCAATGCTTGAATTTCTTGCATTGGGGCAATTTTTTGTTTATTGGTCGGGGTCTGTTACCGCTCTTCCCGGATGATCTGGCCGTTGAGCACCGCCTGGGTCAGCACGTCTCCCCGGTAGGAGAGGGACAGCAGGAAGAAGGGGGCATCCTGCCACAGCAGGTCCAGGAAAATCTTATCACCCTCCCACATGGGCAGGCTGTAGAGGAATTCCCGGTCCACCCATTGCAGGTCCCCCTCGTCGCAGGGGTGAGGGTCGCCGGTAAAGCCGTCGGCGGTGAAGAGGTACATATACTCCCCTTCCGTGCCCTCCTGTCGGAAGGTCACCACCCCCCGGCAGCGCCAGGAGGTCAGGGTCAGGCCGGTTTCCTCCCAGGCTTCCCGCAGAAGGCATTCCTCCGGGCTCTCCTCCGGCAGGAATTTTCCGCCGATGCCGATCCATTTTCCCTCATTGATGTCGTTCTTCTTTTTGATGCGATGGAGCATCAGCACCCGGTCTCCCTGGGTCACATAGCACAGTGTGGTATTGATCATGTCCGTTTCACCAGTCTGTAGGCCAGGTGCTCCGGGGTGACCACCACCTCGCTGTGGCCCTCTTCCCGCTCTCCGTCCAGGGTCCAGGGCATGGCCGGGTCGGCAAAGATCCGGATGTGGGTGGCGGAGCGGAAGGTCACCATGGCACAGTTGTACTTCTGGCTGTTGAGGGCCAGAATGCACTCGTGAATTTCCGAAAGATTCCGGGGAGCCCGGACCAGCAGAATTTCCAGCTTGTTGTCCTGCAAGTCCACCACCTGGGGATCCAGGGTCAGGATGCCGCCTACGGAGGTGGAATTGCAGATGGCTCCAAAGAGGAAGTCATCCTCAATTTCCTCTCCGTCGATGATCATTCTGATATGCTCCTTGCGGATCTGGGACAGCTCCTGAATGCCCTCCAGCACATAGGCCGTGTGGCCCAGAGCGTTTTTGATGCTCTGGGGGGTGGTGTAGCTGGTGCGGGTAAAGGCCCCGAAGGAGGCCACATAGGAAAAGACCCGGCCGCCGAAGAGCCCCGCGTCATAGGCCACGGGGTGGCCCAGAATAATATCCTGGGTGGCCTCCAAAATGTCGGTAGACAGCCGCAGGCTGGAGGCAAAATCATTGGTAGACCCGGCGGGGATATAGCCCACCGGCGTTTTGGAATCTGCCCGCAGCAGCCCCGCAATGGTCTCGTTAAAGGTGCCGTCACCGCCGCAGCAGACCACCAGGTCCACGGTTTCACAAACCCGGGCCACCACCTCCGTGGCATCCCCCGGCCCGGCGGTCATATAAACCTGAACGGCGTAATCCGCCCGATTGAACATGGCGATGATCTCCGCCAGAAGCTTCACGGCCTTTTTTTGCCCGGAATATGGATTCACGATCAGAAGCATCTTTTTCATTGCTCTTCCCCCAAACTCTGTTTCCGTTTTGAATCGGGCAGCACCGAACCATTTGGCAAGAAGAATCCCCAAATGAAACGCTGATACCCAGGACGCAGTAATGCGTTATCACACCAAGTTATTATAACACATTTCCGCCTCTTGACAACCCCGGGCTCCCGGTGTTTGTAAAAATGTTACAATTGAAGGACAGCTTTTGCCGCCACTACATTTCAATTCGCTGCGCGGAGCACCATCATCCAGCCCCGGCGAGGGGCTGGCAACGTTCCGAATACGATCCGTGCAGACAAAACAGAACCACCCCGACATGTCATTCCGATTGAGCGAATGCGAGTCGAGGAATCTTCCCAAGTGGCAGTTTTTATCTTGTGTTGGTCCTTTCCCCAACGTGGTGGATTCCTCCGCTCCGCTGACGCTGCGGTCGGAATGACAGAACGGGGGTGGTTCCGTTTTATCCACATAGGTTATGATTGTAACGTGGCGGGCGGCAGATTGCCGCCCCTACAGTAATGTACCACGTTTTTCGCATTTTGGGAACACAATATAATGATAATCACATAAAGTTTTAGAAGAAACGAAACATTTTAGATGTAGGGGCGGCAACCTTGTCAAGAGAAACATGGGTAACACATAGGGAAGACACATGGGTTACAGTCTGCGGATGTG
>CAKTNS010000003.1 GCA_934589225.1 uncultured Oscillospiraceae bacterium
TGGAGCGGGTGACGAGGCTCGAACTCGCTACCTCCACCTTGGCAAGGTGGCGCTCTACCGGATGAGCTACACCCGCAGGGAACTCCTGTATTATAACAGAAAATCCCAGATTGTCAAGCACTTTTTACGGCTCCGGCAAAATTTCGGCCATGCTCTCCGGGAAGGCGGAATAGTCCCACACATACCCTGTCATACTCCCCTCTGCCCGCTCGCAGAAGCTGCCGTCTTCCTTGCAGCGGGTCAGGTCCAGGTGGTAATAGATGCCGTTGTCACAGATCATATTCCAGGTCCAGGGCTCCCCGTTGCGGGTCCCTGTAACGGTTAAACATTCCAAGCCCGCGCTGCGGCACATGGCCCCGTAGACGTTGGCAAAGGCACGGCTGTCCCCTACCCCGTGGCGCAGGAGGCTGTAGGCCGGGGTAATGGAGGATTCCAGGGTGTAATTGAAGCGGTCCATTAAGAAGGAATAGAGCTGGCTGTATTTCTGGAAATCCGAGCCCTCGCCGCTGACATACAATGCCGCGGCGTTAAACACATCGCTGACCTGGGCCCGCATCTGCTTGAGAACATCCCTGCCGTTTTCATAGGTAAAGGACAGCTCCACCAGTCTTGTGGTGCCTTTTCCGTATACATCCGCCGCCACCTGGGGGCACTCCATCACCGTCTGGGGGCTGTACTGGGCCAGATTCTGAACCATCTGGCTAAAGTCCGTAGGCTGAAAGCCCGGAATCAGGATGACCTTTCGGAAATCCATATTTTCAAGGGCCCCCAGCACCGTTTCTTCCAGCCGGTCCATGCCGTCCAGATGGACGATGCCCCGGATGTCCGACTGGCTGTGGCGATAAGTAACCGTGACCGCCACGGCGGTATAGCCGCTTTTGGCCCCGATCTCATAGCTGAGGCTTTCCACGGCATAGGCCCCCACAGGGTCGTAGCCGCATATATACGCTTTGGCTCCTTCCATATTGTCCCGCAGGGCAGAGTCCGGGTAGTCCTGGGTCAGAATCACCATGTTTTCCCGCCCTGCCGTGATCATTTCCACCAGGGTGCGGCGCAGGTCCATATAGTTGTTTACGGTCAGGGTCTCCTCCTGACTTTTGGTGGGCTGCATTTCGTGGGGCGTTACCTGAATATACTGCCCGTCAAACACGCTGCAGCCGGTCAGGAGCACCGCCAGAAGCAGCGGGCACAAACGAAGAAGCTTCATGTCATTCTCCTTTACAGGGCATCCGGGGAGTAATCGGAAAAGCCGTCTCCCAAGACCTGGTGGGCTTCCTGGACGATGACGAAGGCATTGGGGTCAACATCCATAACGAGCTCTTTCAGCTCCGCCAGCTGGCCCTTGCGTACCACGGTCAGAATCACTTCCATATCCTGCTTGGTATAGGACCCGGCCCCATGGAGATAGGTCGCGCCGCGCTCCAGCTTCCGGTCAATGGCCTTCACAATGGCCTCATGCTCCTTGGAGATGATCAGAGCCACCCGGGAATAATCGAAGCGATAGACCACGGCATCAATGACCTGGCCGCTGACAAAGACCACAATGCCGCTATACAGGGCCTTGCTGATGTCCTGAAACACCAGGCCCGTCAGCAGTACCACAGTGGTATCAAACACAATGGATATTCTGCCAATGGGCACATTGCGGTACTTCTTTTTTAACAGCCGCACCATAATATCCGAGCCGCCGGTGGAGGCCCCGGCCACAAAGACCATGCCCAGCCCGGCACCGCAGAGCACCCCACCATAGAGCGCGCCGATCATGGTTTCCGAAGAGGACACAGGAATATACCCAAACACATCGATAAGCACGGAGCTCACCACCATACCGATCAGGGAGCCCCAGAAAAATTGCTTCCCGATTTTTGCCCCGCCCAGTAAAAACAGCGGGATATTGATGGCCATGGTGAGCACGCCCACACTGCCGAAGCCCAGGAGCTTTCGCAAAATCATGGCAAGACCGGAGACGCCGCCGGTATTGATATTATTGGGCACCAAAAACAGCGCAAAGCCCAGAGCGAACAGCGCACTGCCGATCACCGTATAAACGATCCAGCGAACCTGATACCAACGTGCTTTCATAGGGACCTCCTGATTTTATTTACGGAAGCTCTGTTTCCACCGGCAGGAGCTGACGGCAAGGGTTCTGCCCTTCAGCCGCCGGTGATAGAGTTTCCCTTATACTTCAAAGGCTGCCTGTTTTTCCGGGCCGTCCTCCGGGCGCAACAGGGCACCGGCAGCGGGAATGGACTTCATGCGGTAACGGGCCTGATTTTCAATGCCGCTTTCTTCCAGCAGCAGGGCATTTTGCAGCACCGCTTTTTTCTTCAGGCTCATGACCGCCACGCCGATGGTGCTGCGGGTGGTCTTGGGCAGCAGCTCCGCCGTAGAGAAGATCATGGCTCTGCCGTCGGAGGAATACATGGCGATCTGGGCATCCGTGGGCAGGGACAGGATTTTTACCACCGGGCTCTTATCAGAGAAGGCACCGGTGAGCTTTTTCCGGTTGGTCTTGGTCTCGTAGGCAGACAGGGGCACCTTGGCAACCTTTCCGTTTTCAAAGAAGAACAGCACAAATCCCTTGCCATCTCCCGGGAAGATCACTTGCAGGATGTTCTCTCCCGGGTCCATCCCCAGCTTCTGGGGCAGATAATCCCCAAGAAGAGAGGCTTTGCCGTCCTCAAAGTCACTGAGACGGGTTTTGTAGCACTGGAAACGGTCTGTAAAGACCAGCAGCTCTTCCCGATTGGCGGCCTCCCGGGAATAGGCCAGGCTGTCGCCCTCCTTGAACTTCTGCTCTCCGCTCATGCGCAGGGACTGGGCGGTGATTTTCTTCAGATACCCTTCCTTGGACACGAACACGGTCACGGGATAATCCGGCACCGATTCTTCTTCGTTCTCCGGCTCGGCCTCTTCGATATTGTAGAGGATCTCCGTCTTTCTGGGCTGGCCGTACTTTTCGGACACCTGCCGCAGCTCCTGGATGATGACGTTTTTCAGCTTCCGGGGGCTATTCAGGGTGTCCTGCAGCTCCTCAATTTCCTGCTCCAACTGGGAGGTGGCCTTGGTCTGTTTGAGAATGTACTCCTTATTGATATTGCGCAACTTGATTTCCGAGACAAAATTGGCCTGAATTTCATCAATGCCGAAGCCGATCATCAGGTTGGGCACCACCTCATTTTCCAGCTCCGTCTCCCGGATGATGGAAATGGCTTTGTCGATGTCCAGCAAAATCCGTTCCAGACCCTTGAGCAGGTGCAGCCGGTCCTGCTTTTTCTGGATCTGGAAGAACAGCCGCCGCTTGACGCAGTCCATGCGCCAGGCAGTCCACTCCTCCAGAATCTCCCCGATGCCCATGACCCGGGGCATACCGGCAATAAGGATGTTGAAGTTGCAGGCAAAGCTGTCCTGCAAGGGGGTCATGCGGAAGAGCTTCTGCATGAGCTTGTCCGGGTCCACGCCCCGCTTGAGGTCAATGGTCAGTTTCAGGCCCCCCAGGTCGGTTTCGTCCCGCATATCGGAGATTTCCCGGATTTTCCCGGCCTTGATCAGCTCCGCCACCTTGTCCATAATGACTTCCGTGGCGGTGCTGTAGGGGATCTCGGTGATCTCGATCAGGTTGTTTTCCTTGACATAGCGCCACTTGGCCCGCAGACGGAAGCTTCCCCGGCCTGTTGAATAGATTTCCCGGGTCACCGCCTCATCAAAGAGCAGCTGACCGCCGGTGGAAAAATCCGGTCCCGGCAGGGTCTCCAGCAGGTCATGGTCCGGGTTCTTCATGAGGGCAATGGTGGTCTCGCAGACCTCCTTCAAATTGAAGGAGCAGATGTTGCTGGCCATGCCGACGGCAATACCCTGGTTGGCAGAGACCAGAACGTTGGGGAAGGTGGTGGGAAGCAGACTGGGTTCTTTCATGGTGGCATCGTAGTTATCCACCATGTCTACGGTATCCGAGTCAATGTCCCGGAAAAGTTCTCCACAGATGGAGTCCAGCTTGGCCTCCGTATACCGGGAGGCGGCGTAGGCCATATCCCGGGAATAGACCTTACCAAAGTTGCCCTTGGAGTCTACAAAGGGGTGCAGCAGCGTCTCATTGCCCCGGGCCAGGCGGACCATGGTTTCATAAATGGCCGCATCGCCGTGGGGGTTTAAGCGCATGGTCTGGCCCACGATATTGGCGGACTTGGTCCGTCCGCCGGTAAGCAGGCCCATTTTATACATAGTATAGAGCAGTTTTCTGTGAGAAGGCTTAAAGCCGTCGATCTCCGGAATGGCCCGGGAAACGATGACGGACATGGCATAGGGCATGTAGTTGACTTCCAGGGTCTCGGAAACGGCCTGCTCGGTGGTGGAGCCTACCAGGCCCACCACGCCGTCCAAATTCACTTTCTTTTCTTCTTTTTCAGGTTTCTTCTTTGCCATACTGGACTCCTATCAGGAAATATCCGCCAGCTCCAAATACTTGGCGCCGTTTTCCGCAATAAAATTCTTCCGCTCCTGGAGGCCGTCGCCCAGCAGCACATTGAAGTAATGGGCCGTCCGCTCCGCGTCCTCCGGCATGACCTTGATCAGCCGCCGGGTCTCCGGGTTCATGGTGGTCATCCACATCATGGCCGGGTCGTTTTCGCCAAGGCCCTTGGAGCGCTGAATGGAGATTTTCTTTCCCTCCAGCTCTTTAAGGATCTGGACCTTTTCCTGCTCGTTATAGGCAAACCAGGTCTTGTCCTTGCAGGTGATCTCGAACAGAGGAGACTCCGCAATATACACATATCCGTCCCGGATCAGGGTGGGACAAAGCCTATAGAGCATGGTGAGTATCAGGGTGCGGATCTGGAAACCGTCCACGTCCGCATCGGTGCAGATGACGACCTTGTTCCAGCGCAGGGCGGAAATGTCAAAGCTGGAGAGCTCCTTGGCCCGTTTCCCCTGGACCTCCACACCGCAGCCCAGGACCTTTACCAGATCCGTAATAATGGGAGACGCGAAAATCTTACTGTAATCCGCTTTCAGGCAGTTGAGGATCTTGCCCCGCACGGGCATAATGCCCTGAAATTCCGCATCCCGGCCCATTTTTACGGAGCCCAAAGCGGAATCGCCCTCTACGATGTACAGTTCCCGGATGGAGGTATCCCGACTGCGGCAGTCTACGAATTTCTGGACCCGGTTTGAAATATCCACATTGCCGGAGAGCTTTTTCTTGACGGTGGACTTGGTTTTCTCCGCCGACTCTCTGGCCCGCTTGTTGACCAGGATCTGCTCTGCCGCCCGCTCGGCCTCCTGCTTGTTTTCAATAAACCAGACTTGCAGCTGCTCTTTCAGGAAAGCGGTCATGGCCTCCTGGGTAAACTTGGAATTGACGGATTTTTTGGTCTGATTCTCAAAGCAGCCGATGGTGGAGAAGCAGTTGGTCACCAGCACCAGGCTGTCCTGGATGTCCTGGAAAATGATTTTGCTTTCGCTTTTGGTATATTTGTTGTTGTCCCGCAGGAACTTGTCAAAGGCGGCGGTAAAGGCACTGCGCACCGCCTTGTCAGGGCTGCCGCCGTATTCCAGCCAGGATGAGTTGTGATAAAACTCAATATGAGAAATCTGCTTGCTGAAGCAGAAAGAAGCCGTGATTTTCAGCTTCATCTCCGGCCGGTTGTCCGCGTCTCTGCCCCGGCGCTCCGCCTCCCAGTATACGGGCATGGTAAAGGCATTGTCCCCTACCAGCTCCTCTACATACTGCCGGATGCCGTCAGTATAGCAGAATTCCTCGATTTCGAATTTTCCCTTTACCTGGTTGCGGAACCGGAACGTAATGCCCTTGTTGACCACCGCCTGACGGCGCAGCACATCCCGGAAGTATTCTACGGGAATATCGATTTCCGTAAAGACCTGCCGGTCCGGCCGCCAATGGAAGGTGGAGCCGGTCTTTTTCCGGTCGGTGGGCTCTTTTTGAAGGCCCCCCACATTTCTGCCCTTTTCAAAGTGCAGATCATAACGAAAACCATCCCGGCGGATGGTGGCGTCAAAAAATTCCGAAGCGTACTGGGTGGCGCAGGAGCCCAGGCCGTTGAGGCCCAGAGAATACTCGTAGTTTTCTCCGTTCTCTCCGTATTTGCCGCCGGCGTACATTTCGCAGAAAACCAGCTCCCAGTTGAAGCGCTTTTCCTTCTCGTTATAGTCCACGGGGCAGCCACGGCCAAAGTCTTCTACTTCCACGCTCAGGTCCTCATAACGGGTGACGATGATGGTATCACCGTAGCCCTCCCGGGCCTCGTCAATGGCGTTGGAAAGGATCTCAAAAACCGAATGCTTGCAGCCTTCCAGATCATCAGAGCCGAAAATGACCGCGGGACGCTTCCGGACCCGGTCCTCTCCTTTCAGCATGGAAATACTGGAATTTCCATAGTGTTCTTGTTGTTTTTTTGCCATAATCAATTACCTGCCATAATTATCCTATTATATTTTAGATATTATACCCGTTTTTCCCGGCAAAGTCAACCACGCACCCAAAAGGAGCTGGGTACGAATGTTTCCGATTCCGTAAAAATCCGTCGGATACAGACAGTTTTACAAAAATAAGCTCTTGTAATTTATACTGGGAACGGTTATAATAGGCAACACACAGATGATAGGAGGTCATAATTATGGCTGTTAAAATTGAAAAGGAAACCATTATCGGAGATATTCTGGACGTGGCACCTCAGGCCGCTCCCCTGTTCTTTGCCATCGGCATGCACTGCCTGGGCTGCCCCTCTTCCCGGGGCGAGACCGTTGAGGAAGCCTGCATGGTTCACGGCGTGGACTGCGAACCCTTCCTGGCCCAGCTGAACCACTTCCTGGAAGCCTACGAAGCCAACAACGGCGAGAACTAAAAAACGAACGGGAGCCGCTTGGCTCCCGTTTTTTAGGAGAACACTATGAAATTGCCAATTTCTCAGCGGCTTCTGGCCTGCTGTGACTATGTTTCCCCCGGGGCTGTGGTGGCGGACGTGGGCTGCGACCACGGGTACCTTTCCATTCATTTGCTGGAAACCGGGCTGGCCCGCCAGGTCTACGCCTCGGACATCCGGCCGGGGCCCCTGGACAGTGCCGTGAAAAACGCCAATAAATATGGGGTGTCCCAGTGCATCTCTTTTTTCCTGTCCGACGGTGTTCAGGCCCTGCCCCGGGATTTTGACACCCTGGTCTGCGCTGGGATGGGGGCGGATGTGATGATCTCCATTCTGGAAAAAGCCCCCTGCCTGCGGGATGAACGCTATCGGCTGATTTTACAGTGCCAATCCAAAACCCCCATGCTGCGCCGGTACTTGAGCCAAACCGGCTGGACCATCCGCCGGGAACGGGTTTTGCGGGACGGGCGGTTTTTGTACACCGTGCTGGAAGCCCTCTGGGCACCCGGCGATCCTCTGACCCCGGGCCAGTGCCACGTTTCCCCGGCACTTCTGAGCGGGAATACCCCCCTGCTGCCGGAATACATCGCCTGGGTCCGGGAACATCTGGGGCTCTCCGTCAATCACAAATCCCATCCGGACCCCTGGGAAACGGAGGCATATCAGGAGCTTTGCGCATTGGAGGAAGGACTATGAGGACCACACAGGAGATTTTTGACGTTTTGGACGCATTGGCCCCCCAGGCTCTGGCCATGGATTGGGACAACTGCGGATTGCAGGTGGGAAGCCGGAACCGGGAGGTAAACCGGGTTTTGGTGGCCCTGGACCCCTTTGAAGAGGTTTGCCGGGAGGCAGAGGAGATGGATGCGGAGCTCATCGTGACCCACCATCCCCTGTTCTTCCCCTCCACTCCCAGTATCAACGAAGATACCGCCCAGGGCCGTGCCGCTTCCATGCTGATCCGCGGGGGACGAACCCTCTATAGCTGTCACACCAACCTAGATCTTGCGAAAGGCGGTGTCAACGACCGGCTGGCCCAGGTTTTGGGGCTGCAACATGTGGAGCCCATCGGCGCGGAGGGACTGCTTCGCCGGGGCACCATAGAACCCCAGCCCTTGGAGCAATTCCTGGGAAGCGTCCGGAATGCTCTGGGCTGCCCGGGCCTGCGGTACTGTGACGGCGGGAGGCCCTGCGCCCGTATCGCCGTAGGCGGCGGTGCCTGCGGCTCGGAGCTGCAAGAGGCTGTAAACAGCGGCTGCGACACCTTTGTAACCGCCGACATCAAATACAACCAGTTCTGGGATGCCCAAGACTTAGGAATCCATCTCATTGACGCGGGCCACTTTTACACGGAAAACCCCGTCTGCGCCGTGCTGGCTCACACCCTGCGCCGGGCTTTTCCGGAGCTGGAGGTGCGAATTTCTCAAAAGCACAGAGATTGTATGAAATTCTTCTGAAAACCCGTTGATTTTTTCTGAGAATAGCGCTATAATAGATTGAACGTTTTTGAAAACATTCCAGAAAGGGAAGATTATCCAATGTCCGGACATTCCAAATGGCATAACATTCAGAAAACCAAGGGTGCGCAGGATGCCAAGCGTGCCGCTTCCTTTACGAAAATCGCAAAGGAAATGATCGTGGCTGTGAAGGAAGGCGGCGGCTCTGCCGATCCCACCTACAACTCCCGTCTGGCCACCGTTATCACCAAGGCCAAGGCCGCCAACATGCCCAATGACAACATCAAGCGGGTACTGGAAAAGGCCAGCTCCGCCGGCAGCGGTGACAACTACGAATCCATTACTTACGAAGGCTATGGCCCCGGCGGCGTTGCCGTTATTGTAGAGGCCATGACCGACAACCGGAACCGTACCGCCGGTTCCGTCCGCCACCACTTCGACAAGTACGGCGGAAACCTGGGCGCCAACGGCTGCGTCAGCTGGAGCTTTGACAAGAAGGGCGTTCTGGTCATTGACAACGAGGACGGCGACTATGAGGAAGATCAGGTCATGATGGACGCCATGGACTGCGGCGCCGATGACTTTGAGGCCGACGGCGATGTGTTCACCGTTTACACCGCCCCCGATGATTTCAACGCCGTGGCAGACGCTCTGACCGCCAAGAAGTACAGCTTTGTCTCCGCGCAGATTGAAATGGTGCCCCAGAATTATGTGAAGCTCTCCCCGGAGGACGCTGACAAAATGGAAAAAATGCTGGACCTGTTCGAAGACGACGATGACGTTCAGAACACCTGGCACAACTGGGAACAGGAATAAGATCGTTTTTCGGAACCGCCTCGGAAAAAAATCCGGGGCGGTTCTTATTTTTTGCTTTCCCTCTTGCGCAGCGTAAAAGATTATGGTAAACTTATCCTGCGTGCTACAAAAACAGACAATGCAGGTGAGCCTATGAAAAAAAGAACCTCTCTTCTCCTTGCAGCCCTCATGATCCTGGGGCTGCTGTCCGGCTGCTCCGCCGGGGATGCCCCTTCTGTTCAAGAGGAAATCTCCCCCCAGGAAAGCTTCCAGGAACCCACCGCTCCCCCTGACGGGAATCCCCAGGATGTGACCTGCAAGGGAAGCTATTCTTCCGCCACATTCAACCGGGAACTGATTGCCAAGGTGGGCGAAACCACCCTGACAAACGGAGAACTGCAATTTTACTATCTTTGCGCCATCGGCTCTTATTTTCAGGGCGATCCTGCTCAAAAGCCGGACCTTTCCCGGGATCTGGACACCCAGAGCTGCCCCATTGACGACACCGTCCATTCCTGGCAGCAGTATTTTCTAAAGGAGGCCCTGTCCTCCTGGCATACGGCCCAGGCCCTGGTGGCCCTATCCCAGGCGGAAGGCCTGCCTGTGGAGCCGGAATACGCCCCCAGCGAGGGCTCCTATGACGAATATATGAAGGGCATGCCCGCCACCAAATACATGTACCGCTACACCCCGGGCTATACCCCCAACTCCATGCACCAAAAATATCTGGAGGAGCTTCCCCAGGTTTTTGAGGATTTGGCCGAAGAATTGGGGTTCCCCTCCGGTCAGGAGATGGCCCAAAGCCTGTGCGGGGTTTCCTTGGAGACCCTGGTGGAAAGTGCCCAGGTCTACAATTGGGGCTATATGTACCTTACCACCATGGGAGACTACCTGAAGCCGGAGGAAGAGGACATTCAGGCGGCTGCGGACAAAAATCAGGAAAAAGATGCCCAGGTTCCTTATGCAGACTTTCATCAGGTCCTTTTAACACCGGAGGACGGCGAAACTTTGGAGGACTGCCGTCAGCGGGCCGAAAAACTGGTCTCCAAATGGAAGGGCTACTTCCGTAAAAGCGAAGGCACCTTCGGCCAAATGGCCTATGACTATACCGAGGACGAGGCCACCCGGCTTTTAGGCGGCACCTATCTCCATGTGGCAAAGGGCAGCCTGCTTCCGGAGCTGGAGGACTGGCTCTTTGACGAGGAAAGGGTCAGCGGCGATGCCGCCGTGGTACAGTCCCCTCTGGGCATCCATATGCTCTATTATACCGCTGGGCACACCCTGGCCTATGCCCAGGCAGAGCAGTCGCTACTGGCTAACAACCTGCAAGCCCTTGCGGAGCGTGCCCGAGAAGCCTACCCCATGACCGTGTACTACGGCGCCATCCGGCTGATGCCCGTTGCGGGAGACCGTCTGTTCTCCTTCTCCGATGTACTCTACCAGGACATTGCCCATGAGCGCTTCCCGGAGATCCCACTGTATTTGCAGCAGGATTACGGCACCACCCGGTACGGCAACTACCCCCTGCGGACCTACGGCTGCGGCATCACCTCCCTTTCCATGCTCTCCACCTACATGACGGATACGGAGCTGACTCCTCCGGAAATGTGCAGACGCTACGGCTCCTACTGCCATAGCGACGGCACGGATGGCATGATCTTCATCAACGAGCCCTGCAACATGGGGTACTTCGTCATCAACAAGCTGTACAGCGGCGACGAAGCTCTGAAAGCTCTAAAGGATGGCCATGTGGTGGTGTCGCTGCAAAATTACGGCTACTGGACCAGCAAAGGCCATTACATCGTTCTGGAAAAAATTGACGAAGAGGGCATTCAGGTCCGGGACTCCAACATCTACAATTATAAAAAACTGCCCGCCCACAAGCTGGACCGGCATTCCTGGAAAAATATTTTCCCCAACAACGTGCGCTGGTGGGTCTTTGAGAAAAAGCAGGTCCGCACGCCTCTTTGCACCCGGTGCGGCACCCCTGAAAACTATCCCGAAGGAATCCTCAAAACCGATTATCTGTGCCAAAAATGCACCACGGCCCTCACCCGCAGAAACCTGTACCTCTCCCTTGTGACGAAGCTTTCATAAAAATACTGCCGCGGCATGAGAACGCATCCTCGTGCCGCGGCAGATTTTTTACGTTTACAGGCCGCTCTTCATGGCCCGCTTCCGGGCGATATTGATGGGGCCTTCTTCCATATTGTTGATCCAGGCCAGGCTCTTGCCGCAGCCGTAGGCCGTGCAGGAATCCGGGTCGTCGGCAACGATGCAGGGAATACCGGTGCGCTCCATCAGGAGCTCCGCAAAGCCCCAGAGCTGGCTGGAGCCGCCGGTCAGGGTGATGCCGTTTTCGGACACGTCACTGACAAGCTCCGGGCTGGCCTGTTCCAGCACCGCCATGGTTTCATCGGCGATCATCCGGGCGGGACGGCGCAGGACCTCATAGATCTCCTTGGAGCTGATGGTCACCATTTTGGGCATACCGGTCTTGGAATCCCGGCCCTTGACGTTCATGGTCAGCTCCTCATTCCGGGGGTAGACCTCACCGATCTGAATTTTGATTTCCTCGGCAGTGACCTGCCCCACCACCATGTTGTGCTGACGGCGGATATACCGGGCAATGGCCTCGTCAAAGGCGTCGCCTGCCACCTTCAGAGAGGATGAGACGGAAACGCCGTTCATGCTCAGCACGGCAATATCCGTGGTGCCGCCGCCGATGTCTACCACCATGTGGCCGTTGGGGTCCTTGATGTTCAGTCCCGCACCCAGGGCCGCCGCCAGAGGCTCCTCGATCAGGAACACACGGCGGGCACCGGCCTCAATGGCGGCGTTGATCACGCTGCGCTCCTCAACCTCGGTAACGCCGCTGGGAACGCTGACCACCACACGGGGCTTGGGGGTGAAAATAGAGGCCTTGGTGGCGGTTTTGAACATTTCGCTCAGCATTTTGACTGTCATTTCGTGGTCAGAAATAATGCCGTCCTTCAGCGGACGCATGGCCACCACGTTGCCGGGGGTCCGGTTCAGCATATTCCGGGCGGCGGAGCCGACCTGAAGAATTTTACCGGTGTTTCTGTCCACCGCCACAACAGAGGGCTCCCGAACCACCAGGCCCTTGCCGTCGGCATAAATCAGTACATTCGATGTTCCCAGGTCCACACCCAGGTCATTGGAAAATAGCTGCATTTGGTACCTCCGCGCCTGAAGGCGCAATCATAGAATCAACAAATCTCGTTCTGGGGCTGCTTCTGGGCTGCCGCCAGGGTTCCGCAGGAAACACTTTTGGCCCCTGCCGTCAATAGGACCCGGGCGCATTCCTCCGCCGTGGCCCCGGTGGTAAACACATCATCGATCAGCAGGATGCGTTTTCCTTTTACCAAACAATTGGGGGATATCTCATAAACCCCAAGTACGTTTCCCCGGCGCTCTTCGCTGGTGAGGGAGGATTGGGGCCGGTTGTGGCGGCGCTTTTTCAGCAGCTTCCGGGGTTTCATTCCCAGCTCCCCGCCCACGGCCTCTGCCAGAAGCCGGGCCTGGTCATATCCTCTTCGGAATCGGCGCAGGGAGCTTACCGGGACCCAGGTGATCTCGTCAAAGCCCTCCGGGTGATCCTGCACCACGCGCATGGCGAGCCTTCGCCCCAGAGGCGCCGCCAAATCCGTGCGTCCGTGGAACTTGAGCCTGAGGACGGCATCCCGGACGTTCCCCTTATAGTACCAGACTGAAGTGAAACTGTCAAGAAATTGAAGCTTTGTTTTTCTGTTTGGGTGCTCTTTTTCCGGAAGACTGGGAAAATCCGGGCCAATCCGCCGGCATTTTTCGCAAAAATCCGTTTCATTTTTGGAAAGGAGCCCGTCGCACAGGGCGCATCTTTGCGGGAACAGCAGATCCAATCCCCAGTACCAGGGGATCAGCAGCAGGTCCTTCATCCCACTTTCCCCTGGAGCCGCAGCTTCAAACCGGTGTATCGCTTGTTCTTCCGGGCATTGGCGGTCATGGCCGCCACGGTCTCCTCCCGGCCCACTAAAATCAGCAGCTCCTTGGCCCGGGTCACCGCCGTATACAGCACGCTCCGGCTGAGCAGATAGGTCGAGCCGCCCCAGGCCGTGAGGATCACCGCCCGGTATTCGCTGCCCTGGCTTTTATGGACGGTCATGGCAAAGGCCGGCTCCAGCTCTCCCAGCTGGGTAAAATCGTAGTCCGCCTCCCGGTCGTCATAGACCACGGTGACGGTCTCCTTGTTTCGGTCGATTTCCCGGATCACACCCACGTCCCCGTTGAACACCCCGGCTCCGGCGGCGGTGCCGTCGCATTTTTTCCAGACGATGTCATAATTATTGCGGATCTGCATGACCCGGTCCCCTTCCCGGAAGGTGAAGTCCCCGTAGCTGTGCTCCTGTTTATCAGGACTGGGGGGATTCAGGGCCCCTTGCAGCAGCTTATTGAGGGCCACGGTGCCCACAGCCCCCTTTCGGGTAGGCGAGAGCACCTGGATCTGATCCGGGGGAATGCCCATATTCTTGGGAAGCCGGGTGCTGCACAGGTCCCGGATGAGCTTGGTCAGCTCCTCCTCGGAATTGCGGCGCATAAAGAAGAAGTCGCTTTTCACATTTTTTAGGTCCGGCATCTCCCCCTGATTGATCTTGTGGGCGTTCATCACGATCAGGCTCTGCTGGGCCTGACGGAAAATCTCTGTCAGTCGGACTGCGGGAAGCTGGCCGCTGCGGAGCATATCCCCAAAGGGAGAGCCGGGGCCCACCGGAGGCAGCTGGTCCGGGTCTCCCACCAGGATCAGCCGTTTTCCCTTGGGAATGGCCCGCAAAAGACGGTATAATAGGCGAATATCCACCATGGACATTTCGTCCACAATAACAGCATCCGCCTTTAAGGGGTTGTCCTCATCCCGGGCAAAATACATTTTTCCCGTATTCTGGTCCATGCCGGCTTCCAGCAGCCGATGAATGGTAGAGGCTTCCTCGCCGGTGACCTCTGCCATGCGCTTGGCTGCCCGGCCTGTAGGGGCCGCCACCAGGCATTTCATCTGCAAATTCCCCAGCAGGGACAGAATACCCGTCAGAAGGGTGGTTTTACCGGTGCCGGGGCCGCCGGTGATCAGCAGCAGTCCGGAGGTTGCTGCCTCCCGAATGGCCTGGGTCTGCTCTGTGGAATACTCGATACCGCTGTCCCGGGACACCTGGGCGATGCGCTCTTCCAGGTCCTCCGGCTCCGGGAAGGCTTTTTTTGCCAGTTCCTGCAGCCGCTTCGTGGTGTAGACCTCCGCCTCGTGGAGCTCCGGCAGATAATCCACGGTG
The DNA here is from genome assembly GCA_934589225.1 of uncultured Oscillospiraceae bacterium. Classification (GTDB taxonomy): domain Bacteria; phylum Bacillota; class Clostridia; order Oscillospirales; family Oscillospiraceae; genus Faecousia. The sequence continues at coordinate 14,452 of CAKTNS010000003.1, forward strand.
ATATTGGCCAGAACGTCCCGGACCACCCGCCCGGCTTCCAGCAGCCGCTCCAGGCCCTGGGCAATGGGCTCCGGCTCCAGGCTCAGCAGCTGGGCCGCGGAAAGCAGCAGCTTTTCCTCCGGAAGGAAGCTGTGGCCCACGGTCAGATTGTATTCCAGCTGAAACAGGATCCCCGCCTCTACCCGGCGGGGGTCGTCTCCGGCCACTCCCAGCTCAATGGCAAACCGGTCCACCGCCCCAAAGGGGGCTTCCAGCCCCTCCTCCATCAGAAGGTAAGGGTCATCATATAATAATTCCACCGTGCTCTCGCCAAAGAGCTTGTAGGCCCGCAGGGCCAGCTCCGCCGGGAGCTGATGCTGGGTAAAAAATTCCATCAGCTGCCGCATGCCCACCCGGACCCGGAACTCCTCGCCGATGGCCTTGGCCCTGGCCTCGGAAATCCCGGGGATCTCCGCCAGGCGCAGGGGCTCCCGCTCCATGATCTGCAGGGTCTTGTCCCCGAATTTTGCAACGATGCGGGCAGCGGATACGGGGCCGATGCCCTTAATGACCCGGCCTGCCAGATAGGCCTGGATCTGGGCGGCGGTCTCCGGCATCAGGCGCTCTAAGAACTCCGCCTCAAACTGCCGCCCGTAGGAGGCATGGCTGCTCCACTTCCCCGTTACCATGAGCCGCTCTCCCACCACGGGCAGGGGGATGGTGCCCACCACCGTCACCGGCTGTTTTTCTCCCACATTCAGCCGCAGCACACTGTAGCCGTTGTCGTAATTCTGATAGACCACCGTTTCGATGGTCCCCTGCAATATTTCCAGTTCCTGTGTCAAAACCCGTTCCTCTCTCATTCCCGGCCCAACGTGGAGCCGTGTGATCGTTCCAAAAATCCCGGAGTCCCTTTGGCGGCCAAAAACATTTTTCTAAAAAGCCGCCTGTTCTTTCTTTTCAGTTTACTATATTTCCGTAGAATTTGAAAGTGGTTTTCGAAAAATTTTTCATTGGCGGGCCCCCTGCCAATGCCGAATCTCTCCTTTTTTAACATATTCCGAAAAGTGATGAATAATTCTACTTGCAAGAATGAACAATTTGCAGTACAATAAGATAAACGAGGAGGGTCGCCATGAAAGAGTGGAGTTTACTGATATGGATACCTCAATTTGGTATCTCCATCGTGTTTCCTCTGATTGCTTTTATCATGCTGGCTGTCTGGCTTCGGGATCATTGGGGCTGGGGTGACTGGGTCATCGCCGCCGGTATTTTTTGCGGTCTTGTCACCGCCGCCATCGGCTTTCGGGATACGGCCAGAGCCATGCTGGAGGCCTCGGGCCACAAAAAAGAAAGCAAGGACCACAGTGTCAGCTTTAACAGTCATGATTAAGGAAAGGAGATCTGATACATGATCTTACAACCCGCTTCCCGGAGGGAAGTCAAACGTATTGCCCTGGGAAGCTCCCTGTGCGCGCTTGTTCAAATCGGCGTGTTTTGGCTGCTGGCTTTTTTTGAGATCGGCTCCTTTGGCATTTCCATTGTCACCGGTACCGTTGGCGGCACACTGATGGCGATTCTGAATTTCGCCCTGATGTGCATCACCATTCAGAATGCCACCGGCATTGAAGACGAGAAGGTCATGAAGGCAAAGGTCCGCAACGGCTACAATCTGCGGAAAATCATTCAAATTCTGTGGGTCATTGCCGCGTTCTTCCTGCCCCATGTAAATGTTCTGGCCTCAGCCATTCCGCTGTTTTTCCCCAATGTGGTCATCTACTATTTACAGTTCCACGGAAAGCTCTTTCCCCAGCAGGAAGCTGCCGCCGGGACTGCCGCTCCCCGAGCCGTACCGGAGGAGGAGGAGGAAGAGGATGACCTGGGACCTTTTGAAGCGTAAATCAAAGATAAAGATATATTAGATTCGGATGAGGTGATTATTCCTTATGGAAATGTCAATCAACGGCGCAAAAATTCTCGCCACCTTCGAAAATGTCCCTGTACTGGGAACGGTCCACATCACCCAGACCCTGGTGGTGGGCTGGCTGGTCATGCTGATCATCTCCGCCCTGTGCATCTGGCTGGGCTCCGGGCTGAAGGTCACCGGCATCTCCCGGAAGCAGGCCGCCGCGGAAACCATCGTCAATGCCCTGGTGGATTTTGTTCACGACAAAATGGGTACGGAGTTTGACCGGTACATCCCCCTGGTGGGCACCATTTTTGTAACCAGCATCGTATCCAATCTCATTAGCCTTGTGGGCATCTGGAGCCCCACGGCGGATTTGATGACGGAGCTTGCCTGGGCGCTGGTGGTCTTTGTTCTCATCACCTACCACAAGATCAAGTCCTCCGGCATCGGCGGGTATCTCAAAGGCTTCCTGGACCCCATTTTTATTATGGCGCCCATCAACGTCATGAGTGAACTTTTCACTCCCATCAGCATGGCCTGCCGTCATTTTGGCAATATTCTCTCCGGCACGGTCATTTCCGCCCTGATTTACGGCTCCCTTACCGCCGCCAGCTACGCCCTCTTTGGCGCTCTGGGCTCCAGCCCCATCGCGGCTGTGGTCGTGGTTTTGGCCGGTGCGGCACTGATCTTCTTCGGCAAGAAGAAGGGCAAGAAGGGCCTGTTCATCTTCGGCATCGTTCTGGCGGTGCTGGGGGCGTTGGGACTTCTTTCCAGCCTGGGCGGCATCTTCGCCAGCTTCCCCTGGCTGACCATCGGTATTCCCGCCATTACCAGCTTCTACTTTGACTGGTTCAGCGGCTGCATCCAGGCGTTCATTTTCTGCACCCTGACCACCATCTTCATCAAACAGGCCGCAGGCTAAACCAAAGCGGCCATTTGAATAAAAAAGCACCAATGCAAAGCACAAAAAAATAGGAGGCTAATTCTATGAACGATTACACTGTATTGGCAAAAGGTATTGCTCTGGCCGGTTGTGCCATCGGTTCCGGTCTGGCTCTGATCGCCGGTGTGGGCCCTGGTATCGGCGAAGGCAACGCTGTTGCCCGGGCCTGTGAAGCCATCGGCCGTCAGCCCGAGTGCAAGGGCGATGTAACCAGCACCCTGATCCTCGGTGTTGCTCTTTCCGAGACCACCGGTATCTACGGCTTCGTTACCGGCCTGCTGCTGATCTTCTTCGCACCCGGTCAGTTCATGAAGTTCCTGGGCTAATCTTCCGGAATCACTACTTTTAAATATACCGGAAGGAGGCAAATCAATGGAGACACTTTATCAGTCTCTCGTGGCGGTGGAACCTGTCACCCTGATTGCCAACATCTGCAATCTGTTTATTCAGATGCTGATCGTCAAAAAGTTTTTCCTGGATAAGATTATGGCCGTTCTGGACCAGCGCCGCAGCGCCGCCGATAAAGAAATCAGCGACGCCAAGGAAGCCAAGGACGAGGCTATGAGCATTAAGAAGACCTATGAGGACAATATGCTCCAGGCCAACGCCAAGGCCAACGAGATCCTGGCCTCTGCTCAGAAGACCGCTGCCGAGCGCAGCGAGAAGATCATCGGCGAGGCACAGCAAGCCGCCGCCCAGATCAAGAGCAAGGCCTCCGCGGACATTGCTCAGGAAAAGAAGAAGGCAATTAACGACGCGAAAAACGAGATTTCCGGTCTGGCTCTGGCCATTGCCGGGAAGGTCGTCGAGCGGGAGCTGGCAGATTCCGATCAGGCCGGTCTTATCGACCGCTTCATTGACGAATTGGGTGATCAGGTATGACCCAGGTTGGAAGCGTCTATGGAGAGGCCCTGTATGAGCTGGCCAAGAGCGAGGGCCTGCAGGAGAGCATCCTGGAGGAGCTGAAGGCTTTGAACGAAAGCTTTCGTCAGGAGCCCGGCTTTATCCAGCTGCTCAGCAGCCACGCCATTTCCAAGCAGGAGCGCTGCAAGGTCCTGGATGACAGTTTTCGGGGAAAGATCAACCAGTATGTGTTGAATTTCCTGAAAATTCTCACCGAAAAGGGCTATATGCACCACTTCTCCCATTGCTGCGAAGCCTATACAAGGCTTTACAACGAAGACAACAATATTCTGAGCGTCCGGGCAGTTACCGCGGTTTCCTTGACGGAAACCCAGTTCCAGGCCCTGACCCAGAAGCTGACCCGCCTGACCGGCAAGACCATTTTGCTGGAAAACCGGGTCGATCCCACCTGTCTGGGCGGCGTTCGTCTGGACTATGATGGGCAGCGGCTGGACGATACCATCTCCCACAGACTGGACTCGGTGCGTGAGCTGCTGAAAAACACCGTACTCTGACGAGAAAGCAGGGACTGTATGGAACTTAGACCCGAAGAAATAACCAAAATCATTCGTAGTCAGATCAAAAACTACGAAAACAAGATCGAGGTCAGTGAAACCGGTGTCGTCATTCTGGTGGGCGACGGCATCGCGAAGGCCTCCGGTCTTGATAAGTGCATGGCCGGTGAGCTGGTGGAATTCCCCGACGGCTCCTACGGCATGGCACAGAACCTGGAAGAGGAAACCGTTTCCATCGTTATCCTTGGCTCTGACCAGGGCATCAAGGAAGGAGACATTGTAAAGCGTACCGGCAAGGTGGTATCCGTACCCGTTGGCCAGGGCCTGATCGGCCGTGTTGTCAACGCTTTGGGTGCTCCCATCGACGGCAAGGGCGGCATTGAGGCCGAGGCCTATAAGGCCATCGAATCCCCTGCCCCCGGCATCATCGAGAGAAAGCACGTTTCCGTGCCTCTGCAGACGGGCATCAAGGCCATTGACTCCATGATCCCCATCGGCCGTGGCCAGCGTGAGCTGATCATCGGTGACCGCCAGACCGGTAAGACCACCATCGCCACCGACACCATTCTGAACCAGAAGGGCAAGGATGTCATCTGCATCTACGTTGCCATCGGTCAGAAGCGTTCCACCGTTGCCCAGGTGGTTGAAAACCTGACCCTGGGCGGGGCCATGGACTACACCATCGTAGTTTCCGCCACCGCCTCGGAGCTGGCGCCGATGCAGTATATCGCCCCCTACTCTGGCTGCACCATGGGCGAATACTTCATGCACCAGGGCAAGGACGTGCTGGTCATCTATGACGACCTGTCCAAGCACGCCGTGGCTTACCGTGCCATTTCCTTGCTGATCCGCCGTCCCCCCGGACGGGAAGCTTACCCCGGCGACGTATTCTACCTCCACTCCCGTCTGTTGGAGCGGGCAGCCCAGCTGTCCCCCGAATTGGGCGGCGGCAGCCTGACGGCCCTTCCCATCATCGAGACCCAGGCCGGTGACGTTTCCGCCTATATCCCCACCAACGTCATTTCCATTACCGACGGCCAGATCTTCCTGGAAACCGAGCTGTTCAACTCCGGCATCATGCCCGCCGTGAACCCCGGTATCTCCGTTTCCCGTGTGGGCGGCGACGCCCAGATCAAGGCCATGAAGAAGGTTGCAGGTTCTCTGAAGCTGCTGTATTCCCAGTACCGGGAGCTGCAGAGCTTTGCCCAGTTCGGTTCCGATCTGGATGCGGATACCAAGCAGCGTCTGGCATTGGGCGAGCGGATCGTTGCGGTGCTGAAGCAGAAGAACAACTCCCCCAAGGAAGTTGCCCAGCAGGTTTGCATCATTTACGCCGTTACCAGAGGATACCTTACCAATATCTCCCTGGAACAGGTTCCTGAGTTTGAAAAGCAGCTGGAGGAGCATATGGAGAACCTGCACAGCGATGTGCTGGAGGCCATCCGTTCCACCGGCAAGCTGGAGCCCGAAACCGAGCAGCAGCTGATCAAGGCCCTGGAGGAGCTGGTCGCGCAGTTCAACCCGGCATAAAAGGAGGGAAACAGCATGGCTGGCGTTTCCACTAAGGAGATCAAAACCCGCATCCGCAGTATGGAGAGCACCAAGCAGATCACCAAAGCCATGGAAATGGTTGCTGCCTCCAAGCTCCGTCATGCCCAGGCCCAGGTCCAGAACTCCCGGCCCTATTTTGAGATCCTGCACTCCACGATCGAAGACATTGTCCGTACCAACCGGGACTTCTCCTCCCCCTTCTTCACCCAACGCACGGAAGGCAAGACGGTATTCATCGTCATTGCCGGTGACCGGGGGCTGGCCGGAGGCTACAACAGCAATGTTCTCAAAATGGTCCAGCAGAAGCTGGACGGGTGCCCCAATGCCCTGGTGCTGCCCATCGGCAAACGGGCCCTTGATTACTTCGTAAGCCATAAGGTCCCCGTGCAGACGGAGACCTATGCCGAGGCCGCCGGTGTTTCCATCGGTGACTGCTTCTCCATTGCCAAGCAGCTCTCCAAGGGCTTCCTGGCGGGCGAATACAACGGCATCCACATCGCTTACACCAATTTTGTTTCCATGCTTTCTCAGACACCTGACACCATGCAGCTGCTGCCCCTGACGTGCAGCGAGGAAATGCGGCGGGAAGGTGCTGAAAGCGGCATTCTTTACGAGCCCTCCGGGGAAGAGGTTTTTGCCTCCATTGTCCCGGAATATCTGGGCGGTATTCTCTATGGCACCCTTTGCGAAAGCCGGGCCTCCGAGCAGGCCGCACGGCGCAGCGCAATGGACTCCGCCACACAGAACGCCGAAGATATGATTGCGGACCTGAGCCTCAAGTTCAACCGCGCACGGCAGGCCTCCATTACCCAGGAGATCACCGAAATCGTGGCGGGCTCTTGATCCGTTTACCCATCCTAACATGAGGAGTTGAATTCCATGGCCAAAAACAAAGGAACTGTGGTCCAGATCATGGGCCCTGTTCTGGATATTCGCTTCGGTGAGGATCAGCTGCCCAGTCTGCTGAACGCCATCGAAGTTCCCAATGGAGACAAGACCATCATTGCGGAGGTTGCCCAGCACATTGGTGACAACGTTGTCCGCTGCGTTGCCATGTCCTCCACCGACGGCCTGCAGCGCGGCACGGAGGTCACCGATACCGGTGCCCCCATTTCCGTGCCCGTAGGTGAAGCCTGCTTGGGCCGGGTCTTTAATCTGCTGGGTCAGCCCATTGATAACAAGCCCGAAGTCGAATCCCAGGAGCGTTGGCCCATCCACCGTCCCGCTCCCTCCTATGAGGAGCAGCAGCCCGCCACCGAGATTCTGGAAACTGGCATCAAGGTCATTGACCTGATCTGCCCCTACGCCAAGGGCGGTAAGATCGGTCTGTTCGGCGGCGCCGGTGTCGGCAAAACCGTTCTGATCCAGGAGCTGATTTACAACATCGCCACGGCCCACAACGGCTACTCCGTATTTACGGGCGTCGGCGAGCGTACCCGTGAAGGCAATGACCTTTACAACGAAATGACCGAAAGCGGCGTTATTTCCAAGACCGCCATGGTCTTCGGTCAGATGAACGAACCCCCCGGAGCCCGTATGCGTGTAGGCCTTTCCGGCCTGACCATGGCAGAGTACTTCCGGGATGTAAAGCACCAGGACGTGCTGCTGTTCATTGACAACATCTTCCGTTTCACCCAGGCCGGTTCTGAGGTTTCCGCTCTGCTGGGCCGTATGCCCTCCGCCGTTGGTTACCAGCCCACCCTGGCAACGGAAATGGGTGCTCTGCAGGAGCGTATCACCTCCACCAAGGACGGCTCCATCACCTCCGTCCAGGCCGTTTACGTGCCTGCTGACGACCTGACGGACCCGGCCCCTGCCACCACCTTTGCCCACCTGGACGCCACCACGGTTCTGGACCGGAGCATCGCCAGCCTTGGCATCTACCCCGCCGTTGACCCCCTGGACTCCACCTCCCGGATTCTTTCTCCGGAAGTCGTGGGCAAGGAGCATTACGAGACCGCCCGTGCCGTCCAGAGCATTCTGCAGCGGTATAAGGAGCTGCAGGACATCATTGCCATTATGGGTATGGACGAACTCAGCGACGAGGACAAGCTCACCGTCAACCGGGCCAGAAAGGTCCAGCGGTTCCTGAGCCAGCCCTTCCATGTTGCCGAGCAGTTCACCGGCTACAAGGGCAAGTATGTGCCTCTGAAGGAGACCATCCGGTCCTTCAAGGAGATCATCGAGGGCAAGCACGACGATATTCCCGAGTCCTACTTCCTGTTCGCCGGCTCCATCGACGAGGTTGTCGAAAAGTACAGGGGCGGTGAGAAGGCATGAGCACCTTCCCCCTGAAAATCGTTACCCCCGACGGCCTGATCTATGACGGAAACGCGGAGCGGCTCATTGTCCGCTCCACCACGGGAGACCTGGCCATCATGGCCCGCCACATCAACTATGTGACCCCCCTGGGCATGGGCAAGGCCGCAGTCATCGCCGACGGCAAACGCCGGGAGGCCGCCTGCATCGGCGGAATGCTCAGCGTTGTAGACGGAGCGGTGACTCTGGTTCCCACCACCTTCGAGTGGGCGGATAAGATCGATGTGGACCGTGCGGAGGCATCTTTGCACCGGGCAGAGGACGTTCTGCACAACAAGAACGCCTCGGATACCGATCTTCGTCTGGCAGAAGCCAGACTCCACCGCGCCCTGGTCCGCAAGAGCGTGGCCACCCGTAAATAAGGCACACCGGGACCTGATCCATTCAGGCCCCGGTTTTTGCTGCCTAAAAAGCCTTTTGCCGCTCTATTGCATTGGTAGTTCATGTGTGCTATATTATCAGTGATGAGAAGCCGAAGTTTTTTAGGAATATGGGCCAATAAGCAATACAGGACTTTGAGGGAGTTGCGTGTATGAAAAAAGAATCAGAACGTTCAAAACACGCTGGCTTAGACCCCATAATCACTTTGGTGCTGATTTTGGCAGTGTTAAAGGTGACGAGGCAGATTTCATGGTCTTGGTTGTGGATATTTAGTCCGATCTGGTTGACATGCTTGTTTTTCACTGTTGTTTTTTCGGCTATATTAATTGCTGGTCGGATCGTCAAAGGAAAGTGGTAACTTCCCACGCGTAAGCACTACCACAATCCCATGCGTTCCGAAAACTCCGATTTATAAAGATGGTGCATCCAAATGAAACTGGTAAAACCTACTATGGAATATGATCAAGCCATTCAACAGTTCCGGCAGGAGTTTTTGGAGTACGAAGGCTCCATGGACGGCTGCGGTTCGCTGCGGAAATTTGACCGAGCCCAGGATTGGCTGAATCAGGTACGGCTTCTTCAAAATCCCAAAACGGTACCTGCCGGTCTTGTCCCTATGACACAGTACATCTATGTCCGAGAAACTGGCCAAAAAATCATCGGTGTCATCCAGATACGGCATTATTTGAATACTTTTTTGGAAAAATATGGCGGTCATATCGGCTACAGCGTATGTCCCAGTGAACGCCGGAAAGGGTACGCCACACAAATGCTGCGGTCTGTGCTGCCAAAATGCAGGGAGCTGGGCATTGAGCGGGTTCTCATCAGCTGTGTTCAGGGAAATGCCGGAAGCCGGGGTGTGATCCTCAATAACGGCGGCGTATATGAATCGGTGGTTTTTGAACCGGAGCGCCAGGTTTATTTAGAGCGCTACTGGATTGATCTTTCAGCCGGCCTTTGACCGTGTGGTGCAGCGCCACATTCTGATATGTTTTATGGGGCCGGCTCCTTTTGCGGAGCCGGCCCCTTGGGTCTCTATTACGGCAATTTAAATACCAGCGTTCCGATGATTTCATCGTCCCAGTTGTAGTAATCCACAGTCAGGGTGTCGCCTACGGTGCCCTCTACACGCCAGGGCATGCTGTGGAGTTTTCCTTGCCCGTTATCGACCCAGCCGCCGCCTTCTTTCCAGGTCACTTCCCGGGCTTCTGCCTTTTTTAAGGAGGAGAAGATGGTCTCATCCGTGACTTCATCATCAAATTCCAGCATAGTGCCGGTGGCGGTTTCATTCACCGTAACGCTGCGGACGATCATTCCGGCTACCGCGTTGGGGTCCTGTGCGTAGAGGACCTTGCTCTCCCCTTCCGGGGCCTCATTCACCGGGAATTGAAGCTCCACCCGCTGAATGTTTTCTTCACCGGTGCCATGCTCCCAGGCGATCACACGGCAGGCAGCTTCCGTCACGGTCACGTTGGGATCCCGCTGTCCGGAAACCAGAATGGTGGCCTCGCTGTCAGACTGGTTCTTAATCAGCACATCGGCAACCGCCACACCCAGCTCCTCCCGGTTGGCAATAGTTGCCATGATCCTAAGAATCTTTTTCCCCTTGCTGTCGGCATACTCCTGAATGGTCTGGGAGCCTGACAGGCCGATTTCGCTGACGGACCAGTCCGGCTCTACATAGTCCGGCATAAGGATGTATTTGTCGCCTCCGGAAACCCCCACCGTGACCATAAAGTAGCCCTTGTCAAACAGAGTCTCCACCACAGAACAGCTCCAATCCTGTCTTGTTTCCTGAACGGTTTGGGTCTCGATATATTCCGTTGCCGTCTGGGGCAGTTCATTATAGTGTCCCTTGGTCATGTCCCAAATGCCCAGGTAGCATCCCGCCGCATAGGCCGTCACACCCAGAATAGAAATGACCAGGGCGGCTACCAGCAGCAATTTTCCAAAGTGTCTTCCTTTGGGCTTCGCTGTTTCATACTTTCCCATATTCTGTACCTCCAAGATGTACTCATCAGAAATATTGCCAAATTGGCTTAAAAAGTCAAAGGGTCTCACAATAGCTCCTCCTTTTGCAGAAAGAATCTCAATCGGTTGCGGGTGCGAAACAGCTGGGTCTTGATCCTGCTCTCGGAAGCCCCGGTACGCCGGGCAATTTCCTTTACGGAATAGAGATACCAATACCGGGCTACAAAAATCATCCGCTCGTTCTTGGGCAGCTCTTCCAGGAACCGGTCCAGGGCCTCTTGCAGCTGCTTGCCCATGAGCGCTGCCTGGGTGGTATCACCGCCGGACAGGCAGTCTTCCAGCTCCTCCAAGGCCAGGGCCGTTTCCCCACTGCCCCGTTTTTCGGTGTTTCTTTTGCGCCAGCAGTCCAGTGCATGGTGCCGTGTAAGCTTTGCCAGGTAGGCAGCAAGTCTTTTTGGCCTTGTGGGAGGGATGCTCCACCAGGCACTTAAATATGTATCGTTGACACTTTCTTCGGAATCCTCCCGGTTTTCCAGAATGTTCCAGGCGATTTTATAGCAGAAATGTCCGTATTTTTCATGGACTTCCTGAATTGCGCTTTCTGATCGGGAGAAGAAAAGATTGATAATGCCGCTGTCTTCCATTCCCGCACCTCCTGATTGATTTTCTATCGCTGTAAGGGCCTTACACCTATCAAGACGTTTTTTAAACCCGTTGGTTACACCATCATCCCATATTTTTTTGGAAATTTCAATAAATTTTTCCTTTTGCTCTTGTAAATTCCGCCGATTTAGCGTATACTTAGCCTATATTTTCAGCGAGAGAGAGGGTTTTATTCCTATGGATCTGATTTCTGTCAGAGAGCTGTTCAAAAACACAGATGCCTATGCCGGTAAAGAAGTGACTGTAGGCGGCTGGGTCCGGTCTGTCCGGGCCAGCAAGCAGTTTGGCTTTATCGTGCTGAATGACGGCACTTTCTTTACCCCTGTCCAGGTGGTCTACCACGACACCATGGATAATTTTAATGAGATTTCCAAGGTAAATGTGGGTGCTGCCCTGATCGTCAAGGGCGAGGTGCTGCTGACCCCCGATGCCAAGCAGCCTTTTGAAATCCAGGCCACCCAGGTCACTGTAGAGGGTCCCTCTGCCAGTGACTACCCCATGCAGAAGAAGCGCCACACCGTGGAGTTCCTGCGGACCATGCCCCATCTGCGGCCCCGGACCAATATGTTCCAGGCCATTTTCCGTGTGCGCAGCCTGGCGGCCTATGCCATCCACCAGTTCTTTCAGGAGCAGGACTTTGTATATGTCCATACGCCCCTGATCACCGGGTCTGACTGTGAGGGTGCCGGTGAAATGTTCCAGGTCACCACCCTGGACCTGAACAACGTGCCTAAGACCGAGGACGGCAAGGTGGATTATAGCCAGGACTTCTTTGGAAAGCCCACCAACCTGACGGTTTCCGGTCAGCTCAACGGCGAGACCTTCGCCATGGCCTTTAAGAATATCTATACCTTCGGCCCCACCTTCCGGGCGGAGAACTCCAACACCAGCCGCCACGCCGCCGAGTTCTGGATGATCGAGCCTGAAATCGTCTTTGCGGACCTGGAAGACAATATGGAACTGGCCGAGGCCATGATCAAGTATATCATTAACTATGTGCTGGAACATGCCCCGGAGGAAATGAACTTCTTCAATTCCTTCGTAGACAAGGGCCTGCTGGACCGGCTGAACCATGTTGTAAACTCCGAGTTTGGCCGCATCACCTATACCGAGGCCGTCAAAATCCTGGAAGAGCACAACGACCAGTTTGAGTATCCCGTCCACTGGGGCTGCGACCTGCAGACCGAGCATGAGCGCTACCTGACCGAGCAGATCTTCAAGCGCCCCGTCTTTGTCACGGACTACCCCAAGGAGATCAAGGCCTTCTATATGAAGCTGAACCCCGACGGAAAGACCGTTGCGGCCATGGACTGCCTGGTTCCCGGCATCGGTGAAATCATCGGCGGCAGCCAGCGTGAGGACAATTACGACATCCTCAAGGCCCGTATTGAAGAACTGGGTATGCGTGCGGAGGACTACGACTTCTACCTGGACCTGCGCAAGTACGGCTCCGCCCGCCACGCCGGCTTCGGCCTGGGCTTTGAGCGCTGCGTCATGTACCTGACCGGTGTCAGCAACATCCGCGACGCCATCCCCTTCCCCCGGACTGTGGGCAACTGCGAACTGTAAAAAAGATCCCCTTCCGTTTTTTCGGAAGGGGATCCATTTATTCTATGGCACGCAGAACAACCGGTCGTAACAGAATATTTACAGCTAATATATTGACAACGTATTGACAATTGCCGAACTTTTGCATATACTATCCTTGAATGGAGGTGCTTTTATATGGCAACAACAAACCTGAATATCAGAATGGACAAGGCCATCAAAGACCAAGCGGAAGAGATTTTTAACGAGTTGGGACTCAATATGACCACTGCAATAAATATGTTTCTGAGAACCGCGATTCGAGAGCATGGGATTCCCTTTGAGCTAAAGCTGGATGTACCCAACGAAAAAACAGCGGCTGCCATTGCAGAAGGAAAAAGACTTCTGGCTGACCCCTCCGCGCCAAGATATTCCAGCATGGATGCACTGAAAGCGGCACTGGACGTATGAAATATGATGTACAGTTTACCAGCCAGTTCAAAAAGGATATGAAGCCTGCCAAAAAGCAGAAAAAGAATTTAGAGCAGCTGTTTGAAGTAATCGACATTCTTGCAAACGGCGGCAGATTGGATGCAAAATATCGAGATCAGGAATTGACCTGCAATTATAAAGGGACTCGTGAATGCCACATTGAACCGGACTGGCTTCTAATTTATGAAATTCGGAACAACATTTTAGTGCTGATGCTTTACAGACTCGGTACCCACTCGGAATTATTCAAAAAATAGAACGGACTGCCTCTTTTGATTGAAAAATCATTGGAGGCAGTCTTTTGCATCGTCTTTATTTCCCTGTGGAGCCGAAGCCGCCGGTGCCCCGGGAGGTTTCGTCCAGGGTGTCAGCTTCATAGTAATCCGGCTGGATCACGGGGGTCACCACCAGCTGGGCGATCCGGTCCCCGTGCTCAACCACTCTGGCTTCGGTGCCGTGGTTGTGGAGGGCGATCATAAACTCCCCCCGGTAGTCGCTGTCGATGACCCCCACCTTATTGGCCGGGGCCAACCCCTGCTTGCAGGCCAGACCGCTGCGGGCATACACCAGACCCACATAGCCCTTGGGCAGGGCCATGGAAAGGCCCGTAGGGAGAAAAACCGTCTTTCCCGGCTCAATGGTCACAGGCTCCTCCAGGCAGGCGTACAGGTCCGCCCCTGCCGCTTCCCGGGAGCCGAAGGTGGGCATTTTTGCCCCGGGCCGCAATTTCTTTACTGCTACTTTTTCCATTCTTTCATTCCCCTTCCCTGGGCCTGCCAGTCCTGCCACAGCACGACCTGCCCCGCCTGGCGGCTGGCAGGAACGTCAATGAGTCTTTGATTCTCGGAGCCCCGGAACCGCAGAGAGAGATTTTTCTGCTCCTCAATAAAAGGCCCGTCCACCAGCACATCGATGTTTTTCAAAAAACGCTCGGTGGTGCTCCAATCTCCCAAGGTGTGGGAGGTGATTTTTTCATAGGTGTAGCCGGAGAAGGCCCAGATGCTCTTTTCGGGATAGGCCTCCCGGACTGCCTCTACCAGCTCTGCCAGAGGCCCTTGGTTCTGTGGCTCAAAGGGCTCTCCCCCCAGAAGGGTCAGGCCCTGGATGAAATCGGGCTTCATCAGCTCCAGAATCTTTTGGGCGGTTTCAGCGGTAAAGGGTTCGCCGTAGTGAAAGTCCCAGGCCACTTCATTAAAGCAGCCCTTGCAGTGGTGGGTGCAGCCGGAAACGAAGAGACTCACCCGCACACCGGGCCCATTGGCAATGTCACAGTTTTTAATAACCGCGTAATTCATAAATCAAGACCTTCTTTTCAGGAGGATTTGGAGCTGTCTGCTCCGGAATCTGGGAACTGGGCACGGTAGTCTTCCCACAGCTCCATGTGGTCTCTTTTCCGCAGTCCCCGGCGGACCAGGCGGCGGATCAGATCATAGATCACCGCAAAGAGGGGCACGCAGATGACCATTCCCACAACGCCCCAGAGGCCGCCGAAGAGGATGATGGCAAACATGACCCAGAAGCCGGAAAGGCCGGTGCGGTTGCCCAGGATCTTGGGGCCGATGACGTTGCCGTCCAGCTGCTGCAGCACCAAAATCCAAACCACAAACCACAAAGCCTTGATGGGACTTTCAATCAGAATCAGCAGTGTTGCGGGCACTGCGCCGATCACCGGGCCAAAGAAGGGAATGATATTGGTAACGCCCACCAGGACCGAAACAAGCAGGGTGTTGGGGATCCGTAACATGGTGCAGCCGATATAGCACAGCACGCCGATAATGGCCGAGTCCATGATTTTGCCGTCAATAAAGCCCGCAAACATCCGGTCAATAAAGGCCACCTCCTGCAAGATCAGCTCCGCCCAGCGGTCCGGGAACATACTGCGAACCAAGAGTCTGGCTTGCTTGCCGAAGCGCTTCCGGCCGTGGAGCACATAGATGGCCACGATGAGACCGATCAAAATGTTATACAGGAACGTCATCACCCGCCAAACGCTGGTACCCAGGTTGGTGACCAGGCTGGTGATCTGGGGCATCACTTTGGACTGGACCCACTTTTCAATATCCGCAAAGTAGTTCTCATAATTATTCCGATAGAACTGCACCAGCCGCTCGTCCTCGCCAAAGGTGGCCGTGGCCCAACTAAGCAGCTGGTCTGCCTTGCCGGGCAGGGCGTTCCACAGCATCTCGATGCTCTGCAGCAGCTGGGGCACCACCATGGTGATCAGGGCGTAGACCACCAGAATGCCCACCAGCAGAGAAAAAGCCACGGCAAAGGCATTGGAGAACCGGCGGAGCTTCTTCGGCAGCCGGAGCTGGAAGAAAGCTTCCAGGGCATTGCACATGGGCCGGAGCAGATAGGCAATGACACCACCGTAAATAAAGGGGGCTAAGATGGTGCTGAGGTTCGACAGCACCGCACCAATGCCCTGGAGCCTGTACAGGAAGAAGAACAGCAGCACACTGAGGCTGATGGCGCCAAATCCCGCGATCATGGAGTAAAAATATTTTTCCTTGCTGGGGTCTTTCAAATTTACATCAACTCATTTCTGTTTGGGAAATTCTGAATCCATGGGCAGACCCGCTGCAAAAGCTGCGAGCCGCTTCCTCCGAGTTTCCTTTTGTTACATCCCTCTCAGTATACCAGTACCGTCTTCTCAATAAATGAACAAAGTATGAATTCTTAAAAAAGGAATGGAACAGAATGTTTACAATTTCTTCTTTTCTTCCGCCGGTGGAAGCCTTGCCTTTTCCTGCGTTTTAGGGTAAAATGATGCCACAAAGAATGCAAGGAGTGGTTTTATGCCCTACTATTACGGTTTTGACTGGACCTATGTGGTCCTGGTGCTGCCCTGCGTGATCCTGTCTCTCTGGGCCAGTGCCAATGTAAACAGCACTTTTAAGCGGTATTCCAAACAGTTCTCCCGCAGAGGGCTGACCGGTGCCCAGGCTGCCGCCCAGGTTCTTTCTGCCAACGGCGTTACCGGTGTTCGGGTGGAGCGCATCAGCGGCAGTCTGACGGACCATTTTGACCCCCGGACCAATGTGATCCGGCTGTCCGATGACGTTTACGGCAGCACCTCCACCGCGGCCATCGGCGTTGCCTGTCACGAGGCGGGACACGCCGTGCAGTATGCCCAGGATTATGCCCCCATGCGGGTGCGGGCGGCGGTGATCCCCGCCACCAACCTCGGCTCCAAGCTGGCCATGCCCCTGATTCTGGCGGGACTGCTGTTCTCCTCCCTGGGGGAGCTTTCCTACGCCCTGGTGTACCTGGGCATTGCCTGTTTTGGTCTGTCTCTGGTATTCCAGCTGGTGACCCTTCCCGTGGAATTTGACGCCAGCCACCGGGCCATGGTGGCCATTTCTCAAACAGGGCTTCTGACCGAAGACGAACAGCAGGGCGCCCGGAAGACCCTGCGGGCGGCGGCGCTGACCTATGTGGCCGCCACCGCCACAGCCCTTGCCCAGCTGCTGCGGCTGATCATCCTTTTCGGAAATCGCGGAAACCGTAGAAACGACTGAGCTTTTCCCCGCAGAAAATCTTCTGCGGGGTCTTTTTATGGGAAATCCCTTGACTTTTTGGGGGTTTTTTCATATAATGCTCAAAGTGTAAAAAATCATAGAAAGCGTGAATTTTTTGGAAGAACTTGTAAATATGTATATGGAAATGGGCGTTTCTCCCGGCGTTTACGCCTACGGCGAAAAGGCTTTGGAGCGGCTGCGTGAGCGCTTTGCCGCCATTGATGCCGTGGCCGAGTACAATCAGGCCAAGGTTCTGTCCGCCATGCAGAAAAACCGGGTGTCCGCCGCCTGTTTTACCACCACCACCGGCTACGGCTACGATGACCTGGGCCGGGATACACTGGAAAAGGTCTATGCCGACGTGTTCCACACGGAGGCCGCCCTGGTCCGGCCCCAGATCACCTGCGGCACCCATGCCCTGACCGTTGCCCTCAGCGCCAATCTGCTGCCCGGTGACGAGCTGCTGTCTCCCGTGGGCATGCCCTATGACACCTTGCAGGAGGTCATCGGCATCCGGGAAAGCCCCTGCTCTCTGGCAGAGTATGGCGTTCACTACCGGCAGGTGGATCTGCTTCCCGATGGGGACTTTGATTATGATGGCATCAAAAAAGCCATCAACGAAAAAACCAAGCTGATCACCATTCAGCGCTCCAAGGGCTACGCCACCCGGCCCAGCTTCTCTGTGGCCCAAATCGGCAAGCTCATTGCCTTCTGCAAAGAGTGCAAGAGCGATGTGACCGTGATGGTAGACAACTGCTACGGCGAGTTTGTGGAGATCATGGAGCCCTCGGACGTGGGGGCGGACATGGTGGTAGGCTCCCTCATCAAGAACCCCGGCGGCGGTCTGGCCCCCATCGGCGGCTACATCTGCGGTACGGAAAAATGCGTATCCCGCTGCGCTTACCGGCTCTCCGCCCCCGGTCTGGGCCAAGAAGTCGGTGCCAACCTGGGTCTGATGAAAGATTTGTTCCAGGGCTTCTTCCTGGCCCCCACGGTGGTGGCCGGTGCGGAAAAGGGTGCGGTCTTTGCTGCCAACCTCTACGAGCCCCTGGGCTACCACTGCGTTCCCAATGCCACGGAATCCCGGCATGATATTATTCAGGCCGTGGAGCTGGGCAGCGAACAGGCCATGGTGGCCTTCTGCAAGGGCATTCAGGAAGCGGCCCCGGTCGATTCCTTTGCAACCCCCCTGCCCTGGGATATGCCCGGATATGACAGCCAGGTGATCATGGCGGCAGGTGCCTTCGTCCAGGGCTCCTCCATTGAGCTCTCCGCTGACGGCCCCATCCGGGAGCCCTACGCCGTATACTTCCAGGGCGGCCTGACCTGGTACCACGCCAAGCTGGGCATTCTCATGAGCCTACAGGAAATGGTCAATGCGGGGCTTGTAACACTGTAATGCAAAAAACCGTATGGCGAGAAAAACGCCATACGGTTTTTTTACGATTGAATTCCGTTCCAAAACAGGAGAAACGCCAGCAGCAGACCCACTGTCCAGCCTATTCTTCTGGACAGCAGCTCCCAATTGGAGGGCTCTACGCTTTCCGCATCCTGGACGCGCACGGACATTCGCAGATAGAACAGATCGTCCGCAAAGAAAACGGTTGCCGCAACCAGGGCGCAAACGGAAGCCCCCTCCAGCCAGCCGCTCCAGGAGCCATTGTGCTTCATTTCCGGCCCTGTGGCCAGATACAAAATCTCCTCTACGCTTGGCTCCATCGCATCCACAGGATTTCCGTTCGCATCCAGTGAAAATCCGTTTGGGGTCGTGGCATAAGTTCGGCTGCTGATGTCATGTGCATTTCCATCTGCATCGTACATCCAGCGCTGGCCGCCTATATCCTCAACACTGCCGCGGAACCACAGTTGATCTCCTTTGTAAAGGGCAACGCCTCTCGCCTGAGTGCGCATATTTGAGGGCACTGCATCAGGGTCTTCCCAAAGGATATAGGGGCCAAAGGTTTTGTCCCCTGCCTGGCAGGTAATTGTCCCGTCCGATGCAACCGTAAATACCGTTTTTTGCCCGTCCACGGTTCCCGAATAAGTTGTCTGATCTTCCTGAACCTGCGGAACCAGGATCGCTCCCCTATACTGGAAGCCCACCCTGGAAATGGTCAGCGGATACGCGACGGAAAAGACCAGCAGCATCACAAGCATGACGATCAGAAGAATTCTGGGGTATACATCCAGCTCACGAAATGTTTTCATAGCACTCCCTCCGCCTTCTTTTCAAATCCCTTTTCGAAAATGCCGCCCTGGAAACAATAGCTTGTCCCTTCTGATCTTTATAGAAGGAAATCTGCTCTGTGGCCGTCAGTTGGAAGCCAAGGCGACTCAAAAGGGCCACGGAAGGGGCATTTTCCAGAGCGGTTCCCACTGTAAGCTTTGAGACTCCCAGCCCTTTGAGATAGTCCATCACGGTCAAAAGGCTTTCGAGCGCATAGCCTTTTCCCTGAAAGTCCGAATGGAAGCAGTAGCCAAGCTCATAGCCATCCGGGCGAATGTTGGCAGAGATGTAACCGATCACCTGAGCTTCCAGGCATACGGAAAAGAACAGATGGTCAGGGCCGGTTTGGGCAGCCCTGGCCCAGCGTGCAATCCGAGGCCGGACGTCTGCTTCCTCCGTACTGTGCGGACAATCGAAGCAGGCATAGGGTGACTTCGAAAAATCGAGCCAAATTGCCTGCATCGCCTTCCAGTCCGAGGCTTCCACCGGACGGACTGTCAAGCGGTCCGTCTGCAAAAGCATAGCACTTCCTCCATTGTGAAAAAGCCCGGCACAGCGCTGGGCTTTCTACGATCTTCAAGTCATTATTTGGCTACAAAGCCAACCTTCTTATAGACTTTCCGCAGGGTCTTTTCCGCAACGTAGCTGGCCTTTTCGGCACCGGCTTTGTAGACCTGCTCCAGGTAGGCCTTGTCCTTCATGATGCGGGTGGACTCTTCCCGGATGGGCCGCAGGGTCTCTACCACGGCTTCGCCCACTGCGGGCTTGAAGGCACCGTAGCCCTGCCCCGCAAACTCCCGCTCGATCTCCTCAAAGCTCTTGCCGGTGCAGGCGGAGTAAATGGTCATGAGGTTGCTGACACCGGGCTTGTTCTCCTTGTCGTAGCGGACGCAGTTTTCCGTATCGGAGTCGGTAATGGCCCGCTTGAACTGGCGCATGATGGTCTCGGGGGTGTCCATGATGATGACACGGCCCGTATCGTCGTTTTCGGACTTGCTCATCTTGGCGGCGGGATTGGTCAGGCTCATGATCCGGGCGCCGACCTTGGGAACAAAGGGCTCCGGCATCTTGAAGACGTCCCCATAAACGCCGTTAAAGCGCCGGGCGATGGTGTGGCACAACTCCACATGCTGCTTCTGGTCCTCACCCACGGGCACCAGGTCCGGCTGGTAGAGCAGGATGTCCGCCGCCATCAGGCTGGGATAGGAAAACAGGCCGCCGTTGATATTGTCGGCATTTTTAGCGGACTTGTCTTTGAACTGGGTCATACGACTGAGCTCCCCGAACATAGAGTAGCACTGGAGTACCCACCCCAGCTCCGCATGCTGGTGGACGTGGCTCTGGATGAACAGGGTGTTTTTCTCCGGGTCCAGGCCGCAGGCAATGTACTGGGCCAGCTGCTCCAAGGTCCGCCGCCGCAGGTCCGCCGGGTTCTGCCGGACGGTAATGGCATGGAGGTCCGCCATGAAGTAATAGCAGTCGTAATCGTCAGCCCGCTCCGCCCAGTTTTTAACGGCACCCAGGTAGCTGCCCAGGGTCAGGTCACCGGAAGGCTTGATGCCGGAAAGCATTCTCTTTTTGGGAAGATTCTGTGTTGTTTCACTCATACTATTCTACGCTTCCTTTGTAGTCATGATTCATTATTTTACCATAGGCAGCAGTGTAACGCAAGTTTATTTTCTCTTTTCCTTTGAATTGATTTTATTCCGGCAATATGCTATACTTTATCCTGAAATCTTTTTATAGATAACGAGGTAATTGAGATATGGATCATCAAGCGTTAGCAGAGCTTTTGTTTCCCGATGTGACCGGCACCCCGGAGGAGCTGGAGCAGCGGTTCCCGGCCAGAAATCTTCCGGAAGGGGCCGTGGTCACCCGGATGGCCCCCTCCCCCACAGGGTTTGTACACCTGGGCAATCTGGTGCAGGGCATGATCTCGGAGCGGATGGCCCATCGCTCCGGCGGCGTGCTCTTCCTGCGGGTAGAGGATACCGATGCCAAGCGGGAGGTCCCCGGGGCTGTGGAAGTGCTGATCAGCTCTTTGAAGCATTACAACATCCACTTTGACGAGGGTGCCACCATTGACGGCGACAACGGCAATTACGGTCCCTACCGGCAGCGCCAGCGGGCGGAAATCTACCATGTTTACGCCAAGAAGCTGGTAAGCGAAGGCAAGGCCTACCCCTGCTTCTGCACGGAGGAGGAGCTCACCGCCATGCGGGAAAAGCAGGAGGCCAACAAGGAGACAACCGGCTACTATGGCCCCTATGCCCTGTGGCGTGACCGGCCCATGGAGGACATTCAGGCAGAGCTTGCCGCCGGGCACCCCTGGGTGCTGCGGTTCCGCTCCACCGGCTCCATCGAAAACCAGTTCAAGTTTGACGACCTGGTAAAGGGCAAGCTGACCATTACGGAAAACAATGTAGACCATGTGCTTCTTAAATCCGACGGCATTCCCACCTACCACTTTGCCCACGCCGTGGATGACCACCTGATGCGCACCACCCATGTGGTCCGGGGCGACGAGTGGCTGTCCACCCTGCCCTTCCACATCCAGCTGTTCCAGGCCCTGGGCTTCAAGCTGCCCAAGTACGTCCACATTGGACCCTTGATGAAAATGGACGGCAACTCCAAGCGCAAGCTCTCCAAGCGGAAGGACCCGGAGCTGGCCCTGACCTACTACAAAGCAGAGGGCTTCTCCACCCAGGCCATGCGGGAGTACCTGATGACCGTGCTGAACTCCAATTTTGAGGACTGGCGGCGGGCCAACCCCCAGGCGGACATTGACACCTTCCCCTTCAGCCCCAAGAAGCTGAACCCGGCAGGCTCTCTCTTTGACTATGCCAAGCTCATTGACGTTTCCAAGAACGTCATCTCCCGGATGGATGCGGACACCGTCTACACCCAATTGGCAGAATGGGCCCAGGAGTTCCAGCCGGACTTTGGCCGGAAGCTCACCGAGAACCCCGACTACGCAAAGGCCATTCTGGCCATTGGCCGGGGCGGGAAAAAGCCCAGAAAGGATCTGGCCACCTGGAAGGATGCCAAGGATTACATGGGCTTCTTCTATGACGAGTATTTGCAGGCTCCGGATTTTGGAGAACAGTTCCCCAAGGCCACCGTTGCCGAGGTACTGAACCGGTTCCTGAAGGAATTTGACATGGCAGACGATGCCACCGTCTGGTTTGACAAAGTGAAGGCCATTACCGAGACCATCGGCTTTACCACCGATATGAAGGCCTATAAGCAGGACCCCCAGGCCTTCCCCGGCACCGTTGCCGATGTGTCCACGTTCCTGCGTCTGGCGGTCACCGGCAAGACCAATTCTCCGGACCTGTACACCGTGATGCAGCTGCTGGGCTATGAACGCACCGTGGAGCGGATTCAGAAGGCCCTGGCCACTTTGGGCTGATTTCATAAATTTTTCCAAGGGGCCCTTCCAACGGATTGACATTTCCCGTCAATTTGACTATAATGGGTCCATCAAAAAACACTTTTTGGAGGCGATGTTATGGAAAAGAAAATCATTACGATCAGCCGTGAGTTCGGTTCCGGCGGACGGACCATCGGACATATGGTGGCGGATAAGCTGGGGATTCCTTTCTATGACGGTAAACTCGTTGAAGATATTGCCAAAGAGTCCGGTTTTGCGCCCAAGTTTGTTGCGGAGCATTCCGAGCATTCTCCCAGCGGCAGCGTGTTCTCCTATGCCTTTGCCCCCCAGGGCGTGCCGGGCATTATGAACGGTCTTTCCACGGCGGATTACCTGTGGAATGCCCAGTGCAACGTGATTCTGGACCTGGCGGAAAAGGGCCCCTGCGTCATCGTAGGCCGCAATGCCGACTACATCCTGAAGGATCGTCCTGACGCCATCCACATCTATGTAAGCGCCGACAAGGCCTTCCGGGCCAAGCACATTGTGGATTTCTACGGTGAGACCGACAAGTCCCCGGAGGTCCGTCTGGCCGAAAAGGACAAGCGCCGCCGGGTCAACTACCAGCACTACACCGGCAGAACCTGGGGCATGTCCCAGAACTATGACCTGTGCCTGCGCTCCAGCACCCTGGGTCTGGATCAGTGCGCAGAGATCATCGTCAACGCGGTCCTCAATTCCAGAGAAAAGTGATTTTACTAAAAAACATCCGGGATGGAAAGAACATCCCGGATGTTTTTACTTTACCCACCTTGAGATTCGTAGTGTTCCACGCCAATGTTCCACACAAATGCCACGATTGCGCCCCAAAGCAGGATATGAATGAGTTGGAAACCAAGAAGCTCCATCCGCAGCCCACTTCCCCCATTCAGAACCCGATAAGGAATATCGTAGATACATACCAGGGGATTGTTTTGCAGGAAACGGAAATGCGCCGGGAAGAACTCCAGCGGGATCAGCTCTCCGGAGAAGATACACAGCACGACCCAGAAAATATCCCGCAGCGTCAATACGCTTTTCAGCCAAAACGTCAGACTTCCCAGTAAAAACATCACCAGGAACAGCAGCGTGAAGCCCAGCAATACGGACAGTAGAAAAGCGAGCATTGCTGCGAAGGAGTGTTTCCCCCAAAACAGCATAATGAGGATGAGGACACTCGTTGGGATCGTTAGGCAGACGCTTCCAAGCGCCCTGCAATATCGGCTCATGGGATAGCTGATCGGCTTCGTGATCAAAACATCCAAATACCCTCTGTTGATGTCCTCATAGACGTAATACACTTCAGCCATTGCGTGCTGAAACGCGGACTTCAGGAAAAGAACGATGGTATAATAGTTCAGTACTTCCCCCATGGTCATGACGTAGCTTTCTTCCTGCATAAAAGCCCTAAAGAGGAAGAAATAGATGAGAAGAGAAACCGGCAGATAGAGCAGTGTTGAAAGGAAGGACAGGAAATACTCTCTTCCTTTATCGATCTCCAAGGAGATACATTTTAAATATAGTTTATACATGGCTCAGCCTCCGTTGGAGGAATAGTGCCGAATACACCGGCCATAAATATAGGGTGCCAGAACCGCCAGAACCGGGGCCGTCAGATAGAGCTTTGGAAGGGGTTCCTCCATCCCCAGCAGCAGCACCGCAGGGTAATAGGCCAGCAGCCCCACCGGGATAATATATGTAAGAACCACTTTAATGCCCATGGGGAAGATGGACAGCGGATACTGCTTGCTGTTATTCAGCTGAAACGCCAGATCCCTCAGGGAGGATGCGCCTTCAAAGCGTAATGAAAACACCGTCATCAGTCCGTACAGCAATTCATAGTACGAAACGCCGATCAACAAAAAGCCCACGGCCTTCATGCAATCAAGCAGCTCCAACGATACTTCAAAATGCAGACACACCAGGAAAATACCCCCCACAGAGAGGATCAGCTTTTCAAGGATGGAAGCAATCGGCATATTTTCAAGCACCACCAGATACAGCGGATGCCGGGGCCTGACCAGATAACGGTCAAATTCCCCGGTTCTCACCAGGTAGTCCAAGTCCCGCAGACCGAAAAATACATCGCACAAACCATCGGAGCACAGGCCGCAGAAGGCCAAAATGTAGATAAATTCCGGTCTGTAACCTTGAGGCATCACATTCAAAAAGAGTACCTTCCAGAAAAGCAGGGTGCATCCGATGGAAAACGCGGAGTATAGGGCCACAAGATAGATTTCATAAGGAAAGGCCAGGATATTGTGGATGGAAATATCCACCGCTTTTTTAATCAGTTTCATCCGGTTCTCGCTCCATCGCCTTGATGATGTCCTCAAGGGACAGTTTCCCAACCGTCAAGTCAGAGGTCATCAGCTTTTTGATCAGGAAGTCATAGGCTTCCGTTCCGGCATCCACGATGAATTCCATGCCCCGCTCGGTCTCCACCGCAGATGGGACTTGGAGACCAAGCCCTTCATAATCTTCTTTCGTGACGCAGAATTTTCTGTATTGCCCCATATTTCCAAAGCCGTCGATGCACCCATCGTACACCAGTTCGCCCTGCTTGAGAACCAGAATACGGCTGCAATACTTCTCTATATTTTCCAGCTCGTGGGTGGTCAGCAGAATGGTACAATGGTAACGCACGTTGATTTCGTTTAAAAATCGGAAGATGTTCTCCTTTGTGACCGCATCCAGGCCAACGGTAGGCTCATCCAGAAACAAGACCCGGGGCAGATGCAGCATTGCGCAGACCAGTTCCGCTTTCATTCTCTGTCCGAAAGACAGCTTTCGCACAGGGGTGTCCAGCAGTTTTTTGATGTCCAAAATCTGATCAAATTCCTCGATCCGGTCCAAGTACACTTGGTCAGGAATGCGGTAGACCTCTTTATAGTATTCAAACGACTTTTTCACAGGAATATCAAAAAACAGGCACGAACGCTGCCCCATGGCGATGCCGATCTGATTGAGATAGCTTTTCTCCCGCTTCTGGGGAGAAAACCCGCCCACCTCCAATTCGCCGCTGGTTGGGGTGAGAATGCCCGTGAGCATTTTAATAGTCGTGCTTTTACCGGAACCGTTCAACCCGATCAGGCCCACCTTTTCACCATCTTCAATGTCAAAGTTCAGCCCTTTTACCGCATGCACGACCTGCACACTCCGACGGCTCAAGATGCTTTGCCGCCTGGTAAACGTATAATCCTTTGTCAGATTTCTTACATGAATCATCAGTGAAACCTCACTTTCTTGCGTGCCTTATCACAAAACGGGTCGCAGTCAAATTTACGGGATGATACTTTTGCTATTCGTGCATAGCACGGTCCCTTCTGAGTGATGCATTTATCGAAATCTCGCAGGAAGAGCACTGCGTACCTTCTTCTGGTCGAATCATATCGTAATCTGTTTTCCATTTCAAGAGATACTGCAAAAGTACGGGGGAAATCTGCGTAACTATCGTTTTTCCAATAAAAAGCAGCTGGACAGCCTTTTGGAGGAAGGTCTCTAAAAGTGTATGGCATAAAATAGCCGCTCTGCTAACATACAACGACTCGAAGAAATTGGGAATGCTTGAATCGCCCAAATTTCTGCGAGTCATTTTTTACGCCTTTTGCAACCGTCTACAAAAATACCGGGAAATTCTGCAAAAATAACGAATATGCAAAATTGACTCAAGCAAGATACCGTGTTATATTTTTACTTATAAAATACCTGCTTTAAGGGGGATGATTCCATGCGGATTTTGGTATGTGACGATGAGAAAAGCTGCATACAGCCTTTATACTTATGTCTGGATCAGTACATGCAGGAGCGGAATATTCCCTGTAATATCATAACTGCTACCTCTCCGGAAACGGTCTTTCATTCAAAAGATGTTTTCGATATTGCGTTTCTGGATATTCAGATGGAAGGTATGGATGGACTGACCCTGGCAAAGGAACTGCGCCGCAGGAACCGGGTAACGGCGCTGTTCTTTATTACCAACTACGAAGGTTATCAGGACAGTGCCATGGATATTCAGGCACTGCGGTATTTCACAAAACCCTTTGACCGGGAGCGTCTGATCTCCGGACTGGACAAAGCGATGGAATACATCGACGGTGCGTATGTGGACATTTTCCTGTATGTCGGTGGTGTCCAGAAGCGGATTCTAGTAGAGGATATCCTATACTTAACGTTGGATAGGCGAAAGATTGCCATCCAAACCGTGAAAGATCGATTTCTGGTCACGGGTAAGCTGGAAGAATGGGCAGAACGATTTCCGCACTCCTTCTTCCGCCAGCCACATAAATCCTTCCTGGTCAATTTGCATCATGTCGATCAGTACGCCTACTCAGAACTTCATATGTCCGATGGCACTCGGATTCCCATTGCATCGAAAAAACAGCCGGAGTTCCGCAGCGCTTGGTTTGACTATATTGGGAGGTAGGAAATGCTGCATCCAGTGGTTTCGGGTATCATATACGTTTTAGAGACGTTGATTTATTATGTTTTCTTCTGCCGAATCGGAAAACGAAAATTCTCCGCATGGAAATGCCTATTAATTGGGTTTGGGCTTTTTGAACTTGGCTCCATGATCAATTTATTAGGAAATAATTCTGTCGTCCTTAACACCATTGTGACAATTGGGATTGTTGCGGCCTATGGCTGCTTGTTCTTTGAGGTTTCTATAAAGGTAGCTTTTCTTTATAGTCTGATTCTGAATGTTGCGAATTACGCTATGGAACTGGTTGCTATTTTTGGATTTTCGGCATGGCTGAAAATTCCAATGTCTGAATATCAAAATGATTTGGCGATTCTTTTTATAGAAACATTGGCGTGTAAAACTCCGCACTTCCTGATTTGCCTGTTGCTTGCAAATCTTGTAGTTGGAGATAACATACAAAAAATACCACTGTCTCTTTTTGCATACCCTGTTTGCGTAATGACTTGCCTGTTTGCTTTCTCCTATATGTGTGCTTCCGGAATTGTGGAAAAGCGAGGAGAGATTCTCCTTGCAACCACAAGTGGAATGCTACTAATTTCCCTGATATTTCTCTTTATCACCTTCCAGGACGAGGTTGAGAAAGATGTATTATTCGCCAGGACGCAGTCTGAAAACAACCACTTGAAAACAGAGAAGGAATACTACGACGTATTGGAAAAGCAAAATCAGAACCTGATGATGTATGCGCATGATGCGAAAAAGCATTTGAACGCCATTCGCGAACTCAGCAAAGATGAGCGGATCGACGAATATGTAACGAGGCTATTCGGAGAACTGTCTTCCTACACGCAGGTCTGCCACAGTGGGAATAAAATGCTGGACATTATGCTCAACCGCTATATTCTGAACAGTGAATTAAAGGGAATTACCTTCAACTTTGATGTGAAGGAATGCCAGCTTCTGGGATTGGATGATTTGGATTTGGTTGCGATTCTAGGAAATCTAATGGACAATGCCCTGACCGCAGCCAGCCAGTCAGCAGAAAAGAAAGTTTGGCTGACAACCTCTATCCGAAATACATACAATGTAATCGTGCTGAAAAACAGTTGTGATACCCCACCTCAAATACAAGGAGAAAAGTTATTATCTACTAAGGAGAATCCACGCTATCACGGCTACGGCATAGAGAGTGCAAACCAGGCAGCAAAGAAATACCAAGGAGATCTTCACTGGACTTATAACAAGGAACAGAATTTGTTTACGATGACTGTAATATTGCAGTTGCACACAAAGAATCCGTAATCAACTTCTCTTATGGATAGGATCTTTAACGAACAGGCAGACCGCAACTTGACGGTCTGCCTGTTTTTGCAAATGGGCGATATGCGCTTCCTTGTGACCGCCAGCCACCCCGAGGTGCGCTCAGAGCGTGGCGGTTTCCTTTTCCGGTTGGTCAATGTGGATGCTGACGCCGTTGACCTCTACGTTTTCGTCGGCGCAGATCATGATGTATTTGACTCCGCCGATGATCCGGGTCTCGATCAAATCGCTTCTGGTGGGGTCCACCTTGATGGAGACATCCGGGGTTTTGATTTCAAAACGCTTGTTGTCGATAATGTTCTTGGGGTGCAGGTCCGCTTCAAAGCCGAAGGTTTCATCGTAATCCACGCTGAACTTGGCCAGATGCTCCTCCGAGACACCGCAGGAGGCCAGGGCTTCCTTTACATCGGCCTTGGCGATCATCAGAGGTTCCGGCACTTTGGCCTCTTTGTGCAGCTCAATGCGCTGGCACAGCTGGTCGTGGACCGTCTGCACCACATCCAGGCTGCACTCCTCCCCCAGGGCCGTGGTGAGCAGGGCCTCAAAGCACTTTTTCTGCTCGTAGGCCGGCATAGGCACCGGGGTATTGAACAGGGCCTCGATCAGGGCATCCTGGCTGGTTTTGACGTCGTGGGTATAGTACAAAGCGTTATAAACATTGGTGGCCCGGTTGTCAAAGGCCGGGAACAGAAAACCCAGAACGGGGGCGGACACCGGCTGATTCATGGCCCCATCGTGGAAAAGCTTTTCCTCGGGCACATAGTGCAAATTGGCCTTGGTCTGCTTTACCGGGCAGATGGCGCAGATGAGGTAGTTGTACACCTCCTCGGATTTATCGGAATCGGACAAATCATCCTTTCCCTTAAAGGGTACATCGTAGCTGTCACAGCCCAGCAAAATCAGATAATTCCCCTCCATGGTCACGGAATCAATGATTTTCTGGAAGAAGGAATGGAGCAAATCATCGTCTTTGAGTTTGGATTCCCGCAGGTCCATCAATAGCTTATGCTCCGGACTTCCCGCCACCTGGGCGGTTTTGAAGGTGATGTCAATGAGGTTCTTGCCGATGGCACCGGAGAGTACCCGCTTGAACAGGGCAAAATACTTGTCCCCCTCGTTTTCCGGCATGATGCCGGTGCTCTGGCTGAACTCTGTAATAATTTCCTTGTTGTCATTGACAAAACAGCCGTAAATCTTCGTAATATTGCTGCGGTCCCGCCGCAGATGCCGGCGGATTTCGCCGATTTCCTTATCGTTCATGTAAAAGTCCTCGCTTTCCTTGGAAATGCCAGGACATTATAGCACATGCGTTAGACAAAATCCAGGAAAATTTGGGAGAGGCCAGGTGTGGCCCCTCCCATTCAGGATTCCTTATTTGTCCTCTGGCATCTCATCCAAGGGCGCGCGCTCCAAGGGGATCTCACGGTAGGATTCCAAGAGCGTCTCCGCTTCCTCCCGTGTGATGGTCTTATCGATATGGATGCCGCCAAGGCTCAGGCCCCAGGTGTCGTTGGCAATGTCATAGACCAACCGGTTCTGCTCTACCAGGGTTCCCTGCTCCACGGTATAGAAGCAGTATAGCTTATAAGCCTGGCCCACTTCCTCGTAGGTCTTCAAAACATTGTTTTCGCAGAGGGTAACTGCCCCCTGGATGCCGAAGGCTTTCTCTCCCTGGGTATGCACCGGGGCGGTTTTTCCGTCTTTCATGGTGTAAAGGGAGGGATTGTCAAATTGGTCCCAGAAGAAGCACTCCTCTACCCCGTCGCCATCCAAATCCAACAGGGCGTACTCCTTTACCGCCCCCAGAACCTTCCACAGCTTCCGGTAGCTGTCCTGGGCAAAGGGATCGTCCGCATCCAAAAGGGCATCATACGCGGCATCCTCTTTTTGAAGCAGAGGCAGCACCGCATCCATATCCGGCCGTTTGGTCTGGAGCGAGAAATCAATATGCTCTGCCAGCCATTCAATATCCTTGTCGGACATTTCTTCCCTGGGTCCGTCTCCGTTATTTAGATAGTAGGCAGGGGGGAAGATCGCATACAGAAAGGCATCCTCCCGGTCACAGATGAGATAGAGCTTGTCATTGGAAACCACGATCAAGATCGTTTTTCCGTCGCTTCTTTTGTAGGTCCATTCCCTTGTGGAGGCCCCGTTGATCAGGCTGACAATTTGGTCCCCCATAAAGCCTTTTTTATTACAATTTAAAACCAAATTGGTGGGGTGCTGCCAGGAAAAAGCCGGGTCTGTTACATGAAAGCCTGTATAGATGTAATAGCTGCCGGATTCAAAAAAGGTACAACCCCGAAGCTCAAAGGTATCATCCGTACCGGAGATCACCGGCTCCTGAATGCCAAGGGCATCCCAGCCCAGCTTCCAATCGTAGTGGTAAGCCTGGCCCTTTCTGCCCATGAGCTTTAAGCCGTACTTCCGGGAAATCTCTTGGAGCTTCTCCACCATTTCCTGGGAATAGACATTGTAAGCCCCATATTCCTCCGGAGCCTGGAATTTACCGCCAGAGGCAATATAAATAGAATGGTCCGGGTCATAGCTCTTGCAAAAATCGTACCATTCCTTGGCAGCCATCTGCTCCGGCGTTCCCTGAATACCCTGCAGAGACAGAACGGTTTTCGTTACCTCCTGTGCCTCGTGGCGCTGGCCGTCAGCGTCGATCCAGGCGGGGTCTGTGGTTTCGTATTCATCCAGCTTTAATTGCTTTGTTGTCAGAGCCACAACGGCGCAGCCCATAAAAATCGCCATGGCGGCAACGATGGCCGCAAGCAGCAGTGTCTTTTTATACTTCATGGTCCTTTTCCTTTCCGTAGGCCGATGACCGGATACGGACAGGATTTGTTCAAGCATGGCATCCTTTTCCTCTTGGGTCAGGGTAATGGAATCGTATGCCTGATGAATGCTCTGTTTTTTCATTCCAAATCACCGCCTAACATGAGTTTCAGTTGTTTTCTGGCACGGGCAAGCCGGGTTCTAACCGTAGGCTGGGGGCAATGGAGGGCTTTTGCGATTTCCCCGGTGGTATAGCCCTCGTAGTAATAGAGGTATACCACCGTTTTGTAATCCATGGGCAGTTTCAGAATGGCCTCCAGCACCGGGTTTTCTCCCAGGGGGGATTCTGCCGCCAGTTCTGTGTGCTGCTCCAAGTCCTCCTCATGCCTGTAAGACCTCTTGAGCTGGTCTTTGCAGAGATTGGAAGCCGTAACGATGAGCCAGGCTTTTTCGTGCCGTTGGTTTTCAAAGGCTTTCCCAGAGGCGATCAGCCGCAGAAAGGTCTCCTGGGTCATATCCTCCGCCTCGGGCTTGTTCCTCATAAAGGAATAACAGACACGGTAGACCGTATCCACATTTCTTCCGTAGATTTCCGTGATTTCTCTGTCCGTACGCAACAAAGAAGTCATGGTCCCCACCTCCTTTCACTATGGATACGACTGTGCAACGGGATTTGTTTCACAAAAAGTAAAAAAGGACCTGCCGCCTTTGGATTTACCGGAAAGGGGCAGGTTCTGATGTTTTGCGCCTTGGGAAGCATCAGTCCCACAGGCAGCTCCAATTCTTGATAAAATACTCTACGCCGGAGTAAACCGTGGTCAGCACAATGACGGCGGAGACGATGAGACCCACAACCGTGTTTTCAGGCAGCATCATCCAAAGGATCAGGCCCACCATGGTGCTGGCGGTTTTCACCTTTCCGCTCCAGGCGGCGGCAATGACACGGCCCTTGGGGGCTGCCACCAGGCGCAGGCCCGTAACGGCAAACTCCCGGGTGAGAACGATCATCAACGCCCAGGCGGGGAACCGGCCCCACTGGCAGAACACGGTCATAACCGCAATGGTCAAAAGCTTATCCGCCAAGGGGTCTAAGAATTTGCCAAAGTCCGTGACCTGGTTGCACCGGCGGGCGATCTGGCCGTCTATATAGTCGCTGAGGCTGCCCACCACAAAAATGCCCAGGGAGACCCACATCCAGGTCCCGCTCTGGCCGCCGCTTAAGTACAGCGTAACCATCATCACCGGAATGAGAAATACCCGAACCAGGGTGATTTTACTTGCAGTTGTCATTTTTATTCCTCCACTACATAGCCAGCCAAATCCCCATCAACGCAGTCGTCAATGGTCACATTTACGAACATGCCCTCCCGCAGGGGTTCTTCGGAGGCGATCCAGACTCGCCCGTCAATATCCGGGGAGTCGGCATAGGTCCGGCCGTAGAACTGCTCCTGCTCTTCATCGTAGCCGTCTACCAGAACCTCCAGGGTCTTACCGATCATGGAGGCGTTGTATTCGTCCATGATTTGAGACTGGATCATTTCCAGGGTCTCCGCCCGCTCCCGGGCCACGTCCTCGTCCACATGCTCCATTTTGGCGGCGGGAGTTCCCTCCTCCGGGGAGAACACGAAGGCGCCCACCCGTTCCAGCTTCTGCTCCCGCAGGAACTGGCACAGCTCCTGGAATTCTTCTTCCCCCTCACCGGGCAGGCCTGCAATGAGGCTGGTGCGGATCACCAGGCCGGGGATCCGGCGGCGAAGCTCCGCAAACAGGTCAACGATCAGCTTTTTGTCCCCCCGGCGGTGCATGGTACCCAGGATCTTGTCATTGCAGTGCTGGATGGGAATATCCAGATACTTGACGATTTTGGGCTCCGTGGCCAAAACATCGATCAGTTCATCATCAATTTCATCGGGGTAAACATAGTGGACCCGAATCCAGTGGAGGCCGTCGATTTTGCACAGCTCCCGCAGCAGCTCCGGCAGCAGCCGCTTGTGCTCCGGGAAGTCCGTGCCGTAGCGGCTGGTATCCTGGGCTACCACGATCAGCTCCTTGGTGCCGCTCGCAGCCAGGACCCGGGCTTCGTAGAGCACATCGTCCAATTGACGGCTGCGGTACTTGCCCCGCAGATAGGGAATAATGCAGAAGGCGCAGCGGTTGTTGCAGCCCTCAGCGATTTTGATAAAGGAATAGTGCTCCGGGGTGGTGACGATCCGGCCCACTTCCTCCTCCGGGGCATCGATGGAGCCAAAGTCCACAACCGAGTGGCCGGAGAGCAGCTGCTCAATGGCAGGGACGATCTTGGTGTAGCTGCCGGTGCCCAGAATGCCGTCCACCTCCGGCATCTCCTGCAAAATATCCCCCTGATAGCGCTGGGACAGGCAGCCGGTGACCAGAATTTTTCCAACCTGGCCCTCTGCTTTCAGGGCAGCGGTCTGCAAAATGTAATCAATGGCTTCGCTTTTCGCGGAGTCAATGAATCCGCAGGTGTTGATGACCACCACGTCGCTGCCGACGATGTCCGCCTTTACCGTATGTCCGGCTTCCTGGACACGGAACATCATCCGCTCACAGTCCACCTGATTCTTGGCACAGCCAAGGGAAATAAAACCAATATTTGCCATTATCCATCCTCCGGGAAATCATCTGTATCTAGGGAAAGTTCGTTCAGGGCCTGCCGTATGGCACCGTAGCTGTGGCCCCGGCGCAGCAGGGCATCAATGGCCCGCTTCTGCTGCTTGGCATCCGGATTCTGCCCCAGTCTGGCCCGGAGAAAATCCTGGATTTTCTCCGACTGATCCGGGTAATCCTCCAGGGCCTCTTCCCAAAGCTCCCGGGGGATCCGTTTTTCATAAAGGACCTGTTTGGCCCGGTTCCTGCCGTAGCCCTTGGCAATGCAGGAGCGCACCACCGTCTCGGCGGTAGAGCGGTCGTCCAGCAGGTGCATTTCGGAGAGCCAGCCCACCGCCTGCTTGGCGCAGCCCGGGTCCTCCCCTTTCTGGATCAATCTGCTTTCCAAGTCCCTTTTGGAGACATTGGTGGCAGAAACGATCCGCACCGCCCGCATTTTGGCGGACATTTCCGATGCCGCCTTTAAAAGGCTGTCATATCGCTCCTGGGTCAGCTCCAGACCCGTGTACAGGCAGAAGTCCTCAATGGTCTGCCGGTAGAGCCGCAGGGTGGAGCCGTCGTCAAAGCGCAGGGTATACCGGCCTGAACGGTCCGGTGACGTTTTTAGAAACTCAATCCTCATCGCTGAAATCATCGGCGCTTACGGCAATGGGCTTCTCCGCCGCCTTGGCGGGAGCCTTGGGCGCGCCGCCGGTGAGCTTCCAGAAATTCTCCCGAACCTCCGCTTCCACCTGCTCGGCAAGCTCCGGCCGCTCCTGCAGGAAGGCCTTCACGCTGTCCTTGCCCTGGCCGATGCGCTCGTCGCCCATGCTGAACCAGCTGCCGCTCTTCTGGATGATCTCCATCTGAACCGCCAGATCGATGAGCTCGCTCCACTTGGAAATGCCCTGACCGTACATAATGTCAAACACGGCTTCCTTAAAGGGCGGGGCCACCTTGTTTTTGACCACCTTGACCCGGGTCTTGTTGCCGATGACGTTGCCCCCCTCTTTAATGGCCTCAATGCGGCGCACATCCAGACGGACGGAGGCATAGAACTTGAGGGCATTGCCGCCGGTGGTGGTTTCGGGGTTTCCGTACATGACACCGATTTTCATACGCAGCTGGTTGATGAAGATGACCACGCAGTTGGTCTTGTTGATGGTGCCCGCCAGCTTCCGCAGAGCCTGGGACATGAGCCGGGCCTGGAGGCCCACAAAGGTATCGCCCATTTCGCCCTCGATTTCCTGCTTGGGTACCAGCGCGGCCACGGAGTCCACGACCACCGCATCCACCGCACCGGAACGGACCAGGGCATCGGTGATTTCCAGGGCCTGCTCGCCGGTATCCGGCTGGGACACCAGCAGATTGTCAATATCCACACCCAGGGCAGCGGCGTAAACCGGGTCCAGGGCGTGTTCCGCATCCACGAAGGCCACTTCCCCGCCCCGCTTCTGGGCTTCTGCCAGAATGTGCAGGGCCAGCGTGGTCTTACCGGAGGACTCGGGGCCGTAAATCTCAATGATTCTGCCCTTGGGCACGCCGCCGATACCCAGTGCCGCATCCAGCGCCAGAGAGCCGGTGGGGATGGCCTCCACGTTCATTTCCGGGCGGTCACCCAGACGCATGACGGTACCCTTGCCGAAGGTCTTGTCCAGCTGGGACAGGGCGGTCTGCAAAGCCTTTTTCTTATCGGATGCGGGAGCCGGTGCCTCATAGGGAGTCTTTTTTGTTGCCATATTTATCGTTCCTTCCTGCCGTACTGAGCCAGCACGGCGCGTTCTCTGTCATTATAGTCCCGGGTTCGCTCCAGGACCGTAAAGCCCTTCTCTTCCAGAATGGCGCACACCGCATCCCCCTGGCCCATGCCGAACTCATAGCATAGGAAGCCCCCGGGTTTCAGAACGGAGCGGTAGCGTTCCGTAATGGAGCGGTAAAAATCCAGGCCGTCAGGGCCGCCGTAAAGAGCCATGTGGGGCTCATAATCCTTGACACTTTTGGGAAGCTCCTCCATTTCCCCGGCGGTGACATAAGGGGGATTGGACACGATCATGTCAAACTTCCCCAAAAAGGCCGGGGGCTCTTCCATGGCATCGACCTGGACACAGCTGACTCTGCCGCCCATGTGGTTGCGCTGAATATTCTTCCGGGCAACGGAAAGGGCATCCTGAGAAAGGTCTCCCAGGGTCACCCGGGCATCCTTTAGCCGGCTGGCGATGGCCAGACCAATGCAGCCGGAGCCGCAGCACAGATCCAGAATCCGGGGGTCCTGGTCTAAAAACAGGGCCTTGTGAATGGCAAGCTCTGCCAGGGCGCAGGTATCGTCCCGGGGAATCAGCACCTGGGGGCCCACATACAGGGGCAGGCCGTAAAAGTTCCACTCCCCCAGCACATAGGGCAGGGGCTCTCCCTGCCGAAGCCTGGTCAGGGCCTCATCTACCCGCAGGCAGATTTCTTCACTGACCGGGCTGTTTTTTTCCGCCAGAAAGGACTCCTGGGTCATGCCGGACAGGGTGCTTACCAGATCTCTTGCCATGGGCCCGGCGGACTCCGGGGGCTCCGTGGTCAGAAGACAGGCCCGGGTCTGCAAATACAGTTCTCCGTAAGTCACCACCGGTCTTCCCCCTCTTTTTCCGGCAGCACGGCCTGCACCGCGGCAATACCCACCTCGATCATGGAGTCATCCGGCTCGTTGGTGGTAAAGTGCTGCAAATACATGCCGGGGGCGGTCAGAACTCTTGTAAAGCCATTGTCATGGCGGCCTGCCCAGCGGTTGAGCTCATAGGTAATGCTGACGACCAGAGGCAGCAGAAGCAGCTTAAAGAGGATCATCAGGAGCCGATACAGGAAGCTCCCCCGCATGGCGGCCAGCCCCGGGGCCAGGGACAGCAGCAGCGAAGATGCAATGGAGAAAATCAAAATGGAGATCACCATGACCACCAGCAGGAAGCTGGTGCCGCAGCGGGGATGGAATCTGGTCTGTGCCCGGACGTTTTCCACCGTTAACGGCAGGCCGCATTCGTAGCAGCGAATGGTCTTATGCTCTGCCCCATGGTAGGAGAACACCCGCTTCATTTCCTTCATTCTGGAAATCAAGACCATATAGCACAGGAAAATGACCATGCGGATCAGGCCCTCCAGCAGGTTCAGGCCCAGATTGCTTTGGATCCACTTGTCAAAGAAGGACGCAATGGTCATGGGCAGCAGGAAAAACAGCAGAATGGACAGCCCCAGGCCCATGGCAACTGCCAGGCCCACCAGGGCTTTCTGGAATTTTTCGCCCCCCAGCTTTTTTTCAAGCCAAAGGTCAAACTTGCTGGGCTCCTCCTGGGCTTCCTCCGGGGCCAGGTCTGCCGAGCGCATCAGGGCTTTTACCCCCACCACCTGGGCATCAAAGAAATTGAACACCCCCCGGATAAAGGGCAGATTTTTAGCAGAACCCTTTTGGTGGAGCTTACGGGGCGTGACCTCCAGGGTCAGGCCCTCCGCCCCCCGGATGACCACCGCGTCCTTTTCCGGGCCCCGCATCAGAATACCCTCGATCAGCGCCTGACCGCCGATGGAGGTTTTGAATTGTTCTTTTGTTTCTTGGGATCGATTCATGTGGTTCCTTTCTCACTCCTGGGAGGCAGGCAGCGCAATGGTCACCAGGGTGCCGCCACCCTCCGCATTTTCCAGGGTCAGGGTGCCGCCGTGGAGCTGGACGATCTCGTCACAGACCGCCAGACCGATGCCGGTGCCCCGGGCCTTGGAGCTGCCCTTATAGAATTTCTTTTTCACCAGCGGCAGCTCATCCTCCGGAATGCCGGGGCCAAAGTCCCGGATACGGATCACGACCTGGTCATTTTCATAGGAAATGCTGGCTTCAATACGCTTGCCGTCCTTGCCGTGCTTGGCGGCATTGTCCAGGATGTTCAAAAACACCTGCCGCAGCCGCTTGGGGTCACAGGAGATTTCGGGAATGTCCTCGTCGTTATCCAGGTAATCCAGGGTAATGCCGTCCTGGGCCAGACGGCTGCCGTACATAAAGACGGTGTCCTCAAATTCGCTTCGGATGTCCGCCTGCTCCATGGTCAGGGTCATGCGGCCATCCTGTAGTCTTGTAAAGTCCAGCAGCTCCATGACCATTTCCGTCAGGCGCTTGGCCTCGGAGGAAATGATTTTCAGGCCCTGGGCCGTATCCGCGTCCAGGCTTTCGTCTGCCAGCAACGTCTCGCTCCAGCCGTTGATCACGGTCAGAGGGGTCCGCAGCTCATGGGAGAGCTGGGAAATAAACTCCGCCTGCATTTTCTCATTCTGGCTGATTTTGACGGACATTTCATTGATGGTCTCCGCCAGGTCCGCGATCTCGTCATTGTATTTTGTTTTGATCTGGGCACCGTAGCTGCCGTTGGCGATGCGCCGTGCCTTCTCCGTGATCTGCTCCACCGGGGTCATGACGGAGCGGATGAAGAGAGAGCTTGTCAGCAGCACAATGGCCAGGGCCGCCGCCAGGACCCCCAGGCTCACAAAGGCAATGCCCACGATCTGGCTGTCCATCACCGCCGTGGAGGTCACGAACCGCAGCACACCGATCACCTGGCCGTTGCTGTAGATCATGGGGCTGCTGACCGCCATGATCCGCTCCCCGGTATCCGGGTCCCGCCCTACAAAGGGCTGGATGGAGCGGGTGGAAATGGCCTCCTGAATTTCCGGCGTTCTGGGAGACACCGCCGCCCAGCTGCCGTAGGAGGAGGCCACGATCTTCCCCCACTGGTCAATAAACTGCAGCTCCAGCTTTTCCCCTTTTTCAAAGGTCTCGGCATAGGTGATGCAGGACTGATAGAAGGAATCATAGTCCTGCCCCATGTATTCTTTGAAAAACTCCGTGGTGCTGCGGGCCCGGTTTTGCAGGTCCGCATCCATATTCCGGTAGCAATAGGCGGCATAGGAGGCGGTAATGGCCGCCACGCAGACCATGCCCACCGCCGTAATGACCACGGTGATGTTGGTAAGCCAGCGTTTGTGCAGATTTCCGATTTTTTTGAATGTGATTGGAATTTTCACTTACGCGCCCCACTTATAGCCCAAGCCCCAGACAGTGGTGATATAGGTGGGATTGGCCGTATCGTCCTCGATTTTAATACGCAGACGGCGAATGTTCACGTCTACGATCTTCAGTTCTCCGTCGTAATCCTTGCCCCATACCGCGGAAAGAATGTCCTCCCGGGAAAGAGCTCTGCCGGGATTTTGCATAAAGAGCTTCAAAATGGCGTACTCCACCTGGGTCAGGCGAATGCGGCTGCCGCTCTTTTCCAGGGTGTGATTCCGGGTGTTCATGACGAAGGGGCCCTGGGTCAGCAGCTCCGGGCTGGCGGCGCTGTCCCCGCCGATGCGGCGGTAGAGGGCGTCAATGCGGGCGGTAAGCTCCGCCGGAGAGAAGGGCTTGGTCACATAGTCGTCAGCTCCCGTCATGAGGCCCGTGACCTTGTCCATTTCCTGGGTGCGGGCGGTGAGCATGATGATGCCCATCTGCTTGTTGGTGGCCCGGATGCGGCGGCAAACCTCAAATCCATCGATGTCCGGCAGCATAATATCCAAAATCGCCACACCAATATCCGGGTTCTCCGCCAGACGGTCCAGGGCCGCCTGCCCCGTACCGGCTTCAACCACATCGTAGCCGGCCCGGCGAAGATTGATCACCACGAAATTGCGGATGTTCTCTTCATCTTCCAAAATCAAAACCTTTTTCATATGCTACCTCTTTTATCCTTCTTGTTTCCAGTCCGTACCGATCAGGCGGAAGGACTCGATCAGGTTTTCCTGGGTAATGCCGTTGACTCCGGAGCCCACCTCCAGTTTTCCGGCAAAAATCACGTTGTCACCGCTGTAAATGGGGAATCGGTTCTGCTCTGTGGCTAATTTTTCCCGGTCCTTTCCCGTGAAGGAATAGATGGAGAACAGGGCCACGGCAGAGGTGCCGGTCTCGTCCCACAAATAGAATGTATAGCCGCCGCTTTCCTTGGCCACCGCCAACCGCTCCACAGCCAGGGCATCCATTTTCAGCAGCAGATACCAGCCCCCGTCCACATTGTGGAAGGTAAAGGCCTTCTGAATTTCATAGCCTTCGGAATCGATGGCGTACCAGTATACCAGCTGCTGGGGCTTGGCATCGGCCTGATTGGGGGCCGGGCGAATTTCCATCAGGCTGGGCATTTCCATCACGCCGTCGTCATCAATATCCTCCATATAGAGGTAATAGTTCCGAAGGGTCTCCACGCTGTAGGAGAGCTTGCCGCCGCTGTTCAGATTGGTCAGGCTGCCATTCTGAATGGTCAGCACGTCCGTTACGATGGCACTGTCATGGAAAACGCTGGAAATGTACAGGGCCGGCTCTCCGCTTTGCAGGCGGCTGACCTTGGTCCGCTTGATCTGGTCCACCCGCTGAGAAAGCCGCACTTCCTTGGAGCGGACCATAGCTGTATCTACATAGGAATAGACCACGGCGGAACCGTAGGAGGCCTCCGTATCCCCTTCCCGCAGCACCACCAGGTCTGCCTTTCCGTCGGAATCCATATCCGGGGTATAGAATTTGGCGTAAATGGTATTGATCAGCTGATTGCTCTGGCCGTCGGCAAAGGAAAATACTGCGGCGATGCGCATCATCTGGTCCCCCAGGCGGCGGCCCACCACCAGCTCACAGCCGGGCTTGCCGTCAATATCCACATAATCCACCTGCTCAAAGGCGGCGCCGTTCATCTGGATCATCTCCATCAGCACATAGCGCTGGTCCTCCGTCTCGTGGAAAATCAGTATTTTTAAGGGTTTTTCGGACTTTCCCTTGGCAAAAACCAGGTATTCCTGCCGTCCGTCCCCGTCCAGGTCCGCGCTTTGGACCGTTTGCTGATTGTCGCCATAGGTTGGGGAGGCAAAGGTCAGCCCCACCATGGCCTGCTCAATGGTGCTTTGCAGCAGGGTATATTCCTGGGCCCGCCGGGGAATCTGATACATATCCTCCACGGTGCGATAGCCACAGCCGGACAGCAGCGAAGCGGCCGCCAAGAGACCCGCAATGATATTCTTTTTTTTCAAGGC
The DNA here is from genome assembly GCA_934589225.1 of uncultured Oscillospiraceae bacterium. Classification (GTDB taxonomy): domain Bacteria; phylum Bacillota; class Clostridia; order Oscillospirales; family Oscillospiraceae; genus Faecousia. The sequence goes on from CAKTNS010000003.1 coordinate 54,970, forward strand.
ACCGGCTCCCTTCCGTTTGTCACAGAATATTATAACACATTTTTCCAAAATGAAAAGCTATTTTAGGACAACATTCCCTTCTCCCAGCACGCTTTGAAGCTCCCGGAGCATATTCTCCCGGAACTGGCAGGCCGTACCCCGGCGGACCCGGGTGTCCTCAAAGAACAGCACGGTTTTCTGGCTTCCCGGGAACATATTGAGAATGGCCTTGATCTTGGGATAGAGCTTTCCCTCCTCCGACGGCAGCCGGAGATACAGGGTGCTGGGGGGCGCCGGTCGGGGCTCCTGGGGCTGATTTTCAAAATCAGAAATGGGCCTTGCCCGGTTGACGATGATCTGGGGCTCCTTGTCATCCCGAAGGGACAGTCGGCCCGTAACCACCACGGCGCTGTTCTCCCGGATGTAGCCGCCATATTGGCCGATGACGTTGGAAAAAACCAGCATTTCAATGGACGCCGTATCGTCTTCCAGGGTCACATAGGCCATCATGGAGTTATTCCTGGTGGTTTTGGTCTTGACCACCTGGATAATGCCCGCCACGCTGACGATCTGATCGTCAGCATAGGGCCGGTCCTCCCGCATGAGCTCCGCAATGGGGACCACATGGGTGTTTTTAAGCAACCGGCGGTAATCATCCATGGGGTGGCCGGAGAGATAGATGCCGGTGGTTTCCTTTTCCATGGACATGAGTTCAGCTCTTGAGTATTCCGGCCGTCTGGGGATCTCCATTTTTCCCGGGCCCTGATCCTGGTCCAGCATGGAAAACAGGCCCATCTGCCCTTCCAGGTTCCGTTTCCGGGAGGAGGCAATGGCATCCATCATGCCTTCGTAGGCACCAATCAGCTCGCTGCGGTGGTAGCCGAAGCAATCCATGGCTCCGCAGCGGATGAGATTTTCCACCGCCCGCTTATTGAGCTCTCCCTCGTCCATCCGCTCCAGAAAATCCTGCATGGACCTAAAGGGGCCGTCCTGTTCCCGCTTGGCCGCCATACTGCGGATCAGGCCTCTGCCGATGTTTTTAACGGCACCCAGTCCAAAGCGGATGCCCCTCTCCTCTACAGAGAAATGGTCCTGGGAGTGGTTGATATCAGGGCTTAAAAGGGCAATGCCCAGCTCCTTGCACTCGGCAATATAGGTAGAGATTTTCACCGCCGAATCCAGCACGGAGGTCATGAGGGCCGCCATATACTGCCGGGGGTAGTGGCATTTAAGGTAAGCGGTCTGATAGGCCACCACCGCATAGCATACGGCGTGGGATTTATTGAAGGCGTAGTTGGCAAAATCCACGATCTCGTCATAGATGGACTGGGCCGCGGCCTCGGAAACACCCTTGGCAATGGCACCGGAAATGCCCTGCTGATTGTCTCCGTAAACAAAGACCTTCCGCTCCTCCTCGATGACCTTCATCTTCTTTTTGGAGATGGCCCGGCGAATGTTGTCCGCCTGGCCCATGGTATAGCCGCCCAAAGCCCTGAAAATCTCAATGACCTGCTCCTGATAGACAATGCAGCCGTAGGTCACCCGGAGGATGGGCTCTAACAAGGGCGTTTTGTAGGTCACCTTGGAGGCATCCAGCTTGTTGGCAACGAATCTGGGAATGGAATCCATGGGGCCCGGACGATACAGGGCCACGATGGCGGTAATATCTTCAATGGAGCTGGGCTTCATGCTGATGCACACGCCGGTCATACCGGCGGACTCCATCTGGAACACGCCCTGGGTCTTGCCTTCGGAGAGCATAGCGAAAGTCTCCGGGTCGTTGTCCGGGATATTGGCCATGGAGAAGGAGGGTTCCTTCTGCCGGATCTGCTCCTCCGCGTCCTGGATCACCGTCAGGTTCCGCAGGCCCAGGAAGTCCATTTTGAGAAGGCCCAGCTCCTCAATGGTGGTCATGGTATACTGGGTGACCACCGTATCATCGTTTTTAGACAGGGGCACATAGCTGCACACCGGCTTTGCGGTGATCACCACACCGGCGGCATGGGTGGAGGAGTTGCGGGGCATGCCCTCCAGGCGCATGGCAATGTCCACCAGCTTGTGGACCCGCTCATCCCCGTTGTAAAGCTCCCGGAATTTGGGAGATTCTTCCAGTGCGGATTTTAAGGTCACATGAGGTCCGGCGGGCACCAGCTTGGCCACCACATCGGTCTCGGCAAAGGTGAAGTTCAGAACCCGGCCCACGTCCCGGATGGCGCCCCGGGCGGCCATGGTGCCGAAGGTCACGATCTGGGCCACATGGTCCGCGCCGTACTTTCTGTAAACGTAGTCGATGACCTCGCCCCGGCGCTCCTGGCAGAAGTCCGTATCGAAATCCGGCATGCTGACCCGTTCCGGGTTCAGGAAACGTTCAAAAATCAGGCCGTATTTCATGGGGTCCACTTCGGTAATGTGGATGCAGTAGGCCACAATGGAGCCTGCGCCGGAACCACGGCCGGGGCCCACGGGGATGCCTGCCTCCTTGGCGTAGTGGATAAAGTCCCAGACGATGAGGTAATAGTTCACATAGCCCATGGAGCTGATGACGCTGATCTCATACTCCATCCGCTCTCTGTATTCCTTGGGGGCCTGGGGGTATCGCTCCCGGAAGCCCTCGTCACAGAGCTTTCGGAAGTATTCCTCATTGGTGTATCCCTCCGGCACCGGGAAGGCCGGAAGATGATAGTCGTGGAAGGTAAATTCCACATTGCACATTTCCGCGATCTTCGCCGTATTCTCAAAGGCCTCGTCGCAGCCGGGAAACAGGGCGCGGAGCTCTTCCTCGCTTTTAAGATAGAACTCCTGAGTTTCAAACCGCATCCGGTTCAGGTCGTCCATGGTCTTTCCGGTTTGGATACACAGCAGGATGTCCTGCACGTCCGCGTCCTCTTTCCGGAGGTAATGGGCATCGTTGGTCACCACCAGCGGCAGTCCCGTCTCCCGGGCCAGCCGCATGAGCCCCTGGTTCACCGGGCGCTGGGTGGCAATGCCGTGGTCCTGGAGCTCTAAGTAGAACCGGTCCGGCCCAAAAATCCGGGAAAGCTCCTGGGCAAAGCGTTTTGCCCGGTCGTAATCTTCATCCAGAAGGGCCTGGGGAATGGCGCCGCCCAGGCAGGCGGACAGGGCGATGAGGCCCTCGTGGTGGGCCTCCAGCAGCTCCAGGTCCACCCGGGGCTTGCCGTAAAATCCATGCAAAAAGGCCTCGGAAACCAGGTAACACAGGTTTTCGTAGCCCGTTCTGTTTTCACACAGCAGCACCAGATGATAGGGGTCATTGTCAATACCGTGAATGCGGTCCGACATCCGGCGGCGGGCCATATAGACCTCGCACCCGATAATGGGCTTGACCCCGGCGGCCTTGGCGGCCTTGTAGAAATCAATGCAGCCGTACATAACGCCGTGGTCCGTCAGGGCAATGGCGCTCTGGCCCAGCTCCTTCACCCGGTCCATCATGCCGTCAATGCGGCAGGCTCCATCCAGAAGGCTGTATTCACTATGGACATGCAGATGTACAAAGCTCATGTTACGCCTCCTTGGAAAGCTGCACGATGCGCTGCAGACGGTGATTCATGGCGGGCTTGGTGATAGACGGCTCCATCATGGCCGCCAGCTCTGACAGGGATGCCTCGGGGTTTGCCTCCCGGGCCTGGGCCGCCTGACGAAGCTTCTCCGGCAGCTGTTCCAGAAGCCCCCGGTCCCGCAGCAGGCGGATGGCCACCAACTGCTCCTGGGCGGCCTCCACCACCTTGGAGGTATTGGCATCGTCACAGTTGCAGCAGCGGTTCACCTGGTTATTGAGCTCTTTTTCAAGCTTTGCCTCCATAATGCCCATGGCAGCCACTGGTGCCCCCAGAAAGGTGAGAAAATCGGAGATCAGGTCGCTCTGTTTAAGATAGAGCACCTGGGCCCCGGACCGGGCGGCGGTTTTGGGGTAGAAGCCCATGGTCTCATGGAGCAGCATATAGCATTCTCTGGCAACGCTCTGATGGGTGGTGGTAAATTCCAGATGGTAGGCCTTGGCCGGATGGGTCACGCTGCCCCCAGCGAGAAAGGCCCCCCGGAGGAAGGCCTCTTTGCAGTCGTCTTCCTCCACCACCGCCAGATTGATGTGCAGGGACAACGTATCCCCGGGGGTAAAGCCGAAGGACTCCATGATCACCCGGATTTTTTCCGGCGCGGTGATCCAGTAGGACAGCTTCCCCTGGGTACCCTCCTCCGGCAGCTGGTCAAAGGTCAGGCCGAAGGCCTTGCGGAACAGCTTGGGAAGCAGTCGGCCAAAGTCCTGGCTCTCGGTGATGATCTTAATGCACCGGTCCTGAAAGCTGTTGCAAAACAGCAGGATGCCGAAGCATTCCGCCAGGGCACAATCCGCGCGCTGGGGAACTTCCCGGCATATTTCCGCCTTTGCGGCGGCAGAAAAGGACTGCATGGTTCCCCCTCTTTCTATTTCCAAATACGAACTTCCGGCTCCAACGTAATACCGGAATTGGTCTTGACTTTCTGGGCCACCTCATGTAGCAGCTGCCGGACCTGGGCGGCGGTGGCATGCCCCAGATTCACGGCAAAGCCCGCGTGTTTTTCGGAAATGGCGGCATCCCCCACCCGGTAGCCCTTGAGCCCCGCTTGGTCGATCAATGCCGCGGCATAGCCCTGGGCGGGACGCTTAAAGGCAGACCCGGCAGAGGGCAGGTTCAGGGGCTGGGAGGCCAGGCGCTTGGCCTGCAGCTGCTTCATATAATTCCGGATTCTCTCCGGGTCCTCCGGGGTCAGCCGGAAGGTAGCGCTGACTACGATTTCCCCGGTGTCCTCCAGGGCGCTATGGCGGTAGGAAAAGTCCAGTTCTTGGGCGGAAACGGTTCTGATGTTCCCGTCCCCGTCCATGACCTCCGCTGACACACAGACCCGGGAAATATCCGAGCCGTAGGCCCCGGCGTTCATGTAAACGCCGCCCCCTACAGTACCCGGGATGCCGTGGGCAAATTCCAGCCCGGAAAGGCCGTTTTTTGCGGCAAAGACGGCGGCTCTGGCCATGGTCACACCGGCATAGACCTGCAGGCAATGGCCCTCCAGCAGCCCCATCCCGTCCAGGCAGTCCTTCAGGCAAATCACAAGCCCCCGGACCCCCTCGTCCGGTGCCAGAACGTTGGTTCCTGCTCCTAGGATAACGGGTTTGCAGTCCAATAAAACGGACTTATTTAAAAGCAGTCCCAGCTGCTCCGGGTTCTCGGGAAATGCCATGACCTCCGCGGGGCCGCCGATACGGAAGGAGGTATGTTTTTCCAGGGGTTCCCAAAAGCGCAGGGAGATTTCTGGATAGATTTCTTTGGTTTTTTGCTGAAAATCAGTTAATTCAGTCATAAACGCCTCCGGGTGTAAACTCTTATACAGTATACCACAATTTTCATGATTATGCAATGAGGATTTCTGCCCAGTCTGGGTAAGGGTGCAGCATAACAAATGCCGGTGTACCACGTTCCCGGCCTGGCGGCTGCAATCAAAACCTGTATGGTTGAATGGAACCCCTGCAACGTGGTACACCCCACTGTAGCGGCGGCAATCTGCCGCCACCCGGCCCCTAGCCTCTCCCTTTGGGAGAGGTGGCCGAGCGCAGCTCGGACGGAGAGGGTCAACGTTGAGGATTTCAATGGACGTTATTATTCAGAAGAAACGCTCCAGGGCCCTCTCAGTCTCGGCTTTGCCGAGCCAGCTCTCCCAGAGGGAGAGCCAAGGTCGCCTTTTTTCGATAGCCCCTGAAAGGGAATCGTACCAGTAAATACCAGGCGCGTCCCCCGTTTTGTCATTCCGACCGTAGCGCAAGCGGAGCGGAGGAATCTACTCAAGCTGCAAAAATTACCTGTGTAAGGTAAAGCTTGCTGCTTGGGAAGATCCCTCCGCTCGTTTCACTCGGTCGGGATGACATGCCGGTGGGTGGTACCGTTTTGTCCCCACGGGTTATATTTGCAACGTGGCGGGCGGCAAGATTGCCGCCCCTACAATACATTTGTTCCGTATTTCCGTATTTTTGACGTATCTATTGCTGATTTAAGCCTGTAAAATGCAAAAACAATGTACATGAGCGTACCACGTTTTCGCTTTTTTTTAAACGCGAAACCCACATTAGACACGTAAAATATTCAGAGTCCTTCGTCTTCTGACATGGGCCCGTCCTCCGGCATGTCGCCGTTGCGGGCGGCCCATTCTTCTTTGGTGATCAGGATGGCCCGGGGCTTGGAGCCCTGGAAGGGGCCTACAATGCCCTTTTCTTCCATTTCGTCCACAATACGGGCAGCCCGGGCATAGCCCAGCTTCAACCGGCGCTGGAGCATGGAGACGGAGGCCTGGCCGGTCTCCAGAATGACCTCCACCGCTGCCGGAAGCATTTCGTCCCCATCCAGTTCCCCGTCCGTAGGCTCCGGGTCCGGGGCGGAGGCACCCTTGCCGGGTTTTCCGGTTTGCTGGGCCTTCTTTTCAATTTCCTCCAGGACCTGCTGGTTGTAATCCGCAATGTAGTGTTCTTTGACGAACCCGGCCACGGCCTCTACCTCGCTGTCGGTGACAAAGCAGCCCTGGACCCGGAGGGGCTTTCCGCAGCCGATGGGGGCATAGAGCATATCGCCCTTGCCTACCAACTTTTCCGCGCCCTGGGTATCCAGAATGATCCGGGATTCCATGGCGGAGGCCACGGAGAAGGCGATACGGGAGGGAATGTTGGCCTTCATCAGGCCGGTGATCACGTCGGCAGAGGGCCGCTGGGTGGCGATGATCAGGTGCATTCCGGCGGCACGGCCCATCTGGGCAATGCGGCAGATGGAATCTTCTACTTCCTTGGCGGCCACCAGCATCAGGTCTGCCAGCTCGTCAATAATGACGATGATCTGGGGCAGCTTCTGACCGTCCTCCTCGGACATCATAATGCTGTTGTAGGATTCCAGGTCCCGGACCCCCACATCGGACATGAGCTTATACCGCCGCAGCATTTCCGTAACCGCCCATTGCAGGGAACCGGCGGCCTTTTTGGGGTCGGTGACCACGGGAATCAGCAGATGGGGAATCCCGTTGTAAATGCCCAGCTCCACCATTTTGGGGTCCACCATAATGAGCTTGACATCCTCGGGCCCGGCCTTGTACAAGAGGCTAATGATGATGGAGTTCATGCACACGGATTTACCGGAACCGGTGGTACCGGCAATGAGCATATGGGGCATTTTCGCAATATTGCCCACGATGCAGTTGCCGCCGATGTCCTTGCCCACGGAGAAGGAGGACTTGGATTTTGCCCGGGCAAACTCCGGAGAATCCACCACTTCCCGCAGGGAGACCGTGGTCACGGTGCGGTTGGGGACCTCGATGCCCACAATGGAGATTTTTCCGGGAACGGCGGCGATACGAACGCCGGAGGCACCCAGGCTCAGGGCAATGTCATCGGCACAGGAGGTCAGCTTGCTCAGCCGCACGCCCTTATCCAGCTCTACCTCATACCGGGTGACGCTGGGGCCCCGGGTGACGTTGATGATATGGGCATCGATGCGGAAGCTTGCCAGGGTCTCGTTAAGCCGTCTGGAATTTTCTCGCATTTCCTCGGTGCCGTCGGAACTGGCCCCGACAGGGCGGCGCAGAAGCTCCAGGGGCGGGAAGCTGTAGGCCTGGGGAGGCGTATCCTGGCTCTGGGCGATCTCCGCCGCCACCTGGCGGGCAGACTCTGCCGCGTCTTTGGTGGTGACCTTTCCGGGCTTCTCCCCGGTTTCCCCGGCTTCGGGGGCTGGAACCTTGGCAGCCGCCGGTTTCTTGGGCTTCTCCGGTGCGGGCTCCCGGCGCTTTACAAAGGGGGGCATTTCCTGGGGAATGGGCTCCGGCTCCCGGCGGCGCACAGGCTCCTCCGGCTCCAGCTCGGCGGTATCCTTTTCCACAGGGATGCCCTTGGGTGCCGGATACATGGGGGCGTCAATGTCCAAATCAATGGTATTCATCACATCCGCGGCCCGGGAAGGCGTACCGGTAGAGGGAAGCGGGGCTTCCTGCTCTGGCCGGGGCTCTGGCCGAGGCACCTGCCTGGTCTGCTTTTTAGGCGGCTGGGCCGGGGCCTGGGTTTTCTCAGGCCCCGGCTGGGGAACAGGCTGGGGGGCCTGCTTGCGGCGCTTCTGCTCCATACGCTTGTTGGCCAGGTGGTTCACCACCGCCGCCGCAGGTTCAATATAATCGTCCTCTGCTTCGTCCCACTGCTCTCTGGGCCGGTTGGCAATGGCCCGGACGATGCTGGGAAGGGTGATCTGCATGGAGCCCAGGAGGGTCAGCACCGCGGCGATGCCCAGAATCAGATAGGAGATCACATTGCCGCAGGACCAGCGCAGCAGCATGGCAAGGCCTCCGCACAGCACACCGCCGGTGCGGCCATCCACGCCCCCTGTATACAAATCCGGAATCACCGCCAGACCCTCTGCCATGCCCTGCCGCTGCACCGCCAGATGGTAAATACTGCCGCTGAGCAGTACAAAGGCAATAAGGCAGATGCTGCGCATGGTGGGGGCGTGCTTTCTTCCAAAGGTCTGGATAAAGAACAGGTACAAAAATGCGGGAATGAAAAAGTAAAATCCCACCTGGCCAAGCAGGCCCAGGATCACGGACTTCATGGCCTTCAGCAGGGCCCCGTCCGGGTTCACCGCAATGACCAGGAACAGCACGAACAGAACGATGCTGAGGAAGGCAAACAGGACGTTGGGGGCCAGGCCTCCGGCAAAATCCTGATTGCTTTTTTTCACCTTCTCCGGAGCGCGCTTCTTCGGAGGGGTAGTTTTGCCGCTGGGTTTCCCAGCGGCGGATTTGGTTTTGGATTTGGCGGCGGCTTCATCCGCCCGGGTCGAAGGCTTCTTTTGTGCCATTGAAACTCCTCCAATCAGGCCACAAGGTTCAAAAAGAATGTAAACAGGCTCAGGCCCCAGCAGTAGAAGGCGAAAAATGAAAATCCACGCTCTCCCACGGTCTTTTTCAGGAGCCTGACCCCCAGCATGCCTCCCAGAAAGCTGGCAAAGGCCGAGGCCAGATACACCAGCACGATGCGGAAGGTCACGCCTCCAAAGCCGCCGGCAACCAGCCGGACGGCATCACTCACCACCATGGCAGCGGAAATCACCATGGAGGCCATGAGGGCATTGTCCAGAGCATAGCTCCGGTCCACGCCGCAAATGGAGCTGACGGAGACCATGGCTCCGATACCGGAAATACCAGGCAGGACAGAAAGGGCCCCGCCCAGGCCGATGAGCAGCCCCTCTACCCGGCTCATATTCCGGGAATCCTTGTTGCCCGTGGGGAAAAACTGAGGGATATACAGAATCAATCCGTTGAGGAACAAAAACGCCGCAATGGCCAGAAGGCTTCCCACCAGGAAGGACAGGCTGTTATAAAAGCAGTAGGCCAGAATAATGGGCAGGGCCATGGTCCGCAGGAGCTTAAAATCCATCAGGCTTTTCAGGTCCAGGGGGCGGCGGCGCTTTTTCTTGGGGATCCGGGCCAGAGCCAGGGCCCGATGGATCCTGGTCAGGTGGGTGCGGCTGGATACATGCAGCGCCGCAAGCAGGGCGGCATGAAGCATGAGCAGCATCAGATTGCTGTTGCCGGAAGCTCCGAAAATCTTCAGCAGCAAAATGCCATGGGCTCTGGAAGAAATCGGCAGGACCTCCGCCACACCGGACAGGAAGCCGTACAACATGCTTTGCATCCAATTCATATTGCCGTTTCCTCCTTTACATAGTTATTTCACTATATAATACCATAAAAGAAGCCAGATTTCCACCCCTATTTTTCCCAAGAAAAGGAGCCTTCTCTCTCTTATTTTGCTTCTTTCGAACAAAATTTCGTCTTCATTCAGTGCTCAAACAAAAATCCCCCTGAAACAGTCCCGGTTTGTCGCCGGAATCTGTTTCAGAGGGAACTATTTACTGCACTTCCACCACCCGGATGCTGTCTAAACCATAGGCGGACTGGCTCATGACCACATCGGCGATCACCGCCACATCCTCCTGCTGCAAGCCGCCCTCCGGTGCGGCCACCGCTACGGAGATGCCTTCGTTGGTCATATAGGCGACGCAGTCGGCATAGCCCTTGGCAATGACCAGGCTTTCGATCTGGGCCTCACTCAGGGCAGTCTGCACGATGTCTTCCAGGTCCGCGGCGGATTCTGCCGCCTTGCTGTCGCCGGAGATGCTGGCGGCCTCCTGAAGAAGGTTAATGGCATCGTCCCGGGCCTGCTGCCGGGACAGCCGCACCGCCGCAAAGTAGCTCTCAGCGGTGGTGGTGGGGTCCTCCCCTGCCATGATGGCCGCCATGTCCTCGGATACTGCCAGGTCCTCATCGCTCATGACCTTCTGGGTGTCCAAGGTGTCGCTGAGGGTCTGGGTCTGCCTGCCCCCGGCATAGAGCCAGTTGACGTAGATACCGGCACAAACCGTTACAAGGATCGCCGCTGCAACCAGGTTCTTCTTCCAAATTTTCACAATAAGCCCTCCCTACTTCATTTTCAGCACCGTGATTCGATTGGTGGAAAGACCGGTCACCCCCGCCACCGCCTCCACTACCGCCAGCCGCACCGCCGGAACATCCCCGCCCTGACACACCACCAGGGCCCCCCGATAGCCGGGGGCCTGGGTCTGCCGAACAAGGCCGGTTTGTTGGCGGCCGCTGTCGGTAACCAGCACCGTTTCCCGGCGGACGTTGCTTCCATGCTCCTCCCGCGCCTCCGTTTCGTCCGTCTGATAGAGGGTGGTTTCGGAGGACGACTGTGTCAGCAGCACCCGCACCGCCCCCACCCCGGATACCTGCCCCAGAGCCTCTTCCAGACGCTTTTCCAGATCCTCCGCCGGGGCTTGCTCCTGCCGCTCCTCCGGCACCGGCTGCTGTTTTTTCTCCTGGGGCCAGCACAGCAGCACCAGGCCGCACAGCAGCACCAGCAGCACATAGCGGTTCTTTTTCAGGAACACCCCCCAGGCGCTTAATCTTCCTGCCAACATTGATTCTCCTTTGGTATTCCCAGCTCTGTTTCCAGGACCTCCCCCAGGCGCTCCCGCCGGGACTGGGAAACGCTGCCTGTCAGCCGCACAGCCTGGGGACAGTCGGATTCACCAAGAGTCAGTTCCACCCCAATGTCCATTCCCAGCTCCGCCGCTTTGTCCAAAATATATGCTTCCAGACGGCTGCATATGACCTGCCGCTTTTGAGACCGGGCGTAACCCATCCCCTCCTCCACCGCCGCCCGAGCATCCAGGTCCTGCTGGGACAGCCACAGCTCCACATCCGGCAGCTCCAGTTTCCCCAAAGGCCGCAAAACCGCCGCCAACAGGAACACGCCGCACAGAAGCTTTAAAAGCTTCCCGCAGCTGCCTCCCGGAAGGAGGCCCGTGAGGATGCCCCCAATGAGGGCGGCGGTGATCAGGGAGAGCACATAGCGGCTGGCCATTATTCCACCCCCTTGAGAAAGCAAACGGAGCTTACCAGCAGCAGCAGACACATGCCTCCGGTCATGGCCAGAAGCATCCGCATCACCTGGGAAAAGTCATCGATCAGTGCGGTATCCTCCTTGCTGCCATAGATGGCGCACAGGCCTGCCGCTCCCTTTAAAATCAGATACTGGATGCCGATTTTCCCAAAGGGTTCCAGAAAGACCGATAAAATGGCAAGGATGCCGTAAATCCCCAGGGCGTTTCGCAACAGCCCGGTACCCACCAGCACCGCCTCGGAGGCATCGGACAAAATGCCTCCTACAAAGGGAATCAGGGAGGAAATGGTCGTTTTGGCGGCCTTGACCACCGCCGCATCCGTGGTTCCGCTGACCACCCCGGTGATGCCAAGGTAAGCGGTGAAAAGGGACAGTAGGGTTTTCAAACACCACAAAATCAGATCTTTCATGGTGTTTTTGAGATTTTTAAGGCCGTCGCCCCCCAGGGCCGCACCGGCGGTGGCGGCAGCCAGATAGAGATACTGCACCGGAAGCAGCAGGCGGCCCAAAAGGGCGGAGAGCACCGTATTAAATAGGGCGGAACCGGCGTAAAGGGCCGTGGCGGAGTTTAGCCCTCCCTGGGCCGCCATGGCCGCCGTGGCCGCCGGCAGCAGGAGCTTTTCATATTCGCTCATTTGCGTCACCGTGTCCGCCCCCAGGCGAATCATGGCCTGGGCGTTGCCAAACAGCAGCCCCGCAATGCTGACGGCCCCTACCACATTCCCTATTTTAGCGGTTCCCACATCCATGGTCCGCAGCAGGGACAGGAGCATGCACAGGCACACAAGCCCCAGGCCTGTCCGCAGGCCCTGATCCAGCTCCGGCCGGAGGATGGGCAGCAGTTCCTTTAAAATATGCCGCAGGCCCTGGGAAAAATCCTCCGTGTCCCGGGGCATGAGCTTTTGCCCCGCCTCCGGCACCTGGGGAGCGGCAATTTCTCCGTATACCGGCTGCACCAGCAAAAACGCCAGCAGCAGCGCCAGAATCAGCTTTCTCATGGAACCCCCACCATCTCTGTCACGCAGGACAGCAGCGCCGTAAACAGCGGCACTGACAATCGCAGAATGGCCGCCGTACCCAAAACCCGGATCAGCCTGCCCAGGGCCTCATTTCCGGCATCGGAACAGACCAGGCCCCCGATTTCCGCTGACAGCCCCAGGCCCACCGCCTTTAAAAGCAATGCCAGATTTTCCGGGTCCAGGTTTCCCACCTGCCGCAGCTGCCGCAGAAGACCCTCCACGGGCTTTAACAGCTGGAAAACCGCCCCGGAGACCATGGCGATCACCGCCACCGTCAGAAGCACCCCATAGTCCTTTTCTTGTTTTTTCACAGCCAGCTCCAGCAGCACCGCCACCAGGATCAGGGCCAGGGCTTTCCAATACAGCTCCATCAGAAATCAAAAAGGGTCTTGACCAGATCGAACAGCTCCGCGATTTTCTGGGCAATGATCATCAGCACCACCACCAGCCCCGCCAAGGTGGTCATGGTGGCCTGCTCCTCCCGGCCGGAGCGGGAGAGCACCTGGTTTAATATGGAGACAATGATGCCAATGGCGGCAATTTTAAAAATCAGATCAATTTCCATGGTCACAGCAACAGCACCGCCAGGGCCGCCCCGGCGCACAGGCCCAGGGTCCGGTAGCTTCGCAGCCGCCCCTCCCGATTTCGTTCCAGCTCCCGAAGCTCCCGCTTGCAGCAGTTTTTGGCACTCTCAATACCTTTAAGCTGCCCCGGCAGATCAAAGCGCCCCAGGGATTTTCCCAGCTGGTACAGGGCCACCCGGATGCGCCGGGGAACGGAAGGGTGCCTGTCCAGCACGGTACGAAGGGACTGCTCCACCCTGGGGGCATTGCGCTTGTCCAGCTCCCCGGAAAACTCCAGAAACAGCCGCCGCAGGACCCCGCCGGACCGCAGGCCGCAGAGCTGAAAGAGCTCCGGCAGGGCGGTGAGCCGATACTGTATCTCGCTTTCCATAAAATCCAGATTTTCCAGCAGCTGCCGCAGCAGCCGTTCCTGATTCATGGCGTCTTTTGCCAGGGAGAAGCCGAAGCCGCCGCAGCCGCCGATGACCAGGATCGCGCCGATCCATTTGTACTCCATGATTCCATCCTTTCCCTGTAGAAGGTCTTGTCCCGCTTCATGACCAGCACCGTATCAAAGATGCCCTTTTCCGTAAGCCCCCTGTAGCAAGGTCTGGCGAAAAGGTCTGTGGGGTTTTCCGCATGGGCAGTGGCAAGCAGTCTCACGCCGCAGCCCATGGCCTGGCGCAGAGCCGCCGCGTCGGCCCGGGCCGTGATCTCGTCTACCGCAATATAGTCCGGCGCCATGGTTCTAAGAACCATTTCCATCCCCATTTCTTTTCCGCAGCCGGAAAGCACGTCCAGCCCCTGGCCCCGGGAAAAGCCCTGGGGAAACAGCTCTCCCCGCTCATCTACCACCCCAACGGCGTGGTCCCGGGCCAGGACCCGGCACACCTCCCGCAGCAGGGTGGTTTTTCCCCAGCCCGGTGCCCCCAGAATCAGGATGGAACCCCAGTCGGCGCACTCCGGGCCCACCAGGCCTTCTATATCCCGGGCTACCCGAATGCACAGAGATGTCACCGCCTGAAACCCTGTTACCTGTCCGTTTTTTACCACCGTCCGGCCGCAAACACCGATCCTGTGGCCCCCTTCTACACGCAGATAGCCCTGCCGGGCAGAATCCTGGGACCAGGGGGAGTAGCGGCTGGCGGCGTTGATGCAGTGATCCAAGTCCCCCGCCGTCACACTCTGGGTCAAAAGCCAGCTGCCCTGAGAAAATTCCAGCCTGGGGGGCTGCCCCAGCCGGAGCCGCAGCTGGGAAAGGTTGTCCCGCCCCAGCCGGTCCACCGGCTCCCGCATCCACGGGGGCAGAATCTCCAAAAGAAACCTCCAGGAAGGGTCCAACGCCATCGCCTCCTTGGTCCACTCTATGCCAGCGCCCCCGGGAACATGCGCAAAAAAGCTGCCGCAAAACGAACCCCGGAGGTTTTCGTTTTACGACAGCTTTTCTATTATAGGGGTTTTTTTCGCCCCGTCCCCGCCAGCAAAGCGAGGATCCCATCCGCGATCCACCACAAGCTCAGAACAAAGGGATGGTTCAGCAAAAACAGCCACCACTGGGTCGGCAGGAATAAAATTTCTTCCATGCGAACGATCCTGACCGTGCAATAAATCCCGCAAACCGTCATGATCGCACAGATGACAAGGAGTGCATCCTGGAGTTTTGCTGTGAGCCTCTGTTTCCTGAAAAACGGACAGGCAGAGCCCAATAGGCAGACCGCCGTGCCAAAGCTTACAGGGATCAGGAAGAAATCCCGCACACGGTTCAGGACAATGTACGCTCCCCAAAGCCCCGGTACGGAAGATAACCGGCTTTTCGATGGCATACAGCAGATACAGATCAGAAGAACCAGTTGAACAAGGAGCAGCACTTTGGTGATTTTAGAAACTCTCATTATTGATACCTCCTGATTATAAATGTCATATTCCACGCTTTATTGGAGAACAGTATAAACTCCTTACAGTTCTTTATTGGTTGTGGACACTCTTCCCGGCGCTTTTCAGCATTTCATATTCCTGCACCAGGGATTCATGGAGCTTGGAGGAGGTCCACTGGGCATTGTGCTCCGTCAGCACCGCTTTCAGGGTCACGGGGACCTTCTTTTCCCGGAGCTGGGCCAGGAAGCTGTGGAAGACTTTCCCCTCCACACCGCAGAGCACCAGCATTTCGTCGGTAAAGGCCGCCCCATCCCCCTGGACCTGGGCCTCCGGGAAGCCTGCCAGGGCACCGACGCTATGGCCAAACTCCTCCGGACGGACCACCCGGATCCGGAATCCGTGGCGCAGGCCAATGGCCTTGATTTTTCCGGCTTTTTCCGGCGGGATGTTATACATCAGAAGATGATTCATTGGTTGACTCCTTTTTCAAAAAACGCCGCCGTACTTGTGTCGGCGGCGTTTAGGGTTAGTCGGCTTCGGTAATGGCCGTTACAATGTCCTTGGCCTTGTTTTCGTTGAAATACAGGACAGCGTGCTGTTCACCATTGCTGAACAGGTCAATGACCTTGCCGTACATATCCATGTCCTTGTTGGGACACTGGAGGGACTCCAGGGTCATTTCCGGCAGCAGGGGCAGAAGCTCCGTGATATAGGTGGTGATGTCGGTATTGGACATGTCCGTCAGCACCATGGGCAGGAGCTGGTCCGCCAGGGCATTGATTTCCAGCAGGCTCATGGTCTTGACCTTCTCCAGCACCGCGGCCACCACGGCTCTTTGCCGGTTGGTCCGGTTGAAGTCGTTGTCGGCGTTGGTGGAGTGACGGGTCCGGGCGTACATTTCCGCGGCCCAGCCGTCCAGCTTGTTGACACCCTCTTTGTAAACCCGGTCCGGGTAATCCTTGAAATAATCGTTCAGGTACTTGACCTCGTCGGCGTTGAGCTCAATGTCCACGCCGTGGAGGGCGTTGATGCAGGCATCAAACGCGTCCATATCCACTTCCACGTTCTTATCCACAATGGCACCGAAGTTCCGCTCGATGACCTTATCGATGATCTCCATGGCACCCAGGTCGCCGCCCCACTTGTAGCCCAGGGCGTAGGCCAGGGTCATTTTGGTACGGCCGTCATGGGGGGTTCCGTTGGTATCATAAACCGTGGGGATCACCACCAGGGTATCCCGCTGGAAGGAGGTCATGTTGATCTTCTTGGTCTCTTTATTGATGGTGACCAGCAGCATGGTATCGGCGTTTTTGCTGTCTTCCCCTTCCCGGGCATCCTGACCGATCAGCAGCACGTTGATGACCTTCCCGGTCTTGCCGTAGTTGGGCTCCGTTTCCTTGGGCTCCGTCGTCTCTGTAGGCACGGTCGTCGCCTCTGTGGTGGGGGTGTCGTCCTCCACCAGCATACCGCTCAAATCGTCCGAAGAGAGCTGGTTGTCGCCCTTCTCCGCCCGCTGGATCTTATTCATTTTAGAAATCACAAACCAGGTACCCAAAGCGCCGATGAGAATCACCACCGCCAGGATCACCGCAACGACGATCACCCAGGGCTTCGTTTTCTTTTCAGGCTTCGGGGCCAAAAAATATCCGCCTTTGCTCATTATTTTCCTCCGAAATTCATAAAATGCGTTTGTCAGGGTCTTGGGGAGAACCCGGCTGTCAAAGAGCGCAATTGGGCCGCCGAAAGGAGGCCCAATTGCCGTAAAAATTTACTTTTCGACGACTTCCAGAATGCCCATGGGGCAGGCCTTGGCGCAGATGCCGCAGGCGATGCACTTGGAGGCGGGATTCTCGGGCTTGAGGACCATGACCTTCATGGGGCAAACCTCCACGCACTTGCCGCAGCCAACGCAGTTCTTCTTGTTGATCATGTAGACACCGGTCTTGGGATTCTGGGTGATGGCCTCGTGCTCACAGGCCTTCATGCACTTTCCACACTGGATGCAGACATTGGGCTTTGCGCCGTCTCCCTTGGCGACAATGCGAATGCAGCTGTAATCCTCGTTGAACTCCTTGTAGAAGGCATTAGAACAGGCGCGGACGCACTCCAGACAGGCCATACAGGCGACGTCCTTCTTGACAGTAAGCTTTTTCATTGCGGTACTCCCCTTTTTATTTTTTGTTGCGCAGAGTTATTATACAATCAAACGGCAAAAATAGCAACTACAAAAAATTCTTTTTGGTGTCCGGTTTTTTCCTGCGTAAAACAAATCTTTATGGCAATAATACCCCTGGATTCAAAAGATTTGGAGGAGACAAATAATGAAAAAGTCAATTCAGCTGATTTTCCCTTTGGCGCTGGTTCTGGTGCTTTTAACGGCCTGCCGAGGCAATAACACCCCCGCAACAACAACGCCTACCACCACTGTGCCCACAACTCAGGCCACCACCGCGCCTACCACCCAGCCTGCCGCCACTCCCACAACGGAAAACGGGAACGGCCCCCTGATCACGGAGCCCGGCGACCGGCCCACGGAGAACGGCACCCAGACAACCACCGCCCCCACCGGCGAGACCGCCAACGGGGCCACGACGAACCGTTAAAAAACATCCGGGACTGACGGCCACGCCGGTCCCGGAACTTTTGTGCCCGCCGGGCTATTCTGAACGTGTAGGAAACGACCGATTTAAAGAAAACTTAAAGTGCTTGCGATTTACTTTTGTTGCAGATTCCTTTAAAATAAAGATGGATGTTTCATAGCCGTTTAAACCCATTGAATCCGCGCAAAATCAGGATCTTCCGAATGCAAAGAAATGGAGGGTAACAAAAGTGAAGAAATTCTACATATTCCTTACATTGTTCGCCATGACCCTGGGGGTATGCTGCGGCTGTACCAAGAAAGCGCCTCCTCCCAGCATGACGGACTATTCCCTGGCGCTGCCGGAAGGATACAGCGCAGCCTACCCGTCCGAAGACTGCTGCGATTTTGTCCGGGACGAGGACGGCACAACGGTGGGCGGCCTTCTGATCACGCAGCTGCGCAAGAGAGATTTGAGCAACAAAGGCATTTCAAAAATTATGAAGTACCTGCAAGAGGAAATTCACAAGACCAACAATGTGGAGTTCATCGCCTTTGCCGGCGGGGGCGATGAACCGAAAGTCGGTGTAACACTGACAAGAAATGACGATGTGACTGGAGAACAACGGCATTTTTATCATCATTTCTTTGAAAAAGGGGGGTATGTCTACCATCTGTGGTTTGACAAAGATGTGTTGAGTGACGATGCGGAGGAAGAAATCACGGAATCTCTGAACCTAAAATGAGTGTTTTCCAAACGGAATATATTTGTAGTTTAATCATGGTACAAAGGAAGTGAATAACATGCGGGTAAAAAAAGCATTTGGCATTTTCGTTGCATTGGTCTTTGCGGTTTCTATTTGTATTCTGACATACAGGTATTATTTGTTCACGAATGATACCTTGCACTTCCACTCCTATCTGCATCAGGCAGACGGCTTTCGCGTTTTGATTTTTGATGACGGAGACGTCGCCGTAAACACGCAAATAAACGCCGACGATGAATCGTATACAGAAATTCAAACGGCTTTCAGCACCGCAAAATTACGTCCTTCCCCAAAGGCCTTTCTTGAAAAGCTGATATCAGGCAACACAAACATGGAAGGTTCCACCGACACAGACCTAACCATGTACATTACCTTTCTTCAGGATTCACAGCCCGTCCATACGGTTTTCCTGGGTGGCAGCAATATCATGTATTTTGACAAAAAGGGGTATGGTGTAGGCGATTTCTCCAACGCCAGTGAGATGCGGATCATGGAGCAAGTGATGTCTTCTTTTGAAAATGTCTCGGTAAAATGTTCCTCTTTTGTGGACTCTCTAAAGGAAGTTGTCCCCGAAGCTGTTGTATTGCAGGAACTGAACAGCATTCAAACGGCAAGTAATACCCACAACCAGTAACAATGATTTTGGCCGGTGTATCGCAAATTGCGGTACACCGGCCCTTGTAATCCATTATAAAAATGTCAAATACCGCCCCAGACCCTTTTGCTGCCGCCGGACCTCTGCCAGAGCCGCTTCCACCGGGTCCATGTCCGGCTTTTGCCGCCAGGCCAGGGTGACCATTTCTCCGGCGCAATAGGCGGCGCCTCTGCCCAGCTTGTCAAAGGCCAGGGAGACGTTTTTGAGGTTGGCACTGGGATAATCCAGGCCGTCTGCCAGCAGGAACAGCCCCGGATATTTTTCCCGGAGGCTGCGCAGACTGTCCGCCGCCCCCGCGGAAGCCAGCAGCCCTACCCGGGCGTAGCCGTACTTTCCTTGTAGGCCCTCGGCATACCGGTTCACCCGGTTGGCCGCGGCCATATGGACCAGGCGGCTGCCGGTCAGCAGGTCCTGGAGCTCCGGCGCAGAGCGGTTGGGGGTTCTGACACAGACAAACACGTCTTTTTTCTCCTTTTCGCAATAGGGCAAAAAGGGTGTCAGAACATCGCTGCCACTATAAAAGGGAATCTGCACCCCGTCACAGTGGTAAAGGCTTTCCGGGCCTAAAAGGGTCTGGGCGGTGAACTCCGCCAGGGCCTGACCGTTCAGCTGGGGCGTTTCCAGCAGCACATAATAGCCCAGTTCCCCGGCCTCTCTGGTGAGCCCCGGAAGCTGGGACAATGCCTCTCCGCCCAACAGGGAGAACAGGCCCAGGGAAAACCGCACCCCGGGAACCATGCCTTTGAGCCCCTTTAAAAGGGCACGGATATAGGCGCAATACCCCTGCACAAAAGGGACTTCCCCATAGTCCTTGGGCAAGGCTCCGGGAAGTACCGTCAAATCTACGATCAACGCACATTTCCGTTTCCGAATTCTTTCTTGCAGTCCATCCATCGACATAACCCGTCCTCCCGCTTCTGATTTTAAAACCAGTATAGCATAGATTTTTCCGAAAAGAAAGTGCGGAAGAGAAAATGCTTCCAGTTTGCCACTCTGATTTTCGGGAATACTAGGGAAGCTCTATAGAATTGCCAGCCGATGACGATTTTATAAGCGTTCCCCAGGGAAAATCAGGAAAGGAGGATGCCACATGGATATGAAAGGATGGGCGGTTTCCGCCGGTCTGGGTGCTGCCGCCGGGATGGTGGCGGTGCTGATGATGCCTAGGTCCAACCCCACAAGACGGCTGGCCGCCAAGGCCGCCAACAAAATGGAGGATATGGCCTGGAAGGTTTCAGATACCCTGTCTGACAAATTTGAAGAGTTCTAAAAAATGGCGGCACCGCAAAAAGGGTGCCGCCGGACTGTTTTCTGCTGTTTATGCTTCCTGAATGTCGAGCTTGAGCGCTCCGTCCTCCATCCGGGCGGAGATGCCGGAAATGGGCTTTTCAAAGCTGTCAATAATGGCCTCGCTCACCGGGTCCTCCAGCTCCTTCTGGATCACCCGGCGCAGGTTCCGGGCACCGTAGGTCACGGAGAAAGCGTCCTCTACCAGGTGCTGCCGAACGTCGTCGGTCCAGGTGAAGGTCAGCTCCCGGGCTTTCAGGCTCTCCCGCAGCTCTTCCAGCATAATGTCCGCAATGTGCAGGAAGTCCTCCCGGGTCAGGTGGTTGAAGGTGATGATCTCATCCACCCGGTTCAAAAATTCCGGACGCAGGAAGCTTCGGAGAGCCTTCATGGTCTTTTCCCGGACCTGGTCCTGGTCGCTGCGGCCAAAGCCCATGCCCCCCACGTTCCCTTCGGAACCGGCGTTGGAGGTCATGACGATGATGGTATTCTCAAAATTCACCACTCTGCCCTGGGCATCGGTGATGCGGCCGTCATCGAGGACCTGCAGCAGGATGTTCATCACATCCGGATGGGCCTTCTCGATCTCGTCAAACAGCACCACGCTGTAGGGCTTCCGGCGGATGGTCTCCGTCAGCTGCCCCGCCTCGTCATAGCCCACATAGCCAGGAGGGGAACCGATGAGCTTGGAAACTGTGTGCTTTTCCATGTACTCAGACATATCCAGCCGCACCAGGGCATCCACGCTGTCAAACATGTCATTGGCCAGGCACTTGACAAGCTCCGTCTTGCCCACGCCGGTGGGGCCCACGAAAATAAAGGACACCGGCCGGCGCTTGGGGGAAATGCCCACCCGATTCCGGCGGATGGCCTTGGTCACGGCTTCCACCGCATGATCCTGGCCTACGATATGGGCCTTCAGCCGGTCTTCCATGGATCGGAGCTGCTGGTATTCCTGGGCCTTGATCTTAGAAGCGGGGATCTTGGTCCACAGCTCGATGATCCTGGCCAGATTGTCCATGGTCACCGCAGGGGCGGGGACCTTTTCCAGCTCCTCGATTTCCGCCGCCAGCTGGCACAGGCGGCTGCGGATGGTGGCAAGGCGCTCAAAATCCGTATTCTCTCCGTCCTCGTTGAGGACCTTCAGCTCCAGCTCATAGTCGTCCCGCTCTTTTTTAAGCTCCGCCATCCGGGAAATTTCCTTGCTGCGCAGGTTGACGTCAGAACAGGCCTCGTCCAGCAGGTCGATGGCCTTATCCGGCAGGAACCGGTCTGTAATATACCGCTCGGAGAGCACCACGCACTGCCGGGCAATTTCCGGAGAAATGCTGACCCCATGGAACTGGGCATAGGTTTTGGAAATGCCCTGCAGGATTTGAGCGGCCTCCTCAATGGTAGGCTCCGCCACGGTCACGGGCTGGAAGCGGCGCTCCAGGGCCGCATCTTTTTCAATATACTTCCGGTATTCATTGAAGGTGGTGGCACCGATCACCTGGATCTCCCCCCGGGACAGCGGGGGCTTGAGGATATTGGCGGCATTCATGCTGCCCTCGGCATCACCGGCGCCCACCAGATTGTGGACCTCGTCAATGACCAGAATGATATTGCCGCAGGCCTTGATCTCGGTGATCAGGCTCTTCATACGGCTTTCAAACTGGCCCCGGAACTGGGTTCCGGCAACCAGTGCCGTGAGATCCAGCAAAAAAACTTCTTTATCCCGGAGCTTGTAGGGTACCTCCCCCGCCACGATTCTTTGGGCCAGGCCCTCGGCAATGGCGGTTTTGCCCACGCCGGGCTCGCCTACCAGGCAGGGGTTGTTCTTCTGACGGCGGTTCAGGATCTGGATGACCCGCTCGGTCTCCACATCCCGGCCAATGACCTTGTCCAAAGACCCGGCCCGGGCCCGGGCCGTCAGGTCCATGCAATAGCTGTCCAGGAACTTGTGCTTGGACTTTTTCTCTTTTTTATGCTCTTTTTCGGCGTGCTCGGTTTTTTCCGTCTGCTTCTGCATTTTGGGCAGATTGCCAAAGAGCTGGTTCATAAAGGGGAAGGTGGCGGTCTGGCTGTCTACCTCGTCCTCCTCCCCTTCCGGGCCCTCCAGCTGGCCAAACATGCTGCTCATTTCATCGGAGATCATATCTAAGTCTTCATCGGAAATACCCATCTGCTTTACCGCCTGGTCGATCTGGGGAATGCCCAGGCTCCGGGCACACTTGATGCAGTAGCCCTCATTCATGGTCACGCCGTTTTCGACCTTGCTGATAAAAATCACGGCGACATTTTTCTTACACTTGGAACACATTTTAGGCTGCATAGCCGCTTTCACTCCTTTTGCAGCGGCAGGACTTCCCTGCCGCCGGACCGGTCCGGGTTCCCGGGAAGGTCCTTACGCATTCATTTTCTTGAAGTATAGCACAGAACTGAGAAAAAAGGAAAAACAATTTATTAAGAAAAACGCCCCGGTGTCTCCGGGACGTTTGGGAATCATTCCGACTGGAAGGTATCGGAACAGCTGCACTCAAATTTTTCGATGCCGTCATCATACCACAGATGGGTCATATACAGGCCTCCGGGGGGCACCGTGGGTCCTGCCGCCGTGCGGTTGCCGGAATCCAGAATGGCCCCTATTTGCTCCGGCCGGATTTTCCCCTCCGCAGCATAAACCACGGTGCCGGCCATGGCCCGGGCCATATTGTAAAGGAAGCCGTTGGCGCAGACCTTCAGGATGACGAGATTCCCCCGGCGCTCCACGTTGTAATAATACACGGTGCGGACCGTGGATTTGACATCGGTACCCACGCTGCGGACGGCAGCAAAATCGTGGGTTCCCACAAATTGGTCCGCCGCGGCCTGCATGATCTTTTCGTCCAGATGCCGGGGGTAAAACCAGGCTCTGTCCACGTAAAAGGGGTCTTTCAGCCGGGAATTGTAGATTTGATAGGTGTATTCCTTCCGGACACAGGAGCCGATGGCATTGAAGTTCTCGTGGACCTCAAAGGCCTTTGTCACCACAATGTCGCAGGGCAGATGGGTATTGAGGGCATAGGGCAGCCGGTCCACGGGAATGGTGGACTCGGTTCGGAAGTTGGCCACATAGCACCGGGCGTGAACACCGGCATCGGTTCTGCCGCAGCCCGTCACATGGACCGGGTGGCCCACCAGCTGGGCCGCCGCCTTTTCCAGGGTCTCCGCCACGGTGGGCAGATTCTTCTGGACCTGCCAGCCGTGGTAGCGGGTGCCGAGATAAGTCAAAAACAGGGCAATATTCCGCATAGTTGCCTCACAATCCGAAACCCGCCAGCAGGGCAACTACGGCAACCAGGGCTGCCAGACAGCCGAAAGCGCAGAAATCATTCCGATTATAGCGCAGCAGCTTCATTTTGGTCCGGCCCTCGCCACCCCGATAACAGCGGCACTCCATGGCCGTGGCCAGCTCGTCTGCCCGGCGGAAGGCACCAATGAACAGAGGCACCAGCACGGGAATCAGGGCCTTGGCCCGGTCAATGATGCTGCCGGACTCAAAATCCGCACCCCGGGCCTTTTGGGCATTCATGATCTTATCGGTTTCCTCGATCAGGGTGGGGATGAACCGCAGGGCGATGCACATCATCATGGACAGCTCATGGACCGGCAGCCGGAGCTTTTTGAGGGGCCCCAGCAGGCTTTCCAGGCCGTCCGTCAGGGAGATGGGCGAGGTGGTATAGGTCATGAGGAAGGTGCCGGAAATCAGCATCAGGATTCTGCTCATCATGAAAAAGGCCCGCTTCGCGCCCTCGGTGGTCACCGTCAAAAAGCCGATGCGCAGGAGCGTTCTGCCGCCGTCGGCGTAGAAGAGATTCAGGATGCCGGTGAAAATCAGAATCACCACCACCGGCTTCATGCCTCTGACGATGGCCTTGGGAGGAATGGTGGAAACGGCAATGCTCACCAGCAAAAAGGCCAGAACCACCCCGTAGGAAATCCAGCTTTTGGCCACAAACAGAGCCACAATGTAAAGGATCACACCGATGAGCTTGGTTCTGGGGTCCAGCCGGTGGATCACCGAGGTTCCGGGGAAGAACTGTCCCAGGGTAATGTCTTTAAGCATGGGCCTGTTCCTCCTTTAGCCGGAGCAGCACTTCTGTGGCCTGCTCCAGGGTATACACATTGGGGACGTTTACGCCCATGTGCCGCAGCCGCAGGAAAACCTGTGTTACCTGGGGAATGCTCAGGCCCATGGCCAGCAATTCTTCCACATGGGTAAAGACCTGCTCCGGGGTGCCGTCCATGGCAAGCTTGGAACCGTTCATCACCAGCAGCCGGTCTGTAAGCTTTGCCACATCCTCCATGGAGTGGCTGACCATCAGCACCGCCGCGTTTTTGGCCTGCCGGTAGGCCTGGATGTTCCCTAAAATTTCCGCCCGGCCGATGGGGTCCAGACCCGCGGTGGGCTCGTCCAGAATCAGGACCTCCGGCTCCATGGCGATGACACCGGCAATGGCCACTCTGCGCTTCTGTCCGCCGGACAGGTCAAAGGGGGACACGGAAAGCTGCTGCTCGGTGAGGCCCACGAAGCCCGCGGCCTCCCGGACCCGGCGGTCGATTTCCTCTTTGGTCAGGCCCATGTTGGTGGGACCAAAGGCAATGTCCTTGTAAACCGTCTCTTCAAAGAGCTGGTACTCCGGGTACTGAAACACCAGACCCACCCGAAAACGGGCCTGCCGGGTCTGCTTTTTGTCGGACCAGATATCCTGGCCTCCCAGAAGGACCTGGCCGGAGGTGGGCTTTAACAGGCCGTTCAGCTGCTGCATCAGGGTGGATTTTCCGGAGCCCGTGTGGCCGATGACGCCTACAAATTCTCCGGGCTCCAGGGAAAAATTCACGTTGTCCAGGGCCTTATGCTCAAAAGGGGTGCCGATGCTGTAAATATAGGTCAGGTCTTTCACCTGCAAGATTGGTTCCATTCTACATCCTCCGCTCATCAGGCCTTCAGCCACTTGAGAAGTGCCTGTGCGCATTCTTCCGGTGTCAGCGCGTTTAACGGGAGCGCTGCCCCCTTCCGGTTCAGGGCCTCGCACAGCTCCACCGTATCCGGGGCAGCAAGGCCCATGCCGTGGAGCATTTCCACCTGGGCAAAGACCTCTTTCGGTGTGCCGTCTGATGCCACCTTGCCCTTGTCCAGCACGATCACCCGCTGGGCCATGGCGGCCTCATCCATATGATGGGTAATGAGCACGATGGTGATGCCCTTTTCCCGGTTCAGCTTTTCAATGGTTTCCATGACGTCCTTGCGGCCCCGGGGGTCCAGCATGGCGGTGGGCTCGTCTAAGACGATGCACTTGGGCTCCAGGGCGATGACGCCCGCAATGGCCACCCGCTGCTTCTGGCCGCCGGAGAGCAGATGAGGGGCGTGCTCCCGATACTCATACATGCCCACCTGCTTTAAGGCCTTATCCACCCTGCGGCGGATCTCCGGACTGGCAACGCCCAGATTTTCCGGGCCGAAGGCCACATCCTCCTCCACCACATTGGCAACGATCTGGTTGTCCGGGTTCTGAAAGACCATGCCTACACAGCGGCGGACCGCAATGATCCGCTCCAGGTCGGAGGTATCGATGCCGTCAACATATACCTTTCCGCCGGAGGGAAGGAGGATGGAATTAAAATGCTTGGCAAGGGTGGATTTTCCGCAGCCGTTGGTGCCAAGAATCGCCACGAAGCTGCCGTCCTGAATGGTAAGATTTAAGTCTTCAAAGACCCGGGTCCCCTTCTGGCCGTCCAGATCCGGGTAGGAGTAGGCCAGATGTTCCACAGAAATAATATCTTCCAAAGTTGTTCGTTCCTCTCTCAGGGTGTCCATCTGCCGGTGGCACCGCAGGGCAAAATCAGGCCGGATTCTTTCACCGGCAGTCCCAGTTCCCCGGCAGCGGTCTTTCCGCCGTGGTCCTCCCCGAAGACCACATCCGCAGCATAGGACACGGCGGAGGGGGCAAGGCCGGTGGTGTAGGAATTGATGATGACAAACAAGGGGTCATCGGTCAGGAGCTTGGCGGTCTGCTGCAGGAAGGGGAAAAAGCTGGTTTCCATTTTCCAAATCTCCCCGCTGGGCCCCCGGCCGTAGCTGGGAGGGTCCATAATGATGCCGTCATAGCGCCGTCCCCGGCGCAGCTCCCGCTGGATGAATTTGCCACAGTCGTCCACGATCCAGTGAATGGGCCGGTCTGCCAGGCCCGAGGCCTGGGCATTTTCCTTGGCCCAGGCCACCATGCCCTTGGAGGCATCCACATGGAAGACCTCCGCTCCTCCGGCTGCCGCCGCCAGGGTGGCGCCGCCGGAATAGGCAAATAGGTTCAAAACCCGCACCGGACGACCGGCGGAGGCCACCTTTTCCCGGATAAAATCCCAGTTGGCGGCCTGCTCCGGAAAAACGCCGGTGTGCTTGAAGTTCATGGGCTTCACATTAAAGGTCAGATAATCCCGATATTTGATCTGCCAGCGCTCCGGCAGGTGGTGGTCCGACCAGTGGCCGCCGCCGGTGCTGGAACGGATATACCGGGCATCCTGCTGCTTCCACTGGGGGGCCGTATGGGGGGTGGACCAGATCACCTGGGGGTCCGGGCGTACCAGAATATACTTGCCCCAGCGCTCCAGGCGTTCGCCGTCAGAGGCGTCCAGCACCTCATAGTCCTTCCATTGATCCGAAATCCAAAGCATACTGTCTCCTTTTCTCTTTACCAGGGGTCTTCTTCGTTATTCCCGTTGTTTCCGTTGTTGCCGAAATTGCCGCCCATGTCGCCTCCAAAATTGGAGCCGCCCCAGTTGTCCTCGCCATCCTGGTTGTCGCCGGTATGGTCCATGTTTTCAAAGGCCTGCTGGTTGTGAATGGGGCAGACAATATAGGGGGTATCCGCATCGTTACCCGCATCGTTGCGGAAGCCGTTCCAGGGAAGGGGATTTCCGTCGTCGTCGATATAATAGACGTAGCCGTCCTGATAATACTCGGCCTTCAGGCCCTTCCCCATGGCCGCACGGATCTCCTCCACCTCAGAGGGGGTCATCTTTACGAGAGACCGGGTTTCCACCTGGGCATCCGGGAACATGCTGCAAAACGGCGTGGCCACACCGCCGCCGGTGACGCAGTATTGGACTTCCACGTGCTTGTCGCAGGTTTCCGTGGGGATGTCCTCGGGGTAGGCGTTGGCAGTGGACACCCGGGCAACGCCCCGGGCATCGGCAGAACAGGCGGCAGTTGCCAGCTTGCCGGAATCCAGGCAGACGGAAACGCTCTGGAAGTTATTCCCGCTATAAAGGGCCTTGGAGGGCAGGCCGTCGTGAATGGGCTGCATGACCATTTTCCACAGACGGGCCGCAGGGTTTCCGTAGTTGCCGGTGAGGTTGATCTGCTCCGGCTGGTTGTAGCCGCACCAGACCGCGGCGGTATAGTAGCCGGTAAAGCCGCAGAACCAGCGGTCACGGTTGCTGGAGGTGGTGCCGGTTTTGCCGGCGATGTTCTGGCCCGGGAAGATGGCCGCGCCGCCGGTGCCGTAGTTGGCGGCGTTGAACAGGCAGTAATTCATATACTCCACGGTCTTTTCGCTGAGGATCTGCCGGTTGTCCTGGGTATTGTCCAGCACCAGCTCTCCGTCGCTGTTATAGACCTTGGTATAGGTTCTGGGCTCCCGGTATACGCCGTTGTTGGCGAAGGTGGCGTAGGCCGCGGACATCTCCCGAACGGTGGAGCCAACGGTCAAGGCACCCAGGGCCAGAGGGGCCACGCCCACGTCGGAAAGGCTCTGGCCGTTGGCAAGGGCGTAGCTGTCCGTCAGGGAATTCTGGCCAAAGTTGTATTTGGCGAAGCTGTAGCCGTAATTGGCACCGATGGCGTTCAGGGTATTGCCGGAGATGGCGTTGACGGAGGAGACCACGCCGCTGAAAATGGTGCGGGCGTAATTGTATTCCCGGTTGTCGTTTCTGGGGAACGGGACACCATCGTCGTTGTACATAATGGGCATATCCTTGATGACCGTTACCGGGCTGAAGCCGCCCTTTTCAAAGGCCGGGGCATAGACGGAGACGGGCTTCTGGGAGGAGCCGGTCTGGAGCTTTGCCTGGGTGGCCTTGTTGTAGGCGAAGAAATCCGTCTTCTCCCCGACACCGCCGGACAGAGCTACCACGTCACCGGTGGAATTGTCAATGACCACGATGCCGGATTGCAGCTGCTGGGTGCTGCGGGTGGTGGGGATCTTTTCCAGGTCCGTGTAGATGGCGTCCACCTGGTTCTGAACATCCATGTCCAGGGTGGTGTAAATGTGATAGCCGCCCTTCTGGATGCGCTCCAGGTAATAGTTCCGGGTCTTTTCTCCGGCGGTCTCCCAGTCCACGCCGTCCTGGGCGGCCAGGTCCGCGGCCACGTCCAGAATGGCGGAGTCCACGAACCAGGAATAAACCGTCTGAGAGGCATCCTGGTTCACCGTGGTGAGGGTGCCGCACTCCGGGCAGAAATAGTGGTCGCCTTCGTGGTGGAAGGTGCCGACGGTGCCGGAATAGCCGCAGTTGGGGCAGAGGGCCCAGCGGTCCTCCGGGGCGATGCCCTCCTTAAAGACCATTTCCTGGTTCACGGCTTCCTCATACTGCTCCTGGGTCAGATACCCCTGGGAGAGCATTTCGGAAAGGACGTTCAGCTGGCGATACCGGTTCCGGCCGGCACCGTCCCGCTCCTCCCCCTTGTATTTAAAGACATTGGTGGAATAGGGGTTAAAGAGCGAAGGGTTGTTGGTGATGCTGATCAGGGCCGCGCACTCCGCAGGGGTCAGGGCCTGGAGCTCCTTGCCGAAATAGGCGGCGGCGGCACTCTTGACACCGTAGCAGCCCTTGCCCAGGTAGATGCGGTTCAGATACTCATACATGATGAGGTCTTTGTCGTACTGCTTTTCAAACATCTGGGCACGGAAAATTTCCATGACCTTCCGCTGGACCGTGATGCTGTTTTCCTGGCTCACGTTTTTGATCAGCTGCTGGGTGATGGTGGAGCCGCCGAACTGGGAGTCTCCGCCGAAGAACATATTCATGCAGGCCTTCACCGTGGTGATCCAGTCCACACCCTGGTGCTCGTAGAAACGCTTGTCCTCAATGGCCACGGTGGCATTGATCAGGTCCTGGGGAATTTCCTCCAGGGACGCGATCTGCCGGTCTGTGGTGGTATAAATCTGCTGGAGCTGCTGAATATTTCCGTCACTGTCTACATAATAAAGAAAGGAGGTCTTCTCCAGATCGTAGTCGTCAATGGACCAGTCGGAGGCTTCCGTCAAAATATCGTTCTGGAGATAGTCACCAAGGGTGCCCACAAAAACAACGCCGCAGATCAGGAGGATCAGAACCACCGTCAGAGCGCCGCCAATGGCGATCTTCAGTACGGACAGCAGGGTCGAGCCCACCGTATAGACGGTTTTCAGCGTCCAGTGGGGATTCCACTCCTGCCGAAGCTTCTTATTTCTCCTTCTCTTTTTTTCTTCATTTTCCATGGGTCATAACCTCCAACATTGGACATTGCAGCCGCCCCGGGCGGCCTTCTCTTGGGGAAAGACACGACTATCCGTCATATCATCCGCAGATTATATCATATTTTCCGGGAAAGCGAAAGACCTAATTTCTAAATAATCCGTTAATTGGAGAAATGCTTCTCACCCGGGGGATTTTTCCCGATTCTCTGTAAAAATGTTTCATTTCATCATTGTCTGAGTATTCCCGGAAAATATCCAAAATCCATTGATATTTTATCCTGAAAGCTTTCAATTTTCCGGATTTCAAAAATACGTCAAAAAAGAAGCGCAATTTTCCTCTTGATTTTATGGCCCAGGAGTTGTAAAATACAGACAAAGAAACCCCCAAATCAAAGGAGCAATCTATGGAAGATCAATACGGTTCCGACTTTATCACCATTGTGGACGAGGACGGCACAGAATATGAGCTGGAAGTTCTGTCCACCCTGGAATACAACGGAGAGACCTATATGGCCGTGATCCCCGCTGCGGAAGAGGGCGAGCCGGAGCAGCTGGAAGTGAGCATTCTCAAGTCCACGGAAGAAGACGGAGAGCCGTTGCTCACAGCCATTGAGGACGAGGAAGAGCTGAAAGCCGTCTACGACCTCATTATGGATGAACTTTACGAGGAAGAGGATTCCGAGGAAGAATAAGTTTATTTCCTGCTTGGTACGTGTCGTGTCCTTTTGGACCCACATTTTTTTATCGGGAAGTTAGACTTCCCGGCGGGATTGCAGACCTCCCGCCCACGCTTCGACGATGGGTGGATGCTGGGAGCAGAGAACGTCGGGAGCGGCAACCCACCTGCCATTTCGTGCAGGTCATAATCGGACACGGTACGGCCAAAGCGGGTCCCCGGGGAGCTTGTCTCCCCGGGTTTTTTTAGGGCAGCACCACACAATTGCGTCTGCGGTGCTGCCCTTAAAAATGTAAATTTTTGTTGTTTTCGGCAAAAGAAGGTTTTTCCTCTTGAAACCGGAGGAAATATCCGTTATAATAGCCCAGTCTATCTGCAAATGTCTATTGCGGAACAAGCAGACCATGAAAACGAGAGGAAATGATACCATGAGTGCATCCAGCAAGAAGAAGCTTCGTGCTGAAGAAAACACCGCCAAGCTGACGGAAAAGCAGCTGGCGCAGCAAAAGGAAGACAAGAAGGTCAAAATCTACACCACAGCCTTCGCCGCTGTGCTGGTGATTCTGATCGCCATTGCGGCCTTCACCGGCATTAGCCGCTCCATCTCCAACAGCGGTTCCCGGGAAAAGAAGACCGTGGCGCTGACTCTGGGGGACACCACCCTGAGCAACGCCGAGCTCAGCTACTACTATATGGATACCGTCAACAACTTCTACTCCCAGAACGGTGCCTACGCCATGCTTTACGGTCTGGACACCAGCAAGGCCCTGGATCAGCAGGTCTATGATGCCGATGCCGGCACCACCTGGGCCGATTACTTCCTGACCGCCGCCGAGCAGAGCGCCCGGGCCATCTATGCCCTGGCCACCGAAGCCCAGGCCCAGGGCTACACCCTCAGCGAAAGCGAGCAGTCCCAGCTGGATTCCATGGAATCCATGCTGCAGCTCTATGCCCAGGTCTATGGCTTCAAGGATGTTGACAGCTACCTGAAGGCCATGTACGGCAACGGTTCCTCCCTGGAGACCTACAAGGAATACTACCGGCTGAACCTGCTGGCCAGCGGCTATCAGACCCAGTACCGGGACAGCCTGACCTACACCGCCGACCAGGTAAAGGCCAAGGATGCCGAGAACCCCGCTTCTTACAACTCCTACACCTACAACCAGTATTATATCAGCGCCAGCCGGTATCTGGACGAGAACGCCACCGCCGAAGAAAAGGCCGCTGCCGCCGAGGCGGATGCCAAGGCCGTTACCGGCGAGGACATCACCTCCGTTGCCAAGCTGGATGCCGCCATTGCGGCCCTTCCCGTCAACGCCGAGACCAGCGCCTCCAGCTCCTCTATGACGGACCAGCGCTATACCTCCGTCAACTCCCTCATTGCCCAGTGGATCAGCGACAGCAGCCGCAAGGAGGGCGACAAGACCTATATCGCCAGCACTTCCACCACCACCGATGAAAACGGCAGCGAAGTGACCACCGTTTCCGGCTACTACGTTGTATACTTCATCAGCGCCAACGACAACAGCTTCCCCCTGGTAAATGTCCGGCACATTCTCTCCGGCTTCGAGGGCGGCACCACCGAAAACGGCACCACCACCTACTCTGACGAGGAGAAGGCCGCCGCCAAGGAAAAGGCCGAAGAGTGGCTTGACGAGTGGGAATCCGGAGCGGCCACGGAAGAGAGCTTTGCGGAACTGGCCAAGGCCAACTCCACCGACACCGGCTCCAAGGAAAACGGCGGCCTCTATGAGGACGTTTACCCCGGCCAGATGGTCAGCGCCTTCAACAACTGGTGCTTTGATTCGAACCGGAAGCCCGGCGACACCGGCATTGTGGAAACCACCTACGGCTACCATGTGATGTACTTTGTGGGTTCTGCCCAGGACACCTACCGGGAGTACCTGGTAAAGAGCGACCTGGCAAGCGAGGACTACAGCAACTGGTATAATACCCTTGTGGACAACCTGTCCATGACCGTTGGCGACACCTCCTATATGCGCACCAACATCGTGCTGAACAACGGCACCAAGTAATTCCCATTCATGTATAAAAGCGCCTCCTTTGGAAAAGCTTTCCTGAGGAGGTGCTTTTTTATGCTGTATCCCCTGCTGATGGGGGCCGCCGCCGGAACGGTGACGGGGCTTCTGGGGGCCGGAGGCGGGCTGGTATTGGTCCCCATGCTGCGCCGGTTTCCGGGGCTGGGCCCAGAGCAGCTGTTTCCCGGCTCTGTGGCAGTGATGCTTCCCATCTGCGGGCTGTGCGCTCTGCTTGAAGGGGCCTCCGGTGCCCTGCCCTGGGAGAAATTCTCTCCCTATCTGCTGGGCAGCGCCGCCGGTGGGTGCCTGGCGGCGGCATTGGGAAAGAAAATACCGGTGCAGTGGCTGCACCGGGTCTTGGGGCTGTTGATTTTATGGGGAGGGGTCAAAAATCTATGCTGGAAGGGGTAGTCCCCGCGTTCCTGGTCAGCTCCCTGCTGGGGCTTCTCTCCGGCCTGGGCATCGGCGGCGGGAGCCTTTTGATGCTGTGGCTCACCATGGTACTGGGCTGGACAAGCCAGGAGGCCAGAAGG
This sequence comes from uncultured Oscillospiraceae bacterium, assembly GCA_934589225.1. Lineage (GTDB taxonomy): Bacteria > Bacillota > Clostridia > Oscillospirales > Oscillospiraceae > Faecousia. Next base: position 87,902 of record CAKTNS010000003.1, read on the forward strand.
CTCAATCTATTGTTTTTCCTGCCCGGGGCGGCCCTGGCGACCTTCCTGCGCCGGAAGAGCATTCCCTTTAAAAAGCTCTGGCCGGTGATCCTCTCCGGCTGCATGGCCGCCGCCGGTGGAGCAGTCCTGCAAAGCCATGTTCCACAGGGCCTGATCCGCAAGGCCTTTGGGGGACTGCTGCTGTATGCCGGGTGCAGGGAACTGTTTTACAAACAGAAGTAGCGTCAGCCCCGCTTCTTATAGGCCAGATACCCTTCCAGGATCAGGGAAGCGGCCACGGCGTCTACGGTGTTTTTCCGTTTGGTGCCGTGGTAATTGTGGGCCGAGAGAATGTTGTGGGCCTCCACGGTGGTCCGGCGCTCGTCCCACATGGCGACAGGGAGCCCCGTGGCCTGCCCGAGCTCCTGGGCAAAGGCCCGGCACAGCTCCGCCCGGGGGCCCTCGGTGCCGTCCATATTCTTGGGAAGCCCCACAACGATCTCCCCTACTTCATTTTCCTTGGCCAGACGAACCAGGTCCAGCATGGCCTTTTCGTGGTTCCGGCTGGGCACCACCGTAGTGGAGCCAACAATGGTACAGAGCAAATCAGAAAACGCCACCCCAGTCCGGGCATCCCCGTAATCGATTCCCATCACGCGCATAGGATCATTCCTTTCTATGTAAAGACTCTTTCCAACATTCTACCCAAGGGCAGAAAAAAAAGCAAGGTCTCCCCTGCCAAAATTTCGGGCAAAATTCCGGGAAAAATTACAAAAAAGATGTTGACATCCCAGGGGGGCTATGCTAGAATGATTTCACCTGTGAAAAAGGGTTCTTTTTTTGTGCGCCTTTTTCAGCCCCGGAGCGATTTCCATTGTAGTTCATCGCTTTCTAAATCTTTTTTCTAGCCGGGTGTGATACAGGGAGGCAAATTTTAAGGAGGTGCCGTTATGCGCGTGAAAGTCACTTTGAGATGCTCTGAGTGCAAGCAGAGAAACTACAACACCATGAAGAACAAGAAGAACGACCCCGACCGTCTCGAGATGAAGAAGTACTGCAGATTCTGCAGAAAGCACACCACTCACACTGAGACCAAGTAAGGAGGACGCCCCATCATGGCAGAAGTCAAAAAGGAAAACTGGTTCAAAAGAACCTGGGGCAAGGTCCGCAAGTACTTCCGTGAGCTGAAAAGCGAACTGAAGAAGGTCGTCTGGCCCACCCCCCAGCAGGTGCTGAAAAATGCAGCCATCGTGGTAGCCTGCGTCATCTGCGTCGGCGTTTTCATCTGGCTGTTTGACTTTGTAGCTCAGGTTGGTATTGACGCCCTGATTGGTGTCTTCCACTAAGGGTAGAAGTCATGGCAGAAACTGCAAAATGGTATGTGGTGCATACCTATTCCGGGTATGAAAACACCGTAAAAGCGACGATTGAAAAGACCGTCGAGTCCCGTAAGCTGCAAGACCAGATCCTGGCCGTGTCGATTCCTCTGGAAACCGTGACGGAAATCACGGAGACCGGCGCCAGCAAGACCTATGACCGGAAGGTTTATCCCGGCTATGTCCTGGTAAAAATGGTTTACAGTGACGATACCTGGCATGTCATTCGGAATGTCCGCGGCGTTACCGGCTTTGTCGGATCTTCCAGCAACGATCCCACTCCCCTGACGGATGAAGAAGTCTATGCCATGGGCGTGGAAAAGAAGGAGATCATTGTGAACTTCGCTGTGGGCGATACGGTCCGCATCGTAGACGGTCCTTTGAGCTCCTTCACCGGCACGGTGGACAGCATCGATGTCGACAACAACTCGGTGAACGTGGTGGTTTCCATGTTCGGCCGGGAGACCACTGTCGAGTTTGAGCTCGATCAGGTTGAGGTCGTTTCCCAATAACGCATCGGGCCGGATTTCCGGTCGGAACGTGGGAGGGGTTTGCGCCCCGAAAGGAATGCGTTTTGCGCATCATTACCACATCTTATTCAGGAGGTGCTATTTATGGCACAGAAAGTAACTGGCATTATCAAACTTCAGATCAACGCCGCTAAGGCAACCGCTTCTCCCCCTGTTGGTCCTGCTCTGGGTCAGCACGGTGTGAATATCGCAGCATTCATCAAGGAATTCAACGCACGGACCAAGGACATGGAAGGCTACAAGATTCCTGTCGTTATCACCGTCTATGCCGACCGCAGCTTCACCTTCATCACCAAGACTCCTCCTACCCCCATGCTCATCATGAAGGCCATTGGTCTGGAGAAGGGCTCCGGTGTTCCCAACAAGACCAAGGTTGGCACCATCACCAAGGCACAGGTCGCTGAGATCGCCAAGACCAAGATGCCCGACCTGAACGCTACCACTCTGGAAGCCGCTGAGAGCCAGGTTGCTGGCACTTGCCGGTCTCTTGGTGTTACCGTCGTTGACTGATCATTGCTGATCCGGGGCTTTCCCCGGAAATGTGGGAGGATTTTTCCGCATCACCACTTTAAGGAGGATAATTACATTGTTTAGAGGTAAAAAGTATAAAGAAAGCGCGAAGCTCATTGACCGCGCTGTTCAGTACGAGCCCGCTGAGGCTCTGGGCCTGGTTGTAAAGGGCGCCACCGCCAAGTTCGACGAGACCGTCGAGCTGCACATCAAGCTGGGTGTTGACTCCCGTCACGCTGACCAGCAGGTCCGCGGCGCCGTGGTTCTGCCCAACGGTACCGGTAAGACCCGCAAGGTTCTGGTTTTCGCCAAGGACGCCAAGGTGGCTGAGGCTCAGGAAGCCGGTGCCGATTACGTTGGCGGCATGGAGCTGGTTGAGAAGATCACCAAGGAAAACTGGTTTGACTTCGACGTCGTTGTTGCTTCCCCCGACATGATGGGCATTGTTGGCCGTCTGGGTAAGGTTCTGGGTCCCAAGGGTCTGATGCCCTCCCCCAAGGCCGGCACTGTGACCCCCAACGTGGGTGCTGCCGTCAAGGAAATCAAGGCTGGTAAGGTTGAGTACCGTCTGGACAAGACCAACATCATCCACTGCCCCATCGGCAAGGTTTCCTTCGGTGCCGAGAAGCTGAACGAGAACATGGACACCCTGATCAAGGCTGTTGTGAAGGCCAAGCCCGCCGCTGCCAAGGGTCAGTATATCAAGTCCTGCACCGTCGTGTCCACCATGGGCCCCGGCGTGAAGGTCTCTACTGCCAAGTATCTGTAAGCTGGATATGCTTTTCCCCCGAACGCAAATGCGTTCGGGGGTTTAATCTTTCTAAAAGAGCTTTCGGCAAATCATTGCCATCTAAGCGGTAAAAAATGAACTTTTATTGATTTCTTGCAATCGAACCCCAGATATGCTATACTAATGAGTATCGGATACGCAAATCAGCAGTTGGGAGGTATTGTCTTGAAAAAGTTCGTAATGTTGGTTGCGATACTCCTTTTATCTGGCCTTGCTGCCTGCGCAAATACTGACAAGGCCAACGTATCATCGACCACAGAGTCTATTGCAGTTACAGAAAACCACCAATCGCCCAATGAAGTGATTGAATACTTTTCCGACAAATACAACATGGAGTTTCTCTTGTGGGGGCCGGAAGGACATGATTTATATGCTTTCTATATCTATCCTGACCATGCCGAGCGGGAATGTCATCTTCTGATGCCAAGGGCTACAGACGATGTTTCCATCTATCACAAAGACCTATCGTGGAGCGTTGACGGCAGCGAGTTGATTATTTCCGGAGATTGGGAGGAATCTTTTAGAGTCGATATTTCTGCGGATACCGCAACTTCTACCACAAACGGCAAAATTTATAAAATATCCGAGATGCAGCCACCGCTGGAATAATGCGCTGGTTCTTATTTCATTTTGCCGATTTGATCATGCCTGTTCTATTTAAGTATTTTCCCCGAACGCACACAATGCGTTCGGGGAGATTTTTTATTCTGCCTTTATTTCATATTCGCTTTCCGGCACTGTGCTGGGTTCAATAACGACCTCACCGACCACAATTGTTCCCCCTGCCACCTCTTTGATGGTGTTGTACACGAACACCAGATACGTCGCCCACAATAGACCCGCTAAAACTGCCACAGCAAGAACAATGTTCAGTATTTTCTTTCGGATGCACACTGCTTTTTTTACTGTTCCACTGCTCTGTTCTGAGAGATAGGCCGCCGCAATTTCCTCTGGGCTTCCAAACCGTGACACCAGCTGCGCATAGCTTACTTCCGGTTCTTCCTGTGCATAGTCCCGCACATTTTGCAGCAGCATTTTCCTTATTTGCTTTCCATCTGCGTTAAAGGTGGGCAACTCCTGCTTGATCTGCTTCACGTACCTTCGTACATCAGGATTCTTTTTCATATTCTTCACCTCGCACTATTTTCAAAACGCCATTGACAGCACTTTCATATTCCTGAATCATTTCCGCAAGACGAGCCGCACCCAAAGGTTCCAGGTGATAGTAAATCCGTGTCATTCGTTTTCCCACTAAGATTTTTTTGTCGGATATATACCCCTGCTCCTGCAATTTGTATAGAACTGGGTATAAAGACCCCTCTTGTGTACGGATGATACCGCCGCTGGCCCGCTCTGTCTCCTGGACCAGCTGATAACCATACATATCCCCTCTCTTTAATAGGGACAGAATGATCAGCGGCATTGCGCCTCTCGCATAGTTCAGTTGCACATTTTCTCCTGCCATACCTTCACTCCTTTGTTTTATTATAACGTATATATTATTTTTCTCAATACCTTTGTAACAAAAACATTGATTGACATCTGCTTTCTGTTATGGTATATTCATGTTGTCATTCGACAAAAACGCTGTTTTGGAGGTATAACGCTATGAAACATCCTTTTACGCCTGTTGTTCTCGGCCTGATGCTTGTGTTTCTTTTGGGCCTTTATGGCTGTGGAGCAAAGGATATGCCAACGGAAACCGCTGCTGTAGCCCCGGCCAGTGTGGCGCAGGAGCCGAAGCAACGGCTGGATATTACCTTTGACATCGGTGACAATCAATCCTCCATCGACCTAAAGGACCTGGGGCTGAACTATCCCTGCGATTTTGACCTGGAGGGCCTCCAGAATGTTCAAATCCAGGTGGATGGGGTCTATTATCCCCTGGAAGAGGCCTTGAAAAAGGGTAACGTGACACCGGAAGAACTGGTTGCCTATGCCCAGATCGATGCGCGGGCAAAAATTTGTACCGAAAAATACGAGACCCGCAACGGGCTGACACGGTTTACCTATGTATATCCGGACTTCAAACTCAATTACATCCACTGTATCTACGAAACCCCGGACGGAAACAATTATGAACTGTGGGAGTATGCCCTGCTCTCCCCCAATTTTGTGCCCACATTGCCCATTCCCACCGATGACGAGGGACTGGACCTGGACCGGGAGGACTGGGGCGTTACGCTCACCATCACGGAAGCGACTCCCACTGGGCTGACCGTAGAAACGAGCCAAAGCGGCGGGATGCAGTTCGGTACCCTTTCCGTGGAAGACTACTATGTATTTGCCTGGGAGGGCAGCCAGATCGTGGACGGCACCTGGCGAATGCGTCAGGATATTCCCATTACCATGGAGGGCAGCAGCGAATTTACCGCCAGCTGGGAACCGACCCTGGCCCCGGGAGAATATATGTTTGTGGCCCGGCTCCGGGAAGTCTATGATCCCGCAGACGTTCCGCCCCTGATGAAGAATTACCACGACCATCAGCAATATGCCGTTCCCTTTACCATTGCGGAAACCAAATAGATGATCCATTCCCGGAAGGCTTAAACCTTCCGGGAAATTTTCTTAAAATAATGCTTGACAAAAAGAATACCCCATGCTATAATGCAGAAGTTGCCAAAGACAGCAGGTGTAACCGTAAATCCTGCCGAGGTGCGTTGAATAGTTTTTGATTCTTCGTATCTTTCTGCTCTTTGGCAGGAAGATATTTTTATTTTTTCGGAGGTGAAAATTATGCCCAACGCTAAGGTTCTTGAGAGCAAGAAGGCCGTTGTTGCCAATCTGTCCGGCAAGATCAAGGAAGCTTCTTCCGTGGTTTTCGTGGACTACAAGGGTATCACGGTTGCTCAGGATACCGAGCTGCGTAAGCAGTTCCGTGAAGCTGGTGTTGAGTACTCCGTTGTCAAGAATACCCTGACCAATTTCGCTGCCAAGGATGCTGGCTACGATTTTGCCGAGGTTCTGAACGGTACTACCGCTATGGCTTCCACCACCGGCGACCCCATCGCCCCTGCTCGTATCGTATGCGAGTTTGCCAAGAAGAACAAGAACACCCTGTCCATTAAGGGCGGCATCGTAGAAGGCTCTGTCCTGACTGCCGAGCAGCTCAATGGCTTCGGTGAACTGCCCAGCAAGAACGCCCTGGTTGCTTCTGTTCTGGGTACCTTCCTGGCCCCCATCTCCAGCCTGGCTTTCGTCCTGGACCAGATCCGGGAGCAGAAGGAAGGCGGCGCTCCTGCTACCGCAGAAGCCTAAGTTCGTAATCCAACACACAATCTAATCTACATTTTAGGAGGATATTACAATGGCTAGTGAAAAGATCACTGCTCTCGTTGAGGAAGTTAAGGGCCTGACCGTTCTGGAGCTGTCCGAGCTGGTTCACACCCTGGAGGATGTTTTCGGCGTTTCCGCCGCTGCTGCCGCTGTTGCCGCTCCCGCTGCCGGCGCTGCTGCTGAGGTTGAGGAGAAGACCGAGTTCGACGTTATCCTGAAGAGCGCCGGCGCTTCCAAGCTGGGCGTTATCAAGGTTGTCCGTGCCGCTACCGGCCTGGGCCTGAAGGACGCCAAGGATCTGGTGGACAACTGCCCCAAGACCCTGAAGGAAGCCATCTCCAAGGAAGATGCCGAGAAGCTGGTTGCCGAGCTGAAGGAAGCCGGCGCCGAGGCCGAGATCAAGTAATTTATCTCGAAAAGGCTATTCACCTCCGCCGTTTTCGGCGGAGGTTTTTTTAGGCAGCACCGCACAATTGCGTCTGCGGACATCAGCGGATCTTTTGGCCCAATATTGCAATTTGAAAAACTTGAAATACACAAAGTATTCCTGCATTTTTCAAACTTTATCTTGGGCCAAAATCTCTCGCTGATGTCTCTTGCCGAATTGCGCGGTGCTGCCTTCCCGTTTCCGGTCTGCCCTTTTCGGGCAGAATATCTGAAACCAATATGAAAGGAATCCCTATGGAACTGGATCTTGACCGTATTTTGTCTACCCTTTCCTCTGTAAAGGATCTGCTGCCGGAGGACCTGGGGGCCCTTGTGAAGGCTGCCGCCTCGGGGCTGGCCGCCAATTTTGACATTGGGTCGTCGCTGAAGTTCATCGTGGTTTTTGTTGCCGCCCTGGTGGGGCTGGGTGTGGTGTTCAAACTGCTCTTCGGCAAAAGGTCTGACATCAACCACGCCATGTCCTCTGCCGCCGGAATTCTGGTGGTGTATGTGCTGACTGTGGTGGTTTACGCTTTTCAGCCTGCCGGACTGTCCTCTCTCCTCTCTCCCCTGCCCTTTGTGACCTTTGTGCAGGATTATCTCTTTGTACTGCCCTTCCACGGTACGGCCTTTGAGACCCTTTGCATCCAGATCCTTTCTCTGATCCTGCTGTCCTTTGTGGTGAATCTGGTGGATGCGGTGCTGCCGGAGGGGGAAAACCCCGTTACCTGGTTTCTCTCCCGGTTTTTAAGCGTGATCCTGGCCATGGGGCTTCACCTGGTCGCCAACTGGGCCATCACCAAGTATCTTCCCTCCGCCCTTGTGTATCACGCCCCGGCGGTGCTGCTGGTGGTGCTGCTGTGCTTCTTGATGGTGGGAGTCTTTAAAGTGGTTTTGGGGGTATTTCTCACGGTGGTCAATCCCATTGTAGGAGGCATCTATACCTTCTTCTTTTCCAGTCTCATTGGCCGTCAGGTCAGCAAATCCGTGCTGTCCACCTTTCTGATTTGCGGTGTGTTCTACGCCATGGACCATTTCAATTACCTGGTGGTCCATATCGGCCCTTCAGCCCTGCCCGCCTATCTGCCCCTGCTTCCGGGTTTTCTCATTATCTGGTATCTGCTGGGCCACGCCCTGTAAAGGGCAACATGATCGATACAAAAAGCCCTGGGGCGCTCCATGATTCGTGGAACGCCTCAGGGTTTGTTTTTAACGTTGTATAAAAAACATCACTTTCGTGATGCCCTTGGTCCGGGGGACTGGATTCGATGGCCGGCTTTGCCAAGGCAAAGCCATATGGTTTCAACCAATTTTTGAACCGGTTGCTGCCAAATGCCACCGGCATTTGGCATTTAAATGGGTTCGAATCTGGTATAGCAAGAAAAAGGACATCACTTTCGTGATGTCCTGGTCCGAGTGACTGGATTCGATGGCCGGCTTTGCATGGCAAAGCCATATGGTCGCAACCAGTTTTTGAACTGGTTGCCGCCAAATGCCACTGGCATTTGGCATTTAATTGGGTTCGAATCCAGTCACAGGCAAAAAAGAACACCACCCAAAAGGTGGTGTTCTTTTTTTGGTCCGAGTGACTGGATTCGAACCAGCGGCCTCTTGAACCCCATTCAAGCGCGATACCAAACTTCGCCACACCCGGATATTTACTTTGCTGTTCCCTGACAGCTTGGATATTCTAGCATAGTTTCCAGCAAATGTCAAGGGCTTTTTCTTCTTTTTTCGCCGATCCCCGGCAAGGTTTTTTCCTGCCGGGAATCGGGTGCGAAATGCTTTTGAATTTGGCCTTAACGGAAGCTTTTGACCCAGTTTAACAGGGAGTCCCGGTAGACGTTTTCCGCCACGTCCCGGTACATCCGGTCCGTCACGGGGCCGTTGGCCGCCAGCTTTGCCAGAATGGCCTGCTGCAGCTCCTCCACAGAGCATTCTTCATAGGGCTTTTGGGGGGCTTGCGGATTCAATTGCGCTTCCTCCTGGGTATCCACAGTCTTGCCTGGTACCGGCTCCTCCGGTGCCTCGTAGGCAATGGCTTCTACCTTGGGAAGCCCTTGTTCCATGCCCTCCGGCAGCCAGATCTCCGCCCCATAGGGCGGCAGCGTAACGGAAAGTGTTCCATCCTGCACGCAGACGCACTGGCCCAACAGCCTCCCCCGGTAGGTTCCCTGGGAAAGGCCCCCCAGGGTCATGGACTGGCTCTGGGCCGTGTTATTGACCGTCACCAGCACCGTGGTTCCCTCGTAGGTTCTTGAGAAACCATAGGCTTGGGTGGTCAGGAATTTTTCTTCGTAGTCTCCATAGGACAGAGCCGAGACACTTCTGCGCAGATTTCCCAGAGCGGCAATGAGGCTGGCATGGGTGTTGCCCTCAAAGTCCTCCAGATGCAGCTCCGGCCGGAGAGAATCGTCAGAGCCCCGTTCCTTTTTCCCGGCGATACCAAATTCCGAGCCGTAGTACACCGAGGGGATCCCCGGCAGGGTAAACAGCAGCACATGGACCGGCAGAAAATTGCCCCGGGCGCTGAGCTTGGAGGCGATCCGCGCCACGTCGTGGTTATCTACAAAGTTATACAGCTTCCACCGGGTCTCCCGGACCGTGTGGGCGATTTCAAAATAGTTGTGGTCGTTGTGGCCGGAATACAGGGCCTTGTGCAGCCGATAATTGGTAACGCTGTGGAGCATTCCCGGGGCCAGCCAGCGGCCATAGTCCCCGTGGATGACCTCGCCCATGAGCCAGAAATCCTTTTTAAGCCCATCGGTGGTCTGCCGCAGGGCCGCCATAAAGTCAAAATCCAGCACATCCGCCGCATCCAGCCGCAGGCCGTCAATGCCGAACTCCGTGACCCAGAACCGAACGGAATCCAGCAGGTATTCCCGGACTTGAGGGTTGGAGAGGTTCAGCTTGGCCAGCAGATCATAGCCGCCCCAGTTTTCGTAGGAAAAGCCGTCGTGGAAGCTGTTGTCCCCGTCAAAGCGCACATTGCGGTACCAATCCCGGTAGGAAGATGTTTCCCGGTGCTCCCGCAGGTCCCGGAAGGCGAAGAAATCCCGGCCCGTATGGTTGAACACCCCGTCCAGCACCACCCGGACGCCCTGTTCATGGCAGTACGCCACAAAGGCCTTCAAATCTTCATTGGTACCCAGGCGGCTGTCCAGCTTCCGGTAGTCCGTGGTCTCATAGCCGTGGCCCACGGATTCAAAGAGGGGGCCGATATACAGGGCACTGAAGCCCATCTGCCGGATGTGGTCCACCCAGGGCCAGAGGGTGCGCAGCCGGGACACGGGGGCGCCGTAGTCATTTTGTTTGGGAGCCCCCGTCAGCCCCAGGGGGTAAATGTGATAAAAAATAGCTTCTTCATACCAGGCCATTGGTTTTTCCTCCAATTCTGCTGTAAATCATGGTTGCTTCCCCAGTTGCCAAAGCAGGGGCTCAAATTTAAGGCCATAGTTTCGGGTGTCCGTTTGGGCGGTCAGGGCAATGGCCCGGGCGGTAAAGTCGGAGGCCGCCACCGCCGACTCCCAAAGGGATTTTCCGGACAGCAGGTAGCCCGTCAGGCAGGCGGCGAACAGGTCTCCCGTACCGTGGTAGGTTCCGGGCAGCTTTTCATGGCGGTAAAACCGGACCGTCTCCCCTTCTTTCACCCCGAAGCCGGTCTGCCCTTCCCCGGAGACCGCCCCGGTGAGCACCGCCTTTTTCTGGGGCAGGGCCAGAAGCATGGCCCGGGCCGCCGATTCGCTGCCGTCATCGGCAATGCCCGTTAAGAAGGAGGCCTCTGTCCGGTTGGGCAGCATCACATCCGCCCGCCCGCACAGGTCCCGCATTTTTTCGGCGTAGGCCCCATCCAGGCCCTTGTAAAACCGGCCACCATCGGCCATGGCCGGGTCCACCAGAACCAGGCCCCCGGGGGCAAGCAGCGCATCCAGCAGCTCGCACACCGGCTCCACGTCCTCCGGTTTTCCCAGGTAACCCGTGAGAATGGCATCAAAGCGGATGCCCTCCCGCTGCCAATGTTCCCGGATGGGGGTGATGCTCTCGGTGAGCTGGCGCACATAGGGGCGAGAAAAGGCCGTATGGGTGGACAGCAGGGCCGTCGGCAGCAGACAGGTTTCCAGGCCGAAGGCAGAGAGCACCGGCAGCGCCACCGCCCCGGAGCACTGGCCCAGGCAGGATAAATCCTGCACCGTTAAAACACGTTTGTATTCCATGGTTCAGTCCACCACATCCATATCCAGCCCCAGCTCTCTCGGCAGGAACCGGGGGCACACATTTTCCGTGGTAACGATCACGGAGGCCGCCAGGTAGGTGCCGATCTCGCAGGCCTCTTTCAGGCTCTTGCCGTAGGTCAGGCCCACGGAAAGACCGGCGCAGAAGGAATCCCCGGCACCGGTGGTGTCCTTGACCTCCACGGTCCGGGCGGGGCAGTAGCCCTTGTCCCCGTTGCAGTCCGCGTAAACCGCCCCCTGGGACCCCAGGGTCACCACCAGTTTGGGGATTTGAGCCTGGATCACCCGCCGGGAGATCATCTCCACCAGCTCCTGGGGGGTGTTCTCCGAAAAGTCCGTGCAGAACAGCAGCCCCGCCTCCTGGATATTGCAGACAAAGGCGGAGAGCTCCTTCAAAAAGTCCCGGCGTTCCAGGCCGATGCTCATATTGGCCACCACACCGTAAACCGGCTTCCCGTATTTTTTTGCCAGGGACAAGGTCTTTTTCACAATGGCCTTGTCCATATCCACTTCAATAACAATGCTGTCGGCCTGGGAGAAAATCTCGTCTCCCTTCTCTTCCAGAATGTTCAAAATGGGCATCAGGTTGGGCCGCTTGGAAATGGAGGCCACCACATCCCCCTCGTGGTCAAAGACCGCCAGCCAGGTGCCCATGCCGTCCGGGACCTGGCGCATATATTGGGTGTCCACCTTGTGATTTTTCAGTCTGCGGATCACATCGGCCCCTACGGCGGTATCGTCCACCAAGCTGACAAAGGTGGGCCGGAGCTCACAGTTTGCAATGTCCTCCGTAACATTTCTGGACACACCACCGTAAATCTGCTCCACCCGCCCGGCGTTGCGGCCTGCGGGGATATAAATTCCCTCCGGATAACCCTTGATGTCCACGAAGACTGCACCCAAAACAACAATTCCCATGGGAAAAACCTCTCTTTACTGTTTGCCTCTATTATACAGATTTTTCAGGGCTTTGCAATGATTTTAAGAGCTTCATCGGTGGGAGACTGGATAATTGCATGAGTAAATAAGTTATGTCAGCATGGAGTAAAGACGATAGGTACTGCATCAGCCTAAAAACCGAAATGTCTAAAACCTCGGACGGGAAGTTGCAGCCACAAAATTGTCTTATTTGTCCTCTGGATACTTGTTGACAGCAACAACTTTCGGTGCTATGATTGCATTATATGGTAGGAAGACTCTGCCAAAAAACACAGAAAGAGGAGTGATTCCTATGAAACAGCGTTTTCGTTGGCTGTTTGTCATGCTGTCTGTCTGTATGATTATAACCATGTTGCCGGTTCAGTCCCTAGCCACCCAGCAGACATTTACTGACAAATACGGAACCTGGGCCTATGAGGAGGAAGCCGACGGCAGCATTACCATCGTTTCTTTTCAATCCACTAGAAAGAACATTGTCGTTCCAAACTCCATCAACGGTAAGCCCGTCCGGAATCTGGGAGATGGCCTGTTCCGGGACCGGAACGACCTAACCATGATCGTAATCCCCTACGGTATTACCACTATCGGCAATGACGTGTTCTCCGGCTGTGCAAAGCTGGAAAAGGTCACCCTACCACAGTCCCTGAAAGCTATTGGCGACAGCGCATTTTCCAACTGCGCCAATCTGCTGGATGTGTTTCTCCCCTCCTCCGTCACGAAGTTTGGCAAGAATTTGTTTGTATGCAGTCCTAAAGTGAATGTGCGCTGCGATATTCATTCCCCAGCAGCGGAATATCTGAAGGAAAACGCCAAGGATATCCACAGTTTCACCCTGATTGACGTGACACCTCCGCAGTCCACCACACCGCCTGTCAGCAACGGCAGTGATGTAACGCCAACCGTCCAGGGCAAGCTGGTCTGTTACCAGTTTGGTCGAAACATCAATGGTCAGCGTGAATTCACTGTAATACTCATTGACACCATGCCCGATATGGACCTGATGCAATATTTGAAAGTCACAGACGGTCCTGATGGCAACACCCGCACAGAACTGGATTCCAAGGTCTTGGAGTTGATGAATCAACGCTTCCACTTGGTATCCCTCACCCAGTGGGACGGCAAAACCAGCACCGATATTCCCCTCAAAAGCAAGAACCTTTCTGCCTACCATAGCTTCGATCATGTGCAAGATGGCGGTCAATGGATCACTATTGTCAACTATGTTCTGGTGCTACCGCTGGATTCAGAGCAGATTGCCAACGGCAGCCTGAGCTGTATGCTCTTCTCTGCTGACAACAAGCTGTTGTCCTATGATCTTGACAAATACTATGAAAAGGACAGCGTTGTTAAAGAGAATCCCCAGACCTATTATATCTATTCATTCAATCAAGAGCGATATGAAACGTACTATGCCGATGGCGAACTGATTCATGGGTACAACTATAAGTATGCCGAGGCCAACAAACACGCCATCGGTGGCGCCAGCGTACAGGGTTCCGTCCGTAGCGGCATTTCTGCTGATAAACAAGATTTGACTAAGAAAGTCACATCAGTTTCGCTTGGACACATAATCGCAGCAGCCGAACTTAATAAAACCGTCTACAATGTCCCCTCTGAAAATGGCATCACTAGGCGAAAAAGCGTTTACATCGACAGTTTTTCTAGTAACCGTCACCTATCTGAATTTCGTAAATCTATCAATTTCCAGGAAAACGACAACATCGCATCCTCACATTATAACTCCAGCACCCTCAAGGATGATGGTACCCGCCACACTTTTTCGGGTAGCTACACGAACACCCACCAATGGGAATCGTCAGATATCTTCCAAGATGATCATTGTAGTACCAAGTACGAATCACACCATACCGGGTGCGATGAGGTGTTTTACAACAATACCGTAGTTCGTGCCGATAGCATGTACGAAAACTCTGCGCCCGTCTTCCCCAACGAGCCGGATGAGCGTAAGAATTATGTAAGCACAAAACATTACGAAGCAACTGGCAATCTTCATACAGAAATTACCTCCACCAATCTGACCACCGGACAGGTGAAAAGCAGTGTTCAGGATACTCAGTCCCTTGCAATGGAACACCACATCTTCATCCGGGATACCGGGAAGTTTGTGGGCTGGGATTGGAATTGGAACAATAACTCATTTGCTTCCGTAAACGACCCATCCTCCAAATATGATTCTTCGGATTATAGCGTTACGGAGTATCAGTACGACAGTACAACCGACACCTGGACCAAAACTGAGGTACATGTCAACGCCCGTGGTGCCAATACCGCAAATCCAGAGGATTTCAGAGAGCAGTATTTCAGTGGCAAACTCGAAAGCTGCTATACAAATATCTGGAAGTGGAAATTCGATTCCACCACTGCATCCGGTTCCGCCAACTGGCTCATGTTATCTTTCGACGATACCGCAAACCCAGATGCTGCCACCATCCTCAAGGGTGACAGCACCGTAACCGACGAAAACGGCAACAACATCAAGCAATCGGATACTGAGAAGGAAATGCTGGAAATTGGCAAGGATGTAGAAACCACTCTGAAAAAAGACGATCTAGAGCAAATTTTTGAAGATGCTGTGGACAAAATTCCCGATGGTGCCGATGTTCTAGACCAGGCCCAGGATATCTTTGATACCCAAACGCCCCCTGAAAGTAACACTGATGATCAGATTGAGTGTGTTCCCGCCCCGGATGGCAGTTTTGAAATTATTGTTACCCCAGGCGAATCTGTCTCTCAGGCCGAAGAAACCATGCTCCAGGAACCCGCAACTGAAGTCTCCGAGGCCGAGATAGAGGTAGCAGAGAAGTCTGCAACTGAGGAACCCCAGGCAGAAGAAACTGTGGTCAATGAAACCGCAATTGAAGGCCACAATGCCGAAAAAGCTGTGGCAGAAGTAATCGAAACCGAAACAAATTGATTCCTCAAGTCCCATAAAAATGGCAGGCACTTTAGTGTCTGCCATTTTTTCAGAAATAGTGCTCAGCATTCGAAAGGTCACAGATAAGTCAAAGGAAAAATCCCAGTGAAGAAAATGTGTTTTGCTGTCAGTATCTATTCAACTACGCTTCTTAATAGCATTCTCAATACAAAAAATGAGGTGCCTAAAGCTGAGGATAAAAACGCATTCGTGCAATTGTAGTGTGGGAGAAAGGAAACTTATGGACAAATGGGTGAAAATATGGTATATTGTGATGTAATTGAAATTTTGCCCCATAATATCGGGCAGACTAAGGATAACCACCATATGAAGGAGGTATCATCATGGTATATGTACTGTTGGGCACCGGTTTTGAAGAAGTAGAGGCTCTGGCTCCCGTAGATCTTTTGCGGCGGGCGGGAATCCAGGTTCAGACCGTGGGCATCACCGGGAAAATGGTTTACGGCAGCCACCGTATTGGGGTGGAAGCCGATATTCTTCCGGAGGAAATGGATTTGGATGCCATGGAAATGATCGTGTTACCCGGAGGTCTGGGCGGCGTTGCCAGCGCCCGGGCCAGCCAAGCGGCGCTGGATGCCTTGCGCTGGGGCTGGGAGCATAACCGTTTTGTGGCGGCCATTTGCGCCGGGCCTACGGTTCTTGCCGATCTGGGCATTCCCGAGGGCCGCAGGGCCACTTGCTTTCCCGGCTGCGAAGGCCAGATGGGGAAGGCCCAGATGGTAGCCGATGCCGCCTGTGTGCGGGATGGCCGCCTGATCACCGGCACCTCCGCAGGCTGCGCCATTCCCTTTGCCCTGGCCCTGATTGAAGCCCTGAAGGGGCAGCCGGAGGCAGAACGCATCGCCCAGCAAATCGTGATTCGTACCTAAAGGAGCAAGCCCATGCAAGACAATCCCAACGAAAAGAAGAAGCCCCGCTTTCTGTCTGAAAACGGGGAGAAGGCCCTGGGAAAAGGGGGCTACAAAGGCCGTTTTCTGAACGATCCACCGGCGACAGAAGAGGCCCCGGAAGCACCGGATCAGCTTCCCCCGGTGACCGCCGATGACTTTCTGTCCCAGGTCACAGAGCCGGAAGAGACGGTAGAGGCCACCCAGGACGAAAACACCGTATCGGAAAACACGGTGCCTTTGGAGGGTGACATTCTTACAGGAGAGGCCCTGCCGGAGGATGGCCAGAATCTGTTCCCGGGGGAAGACCCCGGGGACGTTCCCCCGGAATCCGAGGATTTTTCCTTTGACCACGAGGCTACCCCTCATGCCAATGAGGCCTCTATACCAGCCGAGGACATTCCGGATTATTCCATGCCGGAAGACGGCGCTGACATTGTGCTGCCGGAGGAATACGGCGATTTCACCTTGCCGGAAGACGAGGGAGATGCCCAACCGGAGGAGCACCGGGTTCTGACCCCCTCGGACTTTGCCCAGCAGCTTTCCAACCCTCAAACCCAGGACGACCAAGATTTTGAGGAGATGTTCACCGCCCAGCCGGAGCCGGAGGAGCCCCAGGTGCCTGTCCGGACCCATCCGGCCAAAAAGGGGCGGCCCAAGCGGCGCAGCGCCGAGGGTCTATTGGGCATTCCCAATATCCTTGTGACGGTGGTGTGGATCGCCATTACCCTGGCCATTGGTGTGACCCTGGGGCGCATGGCCTGGATGTGCGCGGCGGATGTTCTGGCCTTTGGCCGGGAGGATCACAAGGTCACCGTGACCATTTCCTCCACCGATGACATTGACGCCGTTGCCACCAAGCTGAAAAACGCCAATCTGATCCGCTACCCCGGCCTGTTCAAGCTCTACGCCAGCTTCGCCGTAGACGACGGAGACATTCAGCCCGGCATTTGGGACCTGAACACCCTGTATGACTACCATGCCCTGGTGGAGATGATGTCTCCCAGCTCCCAGCGCAGTGTCATTACCATTATGATCCCCGAGGGCTACAGCTGCCGTCAGATCTTTGAGCTGTTACAGGAGAAGCGGGTATGCACCGTGGAGAGCCTGGAAAGCTACGCGGCCTCCGGGGAGCTGGAGGACTACTGGTTCCTGGAAGGACGGGAGCGGGGCAGCAAATACTGCCTGGAGGGCTACCTCTTCCCGGATACCTATGAGTTCTACACCAACGACACCGCCCAGAACGTTCTGACCAAGATGCTCAACAACTTTGACAAGCGTGTTGACGAAAGCATTACCGGTCAGCTGGAAAGCCTGAACGCCCACATCAGCAAGATGATGGAGGGTGACGGACGGAGCGCCGACTATATCGCCAGCCACCAGATGACCATGGCCGATGTGATCACCGTGGCCTCCCTGATTGAAAAGGAAAGCGCCAGCGCCGAGGAAAGCTACACCGTCGCCTCTGTCATTTACAACCGTCTCTACGCCTGGAACGGTACCCCGGCCTACCTGAACATTGACGCCTCCGTCATCTATGCCCTGGGCGGCAAGACCGACCTGACCCAGGAGGACCTGGCAACCCAGAGCCCCTACAACACCTATCTGAACGTGGGCCTGACCCCGGGCCCCATTACGAACCCGGGCCTCAACAGCATCAAGGCCGCTCTGGAGCCCCAGGACACGGGCTACTACTACTATATTCTGGACCCCGCCACCGGAACCCACCACTTCTCCTCTACCCTGGAGGAACACGAAGCTTTCCGGGAGGCCATCCGTGGATAATATGAGAAAACTGGAACTACTGTCCCCTGCCGGGGATCCGGAACAACTGAATATGTCCGTGCTCTACGGTGCGGACGCGGTCTATCTGGCCGGCACCAGCTTTGGCATGCGGTCCTTCGCGGGGAATTTTTCCCCGGAGGCCCTGCCGGAGGCGGTGCGTTTCGCCCACAGCCACGGGGTCAAGGTCCATGTCACCGTGAACACCATGCCACGGAACGACGAGATCGCCCAGCTCCCGGCCTACCTAGAGCAGCTGGACAGCGCCGGGGTGGACGCCCTCATCATTGCGGACCTGGGGGCCTTTACCCTGGCGGGGAAATACGCTCCCCGCTGCCAGCGGCATATTTCTACCCAGCAGTCCATTGCCAACTACGAGTGCGCCCAGGCCTGGTTTGATCTGGGGGCCAGCCGGGTGGTGCTGGCCCGGGAATTGAGCCTGGACGAGATCAGCGGCATCCGGCAGAAGGTGGACCCCAAGCTGGAAATCGAAACCTTCGGCCACGGGGCCATGTGCGTCAGCTACTCCGGCCGGTGTCTGCTCAGCAACTACATGACGGGCCGGGACTCCAACCGGGGGGCCTGCGCCCAGCCCTGCCGGTATCAGTACGCCCTGATGGAGGAAAAGCGGCCAGGGGAATATTTCCCGGTTTACGAGGATGAAAAGGGTACTTACATCTTAAACTCCAAGGATATGTGCATGATCGACCACCTGCAGGACCTGATGGACGCAGGGGTGGACTGCATCAAGCTGGAGGGCCGGGCCAAGTCCGGCTACTATGCCGCCATCGTCACTGGGGCCTACCGGCATTGCATTGATGCCGCCGCCCAGGGGCTGCCTCTGGATCCCGTATGGCGGGACGAGGTGGATCACATTTCCCACCGGGTCTATTCCACCGGCTTTTACTACGGCCAGCCGGGGCAGTACACCGAGACCTCCCGCTACATTCGCCAGTGGCAGATTGTGGCCATGGTGGAGTCCTGTGACGAACAGGGTCTGGCCCGGTGCTCCCTGCGAAATAAGTTTTCCAGAGGAGACGCTCTTGAGTGTGTGGGCCCTAATTGCAAGCCCTTTCCCCTGGAGGCCGGGGCCATGTGGGACAGCCTTGGGGAGGCGCTGGAAGAGCCTAGGACTCCCCAGATGGAATTTACCATGCAGCTGCCCAAACCCGTGCCCCCCTACTCCATGCTCCGCAGAGCCGTGGAGCTTTCCGCCAAGTGATTTTCGCCCCTCCGGTTTACTCATAATCCGGAGGGGTGTATTTTTCTTTTATAGCATTTGACTGTGTAAAAAACGGCATACGATTCGGTTTTTGGGAACGATTCAACGGTTATTTTATGGTTTTTCCTTATGGAACCGGTTTTTTTAGGAAAAATCGTCTCTTTTCTTTGTGCAATATGCTGTGCATTCCGGCAAAGGGAGCCGAGGATTCTCTTGGAATTTCCCAATTTTTAAGAAATATTTTAGGAAAGCGTTCTTCTTACTTGATTTCCCAGTAATTCCATGTATAATAATATACATAAGCGCCAATGAAAGGAGGCTTGTTCCATGAAAAAGATCATCTGCAAGAAAGAGTATGATACCGATACGGCGACTTTGATCAAGAAGTTCACCAGCGGTGCTCTGGGTGATCCTGCCGGTTATGAGGAATCCCTGTATCAGACCGAGGGCGGTTTGTACTTCCTGTATGTATGCGGCGGCGAGGCTTCTCCCTATCCCACGGAGGATATTATTCGTCTGGCTAAGACCAAGGTCACTGACTGGACCGAAAAGCACTGATATTGCATACCCCAAAGGCCCTGTTCGCAGGGCCTTTCTTTCTTATCTCAGATTAGGAACTGCTTATGAAAAAACACTTTTTATGCGCTCCCCTGCTGCTTTCCCTGCTGCTTCTGCTGACAGGCTGCGCCAAGGCCCCGGAACCGGTTGATGTCGCCGCCACCACCCTGCCGGTTTATGAATTTACCCGAGAGCTGTGCCGGGGGACAGATTTAAGCGTCGGACGGCTGGTGACGGAATCCGTTTCCTGTCTCCATGACTATTCTCTGAACGTGAACCAGGTGCGGCTGGCGGAGCAGGCGGAGGTGCTTGTTCTCTCCGGGGCGGGGCTGGAGGACTTTATGGAGGACCTGCTCACCGGAAAGCCTTCTATTGATGCTTCCCAGGGAATCGCCCTTTTAGAAGGAGACGAGCAGGGCCACGAGGAGCAGGGGGAACCGGACGAACACGAGGGTCACCACCACGAATCTGACCCCCACATCTGGCTTTCCCCGGAGAATGCCAAAATCATGGCCCAAAACATCTGTCAGGGACTTTCCCGGCAGTATCCCCGGTGGGAAACCGTTTTTAAGGACAACCTTCAAGGGCTTTTGGCCCGGCTGGACGATTTGGAGCAATACGGGCAGGAGACTTTACAAACTCTTTCCTGCCGGGAACTGCTCACCTTTCACGATGGTTTTTCCTATTTTGCCCAGGCCTTTGACCTGCATATTCTTGCGGCCCTGGAGGAAGAATCCGGCAGCGAGGCCTCTGCAAAAGAGCTGATCAGCCTCATCCGTCTGGCCCGGGAGCATTCCCTTCCCGCGGTTTTCGTGGAGAAAAACAGCAGTGCCTCCGCGGCGGATATTCTCTGCCGGGAGACCGGGGCCAAAAAAGCCACGCTGGACATGGCCATGGCCGGAGAGAGCTATTTTGACGCCATGTACCACAACATCGATACCATCAAGGAGGCCTTGGGATGAGTGAACTTCATATCAATGACTGCGGCCATTCCTGCTGTCTGCGGGTCGAAAATCTGTCCGTCACCATCGGCGGGAACCAGATTCTTCGGGACATGAATCTGCATGTCCACTGCGGAGAAATGGTTGCCCTGATCGGACCCAACGGCGCCGGGAAAAGCACCTTTCTCAAGGCCATTCTGGGGCAGCGGCCCTACAGCGGTGTGATCGCTTTTTCAGAACCCGGCAAGCGGAGCCACAAGCCCCGCATCGGCTATGTGCCCCAGAGTCCCACCTTTGACCCCGGCGAGCCCTTGGACGTGGCAGACCTCTTTACCTGCTGCATGGGCAAGCGCCCTGCCTTCTGGGGCATCGGCAAAAGCATGGAGGCCTCCATCCGGGAATGCCTGGACCGGGTCCATGGAGTAGAACTGCTGCACAAGCGGGTGGGCACGCTCTCCGGCGGCGAGCTGCAGCGGGTGCTGCTGGCTCTGGCTCTAGAGCCCATGCCCAACATTCTGATTCTGGACGAGCCCCTGTCCGGCGTGGACGTGGAGGGTATGACCACCCTCATGGATATGCTGGACGAGATTCGAAAAACCTATGATCTGTCCATTCTCATGACCACCCACGATTTTTCCATGCTGCCCAAGTATGCCGACCAGGTGGTTCTGATCGACGGAGGCATCCGGGCCCAGGGCACCCCGGAGGAGGTTTTGACCTCTCAGGAATTCCAGTCCATCTTCCACATGAAAGGAGGGGCCCTATGAGCCTATGGTATAGCATCTGCAACGCCATTCCCTTGGAAATGCTCCAGTGGGATTTTATGAAGAATGCCCTGCTGGCCCTGCTGCTTATGGCTCCGCTCTTCGGCATTCTCTCCACCATGATCGTCACCGGCCACATGAGCTTCTTCTCCGATGCTCTGGGTCACTCCGCTTTTACTGGCATCGCCCTGGGCTCTATTTTCGGCATTGCGGCCCCTACCTGGGCGGCAGTCCTCTTCAGCGTGGTCTTTGCCCTGCTGTTTTCCTACATTCGCCGGGGCAGCAATCAGGCGGCGGACACCCTGATCGGTGTCTTTTCCAGCGGTGCGGTGGCCCTGGGCATTCTGGTGGCCACCTTGGGCGGGGGCAGCTTTACCAAATACAACAAGTATCTGATCGGGGATGTGCTGTCCATTACCCCCGGAGAAATCGGGCTTCTGGCCCTGGTGCTGCTGGGCGTTCTGGTATTCTGGTGCCTGTACGCCAACCGGCTGACGCTGACGGCGGTGTATCCCCAGCTGGCCTCCTCCCGGGGTATTCCGGTGGCAGCCTCCCAGACCCTTTTTACCGTGGCCATCGCCGTGGTAGTCACCCTGTCCATTTCCAGCATGGGCCTTCTGATCCTCAATTCCCTGCTGGTGCTGCCCGGTGCCGCCTCTCGGAACGTGGCCCGGAATCAGAAGCAGTATCACCTGTATTCCGTGCTCTTTGCCCTGGTGGCAGGCCTGGCAGGCCTGGCCATTTCCTATGGCTTCGGCTGCTCGGCAGGCGCTGCCATCAGCCTGGTGCTCACCGCCATTTTCACCATCACCTCTTTTTTCCGAGGGAGGAACGCCTGAATGCAAACCATGCAGCTGCATCCCGTTGCCTATATGCGCAGCGATTTTCCCAGCAAGTTCGGCATTCCCCGGCAGAGCGGACTTGTGGAGGCGCTCCGGTCCATGATCGTCTTTGAGCCGGAATACCGAAACGACGATGCCCTGAGGGGCATTGAGGAATACTCCCATCTGTGGCTCATCTGGCAGTTTTCCCAGGCGGTGCGGCAGGACTGGTCCCCCACCGTCCGGCCCCCCCGGCTGGGCGGCAACGTCCGCATGGGGGTCTTTGCCACCCGCTCCCCTTTCCGGCCCAACCACTTGGGGCTTTCCTGCGTGCGGCTCCTTGAAAAGCGGAACACCAAGGAGTTTGGAACCGTGCTGGTGGTAGGCGGCGCCGATTTGATGGACGGCACCCCGATTTTTGACATCAAGCCCTACATCCCCTATGGCGACTGCATCCCCCAGGCCACCGGCGGCTTTACAGACCGGGTAGGCGATTTTCTTTTGAAGGTGGATTTTCCCCAGGAACTGCTGGAAAAGCTGCCCCCTGACAAGCAGGCGGCAGCCATCGGTGTCCTCTCCCACGATCCCAGGCCTTCCTATCAGAATCAGCCCGGAAGGGTCTACGGATTGAGCTTTGGAGGATTTGATATTCGGTTTACGGTGGAGGAAGAAACCCTCACCGTCCTGAATGTGGAGCCCCTTTAAGCCCCGAAAACGCCCCCGGTCAGCAGCGACAGGGCCGTTCCCAGGGCCCCGCAGCCCAGAATGACCGCCCAGGGCGGCAGCTTCTTTCTTTTCAGCAAAGCGTAGGCAGCAACAAGGAGCACGAAATGCAGAGGCTCGAAGCCATGAATGTTCAGCTTCCGCAGCGTGGTTCCAAACAGTGCCGTGCTCAATTGGTCAAATGTGGTGGCGACGATCAAGGCAATCACCGCCGGGCGCAGGAATGAAAGCACCCGCTGGACCACTGCCCCGCCCCGCAGCCGACCGTAGACATAAGACAGGGCAACGCAGATCAGCACCGTTGGAAAAATATAGCTCAGCGTACACACGATCCCCCCCGGGACCCCGGCCAGGCGGCAGCCTACAAAGGTTGCGGCATTGATGGTCAGTGGCCCGGGGGTCGTTTCTGCTATGACGAACAGGGTGTTAAAATCCTCCATGGTCATCATCTGCCACACATCCACCAGCTGGACCTGGATCATCTGGATGGCCGCATAGCCACCGCCGATGCTCAGGCAGCCGGTTTTGATAAAGAAGAGGACAGCGCTCCAAAGACTGGGCATCACTCTGCCTCCTTTTGCGGCTTGTGAATCAACAGATCCACGGCCCCCGCCGCCAGGCAGAAGAGGAACAGCTTGGTAACGGAGATCCCCCAAAAAAGCCGCCCTGCCAGACACAGCAGCATCATCAAAATGGGGACGGCCTTTCTGGCCTCCAGGAACTCCCGGGCCATACCCCCGCAGATGTCCACCAGGTAGGCCGCCATGCCGATCTGCATAAAGCGCAGCACCATGGAAAGAAGCTCGATCTGCCGCAGCGCGTCATACAGCGCCGAAACCACCATCAACAGCACCATGGGCGGGATCACCGAAGCGGCCGCACAGACCATGGCCCCGGGCAGGCCGCAGATCCGGTAGCCCACCATCACCGCCGTATTGCAGGAGCTGGGGCCGGGAGCCGCCTGGGCAATGGCGGTAAGGTCCAGCATCTCCTGGGGGTCCAGCCAATGGAGCTCCTCCACAAACCGTCGACGGATCATGGCCGTGATCGTCAGGCCCCCGCCGAAGGACAGGCAGCTGATGGAAAGCTGGGACAAAAACAGCGTCCAAAGCTTTTGAAGAAGCATATACATCACCTCTCCCCAAGTATACCGAAAAACGGCATTCAGGGCAAGGCGTGGCCGCCAAAAGAAGCATGAGTATAATTCATGGTTCGCCTTGAAAAAAACACAATGCGGCCCGCATTGACTTTCCGCCCAAGGCGGATATAATGAATATATAACTTTTTGAGTGCCTTCTCAGGAAGGTTAAAAGGGAATCGGGTGAAAATCCCGAACGATCCGGTCACTGTAAACGCGGAGCAAGCCGTAGAAACCATTGTTCTACAGAACGAGAAGGTGCGGCAAGCCTTGAGGCGCAAGTCAGGAAACCTGCTCAAAAGGAATGATGTGTATCTTCCGAGAAAAGTACCGCATCTGAGACAGGACCAAACTGTACTGTTTTAGGCCACTTTTCCTTTGGAAAAGTGGCCTTTTTACGTCTATCTCTTGATCAATGCCTGTTCCAGCGCCTCAATTTCCTCCCGCAGGAAGGAAATATACCTCTGGGCCACATCCGTCAATTGGTGCCCCTTTTGGCAGATATAGCCGATATGCAGATAGGATTGTTCCTCCGCCAGAGGAATGGCCACAATTTCCTGCATGCCGGTGTGCATGGCCCCGGCGCTGCTGTTCGGCAGATCCGGCCCGATGCTGAAGCAGTTGTTATTCCGGATCAGAGAGATTTTGGTACACCGGTCCGTTACATGGATGTTTTTGGACAGGCGGTTGTAAAACACCGGCTCCTCCGAAAAATAGGTGGCATCCGCCTCCTGGTCGTAAGTAACAAAGGGATACTCCCGCAGATCCGTAAAGGTGACGCTGGCCCGGGCCGCCAGAGGGTGGGACTTGCGCAGGAACACAAAGGAGGCCAACTGGTTCAGCTCGTGAAACACCAGGCCGTTGGAGTTGAGGGAGCGCTGGATCAGGCGGAAGTTATGGGGCTCCGAGGCCAGAACGCCCAGCTCACTTTTGCCGCTGGCCACATCGGAAATCACATTGCTGGTAGGGCATTCCCGCATGGCGACTTCGTAGCAGTCCCAATCAATGCTTTCCAGCAGCCGGTTGAAGGCCCGGACAGAAAATGCCAGCCGTTGGGCAGATACGGAAAACCGCATGCCCAGGAGCTGACGCTGTAGATAGTATTCCTCCAGATTTTTGGAGCGGTCCAGAATGTCCTGGATCCGGGTCAGAAAATCCGTTCCCTCCTCCGTCAGCTCAATGCCCTTGTTGCTGCGGTCGAAAATTGAAATGTGCAGCTCCGTCTCCGCATCCTTGATTGCCAGAGACAGGGTGGACTGGGACACAAACAGCGCCTTGGCCGCCTCCGAGTAGGAGCGGTACCGGGCGACCTGGGTGATATAGTACATCTGCTGGAGGGTCATGGCAATACTTCTTTCTATTGATTTTCCCCCCATTATACCCCTTATGTTCAATTCATTCAACCATTTTCTTTTGGAGGCTTTCATTTATGAATCTTGCGTTTTACGGAAAAGGCGGCATCGGCAAGTCCACCGTCGCTTCCAATATTTCCGCCGCCCTGGCCCTGTCCGGGAAGCGTGTGCTGCACATCGGCTGCGACCCCAAGGCAGATTCCACCAGACCGCTGACCCGGAAAAAGATCCCCACCGTGCTGAACCAGCTCAACACCCTGGCAGAGGATGTCCGCCGAGAGGACCTGGTGTTCCCCGGGAAATGCGGCGTTTCCTGCATTGAGGCAGGTGGGCCCCAGGCAGGTCTGGGATGCGCCGGTATGGGCATCACGGCCATGGAGGAGGCCCTGCGCCGTCTGGGGATTCTGGAAGAAGAATGGGACACGGTGGTCTATGACGTACTGGGCGATGTGGTCTGCGGCGGCTTCTCCGTGCCCATGCGCAAGGGCTTTGCGGACCGGGTCTTCGTCGTGACCTCCGCGGACTATATGTCCCTTTACGCCGCAAACAACATTCTCAAAGCCGTCCGCCGGTTTTCCAAGGCAGAAAGCTCTCTGATGGGCGGCCTGATCCTGAATCACTGTCAGACCGAAGTGGATCGGGATATCCTCCACCGGTTTGCCGCACTGACCGGGACCCAGGTGGTTCTGTCCCTGCCCCAGTGCCGGGAGATCCCGGTGGCGGACTGCCGCCGACAGCTGGTGGTGGAGACCTTCCCGGACTGTGAGGCCGCCGCCGCTCTGCGGGACTTTGCGGCAGCAATTCCATGCACCCCGCCGGAACCTCTGCCAACGCCGATGGAAGACGAGGCTCTGGAAGCCTTCGGCCAGTGGGCCAGCGAAGTGCGGGAGGCAGCCCTATGAGCGAAGCGGAACACATTTGCTTTGTAGCAGACCAGAGTGCCCCAAAGATGCTGTCCCTGCCGGAGCGGATTCTTCAGAGACCGGATCTGGCCCTGGTCGGCACAGGGGCTCTCTCCTGCATCCGGGCACTGTATCTGGAAGCCGCCCGGCTGGGAAAGACCCACCAGTTTTTCCCCTGCCTGCAAACGGCGGAAAGCTACGCCACCGGAGAAAACGGGGCGCAATTGGGCGCATTTCTCAACGAGGTTTTGAAAACCCCCGGTCTGGGAGGCATCCTTGTCTACGCCTCCTGCGCGGACATTCTGAGTCAGACGGATTTTGAATCCATTTTCCAGGGGCTCGACAATCCCCGAAAAATTCCCGTCCGGGCGCTGCTGCGGGGCCCCATGGTCAAGCGCTGGCAGATGCCCGGCCCGGTACTCGCCAAAATTCTGGCCGAAATTCCGGAGACCGGGACCAAAATTCCGGAGAAAATCCGGTTTTTCCCGCCCCCCGCTCCGGATTTCCACTTTGTCAGCTCCGCGCTGCAAAACATGGACGCACTGCCCTTCCTGCTGACGGCGGGGGGCTGCGGCGGTGCACTGGAGGCGGCAGGAACGCCAAAGGACTGCTACCGTCTGAGCCACACCCGCTTCAACGATCTCCAGCTCACCATGGGTGCGGAACCTCTGGCCGCCCAGGCCCTGGCCGCGGATTTTGCCGCCCAGAGTACCGGGGAAAAACGGAATGCCGCCGCGCTGCTGGGCAGCGCCGTTCCGGCCTTTGTGGGTATGGATCGTGGGCAGGTACTCCGGGAATCCGGCGTACCCGGCTTTGATTTGGGCTGCGACGGCTTTACCCCCGGAGCCCCGGGACTCTCCCGGGCGCTGGTGGGCCTGACCCAGCAGGTACTCAGCTCCACAACAGTCGTTGAGCCCGGGCTTATAGAAGTTCTGGGTTACTGCGGGGCGATTTTAGGCAAGGCAGAGAAGCTGGCCCACGGCTTCGAGCATTTGCAGCGGCGAGGCTTCACCGCCCGCTTCTGGAGCTGGAACGGCTTCCGGCGGGACACCGTCGCCCAGCTGAACTGGGTGGTCTCCTCCGCAGGGCTTGCCCAGGCGGAATGGATAAAGAAAAACTACGGTGTTCCCTACATCGCCGGGATTCCCTTCGGTCCCAAACAGATGCTCCGCTGGCGGGCCCAAGTGAACGCCGCCATGGGTCGAACCGATGAAGTGCTGCCCGCCAACGCTCCGCCGGAAGAACGGCTTCTTGCCGGGAAGCAGGTACTCCTCATTGGAGAACCCCTGCTGATTCGCGGCATGGGCGAATATCTGGAGGATTCCCTGGGCTGCCAGGAAGCGGTGCTGGGTGTCTATGCCCCCACGCCGACCCAGAAGCGCTTCTTTGGCGGGCTGGGGCTGCCACTGCGGTGCTTCGACTCCGTGGCAGCACTGAGGGCGCTTGCGGAAAACGCCGATTTGATGATCGGCGACCCGGCTTTTGACCTGGGGGACCGTCCGTTCCTTCCCCTGCCGGACCCCGCCGTTTCCGGGGACCGGTATCTGGAAGAACCCTATTCGATTTTTGGCAGGAAAGGCTCCGCCTGGCTTGTTAAAAATATAAAAATCCAGTACAAAGGAGAAACAATATGAAATTGAGCAAGAAACTGTTGGCCTGTCTCTTGGCCGCACTGATGGTCTTCAGTGCCGCCGGCTGCGCCGGGTCCAGCCAGGCCCAGACCACTGCCGCACCGGAAACCACGGCTGCTGAGACCACCACCCCGGAGACCACCGAGGCCACCCAGGAGGCAGAAACCCGCGTTGTAGTGGACTCCACCGGTGCTTCCATTGAGGTGCCCGCCCACCCCAAGCACATTGTGGTATCCCCCACGGTGCTGACCAACATGATTTTCTTCATGATGGGCACCGCCGACACCCAGCTGGCTATCACTCCCGCCGCCCTGACCGGCTACGAGAACTCCATCATGAAGGATCTGGCACCCGACTTTGGGGACAAGGTCAACACCACCATGATCAACAAGGATCTGACCGTCAACCTGGAAGAACTGGCCGGCAGCGACGCGGATCTGGTGCTCTACTGGGACAGTCAGGCTGATGAGGCCGCCCAGGTAAACAAGATGGGCATTCCCGCTTTCTGTGTCCACTCCGCCAAGGATATGGCCACACTGAAGGAGCTGGTCGCCATGCTGGGCGATGTGCTGAACTGCCCGGAGCAGGCCGAGAGAATTCTGGCCTGGTACGACGAGGCCGAGGCCCGGATGCACACCAAGGACGACGAGGTCAGCAAGCTTACCGATGACCAGAAGCCCAAGGTTCTGCAGATGAGAACCATGGACGACCTGAAAATCTTCTACAAGGGCGTAAACCGGACCTTCATTGAGCAGGTTGGCGGCCGTGCCATTGATCTGACCGGCACTTCCGCCGAGTCCTCCACCCCCACCATGGAAGAAATCTACGCCTTCAACCCGGATATTCTGCTGCTGAGCAACTGGGACAGCTACACCCCCGAGGATCTGTACGAGAACCGCATTGAGGGCCAGGATTGGAGCGGTGTCAACGCCGTGATCAATCACCGGGTCTACAAGGTGCCTCTTGGCCTGTACCGCTGGACGCCCCCCAACTGCACCGAAAAACCCCTGTACTGGTACTATCTGGCTTCCATAATCCAGCCGGAGATCTTCTCCGACATCGATCTGCGCCGAGAGGTCAGCGATTTCTTTGTGCGCTTCTTTGACTACCAGCTCACCGACGCACAGATTGACTCCATCCTGCACACGGAGCTCAACGCTCTGAGCGAGTAAAGGAAGCAGTATGAGTGCAAACGAAAGAGCGCGGGAGATGAGCGGGAAAACCGTCAGCACACGTCAATACAGGTTTCTTCTTACCATTCTGATTGCCGCGCTGCTGGTGTCGGCGCTGGTGGCACTGTGCATCGGCCGGTATGAGGTGCGCATTTCCACCGTGGTGCGCATTCTGCTTTCCAAGCTGCGGCCGACAGAGGTCACATGGGAGAAGATGCAGGAGAGCGTTGTAATGAATCTGCGGCTTCCCCGGGTCATTGGCGCCATTCTGGTAGGCAGCGCTCTTTCCCTGTCCGGCGCCTCCTACCAGGGCGTTTTCAAGAACCCCCTGGTGGCGCCGGATCTGCTGGGCGTTTCCTCCGGCGCCTGCGTAGGTGCGTCCATCGCAATTCTCGCACACACGGGTCCTGTCGGCATCCAGACCATGGCGTTCCTGTTCGGAATGCTGACCGTAGGCCTGACGGTGCTGATTCCCCGCCTGATCAAAAACAACTCCATTACCATGCTGGTGCTGGCCGGTGTCATTGTCAGCGGCATCATGAGCTCCATTATGGGCATCATCAAGTATATTGCGGACCCAGAGACCGAGCTTGCCAGCATTACCTACTGGCAGATGGGCAGCCTGGCCAAGGTGACACTGGAGGACCTGCCCGCCGTGGCCATTCCCATTGTTCTGGCTGCCATCCTGCTCATTGCCATCCGCTGGCAAATCAACCTGGTGTCTCTTGGCGATGCGGAAGCCAAAAGCCTGGGCGTGAAAATTGGCCTGGTGCGTGGGATCATCATTCTCTGTGCCACGCTGCTGACCGCCAGCGCCGTGTGCCTCTGCGGCACCATCGGCTGGGTGGGCCTGGTGATTCCCCATCTGGCGCGCATGATGGTGGGCCCGGACAATGTGAAGGCCATCCCCATCAGCTGCGTGCTGGGTGCGCTGTTCATGCTCTTTATTGACACCCTGGCCCGTTCCCTGACCAGCATGGAGCTGCCCCTTAGCATCCTCACGGGTCTAATCGGCGCACCGTTCTACTTTATAATTCTGATGCGGCAGAGGATGAAATTGTAATGATTCTGGAAGTAAAAGATCTCTCCTTCGGCTATCACCGACAGAAGAACATTTTTGAACATGTGAATTTCTCTCTGGACGCAGGTGAAATTCTCACCATCCTTGGCCCCAATGGTGCGGGAAAGTCCACACTACTGAACTGCGTAGCGAACCTCTACACCCCAACCGGCGGCCAGATACTGCTGGAAGGGCAGGATGTGCGCACCATGCCCCTGCGGGATATGGCCAGAACCATGGGCTATGTGCCCCAGATCCACACCCCAGCCTACGGCTACAGCGTCCGGGATTTTGTGGTTATGGGACGGGCCCCCTATCTGGGCATGTTTCAAAAGCCATCCCAGGAGGACTACGCCCTGGCCGACAAGGTCCTGGCGGAGCTGAACATCACAAAGCTTGCAGACCGGCCCTACACGGATATCTCCGGCGGCGAACGGCAGCAGGCCACGCTGGCACGGGTCATCGTCCAGCAGCCGAAACTGATTCTGTTCGATGAGCCCACCAACCACTTGGACTACGGCAACCAGCTGCGGACCGTGGCCATGGTCAAGGAGTTGGCAGACAAAGGCTATGCCGTGGTCATGACCACCCATATGCCGGACCACGCCATCTTGCTGGGGGGTAAGGCTGCGGTGCTGGACCGAAACGGCAGCCTGACAGTGGGCTCCGCCGAGGATATTTTGCAGGAACCGCTGCTGCGGGACATTTACCGGAGCGACCTGCACATTCTCTATTTGGAGGAACTGGGCCGGAAGGTCTGTGTGGCAGGGTCGCTGAAATCAGGAAACTCTGTCCAGTCCAAGTCTTTGTAAGGATACACCCGCTGCCAGACCCCGTCGGTTTTTCGGTAGCTGCTGCGGTGAGCGGACAAGAGCTTGACGATCTGGTAGACATCGATCCAGATTTCGCTGTTGCATTCCTTTTGGCTTTCGTCAAAAATCAGCTGCATTCCAAAATGCAGGTGGACCGTTTCGATGTTGTTGACGTTCTCCTTGTCTGAATAGCCGGTGCGGCCCATGAAGCCCAGGAGCTGACCGGCCTCTACCATGTCCCCTTCCGCCAGTCCCGGCGCGAAGGGGGCATCTTTTTGCAGGTGTGCATAGTAATAATACCGTTTTCCGTCAAAGGAACGGACGCCCACCCGCCAGCCGCCGTAGCGATTCCAGCCCATGGCCTCTACCACGCCGCCCTCCACCGCCACAATGGGGGTTCCAAGGCGCCCCATCAGGTCGTTTCCCAGGTGCTTGCGCTTGAAGCCAAAGCTGCGGCCCACGCCAAAATCATCACAGTGGCTGTAGCAATACCCGGCAGCCACAGGAGAAAAGGCTTTCAGGCCGTAGGTGCTGACCCATTCTCCGTCTTTTTGAATGGCGAAGCTCCCTACAAGGCCCCCCAGGGCCGCCCCGTAAGCTTCATGATAATAGTCAAAGTATTTTTCCAGTTCCCCTGCCGCCTCCCGGGGGCTATGGTCCCCTGCCAGGTCTTTTGCGGCCTGCCGCACCGACGCTATCGGGCACTTCCCGGCTGTGCGGCAGGCCGCCAGGGCCAGAATATCGATCCAGGAGCAATGTTGTTCCCCCTCAAAAGAAGCAATATCCTGCTCCAGAGCCCAGGCCATGGATTCCGCCGGAACCGCAAAATCCACCCAGGAAATGGGTTTGGCCGATGCCGGGACCACCACCAGCGCCCCCAGCAGCAGGGCCGCAAAAAGCCGTTTCACATTCCTCACCTCTTAGGGCTAGGATGTGAAACGGCTTTGATGTTTATCCCATTATTTACTGCAAATCCCTGGAAATTTCCTTGGCTACCCGGTAAATATCCTCCATGGTGGTCATGGAAGAGATCTGCTGCTTATAGAACCCGCTGTGGGAAACGCCCCGGAGATACCAGGCAAAATGCTTTCGGGCTTCCAGACAGGCCACATGCTCTCCGTGGTCCTGCTCCGCAAGCTGAAACTGCTCCACGGCCACCTGGACCCGGTCTTTTAAGGGCGGGCGCTGGGGGGCCGGCTTTCCTTCCAGGGCCGCCCGGACTTCCTCAAAGAGCCAGGGGTCCCCGAAGCAGCCCCGGCCGATCATCAGGCCGTCCGCTCCGGTCCACTTGGCGCACCGCAGGGCCGTTTCGGCGCTGACGATGTCCCCGTTGGCGATCACCGGAATGGACAGCTGCTCCTTGACCTTGCGGATGGTATCCCAATCCGCCGTACCGGAATAGAGCTGGGCCCTGGTCCTTCCGTGTACCGTCACCATGGCGGCCCCTGCCTGCTCCATCCGCTTGGTAAAATCCAGCACATTGATGCTGCCCTTGTCCCAGCCCAGGCGGCATTTGACCGTTACCGGCACCTCCACGGCACCGACCACGGCTTTTACGATCTGTTCCGCCAATTCCGGGGTGCGCATCAGGCCGCAGCCGTCGCCGGAATTGGCGATTTTCGGCATGGGGCAGCCCATGTTGATGTCCAGAAAGTCACAGCCGGAGATCTCCAGGGCAAGCCTCGCCCCCTGGGCCATGATCTCCGGGTCATTGCCGAAAATCTGGGCGCCGCAGAGGCTTCCCTCGTTTTTTCGCAGAAGCCGGGCGGTTTTCTTGTCCTGATACACCAGGGCCCGGGTGGACACCATTTCCGTCACCGTGACCCCCGCCCCCAGGCGGGCGCAGACCGTGCGGAAGGCCCAGTCCGTCACCCCGGCCATGGGGGCCAAAAACAGCGGATTTTCTACTGTCAGATTTCCGATTTGCATGAATGTTCTCTCTTTCTCAGGTTTCTATAGTATAATTATAGGAACAAGCTGGTTAGGACCCAGGCAATCAGAGTAAGCAGCGCCCCGCAGAGGGCCCAGAAGACCCCATAAAGGACGAAACCCTTTCTCTTATCCTGGGACCCACTCCGAAGCACCCGCTGCGCCTGGGCAAGCAGGGCGTCGTCACTGATGCCTTCGGATACCGCATCGTCCTTCAGAATAAAAATTGCCTGGTCGAACAGCTTTTTGTCCGGGGACGGCACGACGATGACCTGTCGGGAAATACCTTTTACCATGGCCACACCTCCTTCATATTTTGATTGGAAGTATGTCCATAATTTGGAGATTTATTCCTATGCCCCCATTTTCAGGTCTTTATTCCTCATCCTTGGGCCGCTTGTAGCGTCCCTGGGGCTCCCAGGCTTCCAAGGGGTAGCGCTGCATGGCTCCAAATATCCGCTCTTTCAGGTCCGGATAGGTCTTCACCAGCTCAAAAATCAGGTCCTTCACCTCTTCCCGCTTGGTGTGCTTGTCCACAGGGCAGCGATTTTCCAGTACCGGAAGATTCTCCCGCCGAGCGAAGGCCTCCACGGTTTTTTCGTGGATATAGAGCATGGGACGGATCTGGGTAATGCCGGTGCGGTCCAGATGGGTCACAGGCTGGAAGCAGCTGATCCGGCCCTCGTAGAGCAGGGACATGAGAAAGGTCTCCACCGCATCGTCATAGTGATGGCCCAGGGCCAGCTTGTTAAAGCCGTTTTCCAGCAACGCCTGATTGAGGGCCCCCCGGCGCATTTTAGAACACATGGAACAGGGATTCTTTTCCCGGCGGTAGTCGAAAATAATGGGGCCGATCTCCGTTTTGACCACCCTATAGGGCACCTCCAGCTGCCGGCACAGCTTCTCAATGGGGCCATAGTCCATGCCGAGGCCCATATCGATGGTGACGGCTTCCAACTGGAAGGACTTATTATGGTAGCTTTGCAGGGCCGCCAGGAGCTTTAAAAGCACCAAAGAATCCTTTCCTCCGGACACACCCACGGCGATTTTATCTCCGTCTTCAATCATATGATAGTCTTCCACACACCTGCGAACCAGGCCAACCAGTCTTTGCATGTATCTTTTTCCTCCAAATCAGGGTAAAATCCGCAAGTGAGAATTCAGGAGCATTCAAGAGCTTTCAGGAGATTTTAAGAGATTTTCTAAAGCTACATAAAAATCTTCAAAAAAGGTGTTGACATTTGAATTTTCTTATGGTATAAGTTTCAAGCGGTTTGAAGATATTGTACTTCAAACACATGAGAATGTCAAAATATTTTACCAAAAAATTGGAGGAACCCATATGTCCACTACCCTCGCCAAGAAGGAGACCGTGGTGCGCAATTGGTACGTCATCGATGCAGCCGGCAAGCCCCTGGGCCGTACCGCTGTGATCGCTGCCAACCTGCTGCGCGGCAAGCACAAGGTCGATTTCACTCCCAACGTTGACTGCGGTGACAACGTGATCATCATCAACACCGACAAGGCTGTTCTGACCGGCAAGAAGGCAGAGCAGAAGATCTACTACCGTGTATCCGGCTGGATCGGCGGCCTGAAGGAAACCAAGGCCCGCACCATGATGGAGAACCGTTCCGACTACGCTATGGAAGTCGCCGTCAAGGGCATGCTGCCCAAGAACACTCTGGGCCGCAACTGCATGACCCGTCTGCACCTGTACAAGGGTGCTGAGCATCCTCATGCTGCCCAGAAGCCCGAAGCCTGGACTCTGGACTAATTGGAGGTAACACAGAATGTACGAGAGCAAGAAGAAGTATTTTTACGGCACCGGCCGTCGTAAGTCCAGCGTGGCCCGTGTTCGCGTTTATGAGAACGGCACCGGTTCCATCATCATCAATGGCCGGGACATCGACAACTACTTCGGTCTGGAGACCCTGAAGCTGGTCGTCCGTCAGCCCCTGGTCACCACCGAGCTGGTTGACAAGGTTGACGTGGTTGTTTCCGTCTGCGGCGGCGGCGTTTCCGGCCAGGCCGGCGCGATCCGTCACGGCATTTCCCGTGCCCTGCTGACCCTGAACCCCGAGTACCGCGCTTCCCTGAAGGCCGCCGGTTTCCTGACCCGTGACCCCAGAATGAAGGAAAGAAAGAAATACGGCTTGAAAGCCGCCCGTCGCGCTCCTCAGTTCTCCAAGAGATAATTGCCGAGCTTTCCTTTCAAAGTTCAATGTCAAATCCCCGAAATCTTCGGATTTCGGGGATTTTTCGTTTTGGTTTCTGAATCCGTTCCGTATGAGCAATGCCCCAGGGCCATTGCCGACAACCCGGAAAACGCTTCCGACATATGAGGCTTTTCTCCTATATTTCAAAGTTGTGGTAGACTGGCTCTGGGCTTTGTGGTATTATTGAAATATGAAAACAGATCAGCAAATCGGAATTTGTGGAGGAGTATATGGACTGGTTAAATATATTCGGACTGGTAATGATTGCAGTCATTATGATACCCAATATCATTTTTGCAATTAGATGCAAAGAGGGTTTTGAAAACAAATGGAGCAATAAATTTATTGAGGTTGCAGAACAGATAGGAAGGTTTGGCTGCTTTGGTTTTATGATAATCAACATTCCCGGAACATGGTTCGGGTGGTGGTCTGACGAAGCATTTGCCATATACCTTATTGTGGATACAATATTAGTAGTGTTATATTGTGCAATTTGGATAATTTGCTTTAAGAAGAGCAGCATATTCAGAGCACTGGCGCTATCTGTTATTCCTTCAGTTTTGTTCTTGTTTAGTGGAATTATGAGCCGGTCAATTCTGTTGCTTATCGCAGCAATATTGTTTGCACCAAGCCATATTCTGCTTTCGTATAAGAACGAAAAATGATATTAGTTATATTCAAGTTTGTCAAGCTGACACACCGAAACCGAATACCGAAAATCCAGCCTTTGGCCCGGGCCGTGTGCGTAAGCCACTGGGAAGGTGCGTGTTGGTGTTTTATTTTCTGTATCTGGTCGTCGAGACGGGCGGAGAAGGAGGGATTTGGTACACTATGGTGTTGATGCCGTCTAGCCGACATCAAGCAACGCGCCCCCGGAGAGACGCTTTATTTTCTGTATCTGGTCGTCGGGGCGGGCGGAGAAGGAGGGATTTGGTACACTATGGTGTTGATGCCGCAAGATAGCATCAAGCAACGCTCCCCCGGAGCGTTGCTTTTGATTGTTCAAATTCCTCCTAGCCGCCAAAAGAAAGAACCCCACCCTATGGGTGAGGTTCTTTCTTTTGGCGGAGAAGGAGGGATTTGAACCCTCGATACCCTTTTGGGGTATACACGATTTCCAATCGTGCGCGCTCGGCCAGCTACGCGACTTCTCCATGTGCGTTGCCCGCTTCTTGCCGTCTCAAGACAGCTTGTGTATTATACTATAGCTTCTTCCGTTTGTCAACCGTTTTCTTGGAAAACTCCGAATAAATCCTCTGGGCCTGGGGTGCGGAGATTTTTGCCTGTTGGCTTTGCGCGTTCCTTGATTTTCCGGGAGGTAAATGCTATAATGGGCAAAAATAGAAAGGTCGGGTCGGCAAAAGCCGGGGATTTATGAAGCATCTATCCAAATTTTTGGACCAATACCGGCATTTGAGCCGGGAAATTTATGTACTTTTCTGGGGGCGCACCGTCACTAGCATGGGGGCCCTGATCTGGCCGCTGCTGACGCTGATCCTCAAAAACAAACTGGGCTATGCCGCCACCACCATTGCTCTCATTACCATGGTCATGGGCTTTATCCAGTTTCCCATGATGCTGTTGGGCGGCAAACTGGCGGACAGCCACAACCGCAAGCACATCATCGTCCTGTGTGACCTGGTGACGGTGGCCTGCTACATCATCGCTGGATTCATTCCCCTGAGTTGGAAATCCATTGCCCTATTCTATATCGCCGGTGTCTTTGCCACCATCGAGGGTCCCGCCTATGATGCGCTGGTGGCAGACCTCAGCGACAGCGACTCCCGGGAACAGGCCTACAGTCTGCAATACCTGGGCCTGAACCTGGGGCTGGTGCTGGCCCCCACCCTGGGGGGATTTCTCTTTGAAAACTACCTTTGGCTGGCCTTTCTCATTACCGCCGGGGCCACCTTCTCCTCTACCCTGCTGATTTTGCTGTTCGTCAAGCGGCTGCGAGTGGAGAAGACCCATGTGAGCCAGTATGAAAAGACCCGGGAGGGTGTCAGTGCTTTTGCGGTGCTTCGGGAGCGGAAAAGCCTCATCGTCTACGCCCTGCTGGGGGGCTTTGGCGGCATTGTTTACGGCCAGTTCAACTATCTGCTGCCCCTCAACATGGAGGCCCTTTACGGGGCCAAGGGAGCGGAGATTTTCGGGCTTCTCACCAGCGTCAACGCCCTGACGGTGATCATCGCCACCCCTGTGATCTCCACCTTCTTAGGGGGCATCCGGGATGTGCGAAAAATTCTTCTGGGGGAAACCCTCATCGTTCTGGGCCTGTTTGGCTACCGGTTCGTCCAGATGCAGATGGTCCTCTACTTTGTGCTGATGGTCCTTTTCACCCTGGGAGAGGTCTTCAACACCCTGGGCACACAGCCCTACATGACCCGCCGGGTACCCTCTACCCACTGGGGCCGGATCCAGTCCTTTGCCAGCATTGTATCCAGCCTCTTTTCCAGCTTCGGCAATCTCTGCATCGGCCGCATTCTGGACAGTCGGGGCTTTGATGCCGCCTGGCTCACCGTGGGCCTTGCCGGTACCATGGTCATCACCCTGGCCGCCCTTCTGACCCTCACCGACAAAAAGCAGTTTCCGCTGCTGTATCAATAACCCGAACAAGGGGCCTCATCTCTGACTGGGGCCCCCGTCGGTTTCTTCGAAGATCAGATCGTCCAGATCTCCCAATACCATACCTGCATTCATCACGGCACATCCTCCTTTCTCGCAAACTATTGGACAGTATATGATATTCGCCCCGAGAATTGTGCCGATTTTTGCTTGACATTCCAAAAAAACTTCTGTAGAATAGATAAGTCTCGTATCCCAGGCCGCAATGCGGCAAGGATACCGCCCTCTAAAGCGCCCAAATCTTGGGCCCTTCTTTCATATGTATTCCATGCGCCAATAGCTCAGCTGGATAGAGCGTCCCCCTCCTAAGCGGCAGATTGTTCGATTCCTTCGAGCAGTAAAAATTGCATAAATCTTAAAAATGTCTCAGTAGCTCAG